>NZ_JAEQMG010000124.1 GCF_016680995.1 Ruminococcus difficilis | reverse complement strand
TGCAGATACTTTTGACCGTTGACAGTCAGCTCCTCATACACGGAAAAATCCATTATAAAATCGATGATTTCCTGACGCTTATCCAGGGATAAAGTCTTAAACTCATCTATGGTTGTCTGACCACCGTTGCGTATCCAATTAAAAAGATTACCTACTGTTTCTTCATCCATCGACTCAATAGATTCATTCGTTATCTGTGTGTTAAGAAACCTAAGCCCGACTAACGCCATAAGCTCGTGGTTGCCGACGATACAAACAACATTCGGCATTTCCATAAGCGCAGATAAGACTTTGATTGGGTGAGGGCCTCTGTCAACAATATCGCCGAGCACATATAACGTATCCGTGTCCTTAAAATGTATTAATTCAAGGAGCTCCGTAAACTGTGCGTAGCACCCGTGAATATCACTGATCACATAATGCATTGATTTCAAGTCCTTTACAAATATATATCCTAAAATCCTATAGCGATTTTTTCGGTCTTGTATACCTTTGCAGCATTGATATCAAAATCGTCGGCGGAGAGCAACGATACAATACTTTTATCGATCTTTGTATTGCCGTATTCCTTCACTAAGCGTGAAGACTGCTTGATGATTGCCTGTTCAAGCAAATTCCGTACAAATCTGCCGTTTCCGAATTCCGCGTTTTTACAAGCTTCATCAAAGATCCTGCGGCACTTTTCTTCAGCCTCACCATCAAGAGTAAAGCCCTTGTTTTTACTCATCAGCTTCAAAATATCGCAAAGCTCATCCGCGTTATAATCGGGAAAATCGATATGAAACGCTATTCGACTGCGAAGCCCCTCGTTCTTTTCAAGGAACCTTTCCATTTTATCAGGATATCCGGCAAAAATAACGATTACAGTATCACGGTAATTTTCCATCATCTGAACGATAGTGTTTATCGCTTCATCGCCGTATAACCCCTCTCTTTCGACAAGGGAATACGCCTCGTCAATAAAAAGAATACCGCCCATTGCTTTGCGAAATTGCTCTTCTACTTGTTTGGCTGTCCATCCGACATATCTGCCGACCAGATCCTGACGTCCGCATTCAACGAACCTGTTTCTGTCAATTACCTTTTCTTCGTATAAAATCGAGGTGAGCAGTCTTGCGACCGTTGTTTTAGCGCTACCGGGGTTTCCCGTAAAAATCATATGCTTTGAAATGCCTGTTACATCAAGCCCCATTTCAACACGGAGTTTATTTATCTTCTGAGAGGAGACGATCTGGTCGATGATTGACTTGATTTCAGTTAAACCGACCATACTCTGCAATTTTTCATAACTGTTTGAAACAGCTACTGGAGCATCGATTTTTAAGGGTTTTATCTCTTTGTATGACTTATACAAGCTGTTTCTGATACGGTTCTTTTTTATATTCCTGTATGCAGTAACGATGTCGTTTACACTGTATACCTCCTGTTCGGGTATAACAAAATCTTCTTTGACATAGCGAACTTTATTTTCTTTGAGCAGCGTTTTAAGGTATTTCTTTCCTGTGCTGTTATCTCCCTTTCCTTCGGATATCTCGATAAAGCTTATATCCTCTTTGACAATCAGTTCTCCGACTGCCTGTTTACACGCTTTGCTCCCCAAATCAACAAGGATAAATGCGGTTTGCAGCGAATATTCCTTGAGGATATCATAAATATCTTCGCTTAGTCTTTCGTGTCCTCTTGCAAATCTGTCGTCCTTTATATTGCTGTCGCTGCATTCTATTACCACCACAGAAGCATATGAATTTTCGCAAAGATTTTTTATAGCCTTGTCATATGATACATCGCCAAGCTCAGTTACATAAGCAACCCTTGTACTTAACAACCTTTTATTTGAATACAGCGCTTTAGTCAGTAGTTTTACAAGATTTTTTGCTGTTTCTCTTGAAGCGGCGTTGATTAAATAATTAACGGGATTACCGCAAAACTTACGCTTGTTCAAAGGTGAATAGATTCTTTCAAGCTCTTCATAAAAAGATTCATCTGCAAGAATACCCCGTGCTTCATCTTTGGCTTTCAAAAAGGATAATTGTGTGTGCGGCAGAACAAATTCATCAAACTTTAAATCAAAATTATCATTCAAATATTCGGCGTTGCACCATCTTGTCGCCACACGTTTTGAGCATCTGTAAGCATTTCCGCCTGCACCATCTATTGTTCTGCATCGAATTAAAGATATTGCCTCTGTAACTGTTATTTCCTCAGGAGTTTTAGAAAAATTTAAGCTTTTAATTGTTTCTCCGGTTTCATCGAATTCGCTGATTACTCGCTTTTTAATCGATGAAAGCGAGTGATCACTAACCGAGAACATCAAAAGAGCGTCAATTGTTGTATCATCACGTTCAAGAATAATCACCCTAAATATTTGTCCGCCAACATAACTCGAATCAGCTTTTCTCCAAAATCTCATCAGCTTGGCTTCATCCGTTTCTTCTGTAACCGTGTATTTGCATTTTATCTTGTAATAAATCATATTGCACCTCCTTGTTCTGTGTACTATAAATATACCATATAGCGTGGAACAAAAACGGTGCATAAAGGAACAGAGCAGCTCGTAGATGTGCTGCTCTGTTGAAAAAGCTATTCAAGTTCCTCTTTAAATTCATCCGCGGAGAGTTCCGTGAATTTGCCCATATCATCTGTTGTGATATCGTATTCGTATGCGACAAAGCTCTTGCCGTTATAAATAGTCTGTTTTAGCTTGGTTCCGGAAATATATTCATTCCTTTCGCCGAGAATAGCGTGTGCAAGCACATCTGCGGCTAACTGACTTTTTTCAAAGTCCTCGCTGTTTTCATTAATAAACTCAACGGGTAGCTTTGTGTAAGCGAAGATATATCCGTACAGAGCAATCTCTGCTTTGGTGAGCTGTTCTGCACGCTCTCTCCCATCGAAGAAATAATGAAACGTTTCTCTCATACACTCAACAAAGTAATCTGTGTCGAAAAACTCATCCTCTCCGTCAAAGCATTTTCCTATTATAATAAGCTCATCCCATTGTTCTGTCAGTTCATATACGATTTCATTGTTGTTCACGGTGGTTCCTCCTATTAATCTTTATATTTTTCCAACCCTTCACTCAGATTTTCAATCATTTTTTCCCTGAGCGTAACAGGCTTGATAACCTCAACCCAAGGTGTAAATGCCTTTGCAAACTGCTCCATAGCAAGCTCGTTGACGTTTACCGTGACGGTTATCTCGTCGTTGGTTTCTTCGCTGAATCTGACTTCCTTGCCGAACATATCAATGATGTCGCTGATCAGGCTTTTATCCGCTCGGAACACAGCCCTCACGTTCTCGCCCGAAAACATATAGACGTGCTTATCCATATACTCCTCAAGATCAAGCTTTCTGCCGTCGCTGCCTTTGAGCCGATCAAAAGGCTTGATGTTTTCGTCAAGGATCTCCAAATCCGTTATGCGGTCGACACGGTAGTTGCTGATATTGTCATACTTATCATAGTTGCAAATCAGATAATACTTGCCCTCTTTGGCGACTAACTGATAGGGATTGATGATATATTCCCTAACCTTGCCGATTTTATTTCGCCGCTTATGCAGCTTTTTGTCGGTGTGATATTCAAGATAGTGAAAACGCACCTTGCGTCTTTTGTCGATCGCCTCGTCTAACAGTTCAACATTGTAAAAAAGCTGCTTGTTATCCGCCTTATCCTCCGGCATACGGGCGATATGGTTCACTCGTTTTTTGAAATAGATATTGGACAGAGAAGCTAACTTATCGACCAGCTCCTTATCCTGCTTATAGGGGATATGATTTGAGAACAGCACACTGTCGATCAGCAGCCGCAGTTCACTGTCGGTAAATTCACGCTCAAGATAAAAGTCGGAAAGGATCACATTCTCCTGTTCTTTTCCGTCCTTATCTTTGAATATTCGCACGCTCTCGCTGTAATTGATGTTATAGCCGAACTCGATCAGGTTCATCAGATTGCGCTTAACAGCCTTGCGCTCAACCGTCATATCATATTCACGCTCAAGAATATCCTGAATCTCTTTCTGGCTTAGCCGGTGATTTTCGTCTGTGTATCGTTTGAGGATATCCAAAATATTCATTATTATCAGTTTTTTCGGAGATTTAGCGAACATCATACCACCTCTTATCTCTATCATATCATATTGAAATTCATTCTGCAATAATAATACACTGCAAGATGGTGTGTTTTTGGTGCACTGATTTCTTGTAAATCCAAAGTGAAACGCCCCTTGATAAGCGATTTGCCTATCAAGGGGCGCCGGATTCATTTTATGCGCTGATAATATTGTTTTTGACGAGTAGCTTCGGGTCGGCTTTCAGTACACTGAGAAAACGCCTTTTACCTCACAATCTGGTTTTAGTTGTAAATCAACTCGTGATTAACGATTTCCTCTGCTCGGTTGCGGATAGAATTCATCTTCTTAACCCATAGCATTTGGTTTTCTGCTTTAAGCTGCTCCGTCACGCCCTCACGCTCTGCAAGCTGCCTTACCAACCGATCAAACATATTCTCCGCCTGTTCGTCGATATCGGTGAGATAAGCGGTCAGCTTTCCTTTAGTAAGCAGATTTGTGTAGAGTATATTACGGTTACGCTCCAAATAGCGAAGACGCCGCTTTCCGAAAATTCCGATTTCGACCTTCGGCTGTTCAGGCAGTTTCAAATCGGGAAGAAGATAGTCGCCCTGCTGTGTGTAAGTGATCTTTGTGTTTGTCATAGCTTTAACCTCCGAAAAAATGATTGTCGGAAACGATTTCGGCGGCTCAGGTTTTATTTGTGACTGCGATTTGACTGCGATTTAACTGTATTAATTCTGACTTAACTTTTCCCAACTTTATTCTATTGCTGTTTGAAAACCGCATAGATAAGCCGTTTTCGGGCATTTTCGGAAAAATCGGAAAAAGAAAAGACGGTTTCGAAAAACCGTCTTGTTTGGTTGCGGGAGCCGGATTTGAACCAACGACCTTCGGGTTATGAGCCCGACGAGCTACCGAACTGCTCTATCCCGCGATATGTGCGCTGTCTTGCTGTCTTACAGCTATATTATAATACCATACATTGTTCCTTTTGTCAAGAGGTATTTTCATTTTATCGGCAACGCCTGCGTTTTTGGCAGATTGTTGTGTTTCTGTTGCATTTTTCCGCAGGAATTGTTATAATAAAAGATACAGCCCATTCGCTGAACATTTAGGAGGAATTACTCATGTGTAAAAAAGAGACATTTTACATCACTACGCCCATCTACTACCCGTCAGGCAATCCGCATATCGGACACTGCTACACCACCGTCGCCTGCGACTCTATCGCGCGCTACAGACGAATGCAGGGCTATGACGTGATGTTTCTCACAGGCACCGACGAGCACGGCCTGAAAATCGAACAGAAGGCCGCCGAGAAAGGCGTCTCTCCCAAGGAATACGTTGACGAGATCGCCGAGATCTTCAAGGGTCTCTGGCGCTTTATGAATATCAGCTACGACCGCTATATCCGCACCACCGACGACTACCACATCGAGAGCGTCCAGAAAATCTTCAAGACACTCTACGACAAGGGATATATCTACAAGGGCGAGTACAGCGGCAAATACTGCACGCCCTGCGAGAGCTTCTGGACTGAGAGCCAGCTCGTTGACGGCAAGTGCCCCGAGTGCGGCAGAGAGGTCACCGAGGCAAAGGAGGAGGCGTACTTCTTCAAGATGTCGCCGTTTGCCGACCGCATTGAGAAACTGCTCACCGAAACCGACTATCTCCGTCCCAAGACCCGCGCGACGGAGCTTGTAAACAACTTTATCCGTCCCGGTCTTGAGGACCTCTGCGTTTCGCGCACGACCTTCAAGTGGGGCATTCCCGTAACCTTTGACGACAAGCACGTCGTCTATGTCTGGATCGACGCGCTCTCCAACTATATCACCGCCCTCGGCTATCTCAACGACAGGTACGACGACTACGACAAGTACTGGCCTGCCGACACTCACATGGTCGCAAAGGACATCATGCGCTTCCACGCGATCATCTGGCCTGCTATGCTGATGGCTCTCGAGCTTCCGCTGCCAAAGCACCTCGCGGTTCACGGATGGATCACCTTCAACGGTCAGAAGATGTCCAAGTCTCTCGGCAACGTCGTTGACCCGTTCATTCTCGGCGAGCGTTACGGCGCAGACGCTATCCGCTACCACATCATGCGCGAGATGGCTCTCGGCTCCGACAGCTCGTTCTCGAACGAGATCATGATCAACCGCATAAATTCCGACCTCGCTAACGGTCTGGGCAACCTCGTTTCGCGCACCGTCGCGATGGTCGAGAAGTACTTCGGCGGCACTCTGCCCTCAGAGCGTCAGGCAGGCGAGTTTGACGAGGATCTGATCAACGAGGCAACCTCTCTCCGCGCGAAGGTTGACGACTTCATCGAAAAAACTCAGCTGCAGAATGCTCTCGCCGAGATTTTCAAGGTCGTTTCGCGCGCCAACAAGTATATCGACGAGACAGCGCCGTGGATTCTCGCAAAGGACGAGAATAACCGCGCAAGGCTCGCTACCGTTCTCTACAATTTGCTCGACACTATCCGCATTGTCGCGACTCTGCTGTCCGCCTTCATGCCCACAACCATGCCCAAGGCTCTCGAACAGATCGGCGCATGCGAGAAGTGCGCAAGCTACGGCAACGCAGACAAGTTCAATGTTCTCCCCGAAAACGTCACCGTAAAGAAGGGCGAGGCGCTCTTCCCGAGAATCGACGTCGAGAAGGAAATCGAGGAGCTCAACAGCATTATCAAGAACAACGACGAGGACCCGCGCGCGGCCAAGATCCGCGAGGAGCTTGCGGGCGTCGCTCAGATTGGCATTGACGACTTCGCGGCGAGCGATATCCGCGTCGGCGAGGTAAGAGCCTGCGAGAAGGTCAAGAAGTCAAAGAAACTTCTGAAGTTCACAATCTTCGACGGAGCTGACGAGCGCACTATCGTCAGTGGAATCGCGATGTTCTATCAGCCCGAGGAGCTGGTCGGCAAGAAGATACTCTTTGTATCGAACCTCAAGCCCGTAAAGCTCTGCGGCGTTGAGAGCCACGGAATGATCCTATCAGCCGTTGAGGGCGAGGGCAAGGACGAGAAGCTCCAGGTGCTCACAATAGATGGTATGCCCGCGGGCGCGAAAATATGCTGAGTAATATCTTCGACGCTCACGCGCACTACGACGACGGCTGGTTCGATGAGGACAGGGACAGCGTGCTCGGCAATCTGCCC
>NZ_JAEQMG010000123.1 GCF_016680995.1 Ruminococcus difficilis | reverse complement strand
TCTTCCGATCAAATTTGTATCTCAACGGCTTTCGCTGTTCAAATCATTTTTCAGAGTTTTAATCTCTTATTCAGAACTTATCATTGCTGACACGTTCGTGAATTTACCGATGTATTTTAGTGTACATCTCACTGTAATTTCTTAGAGTATTTTACTCAAAGAACATTACGGGTTCTTCTTTCTTCGTTGTTCAATTTTCAAGGTCCTATTGTTCAGTTTGAACAACTTTGTGACATTCACTTTAGTGGTTTTTCACATTGTGTTTGTCGTTGTCCCCGACCGAACATTTGCTATTATACGCTCTTTATCCCGAAAAGTCAACCCTTTTTTCAAACTTTTTTTGATTTTTTTCAGATTTTTTTCGCGTTTGTGTTTTTTCGCCTTTTTTGGCATACCCTGCCACAAGATGTTGTTGCTCGCTTTTATGCTTTATCTGAATAAAGTTTTTCGCTTTTGCAGAATAGTATTATGACAATCGCACAATAACAAAAGGCAGCCGCTTGGCTGCCTCTGAAATTACTTGTGGAATTCTTTGAATTTTTCAATGATTTCTTCTCTGAGCTTGTAGTTGTCCGCGTCCGTCTTGCTCTCGTCGATGGTCTGGTCTTTATATACCATCAGATATTTGCCGTTGTCCGAGAGAAGCGCGTTGACCTCGGGCAGCTCGAGAATGGAAAACGTGCCGTTGTCCTTGACGCTCTTGAGAACCTCGTCCGCCGTGGCGTTCTTGGTGTCGCTGTACTCGTAGATCTCGATGTTCGCCTTCTTCATGGTCTGCTCGGTGAATCTTCTGCCCTTTGCCGCTCCGATCAGCGAAGCGTCCATCACGGTGAAGGTGACGTCCGCGTTTTCATCGACGGGGTTGATATAGCCGAAGGACGCGAGATAGTTGCAAAGTCCCTCAAAGTTGTTTTCATAATCCGAGGCATTCTGACTTGCCGCCTCGTCTCCCGTGGCGACGGCTGCCTTCTGTCCCGCACCAAAGCAGCCCGATGCGACTGCCGCAAACATGACCGCCGCAAGAATTGCCGCGCAAAGCTTTTTCATAATATCTTTCCTTTCAATAAAAATAGGTGATGTACAATAACATCACCTATTATATATGATAATGATTCAAAAATCAATCATTTTTTCAAACACACAATCTCTATATATGAAATCATCTTATTCGATGACATAAACATTGACGTCTCTGCGTCCCCAGCTCATGCACGCGTCATAGGAGAAGTAGAAGCAGTCGACGATCGCCGAACCGTCCATCAGCGCTCCGCCTGTATCGACCGCTGTCGCGTAGCCGTAGGTGCGGCTGCCGTCGGTGGATACGATGTAGAGCTTGGAGCCGTAGGGAATCAGGTTGGGATTGACCGCAACGCCGCCCTCATAAACGGCGGCGCCTGTGGACGTCGACGCGCCGGGAGCTGCGGTATATGCCGTGCCTGAACCGGTCAGCTTATATTTATAAGAAACCTCGACGCCGTTCTCGTCGGTGAAGGTGCCCGCGCCGCCTGTGGAGCCTGCGCCCTTGGTGCCGACGAGCGTTACCTCGTCAACGGGCTTTTTGATGACCTTCTCGGCGATGGTCTCGCTGCTGTCGCGTTCGCCGTCGATGTACTTGACCTTCTTGACGACTGCCTTCTCGCCGTCCTTGCCTTCGGTGCCGATCTTGGTTTCGCCAAGCTCCAGCTCGTCCGAGTTCTCCTTGACCTTGTCGTAGGGTACGGCTTCGGTTTCGGTTTCGTTTTTATATGTCACACGCTTGATCGTGATCGCGTCGACCTTGCTGATATCCTTGTCACGCTTCACGTCGAGGATGTCCTCCTTGCCGAGCTTGACGCCTCCCATGATCAGCGCTTCCTCAACGGTGCCGTAGGGCAGCAGGACGTCCTTTGTTTCGCCGTCCGCCGTGAGCTCGACCGTCTTTGCGTCCAGGATGCGGACGGTGATGTCCTTCGTGATTTTGGTATCCATCGGAGGATAGGTGACCTGCGTCTCGCCGAGGGTAAAGCCCGCAGCCTTGACAGCGTCCGCGACGGTGCCGTCCTTGACGACGACCTTGACGGACTCGTCGCCGTTTTTGACCTCTATCTCGTGTGCGCTGAGTACGTGGTACTCACCGCTTTCATAGAGATAATGAAATACGGAGGTATCCGCTGCTTCCGTGGCAGCTTCGGCGGTAACCTGCTCGGGAGCGGTCGCCGCGGCTGCTACCGCGAACACCGAGCCAAACGCGGTCAGTCCCGCTAAGGACAGCGCGCAAACAGACATGAATTTGTGAGTTTTCGCATTTCCGTTAGCCATAATAAACTCCTTTATATGTTACGAATTGAATCGTCATTTTATTTTTTGCAGGGTGTTGAAATCCTGCTTGCCTTTGTTGTGTGGCATTATAACGCGGTTCTTTGGTAATGTCAAATAAATTCAATATTAGAATTTTATGCAATATTCACAATGAATATGACTATTATTTCATTTTGGAATTATTCAAGGCTGTTTCCTGCGGTTTTCTCCTGCAAAATATTGGTCAAAGTGCAAGAATTTCAAATCATAACAAAAGTATGACAAAAACGGCCCGGAGCCGAAGCTCCGAGCCGTTAATAACCTTTATTTTGTTTATGCCCTGCCCGAAAGCCGCTTTTTGAATTGCGCGGGCGTGCAGTTGTATACCTTCTTGCACTGGGTGATGAACGCCTTTACGTTGGCGAAGCCGTTTTCCATCGCCGCGGTCGAAACGGTAGAGTTGTGATGGATCATATCGTTGATCGCGTTTTCAAGCCGCAGGTTCGCGAGATACTTGGAAAAGCTGACCTGCGTGACGTTCTTGAAATACTTGGAAAAGTAGGAGGGCGACAGATTCACGACCGAGGATATCTCATTGAGCGGAATCTCGCGCTTGTAGTTCTCGTTTATATATGCGATCGCGGTTTTCGCGTAGGAAAAATCGCGCTTGGTTGCTGACACCGTTCCTCCGCTTCTGCGGAAGCACATGCACTGACTGAGCAGCAGATAATAAATCCTGTTGATATGGGAGATCTGCAGCAGCGACACGTAGTCGCCGTCGCTGCCTGTCGCGGCGATTTCCTTCAGGATGTCCGCGATCTGTCTGTGCACTTCACTGTCTCCGTTGACGTCAAAAAATACGCTGTCGATGGATTTGCAGAACATGCGGATATATTCAAAAGAAAAGTTCACGCACAGCAGCCTGCAGCCTGTGCCCGATACGGGACGGACAAGATGTACGTCCTCGCTGTTGATCAGGATAAAATCTCCTTCCTCCACCATCTTTGATTCGCCGTTGCGGATACATTCGCTCGTGCCCTCAATCACATAGACCAGCTCCGGCTCTCTGTGCCACTGCAGCTCGGTCTTGCGCGTCTCCGAGGATAGATTGAGATACATAATCGTTGCGGGGATATTTTTATCATAATTCACAACATCGTATTGATAGTCCATTTGCCTTTATTACTCCTTGCCTTGATGTTAAGAAAAATAATATTGTTGGTATGTTTTTACCAAGGGATTACCGTACCCGTCAGCTCGGTGACGCTCGCGATATGATTGTCATTGAGAAATTGATTGATTCCCTCCGCGATTTTGACCGGCGCGTAGGGGTCGGAGAACAGAACGGTGCCGATCTGCAGAGCGGTCGCTCCCGCGATCATCATTTCCACCGCGTCCTCCCATGTGGTGATGCCTCCCATTCCGATGATGGGGATGCTGACGGCGTTGGACACCTGCCACACCATTCTCACCGCTACGGGAAATACCGCCGCGCCGCTGAGTCCGCCCGTGTTGTTGCGGATGATTGGACGGCGTGTTCTGATGTCTATTTTCATGCCCGTCAGGGTGTTGATCATGGATATCGCGTCAGCGCCGCCTGCCTCCGCCGCCTGCGCGATCGAGGCGATATCGGTGACGTTCGGGCTGAGCTTGACGATCAGAGGCTTGCGGCAGTGCGCGCGCACCTCTTTGGTGATCTGTCCCACCGACTCGCAGCTCGTGCCGAACTGCACGCCGCCGCTCTTGACGTTGGGACAGGAGATATTCAGCTCGATCATGTCGACGTCGGTCTCGCTGAGCTTCTCCGCCATCGCACAGTAATCCTCGACGGTGTTGCCCGCGATGTTCGCGATGACGACCGTGTTCTGCTGCTTCAGCCACGGCAGATCCTCCCGGATGAACACGTCCACGCCCGGATTCTGCAAGCCGACGGCGTTGAGAATGCCCGAGGGTGTTTCCGCGATACGCGGCGGCGGATTGCCGTCACGCCGTTTCAGGGTGATGCCCTTGCAGGAGATGCCGCCCAGCTTCGAGAGCGGATAGAACTCGCCGTACTCCCTGCCGAACCCGAAGGTTCCCGAGGCGGCGATCAGCGGATTCGCAAAGCTGACGCCCGCTACCTTTACCGATAAATCAGCCATGGAACACTACCTCCTCCGCGTTGAATACGGGACCGTTCTTGCAGACGTGCTGCATGATCTCCTCCCCGTTTTTGCGCACCTTGACCGCGCAGACCAGACATGCGCCGATGCCGCACGCCATTCGCTCCTCCAGTGAGATCTGACAGGGCTTTCCGAATTCCGCGCAGACGCGCGCGACTGCCTCCAGCATGGGCGTCGGTCCGCAGGCGCAGACCTCATCCACCTCCGCGATCCTCTCGCGGAGGACGTCGGTGACAAAGCCCTTCTTTCCGGCGCTGCCGTCGTCGGTCACAAGCACGGCCTCCGCTCCCGCCTGCGCGAAGTCCTCCTGTAATATCACAAGCTCCCTGCTGCGGAAGCCCGTGATTGCAAGCGGTTCCTTGCACTGCGCCGCGGTGTAAAGCATGGGCGGTACGCCGATACCGCCGCCGATCAGCGCGTACTTCTTCTCTTTATCCACACAAAAGCCGTTGCCGAGCGGTACGAGTACGTCCACCTGCTCTCCCTGCTTCATCTGTGACATGATCTTGGTGCCCTCGCCCTTGACCTGATAGACAAGGCGCAGCACGCCGTCGCGCGCGTCGCAGACGGATATCGGTCTGCGCAGGCTCTTTCCCGGTACATAGACGTGCGCGAACTGTCCGCACTGCACGGGTATCTCGTTTTCTCCGTAGGCAAGGCGCATATCATATATGCCCTTTGCGATCGCTTCGTTGGAAAGCAGCCGCAGCTGACGGATATCATATTTCATTGTATCATCCTTTCGGGGTGTATGCGGGAACCTCGGTTCCCTTATTTATATTCCAAAACAAACGCCGCGGCGTTGATTTCTTCATACGTGAAAAACTTGGAGTTGGTGCTCAGCTGATGGTCGCCATCATTCTTTTCATTCGCCTTCCTGATCCAGCTGTAGGCATAGCCGTTGATGATGTCGTCCACTACATCCTCATAGTCCGCGTCCTCATCGATGCAGAACGCAAAGGTCTCGGCATCGTCCGCAGCAGCCGCCGTCAGCGCCTTCTGCAGCTTGCCGCTGTCCTCCGCCGAGGATATCGTGATCAGGCTCTTGCGGAAAAAATTCTCCTTTTTCGCGGTGCACTCCGGGATAAAGGCGTTGTAATAATCCGCCTCCTCCCCGCTGCCGTACAGCGGACTGATTTTGTGGTCCTCGAGCAGCTTGTCGGTCGTGATATTGAAATAGAGGTGCTTCTCTATCTCGGTCAGGCAGTATTCGTCCGAATTGGGCTGGAAGTCGTTCCATGTCACGTCGACATAGTACCAGTCGTCGTCGAGCTGCACCGCGTTCCAGATATGGTTGCCCTCTCCGTCTGAGTTGGCGTTCTCCACGGTCCCGTTGACCGACACGCACGGTATCTCCAGCTCGCTGCATAGCAGCTGGAACGCGCGGGTATAGCCCTCGCAGACCGCCTTGCCGTCGACCAGCGCGCCGTAGGCGTTCTGCTCGTTGGAAATCACCTTGTCCTCCTCAGCCGCGTCCTCGTCATACTCGCAAATCTGCACCAGCATATCGTTGAGCCACAGCTCTTTTTCATATTTGCTTTTCTCCTTGGGCGCTTTCTCCAGAAGCGCGTCGACTCTCTCCTGCAGGAGGCGCTTCGCTTCCGTCAGCTCCTCTCCCTCGAACGAATAGAGAAGCCTGATTTCCGTGTAGGTATCGTGTCTGGTATACTCATAGCCGCCGCTGTCGTCAAGCCAGAATACCTCGGGATGGTCGCCCTTGTACAGGTCGATGATATCTCCCATTTTTGAGGGCGTGCCGTCGTTGTCGAGCATGAATATGGTGCTGCTGCCCCTCTGCGCAAGATAATCCACCGTGGCGTAGGCGTCGCGCTCCGCTTCGGTTTTCAACGCCTCATAGCCGCAGCCCGTCAGCGTCTTGCGGTGCTCCGCTACCTCGCTTGTCAGCGCGGGGTTGTCGGGCTTTACATCATCCAGAAAATTAGTCAGCGCTTCCAAAGGGTCGCAGCCGCATAATAACAGCGCCGCGACAAAAATGGAAATGAGTGAAATGATTTTCTTATTCATACGCTAAATTGAAGGTGATGACATTGATCTCCTTATAGACAATATATTTGCTGTCCGCGGAGATTTCGGGTTCATCATTGTTATACATGTTTGCTGCCTCGAGCCAGCGGTAACCGTAGCTCTCGGATATTGCCTGTGTGGTCTCGTCATAGTCCAGCGAGCTGTCGATGCGGACGTCCAGATACAGGGTGCGCTTCTTTGCCGCCTCTATCAGCGCGGCGATGACCTCCGAGTCGTCATCGAGGTCGGTGATGCACGGACAGCTCTTGTAGAAGTAGTTGTACTCCATGCCGGTGCATTCGGGTACAAAGGTGTTGAGATAGTCGTAGTCGTCGGGGCTTGCATCTCCGAAAAGCGGACTGATGGAATGCGTGCGCTCGATCTCCTCGGTGCTGAGGTTGAGGAACGCGTATTTCTGGATATGCACGTCGCCGTCGTTCCAGGTGACGTCCACATGGTACCAGTCGTCTCCCAGCCGGATGCAGTTCCACATATGTCCGTCGTCGCCGCTTTCATCGAGTCTGCTTTCAAACTCGGTCGCCGTGCCCTCGATGGTCACGCAGTCGATGCCCATACGGTGACACAAAAGCTGGAACGCCTTCGCGTAGCCGTCGCACACCGCTCTTCCCTGAATCAGGGAGCCGTATACCGTATGCCGCTGCGGTCCTTCCTTATCGTAGGAGCAGTGGTAGATGATCCACTCGTTGAGGTAAAGCTCTATCTCGTAATCGGTGGCGTTTTCGGGCGCGCCCTTGATGATGTCGCTAACGGCTTTCTCGACGTCCTCCTTCGCCTCCTCCAGCGCGTCGCCCTCGAAGGTGAAGCTCAGGGTGACCTCCAGACCGTGGCTATAGGTCGCGTACTCGTAGCGTGAGCCGGTATCGAGCCAGAACACCTCGGGGTGATCCTGCTCGTACGCCTCCACCACGTTGAGAAGCTCGTCGCCGTCGTTCAGCGCCAGCGTGAACCGCTCGCTGTAGTCGCGGTGTATATATTCATCCAGCACCTGATACGCCTTCTTCATCTTATCGTTCAGGCTGTTGTAGCCGTGACTGTCGGTTATGCTCTCCCTCTCGTCCGTATCCGTGGAAACGTCGCTCGTCGGCGCGACGGTCGGCTCCTCGCGGAACCGGTAATACCATCTTGGCGAACAGGCGGAACAGCCGACGAGTACGGCTATCAGCACGATCATGGACGCCGCCGCGACGGGCAGGCTGTATTGTTTAATCGGATTCACACACAATCACCTTTTATTGATACTCATAGTTATATTAATTTTATCCTATTTTTTCCATTCAGTCAATTATATTTTGAAATTTTTTATGCGCTTTGTGAATAATTTTAAGCCCGCGCATAAAAAATCGGCGCAGGGCTTTCCGCCTTGCGCCGATTGTCATTTTCTTTTTATTCCGGATCTTCTTCGTCCTCGTCCTCCAGCTGTGATTCATACACAGGCTCGGGGATGATCCTGATTCTGAGGATATATGTCAGGACGCACATGCCTGCAAACAGCAGCAAGCAAACGCATGAAACCGCCATTCCGGGCCAGAAGCCGTTGGGATAATAGGTCAGTGTGATCTCATGCTCGCCCGCGCTCAGCGGGAACGCAAGCAGCGAATTGCCGACGGGAGTGATATCCACCGTTTCGCCGTCCACCTTTGCCGTCCAGCCCTTTTCGTAGGGAATCGAGGTGTAGAACAGTCCGTCCTTCTTGGCGTTGATCGTGCCCTTGACGGAGCTGTCGGTGTGGCTCTCGGTCTTGAGTACGCTCTCGGACAGCTTCGCGTAGCCCTGCTCAAAGATTTCCTTATTGAGCATATTGACATAGACCCTCGCGTTGCCTGCCGAGCCCTGCTTGAGGTCGGCGTAGACAGAGATCTTGTCGCCCTTGTTGAAGTAGCCGATGCACGCGATATACGAGCGTCCCATGCCGTACTTGCTCGTCTGCGCCACGTCGTTCTGCATGATGGTCACGTCGTCGCCGTCGTGGATATCGGCGTACATCGCGTACAGTCCGCTTTCGGGCGCCTCATAGTTCCACTTGACATGCGGAGTGATGGTGGTGTCGATGCAGCTGAAATTATACAGACCGTAGTCCTGCTTGTTGACCATGAACTGCGCGGAGTCGGAATGTCCCTGCGACACGACCTCCAGACGGGAATAGACATTTGTCTTGATGCCCGTCGCCTGACTGAAAAAGGCGTTCTGCTGCTCGAACGGATCAAACTGATCCTCGTTGTCGTTCTCCACCCAGTTGAGCAGCTCCTTTTCGGTCATGAAGCCGATTGGCAGATAGTGGGTGTTTTCATAAAGCTTGACGCCGCCCGCGCTGCACACCTCGTTCATATCATAGGTGTTGTGCATATCGCCGTTGCGGTGGATCAGGTATTTCAAATCCATGAACATGTTGGTCACCGGCGTGCTTTCCGCGTAGGTGTAGCGGTTGCCGCTCTTCCAGCCCATCATGCCGAAGTTCTCAAAGAAGCGCGTCATGTTTTCGTTCGCCATGGAGTTGAACATCGAAAGACCGTGGTAGTGGTTGAGCGCGCCGTCGTTGAGCGTCTGCGTTGTGGTGACCTCGCTGCGGTACATTTCGGGATTGTCCGCCTCGCGGTTCTTCATATACGCAATCACCTGTTCGGTGTTTTCCTCACCGCGGGGATAATCCTGCGTGCCTGTTACGGTGGTGCGGCTGACGCCCGTGTAGGCGGTCACGCCGCTCTGCGCAAGGGTCACGACCATCAGCGCGATGATCATGACGTTCTTCGGTATCACCCGCTTGGTGTAGAGAATCACCACTGCCGCGATGAACGCGAGAATCGCCGCGGTCGCGATCAGGGTCGGCTTCATCCAGTCCATATGGTCGACGAACATGACGTCGGTGCCCTTGTCGTTGACCGCCATCACCAGCACAAATGTGCTCAGCAGCGTCGCGACGATCGCGCCGACCACGCTGATGTGATCGATCGTGGTGAACGCGCGGTACGCCATGATGATCAGCAGGAAGCTGATCAGGTAGCTGAAACGGTAGGAGATCATGTTGGTGAAGTGGAAGCCGTGCCAGATATAGTCGAGCTGACGGATAACGCAGCTCAGGAACATGAAGAGGATCAGCGACACGCTGACGATCTTCTCCCTCACCTTGATTTTCGGGCTTGTCAGGGAAAGGATGCCGAAGAAGAGCGCGAACGCCGAGCATGAGATATTCGGCAGCGCGTCCGCCGCCTTGTTCGCGGCGCAGGTGAAGTTCGCGAAGTTGCCCGTGATGCTCTTCAGCGCGCGCAGCACGCCGAGCAGGTCGTTGCTGCCGCCGATATTGATGGCAAAGGTGCTGGGGAAGGTACTTCCCGAGGCGTGGGTGTTCTGCAGTCCCATGAACGCGGGCAGCAGGAAAAAGGTTGTCATGCCGATCGCCGCAAAGGAGAAGGCGCCCGTCTTGATCAGGTTGATGAAGAAGTTCTTCACGCCGCTCCAATAGATGATGGAATACGCGATGAATATCATCAGCACCATGATACAGGTGAACAGTCCGATGTAGTAATTCATCAGCAGCGACAGCGCAAGGGTGACGGTGAACAGACGGAAGCGGTTCTCCGTCAGCAGCTTCACCGTGCCGAGCGCCACCAGCGGCGTGATGCACACCGTGTCGAGCCAGATGGTGTTCCAGTAGAAGCCCATCAGGTAGGCGCAGAAGGAGAAGCAGCACGAGAACATCAGCAGCGTGTAGTCGTTGCGCTTGTAGACGCTCTTGAGGAAGTACGCGGTGAACGCGCCCGAAAGCGCGATTTTCAGCGACACCGAGAACATCAGAAATTCCCGCAGCCATTCGGCAGGGATAAACACCGAGAGAAAATTGACGGGACTCGCGAGGTAGTAGGACATCAGCGCGAAGTAGTTCACGCCTCCTCCCACCGACCATGTCCAGAACAGCGACTCGCCGTTTTTGAGCTTGTCCTGGAAATCCGCGAGGAAGGGAAAATACTGGTGCCACAGGTCGGTGACAAGTATCTGCTTGTCGCCAAAGGGTGAAACGCTCATCAGACCGAAGGCGGTGACCATGAGCACAAACGGAACCAGAAAGGATATCCAGATATAGCGGTTCCTGATTGCGAACTCACGGAAGCGTCTGCCGCTCAGCAGAGGAGCGTCCGTTTTTTTCGTTGCGGACATAGTTGACCTCCATTTGATTTGTTGGATTCTCCGCTAAGGCAGAGAACCCTATATTAACCATTTTATTTTAGCACGTTTTTTCCGTAAGGTAAAGAACAATTCTGAAAAGTTTCTGAATTTTTTGAAAATAGTTGGACTTTTCTGTATCGGTTTGGTATAATGAATAATTGTGAGAGGTCTGTCATGCGCGGACGTCCACGGATTCTCCGAAAGGAAGATAACAACTATGAAATCAATTGATTTGATCGTACCGTGCTATAATGAGGAAGCAGGTCTGGAGCATTTCGTCGCGGAAACCAACAAGGTCATTGCCGCAATCCCCGATTACCGCTTCCGTTACATACTCGTCAACGACGGCAGCAAGGACAAGACCTATCTGATTATGAAGCGCCTTGCTGCGCAGTTCGACAATATCAAATATATCTCCTTCTCCCGCAACTTTGGCAAGGAGGCGGCGATGTACGCCGGACTGCAGCACGCCGACGCGGATTATGTCGTTGTGATGGACGCGGATCTGCAGCATCCGCCGGCGGTCTTTCCGCAGATGATCGAGGCGATGAACGAGGGCTACGACTGCTGCGCCACCAAGCGCGACGAACGCGAGGGTGAGAGCTTTTTCAGAGGCGCGTTCTCAAAGCTGTTCTTCCGCCTTTCCAACCGCCTGACCGACGTCAAAAATCCCTACGGCGCGATGGACTACCGCATGATGACGCGGCAGATGGTCAGCGTGATACTCGAGCTCAGCGAGGTGCAGCGTTTTTCCAAGGGTATCTTTTCATGGGTCGGCTTCCAAACCAAGTGGATCTCCTTCAAGACCGTCGACCGCGAGCTGGGTACCTCGACGTGGAAGTTCTCCTCCCTGTTCAAATACGCGATCGACGGCATCACCTGCTTCTCCGTCGCTCCCCTGCGCTTCACGGCGGTGATGGGCGCTATCATCTTTTTCCTCTCGCTGATCTACATTATTGCCACGCTGATTCAGACGCTCTTCTTCGGCATCCAGACCCCCGGCTATGTCACCACGCTCTGCGCGGTGCTCTTCCTCGGCGGACTGACCGAAATGTCCATCGGCATCCTCGGCGAATACATCGGCAAGATCTATATGGAAACAAAGGAACGCCCGATCTATATTACCAAGTTCTCCAACTTTGAGGACGAGAACAACGAAGAAAAATAAACGACCGATAAAAATAACGGAGACGTTTGCGTTTGCAAACGTCTCCTCTTTTTTTATCAGCTATTAATAATATCTGCCATTTCTCATCATGTCGCTGACATTCACGCCTGTGACAATCAGAATCACAATGACCGCAACCGTGATAAGGATGCTGATCAGAAGCAGTATCAGCTTGGCTCTCGCCCATGTCTGGAGCGAACGCTGTCTGCTGCCGCCGAATGCCCAGACAATCAGCAGAATGATGTTGACGATGGGAATGAGCATCAGGAAGTTGATGCCGATCCAGCCGCCTGTCGATACATGCTCCTCGCGGTGATAGCCCTCCGCGGGCTGCGCGTAATTCTGATATTGATTCGCCGCCTGACGTACCGGCGCACCGCATCTTTTGCAGGTTCTGTCACCCGCGTTCATCTGCGCGCCGCAATTCTGACAAAACATATTCTTCTCCCCTTATCTGATGACGTCCTTGCCGCCCATATACGGTCTGAGCGCTTCGGGTATGCGGATGCTGCCGTCCTCGTTGAGGTTGTTCTCGAGGAACGCGATCAGCATTCTCGGAGGTGCGACAACGGTGTTGTTGAGGGTGTGCGCGAAGTACTTGCCGCCCTTGCCCGATACGCGGATCTTCAGGCGTCTCGCCTGCGCGTCGCCGAGGTTGGAGCAGGAGCCGACCTCGAAATACTTCTTCTGACGGGGTGACCATGCCTCTACGTCGAGGGAACGCACCTTCAGATCGGCGAGGTCTCCCGAGCAGCACTCGAGCGTTCTGACGGGGATATCCATGGAACGGAACAGATCGACGGTGTTCTGCCACAGCTTGTCAAACCACATTTCGCTGTCCTCGGGCTTGCAGACGACGATCATCTCCTGCTTCTCGAACTGGTGGATGCGGTAGACGCCTCTCTCCTCGATGCCGTGAGCGCCCTTCTCCTTGCGGAAGCAGGGTGAATAGCTGGTGAGCGTCTGCGGAAGGGTTTCTTCCTTATTGATGGTGTCGATGAACTTGCCGATCATGGAGTGCTCGCTGGTGCCGATCAGGTAGAGATCCTCTCCCTCGATCTTGTACATCATCGAATCCATTTCCGCGAAGCTCATGACGCCCGTGACAACGTTGGAGCGGATCATGAACGGCGGCACGCAGTAGGTGAAGCCTCTGTCGATCATGAAGTCTCTCGCGTAGGAGATCACCGCGCTGTGCAGTCTTGCGATGTCGCCCATCAGATAATAGAAGCCGTTGCCTGCTACCTTTCTCGCGGAGTCGAGGTCGATGCCGCCGAGCTTCTCCATGATATCGGTGTGGTAGGGCACCTCGAAGTCGGGCACAAACGGCTCGCCGAAACGCTCGATTTCCACGTTCTGGGTGTCGTCCCTGCCGATCGGTACGGTGGGCGCGATCATCTGCGGAATCTGCATCATGATGTTCGTCACCTTCGCGCTCAGCTCGGCTTCCTTTTCCTCGAGCGCCGCGAGCTGCTCCGCCTGTCTGGTGACCTCCTCCTTGAGCGCCATCGCCTCTTCCTTCTTCTTCTGCGCCATCAGCATTCCGATCTGCTTGGAGATCTTGTTTCTGTTGGAGCGCAGGTCATCCGCCTGCTGCTTTGCCGCACGGCTCTCCGCGTCAAGCGCGATGACCTCGTCTACCAAAGCGAGCTTGTGGTCCTGGAACTTCTTCTTGATGTTCTCCTTGACCGCGTCGGGATTTTCACGTAAAAATTTGATATCAATCATTGTTCTGCTCCTTATGTAAAAGATTTGATAACTCTGTCAGTTCCTCGTCGGAATAGAATTCGATTTGCAGGACGCCGCCCTCTTTGTTCTTGCTCTTGGTGACGGTGACCTTTCTTCCCATGCTCTCGTTGAGCGCAAGCTCTACCATCTTATAGAAGGTCGGCTGCTTCTCGGGCTGCTTCTCGGGTTTTATTTTGACGGGCTTCTTGCAAAGCGCTTCCGTCTGACGGACGGACAAGTCCTTTTTGATGATCTCGTCCGCGACCGCGAGCATCTCCTCCTCGCTGCCGAGGGTGAGCAGTGCTCTTGCGTGTCCTGCCGAGATTTTGTCCTCCCGCAGCAGCTCACGCACGCTCTCGGGTAGTTTTAAAAGTCTCAGGGCGTTTGCTATCGCAGGTCGGGATTTTCCCATCGACTGCGCGATCTCCTCCTGCGTGAAGCCGTGCTCGCGCATCAGGACGTTATAGCCCTCCGCTTCTTCAAGCGGCGTCAAGTCCTCACGCTGCAGGTTCTCGATCAGAGCAAGCTCCATCGTCTCGGATTCCGTCAGCTCGCGGATGATGACCGGAACCTCGTTCAGTCCCGCCATGCGGCAGGCGCGGTAGCGTCTTTCGCCCGCGACGATCTCATAGCCGCCGAGCGGCAGCGGTCTGACCAGCAGCGGCTGCAGCAGTCCGTGCGACGAGATGCTCTCGGCAAGCTCGCCGAGCGACTGCTCGTCAAAGTCCTTTCGCGGCTGGGAACGGTTCGGCTCGATTTCCGAGATTTTCAGGGTGACGGCTCCGTCGCCCTTCTCGCTGTCGTTTTCAATAAAGATGGCGTTCAGACCTTTGCCCAAGCCGCCGAGTTTTTTTGCCATCAGCGTTTCTCCTTTGCGATAATTTCCCTGGCAAGCTCCATATAGGCGATGCTTCCCTTGCAGTTCTTGTCGTAATAGATAACGGGCATTCCGAAGCTCGGCGCTTCGGACAATCTCACGCCGCGCGATACGACCGTGCCGAATACCTTGCCCGGGAAGAACTTCTTGACCTCCTCCACGACCTGCTGGGTGAGGTTCAGTCTGCCGTCGTACATCGTCAGCAAAACGCCCTCCAGCTCGATCGAGCCGTTATACTGACGCTTGATGCGGCGCACGGTGCTCATCAGCTGGGACAGTCCCTCGAGCGCGTAGTACTCGCACTGGATCGGGACGATGAACGTGTCCGCAAGCGTGAGCGCGTTGGCGGTGATCAGTCCGAGCGACGGCGGACAGTCCACGATGATGTAATCATAATATTGCTTGATGGGCAGGATCGCCTTTTTCAGCAACGCCTCTCTGTGCGGTCTTTCGGCGATCTCCAGCTCCGCCGCCGCGAGGTTCAGGCTCGAGGGCAGAATATGCAGATTCTGATACGGCGTTGTGAGCACACACTCCTCCGCCTTGGTGCCGTCCACGATGATGTTGTAGGTCGAAGCCTTGACCTTGCTCTTGTCGATCGCGACGCCGCTCGTGGCGTTGCCCTGCGGGTCCGCGTCCACAAGCAGCACCTTTTTTCCCTGTGCTCCCAGACTCGCCGCGAGATTCACGGCTGTGGTCGTCTTGCCGACGCCGCCCTTCTGATTTGATATAGCGATAATCTTAGCCAAAGGGTCAGTCCACTTCCTTTTTCTTAGATTTGAAACAACGATATCATTATACCACACGTTCCCTCTTTTTTGAAGTATCTAAACCCAATATTTTTAAATTGTTTCACGTGAAACTTTTTTTGCTTCGCGTACTAAAAGTCGGATTAGATGGAAACTGCACGTTTTCGCGACAATGATTCATCAGACTCTGACGAATCCCATTTCTTGCGGATAGGTTTTTGTGTGATTTCATTTTTTTCCCGACAGACGTTGTATTAGTATGGAGTTTGGAGTTTGAAGTTTGGAGTTATTGATTCACCGCCAAACCTTTCCTTGTGAAACAGGTATTACATAATACGTATCCTTAACAAATGAGATTGGTTGGAGTCTGATGAACGTCTTTCGCGTAAACGTGCAGCTGCCAATTTTTCAAACCCATAGTCCGCGAATTGACAGCGGGTTCTCACCCGTAAATGGGATTCGATCGATTCTGATGAACATTTGTCGCGTAAACGAGCAACCTCCATCTTATCCAACTCTTAGTCCGCGATTTAAAATACGCAAAGAGGCGTACAATTGCTTGTACGCCTCCTCGCAAGGGGTTAGATAAGGAAATGGGTATGAGTGGAACGGGTGCATTGCACCCTGGTGGAAAGTAAAGTCATACACGCAGGGTTGACGGAAATCAGAGAAAGGATAATTAAAGGGTGTATATGGATTATATCTGCCCTGCGTGTATATTCAAAATCGTTGCTCTGCAACAGGTTCATGCACTTTTATCAGGCGAGTACAGCGTCGACTTGGGAATCCTGATTGTGTATTCGATAAAATCCTCTGTGTCTGTTTTGTTGGATTGCGCGTTGATTCCCGATAGCCGCATCGTGTCGATCGCCCTGTTAATCGTGTTGAGAAAAATTCGTATGTCTTTTATCACCGCTTTACTGTTCCCCTTGACCCGCGAGGGCTTCGGGGTGGAATTGAGATAGATGCCGACAAGGCGTTCGCTCTGTTTGACGTTGAGGTTCTCCGTGATGATACGCGAGAGCACCTCGCGCCTGACGGTTTCGTTCTCTATCCGGATCAGCGCTCTTGCGTGACGCTCGCTCAGCCCTGCCTTTTCCATCCACTCCTGCTCCTCCTCGCTCAAACGCAGAAGGCGGAGCTTGTTGGCGATGGTGGACTGCGTCTTGCCGAGCTTGATCGCCGCCTGCTCCTGCGTCAGTCCGTAACGGCGTATCAGCTTTGCAATCCCGCGTGCCTCCTCGAAGATTCCGAGGTCGGCACGCTGCAGATTTTCAAGGAGAGCATAAACGGCAGATTCTCTGTCGGAGCACTTCACTACGATGCAGGGTACCTTGCGCAGTCCTGCCATTACCGCGGCACGGAGTCTGCGTTCACCTGCAACCAGCTCGTATTCGGTAGAGGAAACCTTGCGCACCGTCAGCGGCTGGAGAATACCGTTCTCCGAAATGGAACGGGAAAGAGCCGAAAGCTCGTCCTCCGAAAAGACCTTCCGCGGCTGCGCTTTGTTCGGGCGGATTTTGATAATTGGTATGTCCGCAATCGTGTTCTCACTTCTGACCAATAAATTCAAACCGCTCACCCCTATCAGCATCAGGGCTTGTCCCTGTGCTATTATAATACCATAACGGGTGAGCGGATTTTGTCGCATCGTGCGCGATTATTTTCAATTGTTCTGTAGCTTTCCGTCGAAAACCATCACAAGGGCTTCGCCTTGATTTTTCCGTTCGGTCTGGGATATCGGTCGGGCGTCGGCCGCACCTTTTCTATTTCTATCAACGTGCGTGAACCGCCGTCCATCGGGAGTTCAAAATTCTGTACCGACTTCACCTTGCCGCCGAGAATACCGATCGCATTCTTTGCGTTTTGCAGCTCTCCCTCGGCGCTGCCCTTGAACGCGATGAACCATCCCGATAATCTGACATAGGGCAGACAATATTCGGACAGCACGTTGAGCTGTGCCACCGCGCGTGATACCGCGAGGTCATAGCTTTCGCGGAGATTCATATTCTGACCGCCCTCCTCTGCCCTGCTGTGAATCAGGTTCGCGTCGAGGTTCAGCTCCTGCAGGACGGCGTCCAGAAAGGTGAGCCGCTTTTGCAGGCTGTCGAGCAGAGTCAGCTCGATATCGGGACGGGCGATTTTGAGAACCAGTCCCGGAAATCCTGCGCCTGTTCCGACGTCGATCACGCGGGCGTTCTGCGGAATATCATAATAGTTGAACAGCGTCAGGCTGTCCGCGAAGTGCTTGACCGCAATGCCCTCGTCGTCCGTGATAGCGGTGAGGTTCATCTTTTCGTTCCACTCGGCGAGCAGAGCGTGATAGCGTTCGAGCTGAGAGAGCTGCTTCTCGCTGAGCTGTAAGTTAAAATCCTTTGTCGCCGCTATGAGCGTTTCACGCATTGTCATGGTTCTGCTCCTTCTTCGTCGCCATCCATATCAGCAGTACGCTGATATCCGCGGGAGATACACCCGAGATGCGCGACGCCTGTCCGATGTTGAGCGGCTGAATCTTATTCAGCTTTTCCTGCGCCTCCAGCCGTAAACCGACGATTGTTTTATAATCAAAGTTTTTCGGCAGCAGTTTGTTCTCGAGCCGTCTGACCTGCTCCACCTGCTTGAGCTGCTTCTGAATATAGCCCTCGTATTTGATTTCTATTTCAACCTGCTCCATCACGTTCGCACTCAGCGCAGGTCGTTCGGTATCGATCGATGCAAGCGCGTCATAGCCGAGCTGCGGACGCTTCATCAGTTCAATCAATCTCACGCCTGTGGTGATTTCAGATGTTTCACGTGAAACAAGTATCGCGTTGACCTCGTCGGTCGGAGAAATCACCGTCGTTTTCAGACGCTTGATCTCCGCTTTTTTCTGCTCCTGTTTATCCAAGAATTTTTTCCAGCGGTTCTCGGAAATCAATCCGAGGGAATAACCGATGGGCGTCAGCCGCTCGTCGGCGTTATCCTGACGGAGCACCAAGCGGTACTCGCTGCGGGAGGTCATCATGCGGTACGGCTCATTCGCTCCCTTTGTCACGAGGTCGTCGACCAGCGTGCCGATATAGGAGCTGTCGCGCGTGAGGACAAAGGGTTCTTTGCCGAGCACTTTATGCGCGGCGTTCACGCCTGCGACAAAGCCCTGCGCCGCCGCTTCCTCATAGCCCGAGCTGCCGTTGAACTGTCCTGCGCCGAAGAGGTTAGGGAAGTCCTTGAATTCCAGCGTCGGCAGCATCGCGGTCGGGTCGACGCAGTCGTATTCAATCGCGTAAGCGGGACGCATCATCACGCAGTGCTCCAAGCCCTTGATGGTGTGGTAGAATTTCAGCTGCACCTCCTCGGGAAGTGAGCTGCTCATGCCCTGTAAATACATCTCCTCGGTGTTCTCGCCGCACGGCTCGATAAAGAGCTGATGGCGCGGCTTATCCTTGAAGCGCATGATCTTGTCCTCAAAGCTCGGACAGTAGCGCGGTCCTACGCCCTCGATTTTACCTGCATACAACGGTGAGCGGTGGATGTTCTCGAGGATGATTTGTTTTGTTTGATCGTTCGTCCAGCTGATGTGGCAGTCGATTTTGTTTTCGCCGAGGGATTCGGTTTCGTAGGAAAACGGCTGCGGCGGCTCGTCGCCCTTCTGCACCTCCAGCTCGGTGAAGTCGATCGAACGGCGGAGCACACGCGCGGGCGTTCCTGTTTTGAAGCGGCGAAGCGGCAAGCCGAGATCTTTCAGACTCTGTCCCAGCTTCGTCGCGGGAAAGATGCCGTCGGGTCCGCTTTCGTAGCTGACCTCGCCGACAAAAATCCTGCCGCCGAGATAGGTTCCCGTCGCGATGACGACCGTCTTACAATGATAGACCGCAAGCATCTGCGTCGTGAGGTCGTAGCCGTCTTCCGTCCTTTTGATGTCGATGATCTCCGCCTGACGCAGCTCGAGGTTCTCCTGCAATTCCAGCTTGTGCTTCATCGTTTCCGCGTACTTGCGCCTGTCGATCTGCGCGCGGAGTGAATGTACCGCGGGTCCCTTGCCGCGGTTGAGCATACGCGACTGCAAAAAGCATTCGTCCGCGGTCTTGCCCATCTCGCCGCCGAGGGCGTCCAGCTCGCGCACAAGATGTCCCTTTGCGGTTCCTCCGATGGACGGGTTGCACGGACAGTTGCCCACCGCGTCCATGTTGATTGTAAAGACGGCGGTGTGACAGCCCAGCCTTCCCGCCGCAAGCGCCGCCTCGATTCCCGCGTGTCCCGCGCCGATGACGGCGACATCGTATTCACCTGCAAAATATGTCATAGTATCAAATCCATTTTCAATTTATTTGCCGACGCAGAAGTTGTGGAACACGCGGTCGATGACCTCGTCTCCCGTTTTCTCGCCTGTCATTTCGAGCAGCTCGGAGATCGCGTCCTCCAGCGATACCGTCACCGCGTCGTAGGTCATGCCCATTTCAAGCGCCGCCTTCGCCTCCCTGACGGACGCGAGCGCGTTTCTCACATTCGCGCGCTGCCTTTCGTTGGATAGAATTCCCTCGCTGGGATTCAAACGGTCGGTTCCCGCGATTTTCTCCACCGCTTCAACGATGGCTTCTCTTCCCTCACCTCTCGCGGCGGAAATTGTGATAATGTTCTTGACCTTGCTTTCAATCACGGTAATGTCTAGCTGATTTTCCAAGTCTGTCTTGTTGATGATGGCGATGGTCGGAACCTGTGCCGCTGTTTCCAGCAGCTGCATATCGTCGTCGTCCAGCTCGCGGCTGTTATCAAATACAGCGAGAAGCAGTCCGCACTGCTCAAGTCGTTTCTTCGCGCGGTCAACGCCGATTTTTTCGACCTTGTCGTCCGTGTCGCGCAAGCCTGCCGTGTCGCTCAGTCTTAATAAAACATTGCCGACGAGAACCGTATCCTCGACCACGTCGCGTGTGGTGCCCGGGATATCGGTGACGATGCTCTTTTCATAGCCTGAGAGAAGATTCATCAGCGTGCTCTTGCCGACATTCGGTCTTCCCGCGATGACGGTGTCGATTCCCTGCTTGACCGCCTGTCCAATGTCGTAGGTGTCGAGAAGATGGGACAGCGCCGCGATCGCTTTGTCGCAGGAATCGAAAATCATCTCGTCCGTCACCTCGGCGATATCCTCCTCGGGATAATCCGCCCACGCGGACAGGTGCGCCGCGATGGACAGGAGATCGTCCTTGACGCTGTTGATTTTGCGGCGGAGCGCTCCGTCCTTGACAGACAATGCGGAACGTGCGGCACTGCGGCTCTTGGCGCTGATGATGTCCATGACCGCTTCCGCTTCGGTTAGGTCGAGCTTTCCGTTGAGAAACGCGCGCTTTGTGAACTCTCCCGCTTCCGCAGGCTTTGCGCCTGCTTCGAGAACAGCGCGAAGAACCTGACGCGAGATATAGATACCGCCGTGACAGGACAGCTCTACCACGTTCTCTCCCGTATAGCTGTGAGGAGCGCGGAACACCAGAGCTACCGCTTCGTCGAGCTTTTCGTTTTCATATTGTATGCTGCCGTAGGCGGCCGTGTAGCCCTTCATATCAGCGAGCTTTTTTCCGTTGATGTTTTTGAATACGGCGTCGGCAATCTCGATTGCCCTTTCACCCGATATGCGGATAACGCCGATGCCGCCTTCACCCTGCGCGGTGCTGATGGCGGCGATAGTTGTATTTTGATCGTTCATAGTCTTTTTTATTAGTGTGGAGTTTGGAGTTATTTTGCCAAACCTTTCATTATGGAATAAGGATCATATAATACCTATCCTCATGCAATGGGATTGGTAAGATTCTGATGAACTTCTCCCGCGTAAACGTGCAGCTGCCGACAAGCGACGTCCTAGTCCGCGATTTAAAAGAAACGCGAAGCAAAAGAAAAAGAGCGGATTGGTGTCCGCTCTTTTCATTATTTATCGAGTCTGCCGTAAAGACCTGTTTCGCCGCCTTCATTGAGCGGTACTCTGTCGGGATTAACAGGCGCTGCGTTTGACCTGCGATTGTTGGAATTGAAATTCCGTCTGCCGCCTCTGCGGTTGTTGTTATAGCCGCCTCTGCGGTTATTCTTCGCCTTGGGGTCGGGTCCGATCACAACGTGACGCGCGGCGTTTTCACCCTCGCTCCACGAGATCGCTCCGTTGACCTTCTGAACAGCAGTGTGGATAATTCTTCTCTCGTAGGGGTTCATCGGCTCAAGCGGACACTTTCTGCCTGTCTTGATCGCCTTGAACGCCAGCTTTCTGCCGAGAATTTCAAGCGTCTTGACTCTCTTCTCGCGGTAGTTGCCTGTGTTGACCGTCACCTTGATGTAAGGCTCCTGTCCATGATTCGCCACAAGGCTCGTCAGATACTGGAGCGCGTCCAGCGTCTCACCTCTTCTGCCGATCACAAAGCCGACTTCCTCACCCGAAAGGTCAAACTCCACTGCGTTCTCCTCTGTCTTTTTCTCGATCTGTACGCTTTCAAGCGTCATCTTGTCGAGAACGTCTCTGAGGAACTTCTCAGCTCTCTCGTCAGGCGCGACGCCGTCGGATACAACAGGCGCCTTGACTGCGGGTGCGGGTGCAGGCGTAACAACAGGAGCAGGAGCTGCAACAGCAGGCGCCGCGGGCTTCTTTGCCACGGGAGCAACAGGGTCTTTTACCTCAATATAAACCCTTACCTTCGCGGGTCTGCCGCCAAAAAGACCGAACTTTTTTCTTTCCTCGGTCTGGATGATTTCAAACTCGTAATCTTCACCATCCGCAAGACCAAGCTCAGCCTTTGCTTTTTCGAGGGCAACCGTTACGTCAGAGCCCTCGCAGATTGCTTCTTTAATCATTTTTTACCTCTGATATTTTTATCGGATGTCCGATGTAATTTCAAAACTTACTTTTTCTTCTTCTTTTTTGCCGAAGGATTATCATTGCTCTGCGCAACCGCACGGGGCGCGTATACATAGGGCACCTTTGCCTCATTTTCAAAGAGCAGAGCCGCGTGTCTTGCCTCGCTGTTTGCCGTCATCTGCGCCGGACCGAAAATCTTCGCCAGCACAATGGACTGCACCAGACTGATGACCGCGGAAATAATCCAGTAGAACGCCAGTGCGCACGGTACCGAATAGGCGATATACGCCGAGAACAGCGGAAGAAGATACATCATCCACTTCATGCATCCCTGCTGCTGTCCCATTGCGTTGCTGTTCACCTTCGTCATGATGAACTGCGAGCCTACGTTGGAAAGAAAGCAGAGTACGGGGAAAATCAGGTACCATGACCAGAAACCAAAGTCTGAGGGAACATTCAGAAGATTGAAGCCGAACAGGTCGAAGCCCGTTGACAGCTCGTGGATCTGCTGCACGTCAGCAGCGGAGAAAAGTCCCTGAATGGTTTCGGTGTTGACAATGTACGGGAAAATCTTCATCAGCGCGATTTGCTGATAGTTCGGATTGGCGCTCGTCACATAACCCGGAATGGTGGACATGTAGTTCACTGCCTGGTTGACATTGTCCGCGTTGAGGTGGAGTGTGTTGGTCAGCGGATATGCCACGGCGTAAAATACGCCGAAAAGTACCAGCATCGGTATGATCATCGTCACACAGCCGCCCATCGGCTTGAAGCCCTCTTTTTCATAGAGCTTGTTGAGCTCCTCCTGATAGAGCTGACGGTTGTTGCCGTACTTCTCCTGAAGCTCCTTCTGCTTCTTTGCCATTCTCGCGTTGCCTGCCATTGACTTCTGCTGCTTCACCGAGAACGGGAAAAGAACCGCCTTGATAACGATGGTAAATACAATAATTGCGAGACCGAAGTTGTGAAATACATAAAACGCCGCCCACAGCGCATAGCCGAGGAGGCTTCCGAGAAAACCGAAAATTTGCATTTTTTTACCTCGTTTTATTTTCTATTCAATTTTTTGTCGGGAACGGGATCGTACCCTCCCGATGAAAAAGGGTTGCAGCGCATGATGCGCCACAGCGTCAGAGCGCCGCCCTTGAGCGCCCCGAACCGTTCAATCGCCTCAAGTCCGTACTGCGAGCAGGTTGGTATGTACTTGCAGTGGGCACGGGTATACGGAGAAATTGCGGACCTGTAAAACTTGATCAAAGCAATCAGCACATACTTCATTGCGACACCAAAGCTATTTTTCTTTCAGTACACCCGCCTGTTTCAGGTGCTGTTTCATCGCCTTCTCAACAACCTGCGACTTCACAAAGGGCGTCTTGCCCCTCGCGACAAACACAAGATCGTATCCCTTTCTGATTTCGGGATAAAGCTGATAGTATGACGCTCTGATCACTCTTCTCGCTCTTGAACGCTTTACGGCGTTGCCAATCTTCTTTCCCGTGGTGATTCCGTAACGCGGCGTGTCTTCCCTGCTCTTCATCACATACGTGACTAGCACGGGACTTACAAAGGACCTTCCCCTGCGGTACATCCGCGAGAAATCCCTGTTTTCCTTTATCGTGACGTATTTTGACATCTCTTTTTTCTCCGGCCGCATATAAAGAAAGACCACATTGAAAAGTGGCCTTTTCCTTAGTAAGACAACCTTTTTCTGCCCTTAGCTCTTCTTCTTGCCAATACTTTTCTGCCGTTGGCTGTTGACATTCTCTTTCTGAAGCCGTGCTCCTTCTTTCTGTGGAGCTTCTTAGGCTGATATGTTCTCAACATAAGCGAAACCCTCCCTTCAAAATATAGCCTTGCAATATAGCATTATACCTTATTTTCCCCATTTAGTCAAGTATTTTAAATCGCGTACCAGGGGTTTTTTCTGGAGGATAATGCACGTTTTCGCGACGGTTGTTCATCTGACTCTGACGAATCCCATTTTTCTCTGAAAGATTTATTTGATTTTCGTATACTATTTAAAAGGGAGTTTTTTTGAGAGTGGAGTGTGGAGCCTATTTAGTGTGGAGTTTGGAGTTTGGAGTTGAATTATTTAAACCTTTCCTTGTGAAATGGGATTGGCTGAATAAAGATAAACCTTCGTCGCGTAAACGTGCAGTTTCATTATTGCCGATTTATAGTCCGCGAATCGACAGCGGGTTCTCACCCGCCGCGTAAACGCGAAAAATTTTCATCAAACCTTTCTGCGAGAAATGGGATTGGGAAAAGTCTGATGAACCTTCGTCGCGTAAACGCGAGGAAACCTCCATAGCCGACCCTTAGTCCGCGATTTAAAATACTTGCAATTTTGGGAAGAAAGTACTATAATAAAAGAGTATAAGCATTAATGTGGGTAAATTTGCGAAAAGAGTAGATTTGAGAGATTTGAGGGGTAAAAAAACGTTCGTCAGCGGGCGGATTTCGCACCGTTTTCCCAAAAGCGAAGCCGCCTGACGGCTCTCAGCAAACCGTCTCTCCCCGTACGGAAAGGAACGACAAGAACATGGATTCATTCAACGACGCGTGGGAGCTTATCAGCTCTTACTGTCATAACAAAATCACTGACGTTGCCTACAACACGTGGATCAGCCGCATCAAGCCGCTCAGACTTGATTTCGACAGCAACACAGCCTACCTGATCGTACCGAACGATTTTCATCGCCAGACCATCAAGCGCTGCTATATCCCGCTGCTCAACGAGGCGTTCGAGGCAATCTTTGACAACAAATTCAACATCGACTTAAAGACGCCCGAGGAGGCGAATATTGCCACCCCTGTCAAGCAGGTGATCGAGGAAACGACCGATACCAATTATGAGTATACCTTCGATACCTTCATCGTCGGACCGTCCAACAAGTTTGCTCACGCGGCATGCCTTGCCGTCGCGACGAATCCGTCAAAGGCGTATAACCCCCTGTTCCTCCACGGCAACTCGGGACTCGGAAAAACCCATCTTCTCTACGCTATCGGCAACGAAATCAAGAAAAACAATCCCGACATGGTGATTTGCTATATCAAGGGCGACGACTTTACCAACGAGCTGATCGAATCGCTCCGCCTTGCAAAAATGGCGGAATTCCGCCGCAAGTACCGCAACGCGGACGTGCTTCTCGTCGACGATATCCAGTTCATCGGCGGCAAGGAAAGTACGCAGGAGGAATTCTTCCATACCTTCAACGCGCTCCACGAGGCGCACAAGCAGATCGTACTGACCTCCGACCGTCCGCCCAAGGAGATCCGCACGCTCGACGACCGTCTCCGCTCCCGCTTTGAGCAGGACCTGATTGCGGACGTCCAGCCGCCTGATTTTGAAACAAGAATCGCTATTATAAAAAGAAAAGCGGAGCTTCTCGACCTTGACCTGTCCAACGAGATCTGTGAATACATCGCAAACAGGCTCAAGTCCAACATCCGCCAACTGGAGGGCACCGTCAAAAAGCTCAAGGCGAAGTCCTTCCTCAACAACGAAAAGCCGACGCTCAACTCCGTGCAGGAGGTCATCGCCGACGTCCTCAATAACGACGTGCCGCCCGAGGTCACCGTCGAGCGCATCATCGACGAGGTCGCGAGAACCTACGGCATGTCCCCCGAGGATATCACCAAGCAGAAGAGCAAAAAGGCGAACGTCAGCAACGCTCGCCATATCGCGATCTATATCACCCGCGAGCTGACCAACCTGACCGTCAAGGAAATCGGCAGCATGTTCGGCGGCAGACACTACACCACCGTGCTCTATTCCATTACCAAGGTCGGCGAGCAGCTCGAAAAGGATCAGAAAACCAAGGAGCTCGTCGACGATATGATGAAAAATATCAAGGATCGCTGACCGGTTTTTTCCTCACATCTCCACACACATGCACATCCCACGGCTGTGCAAACATGAAACTTGTGGACTGATGTGGACAGGATATGGAAGAAAGTCGAAATCCTGTGGAAAATGTTTCACAGCCGCGCACATTTTACTCTCAGACGGCTGTTGACAAATTTTTCCCGTCCCCATCGGCGTTTTCCGCGTTTTCCTATATTTTCACATCCCCTACTACGACTACGAAATATTTTAAAAGATATAGATTGGAGAAGCTTTCAAAATGAAAATTTCCTGTTTGCGAACAGATTTGCAATCAGCTGTATCGATTGTATCGAGAGCCGTCGCCACCAAGTCGACTATCCCCGCTATGGAGGGCGTACTGATCAAGGCTTTCGGAGACAAGCTCAATATCTCGGGCTATAATCTCGAAATCGGTATCACCACTGACGTCGAGGCGACGATCATGGACGAGGGCGAGATCGTTATCAGCGCCAAGCTCTTCCTTGACATCGTCAGAAACCTCCCCGAGGAGATCCTCACCATCGAAACCGACGACAGACTGGTCATATATATCAACTGCGGCGACGCGGATTATAAAATCACGGGCATGTCCTCCGTGGAATATCCCGACCTGCCGACCTTCGAGCAGACCGACTCGATCACGCTCGGCTCCAAGACCCTGCGTGAGATGATCCGACAGACCGTTTACGCCACCAGCGAAAATATGGCGAAGCCGATTTATACCGGCTCTCTCTTTGAAATTGAGAACGCCGTGCTCACGATCGTCGCGATCGACGGCTACCGCATGGCGATCCGCAAGGAGAACGTCGAGAGTCAGAGCAACACCTCCTTTGTGGTGCCCGGAAAAACCCAGCTCGAGATTCTCAAGCTGCTCAGCGACGACGAGGAGCCTGTGGATATCATCATCGGTCAGCGCCACATCACCTTCAAGGTCAAGAATTACCGCGTCATATCCCGCCTGCTGGAAGGCATATTTATAGACTATAAGTCCACCATCCCCCAGACCGAAAAAACAGAGGTCGTCATCAACACGCGCCGCCTGATCAACTCGGTCGAGAGAATGTCGCTGATGAACAACGACAGAATGCAGAGCCCCGTGCGCTGCAAGTTCCTCGGCGACCAGATCAAGTTCTCCTGCGCCTCGGCGGTAGGCTCGGCGAACGACTCCATCCGCATCCCGATCATCGGCGAGCAGGTGGAAATCGGCTTCAATAACCGCTATATGCTCGACGCGCTCAAAAATACCGACTGCGACGAGGTCAAAATCGTGCTCAACGGTACGATCTCGCCGATCGTCATCAAGCCCGTTCAGGGAGACAGCTTCCTGTTCATCGTCGTACCCATGAGGCTCGCAAATGAAGGCTGAAACCATTCAAATTGATTCCGAATACATCAAGCTTCAGGATCTGCTGAAGCTGACCGGTCTTGCCGCGACAGGCGGAATGGCGAAAATCGTCATCCAGAACGGCGAGGTCAAGGTCAACGGCGAGGTCTGCACCATGCGCGGCAAAAAGCTCCGCGCGGGAGACGTCGCCGAATACGACGGCGTTGCCGTCACCGTGGCGTAACACATGAGAGTTGAGAGCATCCGCTATCAGAATTACCGCAACCTCGCTGATTTTACGCTGACTCCCTGCGAGGGCGTCAACATCATCTACGGCAACAACGCGCAGGGCAAGACGAATATTCTCGAGGGACTGTGGCTGTTCTGCGGCGGTCATTCGTTCCGCACCCAGAGCTACCGCGAGCTGATTCAGTTCGATAAAAGCTTCGCAAAGCTGGAATGTGTGTTCTACGGACAGGAGCGGCGGCAGACTGCGGAGCTCACGATGGAGACGGGCGGACGCGTGATCAAGGTCAACGGCGTCGAGCAGAAAACATCCTCGGCGCTGATCGAGAAATTCTGCGCGGTGGTGTTCTCTCCCGAGAACCTCAGCCTGATCAAGAGAGGTCCCTCGGAACGGCGCAGCTTCATCGACAGCGCGATCTGCCGCGAGAAGCTGCGCAACGCGCTCACGCTCCAGAAATATAACCGCCTGCTCAAGCAGCGGAACGCGCTCCTCAAAGAGATCGTCCGCAACGAGCGGCTGAAGGAAACGCTCTCATTGTGGGACGAGCAGCTGACGACGCTCGGCGCGGAGATCGTGCGCAGGAGAATGGACTTCATCAAGATGATGACCGAGCGCGCGGTGGTCTATCACAAGGGCATCTCGCGCGGCAGCGAGGAGCTGCGTCTGCGCTATGTTTCGAGCTTCGGCGCGGAGGAGAACGACGACGTCAGGACGCTCAAGGAGAAATTCCTCGAGAAGTGCCGCCAGAGTCTGCAGACCGAAATGCTCACCGGCTCGACCGCGGCGGGCGCTCACCGCGACGATATTGAAATCATCATCAACGGAAAAAATTCCCGCTTTTTCGCTTCGCAGGGACAGCAGCGCAGCGCGGTGCTCTCTCTGAAGCTCGCGGAGGCGTCGGTGCTGAGAGAGAGAATGGGAGAAAATCCCGTCATCCTCTTTGACGACGTGCTCTCGGAGCTGGATAACGACCGTCAGGACTATCTGCTCAATGAGCTGCGGGACTGTCAGGTGTTCATCACCTGCTGCGAAAAGTCCAATAAGGAGCAGCTCAACGAGGGAAAAATATTTTATGTCAGTGAAGGAAACGTGGAAGCCGAGAAGTAAAAGCGGACGGTGACAACTCCACACTTCAAACTCCACACTCCACACTCCACACTCCACACTAAAACAACTCCAAACTAAAAATATGTATTTGCATTTAGGAAACGACGTTGTCATCAGGACGGAGGATATCATCGCCATGTTCGACATCGACGCCTGCACCGTCTCCAAAAAGACGCGCGACTTTCTCGCGCTCGCGCAGAAGCGCGGTCAGGTCGTCAATGTGTCCTACGAGCTGCCGAAGTCCTTTATCGTCTGTGAACAGGACAACCAAATCAAGGTATATATCTCCCAGCTCTCCGCCAAGACGCTGAGCAGGCGGGAGCTCAGAATCCACTAAAAGGAGAATCCCATGAGAAAAAAGAAATGTCCCTACTGCGGCAGACGGGTGCCCTACTCCGTCTGCTTCGGAAGAAGAAGAAAGGCGGAATTTGTCTGCCCCCGCTGCGGAAGAGAAAGCAGGGTGTACATCAGCCGCTCGGTCATCTTCGCGTTTTTGATCTGCGCCATTCTCTCCATCGCCCTGTTTGTGCTTTGGGTTTACCTCAAGCTCACCTACAACCCGCTGGGCATCGCGGCTGTGGCGCTGCCGCTGATTATTTTCGGTTTGATTTCCCCGCGGTTCGTCAACTTTGAACCGCTGAAAAAATATAAAAAGACCATGGAGGCAAAGCGCGCCGGCATCGCCTATTCCGATAACCTCGCGGTTTCCGAGCTTGACAACGAGTTCAGCGGCTTGGATTCGGGCAGCGGCTTCAGGATCAACTCCGACGTCTTTAATCAGATCAAGGCTGACCGTTCCGCGTCGCGCGAGCAGATCAGCGAGAACGAGCTTTCCTCGACCTCCGATAAGGTGGAGCGTCCCATCGTTCACGTGATCGACGACGTCAGCGAGGATCACGCCGTTGACAACGCGCCGCTCAAAAAGCTTCGCTCCGACGGAAGCCGGACGCGCAACCGCCACTATATCAGCAGCGAGCCTGTCAATCCCGCTCCCGTGACGGACGATGAGGACGACGACGTCAAGGAATACAAGCCCGAGGGCAGCCGCTATTCCGCAAACAGGAGATTCTGAGTATGTTCCGTTTACCCGTATGCCCCCACTGTCGTGCCGTCTATCGCTACGGCGAGGTCAACAGGATGATATTTTTTCATCCGACAAGGGAGCGCACCTGCTATCACTGCAAAAAGAGTATGAAGCCCCTGCTCAGAGGGCTGTTCCTGCTCGCGGCAATTTATCTCGCGGTCTGCTTCGGCAGCACGATCGCGATTGTCAATATTTTTCCGAACGCAACGGCATTGACGGTGTTTATCGTCAACGTATGCTGGACTGTGCTCGCATTTATGCTCAGACCATTTTTTGTCATATTCAAAGCTAACGAACAAAAGAAGAAGAGGTAAGCATGGATCAGGTAGAGAATATCGAAAGAAACGAAGAAAATATCGAAATCACCAAGGTTGAACAGGAATACGGCGCGGATGAGATCCAGGTGCTCGAGGGACTTGAGGCGGTCAGAAAACGCCCGGGTATGTATATCGGCTCCACCGGTCCGCGCGGTCTGCACCACCTGGTCTATGAAATCGTCGACAACTCGATCGACGAGGCGCTTGCGGGCTACTGCTCCAAGATCGACGTCGTCATTGAGCCGGGCGACATCATCCGCGTCACCGACAACGGACGCGGCATCCCCGTCGGCGTCAACAGCAAGACGGGACTTCCCGCGGTCACGGTTGTCTTTACCGTCCTCCACGCCGGCGGCAAGTTCGGCGGCGGCGGTTACAAGGTCTCCGGCGGTCTGCACGGCGTAGGCGCGTCGGTTGTCAACGCGCTGTCCGAGTGGCTCGAGGTCAAGGTCTGCGACGGCGAGGACGTCTATTTTCAGCGCTATGAACGCGGAAAGATCATGAACGAGCTGGAGGTCATCGGCAAGTCCGGCGTCAAGGGCACCGAGGTGCGCTTCAAGGCTGACCCCGAGATTTTCAAGGAAACCACCGTTTACGAATATGAGGTGCTCGAGCGCCGCCTGAGAGAACAGGCGTTCCTCAACGCGGGCGTGCATATCGAGCTGCGCGACGAGCGCGAGCCGGAGAGCATCATCAAGAAGAATTTCTACTATGAGGGCGGTATCAAAAGCTTTGTGGAGTACATCCACAAAAAGCGCTCCCTCGAGGTGATCCACCCCGACGTCATTTACTTCTCCTCCAAGAACGCGGAGGACACCGTGGCGGTCGAGATCGCCATGCAGTACAACGAAAGCTACAACGAAATGCTTCTGAGCTTCGCGAACAACATTCACACCACCGACGGCGGCACGCATGAGGAAGGCTTCAAACGCGCGCTGACCAGCGTGATGAACGACTACGCGCGCAAGTTCGGCAAGCTCAAGGATAACGATAAAAACCTCAGCGGCGAGGACGTGCGCGAGGGCCTGACCGCAATCATCAGCGTCAAGCTCAAGGAGGCGCAGTTTGAGGGACAGACCAAGGCGAAGCTCGGCAACACCGAGGTCAGAACGATGGTCGACAAACTCGTCAGAGAGAAGCTGATGGTCTATCTCGAGGAGAATCCCGCGGTTTCCAAGGCGATTTTCGAGAAGGCGCTCGCCTCCGCCAGAGCGCGTGAGGCGGCGAGAAAGGCGAGAGAGAGCGTCAGAAGAAAGTCCGCTCTCGAATCCGCCCAGCTTCCCGGCAAGCTCGCGGACTGCCAGTCGCGCGACAGCAGCGAGACCGAGATCTTCATCGTCGAGGGTGACTCGGCGGGCGGCTCCGCCAAGGGCGGCAGAGACAGAAGGATACAGGCGATACTTCCGCTCTGGGGCAAGATGCTCAACGTCGAGAAGGCGCGTATCGACAGGGTATACGGCAACGACAAGCTCATGCCCGTCATCACGGCGCTCGGCACGGGCATCGGCGACGAATTTGATATTGAGAAGCTGAGATACGACAAGGTCATTATCATGGCGGATGCCGACGTCGACGGCTCCCATATCCGCACCCTGCTGCTGACCTTCTTCTTCCGCTATATGAAGCCCCTGATCGAGTCGGGTCACGTGTATATCGCGCAGCCGCCGCTCTACCGCATCACCAAGGGCAAGGAGCACAAGTACGCATACTCCGACATCGAGCGCGATCAGATCCTCGCGTCGATCGAGGGCAAGACCGAGATCCAGCGCTACAAAGGTCTCGGTGAAATGGACAGCGAACAGCTTTGGGAGACGACCATGAATCCCGACTCGCGTCTGATGCTCCGCGTGGAGCTATCCGACGCCGAGGCTGCCGACGAGACCTTCACCATCCTCATGGGCGACAAGGTCGAGCCGAGACGCGAGTTCATAGAGAAAAATGCGAAGTACGTTCAGAATCTCGACGTCTGATAGTGAGTGTGGAGCCTTTTTGAGTGTGGAGCCTTTTTGAGTGTGGAGTTTGAAGTTTGGAGTTAAGGTGGACGGAACAACACTTTGTATGGAGGGACAGTTATGCATTCCAAGACATATATTACAGTGAGATATGCAGAAACAGACAGGATGGGCATCGCCCATCACGCCAATTATCCCGTATGGTTCGAGGTGGGCAGAACGGACTATATCAAGCTGTTCGGCACCAGCTACAGCCAAATGGAGGCTGCGGGCATCATGACGCCCCTGCGCAATCTTTCCGTCCGCTACAAGCTGCCCGCGCTCTATGAGGACAAGCTGATCGTCCGCACCTGGTGCACGCAGATGACCGCCGCGAGAATCGAGTTCTCCTACACCGTCAAGCGCATCGAAGCCGACGGCACCGAGACCGAGCTATGCTACGGCAGCACAGAGCACGGATTTGTGGACGCGAAAACCTTCCGTCCCTGCAACGCAAAGAAGCGTATGCCCGTGCTCTTTGAGAAAATGAACAGCAATATCAAGAGCTTTGACTGATTGAATATAATAAACAGCAAGAATAAGAGCATAGACTGAGAAAATTAGAGGTTGAACAATGAGTGACGAAAAGCAGATGAATGAAAACAGAATCATTGACGTTGACCTGCAAAACGAGATGCAGAAGAGCTTTCTGGATTACTCCATGAGCGTTATCGTGTCGAGAGCGCTTCCCGATGTGCGCGACGGTCTCAAGCCTGTCCACAGAAGGATTCTCTACACCATGTACGAGAGAGGTCTTGACCCGACGAAGCCCTACCACAAGTGCGCCGACACTGTCGGCTCCGTGCTGGGTTCCTATCACCCCCACGGCGACGCGTCCGTATATGACGCGATGGTGCGTCTTGCCCAGGACTTCTCCATGCGCTATATGCTCGTCGACGGTCACGGAAACTTCGGCTCCGTAGACGGCGACCCGCCTGCTGCTTACCGTTACACAGAAGCCAGAATGAGCAAGATCTCAATGGATATGCTCACCGACATCGACAAGGAAACCGTCGATTTCATCCCCAACTACGACGACCGTCTCAAGGAGCCGGTCGTGCTCCCGAGCCGCTTCCCGAATCTTCTCGTCAACGGCTCCAGCGGTATCGCCGTCGGTATGGCGACCGAGATTCCGCCGCATAACCTCGGCGAGACCATCGACGCGGTCTGCGCCTGCATCGACAACCCCGATATCGAGCTTCCCGAGCTGATGGAGAACCTCCCCGGTCCGGATTTTCCGACGGGCGGCATCATCATGGGCAGAAGCGGCATCCGCGCCGCCTATGCCACCGGCAAGGGCAAAATCACCGTCCGCGCCAAGACAGAGATCATCGAAGCGAAGAACGGCAGATTCAAGATCATCGTCACCGAGCTGCCCTACAAGGTCAACAAGGCGCGTCTGATTGAAAACATCGCCAACCTCGTCAAGGAAAAGCGCATCGAGGGCATTTCCAACATCGAGGATCACTCCGACCGTATCGGCATGCACATTGAAATCGACATCAAGCGCGACTGTTCGCCGCAGATCGTGCTCAACCAGCTGTTTTCCTATACGCAGCTGCAGGTGACCTTCGGCGCGATCATGCTCGCGATCGTCGACGGTCAGCCGAAGATCCTGACGCTTAAGGATATGCTGCAGTGCTATATCGAGTTCCAGGAGGACGTCATCCGCCGCAGAACGGAATTCGACCTGAAAAAAGCCCAGGACAGAATGCACATTCTCGAGGGCTTGAAAATCGCGATCGACTTCATCGACGAGGTCATCCGCATCATCCGCGCGAGCAAGGATCAGCCGTCCGCGCGTGCCGCGCTGATGGAGCGCTTCGGACTCGACGAGGTGCAGGCACAGGCAATCGTGCAGATGCGTCTCGGACAGCTTACCAACATGGAGCGCCACAAGATAGAGGAGGAGATCGAGGGGCTCAAGGCGAAAATCGCGGACTTCCTCGAAATTCTCGCCAGCGAAACAAGAAAGCTCGAAATCGTCAAGGAGGAGCTTATCGCGATCCGCAATAAATACGCCGACCCGCGCCGCACGGAAATCTGCGCCGTCAGCGGCGAGGTCGATATTGAGGATCTGATTCCGCAGGAGGAATGCGTCCTCACGCTGACGCAGTTCGGCTACGTCAAGCGTCTTGCCGTCGACACCTACAAAATCCAGCGCAGAGGCGGCAGAGGTGTTTCGGGCATGTCGCGCAGGGAAGAGGACGTCGCGACCGAGATGTTCATCATCCACTCCCACGACTATGTGCTCTTCTTCACCGACAAAGGCAGGGTATACCGACTGAAATGCTACGAGGTGCCCGAGGGCAGCAGACAGTCAAAGGGCATCAATATCGCCAACCTGCTTCCCATCGCGCCCGATGAAAAGGTCAGCTCCATGATCCGCGTGCCCGAGTTTGACGAGGACAAATTCCTCGTCATGGTCACGCGCAAGGGTATCATCAAGCGCATTGCACTCAATGCCTATAACACCGCGCGCAAGGGCGGTCTGATCGCGCTTGAGCTCAACGAGGGCGACGAGCTTGCCTGGGTGCGCATGACCGAAGGCAACGCCAATGTGATTGTCGCGACAAAGCTCGGCGTCGCGATCCGCTTCAATGAGAACGACGTCCGTCCGATGGGCAGACTTGCCCGCGGCGTCAAGGCGCTCACTCTCAAAGAGGGCGACGAGGTCGTCGGCATGAGCGTCGTCCGCGAGGGCGGTCTGGTGCTCACCGTCAGCGAGACGGGCTACGGCAGACTTTCCAAGCCCGAGGATTACCGTCTCCAGAGCAGGGGCGGCAAGGGTCTGATCAACTATCATATCGACCGCTACGGCAAGGTAGCCGCTATCAAGGTCGTCGATATTGACGATGATATCATCATCATCTCGCAGGACGGCATCATCATCCGTATCGCGGCGGATTCCATCCGCGTCTGCTCGCGTCCGTCCAAGGGCGTTACGGTGATGAAGATGGGCGAGGGCGACAAGGTCGTCACCGTCGCGAGGGCGCCGCATGAGGTAGAGGAAGAAGCCGAAGCCGCTCAGGAAGCCGCAGAAGCTACAGAAGAGGAAGAAGCAACAGAAGAATAAGAAAGTCAGGGCTGTAATTTACAGCCCTGTGTTTGCAGATATCAGGTGATGAAGCATGAAAAAAATACTCGCAATGATGTTAACAGCCGTCATGACGCTCTCGCTGCTGACCGCGTGCGGAAAAGAAAAAGAGGTCAAAATCGACGTGGATCAGCCGCAGAATGCAGCGACCGTCGACGAACCCGCCTATCTCGGCACACGCGCCGAGGCGGTGGAGGACAGCAGGAACGTCAACGGAAAGCGCTTTACCTCTACGCTCTATGACTTCACCTCGCGCTATAACGCCGAAATGAGCCTGCGCGGAGAAAAGGACGTCATCCACATGGAGGGCTGGAAAAAGAACGGACAGGTCACCAAGGACGAAAACGGCATCCGTATTCAATATTATTACTATGACGACAACGGCATGAATATCACCGCGACCGTCGAGGAGGACAGCGACAAGCTCGTCAACATCGGCTGCGGCACCACGATGGGACATTTTGTCGGCAAGGAGGATAACGGAGAAAAAAAGAGCGATAAGATACTGCTCAGGGCGGCACTCGTCGCGCAGGCGGTGTGCGGTTATCCGAGCGGTCATGTGAACACGCTGCAGAATATTTTCTACCGCGTCACCGAGGAGAACAAGAACCTCTGGTATGACGGCTTTGTCTTTGCCCTGAATACAAGGGAGGACGGCGCCGACAGTCAGAACAGCCTGATGCTGTTCCGCGTCTTTCCCGTCACGGACAAGCTCAAGGAAGAGTGGCATCTGGAGGAATACCAATAAGCAAAAGAAAAAGACGTGCCCCGGCACGTCTTTTTACGTCTTAAACCAACTCGTCTGCGGATATTCTGGTGTAGGTGTAGCCGTTATAGGTCAGCTTGTCGCCGTCTACTTTATATTGATAGCTTCCCTTTTCCGCTTCCAGCATGTAGTAGGTGTTGTCCACCACGCCGTTCTTTGCGGAGTAGGTGTAGAACGTGAAGCTGATCGCCTTCTGCGTCTCATACATGATGCCGTTGTCCTCAAAGTAGATGTAGCCGCCGCTTTCGTCCTTCCATGCGCCGAGCAGAGCAGGATCGATCTCGGAGTCAGGCTCCGCACGGGGAATAAAGGTGAACGAAACGAGCTTCTGCATTTTGGTGGTCAGCTTCGTTTCGGTGTCGTACAGCTCGACCGTGTTGTTGTCGTCCGAGAAGGTGTAGGTGTAGGTGCCGTTCAGTCCGACCGCCTGCTGGGTGCCGAAGGTTTTGGTATCCTCGTTCAGCTCGTACTTGCCGCAGTAGCCCATCGAGCCGATCATCATGTAGGCGTTGTCCTTGCCGTCAAAGACAAAGGTGAAGCTCTGGAACTGGTCGCCCTGTCCCTCGGTGATCTTCCACGCGCCCGCAAAGGCGTTGCCGTTCTCATAGTCCACCTCGTGCAGCTTGCTCAGGTCGGTTTTGACAGTTCCGTCAAAGTCTGTCAGCTCATCCGCCGTAGCCTTTGAGGATGCGGATGAAGTCGTTTCCTCCTTGGAGGACGCTTCCTCTCCGCAGCCGGCGCAGCAGAGTGTCAAAGCGGCGGCAAGGAGAATAGAACCGAGTGTGAATAATTTTTTCATAACATATACCTCACAACAATTGATAATTTTATTGTAATATGTTTCGGGGAAAATGTCAATATAGCGGAAATCCTCAAAAATACTGGATTTTTGCAAAAATGATGTTGCCAAATTTCTGTCTGTTTGTTATAATAAAGGATACATATAATCAGAATGGAGGAGAATTATGCTGAATACCAATTTTAATGATAAGTTCGGCAAAGAAGGACTGACCTTTGACGACGTCCTTCTGATTCCGGGAGAGTCAGACGTAGAGCCTAAGAGCGTTGATGTTTCCACCAACCTCACCAAGACGATTCGCCTCAACACCCCCCTGATGACCGCGGCGATGGATACCGTTACCGAGACCGCTATGGCGATTGCGATCGCACGTGAGGGCGGCGTCGGCGTTATCCACAAGAACATGGCGATCGAAAGACAGGCGGACATGGTCGACCGCGTAAAGAGAAGTGAAAACGGCGTTATTGTCAACCCGTTCTTCCTTTCTCCCGAAAACACCGTCAAGGACGCGGATGACCTGATGGGCAAGTACAAGATTTCGGGCGTTCCCATCTGCCGCGACGGAAAGCTGATCGGTATCATCACCAACCGCGATATGCGCTTTATGACGGCGGCGGACTTCGCGCAGCCGATTTCCACGGTCATGACGCAGGAAAATCTGATCACGGCTCCCGTCGGAACGACGCTCGAGCAGGCTCAGCAAATTCTCCGTGAGCATAAAATCGAAAAGCTCCCGATTGTCGGCGCAGACGGCAGTCTCAAGGGCTTGATCACCATTAAGGATATCGAGAAGAGCGTGCAGTATCCCAACTCCGCGCGTGACGACAAGGGCAGACTCCTCTGCGGCGCTGCGATCGGCGCGACCGTCGACGTTCTCGACAGAGTCGCCGCTCTGATCGAGGCAGGCGTTGACCTCGTCGTTCTCGACTCCGCGCACGGCCACAACTCCAATGTTGTCAACTCCGTCGCAAGAGTCAAGAAGGCTTATCCTAACCTTCCCCTCGTCGCGGGCAATATCGCGACTGCGGAGGCGGCAAAGGCTCTCATCAACGCGGGCGCAGACGCCGTTAAGGTCGGCATCGGCCCCGGCTCCATCTGCACCACCAGAATCGTCGCAGGTATCGGCGTACCGCAGATCACCGCGATCTATGACGCGGCTTGCGAGGCTTCCAAGTACGGCATCCCCGTCATCGCGGACGGCGGCATCAAGTACAGCGGCGATATCGTCAAGGCGCTTGCCGCAGGCGGCAGCGTCGTCATGGTCGGCTCACTCGTGGCAGGCTGTGAGGAAAGCCCCGGTGAAAAGGAAATCTATCAGGGCAGACAGTTCAAGGTATACCGCGGCATGGGCAGCCTCGGCGCAATGGGCAAGGGCAGCGCTGACCGCTACTTCCAGGCAAGCAACCGCAAGTTCGTCCCCGAGGGCGTCGAAGGACGCGTACCCTACAAGGGAATGCTCTCCGACACCATCTATCAGCTCATGGGCGGCCTGAAGGCAGGCATGGGCTATACCGGCTGTGCCAGCATCAACGAACTGCACGAGAAAGCGCACTTTGTCCGCATCTCGGGCGCAGGTCTCAGAGAGAGCCATCCCCACGATATCCAGATCACCAAGGAAGCTCCCAACTACTCCTACAACGCAACCTGATTTTGCAACCGTCTCTGCTTTTGCAGGGACGGTTTTTTTATTAAAGTACAAAAAATTGTATTGATTTGTCTGTTTTTTTATGATATGATAATAAAGGATTCATAAAATTCATCTATAAGGAGTGTTACATATGTATAGACTGGGAATTGACCTCGGCGGCACCAATATCGTTGCAGGTCTTTGCGACGAGAACTACAAGATCGTAGCGAAGGCGTCCTGCAAGACCAACGTACCCCGTCCCGAGAGCGACATCTGCGACAGCATGGCGGAGGTCGCAAAGAAAGCCTGCGAAAAAGCGGGCGTTTCGATGGACGAGGTCGAGAGCATCGGTATCGGCGTACCCGGCGCGGTAAACCCGAAAACAGGCGTCATCGAGTATTCCGCGAACCTCCACTTCCATAACTGGGAGGTTTCCAAGATGATGAACGAGCGTCTCGGCAAGAAAGTGCTCATTGAGAACGACGCGAACGCGGCGGCTCTCGGCGAATATCTCGCAGGCTCCGCAAAGGGCGCAAAGAACGCGGTCGCCATCACCCTCGGCACCGGCGTCGGCGGCGGCATCATTATCAACGGCAAGATCTACAGCGGCTCCAACTTCGCGGGCGCTGAACTGGGTCACATGGTCATTGTCAAGGACGGCAAGGAGTGCGGCTGCGGCAGAAAGGGATGCTGGGAAGCGTATTCCTCCGCGACAGGTCTGATCAACCTCACCAAGGAGAAGATCCTCTCCGAGAAGCTC
>NZ_JAEQMG010000122.1 GCF_016680995.1 Ruminococcus difficilis | reverse complement strand
TATATGGTTATTATACCACATTACAAAATTTTGGCAAGTGCCTAAGCCTGCCCCCTCTCCTCCCCTTTCGCCCTTCAATCATATGCAATTTTCCCATATAAATATATGGTATCATATTTTATAATATAGCGAATTGATCGGCGGCTTCCTAAATAATTATTATACAATTGCCATTAAATTCACCGTTACCCCTTGACTATTTTAGCAAAATGTGCGAAAATAAATTATCAATATCAAAAAGAATGTATATTTTTTCTAATAGAGAATATACGCACCCTCCACTTTACCCGGAGCACCATCCGGAAGAATATCATTGCTCCGACGCGGCAAGCTCAACCTTAGCTCTGCCCTGCGGTGCTCTCTCGCGGCGCCTCCCGACAGCCGCCGTATGATTCCGTTAAACCGAAATGCGCGAAATGCGCATTTCCAGTTTATAAAAATATTGTTTTGTTTTGTTTGGCTTTTCAACGCCGTCCCTCGCCCTTGGCAAAGGGTATCGGCACGTATCCATCAGCGGCGTTGTCAAGTCAATGTCCGGTGTTTTATTCAAATAAAATATGTGGTCAGCGGACAGACCCAAACCAAAGCAAGCACAAAAACTCTTAAAAAGAGGTATAAAAATTTAAGGAGGAAATTATGATTAAAACAATCAAGAGACCCATCAGCATACTTTTAGCTGTGCTGATGGTAATTGGTATGTTTTCTGCTCTGCCGATTTCGGCGGGTGCGACTTCCTATAATAGCGGAGGCGTTACTTTCAGTAATCTTGAAGTCGGCGATACTGTCTCCACAGGTGTTAGTTGTAGTGAAAATTGTCCAACAACCCTTGTTTTTAAGGGCGGCACATACGGCGTTAATGCTTCAGAGGGACGTGTTCAAGAAATATGCAACGACGATCTTACTGCATATATTGACCCCAGTGGATATTGTTTCGTCAACCAACAAGGTGATCGGATCTTTGTATATGAATGGGCGAAAACTGATAATACGTATTTTCTTTGCAATCAGAACGGTGAACTGAGCAAGCAAATGGTCGTTCTGGCGAAAGAAGGAAATACTCAGGATGGAGTGAAACTCACCGTCGGCGGTTATGATCCTGCTGCTGTTCCCCCCGTCTACGCCCTTGTCGGCACAATGAATGGGTGGAATACCGCTGACACTACCTATGAGCTCACTAAGAACCCCGGCAACGACGCCGAGTACATGCTGCTGGACTTTGCAGCCGATGCCAACACAGAGTTCAAGGTCGTGAAAAATGGCGCGTGGGAGGCTCCCACTAATAACTTCACGCTCAATGATGCCGGCACCTATGACATTTACTTCCGTCCTGACGGCAGCGGCAATCAAGCCGACGGCTGGGTAGACGGCAAAGTATTTGCTAACAATTTCCGTGCCCCTGCGACTTATGTTGCTCAGATCGGCGAGACCAAGTACGAGACCCTCGCTGACGCGTTCGCGGCGGCAGTTGATGGCGACACCATCACTGTTCTGGCTGACAGCACCGGCAATGGTATCAAGGTTACTCCCGCCGGCAAGTTTGCTGACAAAGGTCTGACCGTTGACTTCAATGGTCACACCTACACCGTAGACGCTAACACTGTCGGTTCCACCGGTACAGAGACCCAGGCGTTCCAGCTCCTGAAAGACAACAAGGTCACCTTCCAGAACGGTACTATCTATTCTGAAGTAGCAAAGATGCTTGTTCAGAACTACAGCAATTTGACTCTGGACGGCATGACTCTCGATGGCAGTAACCTTGTTGGCAGCGGCAGATACACCCTGTCCAACAACAACGGCAATGTTGTTATCAATAACTCCACCATTATTGCTAAAGAGGGCACCGGCAACTATGCATTTGACGTTTGCCGTTATTCCAGCTATCCGTCCGTACACGTTACCGTTACCGGCAACAGCCAGATCAACGGCGACGTAGAGATTTCTGCTTCTAAGGGCGAAGCGAAGGAAGGCTTCTCCCTGACCCTCGAGAGCGGCAGCATGACCGGCGATATCGTAGTCGACGCTTCTGCTCAGGCTCTTGTCGGCGATAATAACAAGGTCACCAAGGCTGATACCTTCACCCAGACTGCTCCCGCAGGCTTCAAGTGGGTAGACAACAGCGACGGCACCAGCACTCTCGCTCCGATCCCCTATGTTGCTAAGATCGGCGACAATAAGTACGAGACCCTCGAGGCTGCGTTCGCTGCAGCTCAGGACGGCGACACCATCACTGTTCTGACTGATTGCGCAGGCAACGGTATCAAAGCGCCTCAGGGCAAGTTTGCTACCGGTCTGACCGTTGACTTCGCTGGTCACACCTACACCGTAAGCGGTACTCCTGTCGGCTCTACCGGCACCGAGACCATCGGCTTCCAGCTTCTCAAGGACAACAAGATCACCTTCAAGGGCGGTACCATCACCGGCAACTCCAATGAAAATACTGATCTTCAGAGAATGATCCAGAACTACAGCGACCTGACTCTGGAAAACATGACTGTCAGCATGGTAGGTCGATACTATAATCAGATCACGGTATCTACTTGCAACGGCAAAACCGTTATCAAGGATTCCACAATTTCTGCGCCTGACTTCACTTGGGCAGGTTATGACGATCCCGCTGAGGTTGGCGCTGCTGCGCTCACAGTCGGCACATTCTCGAGCTATCCGTCAATCGACGTAACCGTTGAGGGCGAAAGCACTATCAACGGCGACATTAATGTTTCCGATGACAATAACAAAAAGGCTTTCTCACTGAAACTCAATGGCGGCGAACTGAACGGCAAGATCAATCTCGATGAAAATGCCAAGGCTGCAATTAACGACACTGCGAGCACAGCAAACGTCACCAAGGCTGACACCTTCACTCAGGCTGCTCCCGAGGACTACAGATGGGTAGACAACGGCAACGGCACCAGCACGCTGGCTCCGATCCCCTATGTTGCTAAGATCGGCAACACCAAGTACGAGACCCTCGCTGACGCGTTCGCGGCGGCTCAGGACGGCAACACTATCACCCTGCTGGCTGATTGCGCAGGCAACGGTATCAAGGTTACTCCCGCCGGCAAGTTTGCTAACGGTCTGACCGTTGACTTCGCTGGTCACACCTACACCGTAGACGGCGAGACTGTCGGTTCCACCGGCACCGAGACCAATGGCTTCCAGCTTCTGAAGAACAACAAGGTCACTTTCAAGAACGGTACCATCACCTCTGCAAAGGCGAAGATTCTGGTTCAGAACTACAGCGATCTGACGCTGGAGGGCATGACCCTGACCCTGAACAACCCGAACTATACTCAGGGCTACACACTGTCCAACAACAACGGCAATATCGTCATCGACGGCACCACCATCAACGCGAACCCCGCAGGCGGCTTTGCGTTCGACGTTTGCCGCTTCTCCAGCTATCCGTCCGTACACGTTACCGTTAAGGGCGAAAGCGAGATCAAAGGCGACGTAGAGATTTCTGCTTCCAGTGGACAGGCTAAGGATGGCTTCTCCCTGACCCTCGAGAGCGGCAAAATGACCGGCAATATCGTAGTCGATGCTTCTGCTCAGGCTCTGGTCGGCAAAGATAACAAGGTCACCAAGGCTGATAACTTCACTAAGGAAGCTCCCGAAGGCTTCGAGTGGGTATCCAACGGCAACGGCACCAGCACTCTCGCTAAGGTTCAGGACCTCTTCGCCGGTTACAGTGTATCTGTCGGCGGCACGATCACCATGAACGTCTATATCAACTCCGAGGCGATCCCCGGCTTTGGTGAGGCGAACAACAACGCTTCGGCGACCTTCACTTGGGACACCGCAGAGGTGACGCATGGCAAGCAGTACGGCAATGACACCTATACAGTTAATCTGTCGCCTGCCAACGTTGATGGCAATGGCTATATCAGAGCTTCTGTTCCGGTCAACGCGGCTCAGATGGCTAACACCATCACCGCTACAGTCACCGTCAACGACGATACGCTCGATGAGATCGGCACATTCAGCGTCAAGGAATATGGCGAGACCATCCTCGCCGATGAGAGCCAGTCCGAGACCGTCAAGACTCTGGTCAAGGAAATGCTCAACTACGGCGCTATGGCTCAGAAGGTATTTGAGAGCCAGCTCGTAGACAAGCCCGAAAAGCTTGCTAACGCCGGTCTCTCTGCAGCTGATCTTACTGCTATCGCAAACGAGATGAATAACGTCACCAGCGCTAAGATCATCGGCGCAGTCGAGACTGCGAACGGCACGACCGGCGCTTCCATCAACGAGCTGAAGCAAATCGGCTCGGATATCGGCGGCGCGTGGTACACCACCAGCGTGATCTTCCTCGACGGCAACACCATCAGACATTACTTTGATGATGTAAATGAAAGCGGAAGGCTTTACGACGGCGCTAAGAGGACTGAGGATTGCGGATTCATCCAGTATGTTGAGCATACGGATATCGCTGCCAGCCAGCTCGATACGCTCTATACCTTCAGCATCGAAGGCCGGTCGTTCAAGTATTCTGTCCTCGATTACGCTGCGGCAGTACTGGATAGCGACATGGATGCAAACGCCAAGAATCTAGCGAAGGCTCTGTACCTGTACAACCAGGCGGCTAACGCTTACTTCGGTTAATTATCGGAAAGGAAATGATAAACTATGAATAAAGAGACTTACGAGCGTCTGGTTATAGACGTGACTCAGTTCGATGCAGAGGATATCATCACCACTTCCGGTGAGGAGCCTCCCGTACCGATCCAGCATTCCACTCATATGGGAAGATTTGAGCATGGCCTCGGCCTCCCGCTGGGATTCTAATCCTACTGCGAAGCGAATTTGATCGCTGAACAAATGTTGTTCCGTAAAGAATAACGAATAATGCGCCGCCGTTTTGAGCGCTTTACTCAGAACGGCGGCGCAGAAAATGTATCGACAGCTATGCCGGTATTCAATAAAAACTCAAACGATTATTGAGTTTTTATTGAATGTCAGCGTCAAGGAAGTGTATTAATGAAATTAAACGAATGCTTTATCCCCCATCAGATCGACGGCCAGGCGGTAATCGTCCCCGTCGCCGGTACCGAGTTCCACGGCTTGATACAAGGTAACAAGACCCTCTCGGTGATTGCCGAGTGTCTGACCCGCGACGTCACCGAAGAAGAGATCGTCGACGTCCTCTGCGAGCGCTTTGACGGCGACAGAGAGGTTATCCGCGCCGATGTAGCCGCAGCGATAACTCGTCTGAAAGAAATAGGCGCGATAGATGAATAAAAAGTTCGAGGACGTCATCGCCGAGCAGGGCAGACTGGTTTATACAAATGTCGGCGACAGCATGTTTCCCATCATCCGCGAGGGTGATCTGCTGGTGATTAACGCCGTCACAGAACCGCTGAAGGTCGGCGACGTCCCGCTCTATAAGCGGGATAGCGGTCAGTATATCATGCACCGTATCGTCGCTCTTAAGAACGGCAAATACACGATGAAGGGCGATAACCGCGCGATAGCTGAAAAAGGGATCACCGACCGTCATATCATCGGCGTACTGACCGGCATCGTCCGCAACGGTAGGACATATCCCGTTGAGACCGTGGAGGAGTACACCATACGGATCGCAAAGGAACTGATCTATCTGCTCTCCTGCGCCGTAAACGAAGAGACCCCTGACCCGGATAGGGTCAAAGGCATGGATATGGCGGAGATATACCGCCTATCCCGCGAGCATATGCTCACCGCTGCCGTCTCCTACGCTCTCGAGAAAACCATCCCTCTCCCCTCCGCCTTCAACCAAGCTCAGAAGAAAGCCATCCGCAAGCTGACGCTCTTTGAAATAGAACGCGCGACTATTACGCGGGAGCTTGAGAAAGCGGGGATCTGGTATTTGCCCCTGAAGGGTATTTTGCTCAAGAACGATTATCCGAAATCCGCCATGCGCGAAATGAGCGACAACGATATTCTGGTCGACAACACAAAGATGCCCGATGTCAGACAGATCATGGAGCGCTTAGGCTATACCTGTGAGATGTACGGTAGGTTTAACCACGACGTCTATTCTAAGCCCCCGACGCTCGAGTTTGAAATGCATCATTCGTTGTTTGATAAGGATGTGCTCCCCCATCAGGACAGGTACTACAAACATATCCGTGAAAAGCTCCTTCCCCTGCCGGGGAGTGAATACGGCCTTAAAATGACGGACGAGGACTTTTACCTCTATATCCTCTGCCACCTGTACAAGCACTATACCCACGCGGGCTCCGGTCTGCGCTCGTTGCTTGATATCTATGTTTTCCGGCGTGCCCACCCCAACTTAGATCGCGAATACCTCGACGCAGAGCTCCAAAAGCTCAAGATCGCCGATTTTGAGAGAAAGATACGCCGCATGTCACAGAGTCTCTTCACCGTCGGCGAGCCGGATGAAGAGGATCAAAAGGACTTTGTTTACCTGATTATGTCGGGATATAAAGGTAAATATGAAACGCTTGAGCACAATCAGCTGGTCAAAAATCTAAACAACGATGACAGCAAGGCTTCAAAGCTGCGTTATCTGAAAAAACGCTTTTTCCTCTCCGGAGACTCTTTGCAAAAGCAGTATCCCTTTTTTGCTAAGCATAAAGCGCTATATCCGCTGCTGTTGATCTACCGCCCGCTCAAGGGCGCAGTCACGCACCCAAAAGGAATACTGCGCGAATTATACAGAGTCAAAAGCTTTAAAAAAGAAGGATAGAATATGAACGAAAACATGAACGAAACAAAGAATAATACTATTTTTCACAACCTGAAATTCCAGAACACGATCAGAATACTGACCGCTTTCTCATTTCTGCTGTTTGCCGCCTACCAGACTTTTCTGTCTTTTATGATAGATGTCAACAGAGTCGGCAGACTGATCGGAGTCGCCATCTACTTCCTCATCTCCCTTGCGTCATTCCTGGTGTTCTCCGATACCTACGCAGTCAGAACGCTGCGTTCCATACTGCTTGTGTCCGGATTTCTGGGCCTGGTCGTCACAAGGCTGTTTAACGCGCCTGTCATTATCGACTTTCTGAATACCGGCGGAACGCCCGGTAAGATGTACTTTGCGGTATTCCTAATGTCGCAGCTTGCTACGATTATGCTGACAATCGGCTATCTGATCTTAAAAACAAACCGAAAGCCGAACGCCACGCGCACTCCCGTGACCGTTATGATGGTCATAGTGATCATCTTGTTTATAGTATCCCTGATACTCGAAGTAGTTTTGATCCTCAAATATCATATGCTGATCGATCTGGGCGTAAGGCTAACCTTACTCGGCAGAGTTTTATTCTGCGGCGGCTTCGCCGGCACAGCGCTGGGACTCATTCTCCCCGCTCCTAAAATCGAAGAAAAGCCCAGAATGGGTCATTATGTTTATTCTGACAGCAACAAAGATGAAATCGATCTGGTCTTATAAGCAGGCATAACCGGAGGTGTAATATGAAAAGAATAGGTTCAATCGTTATCGCTCTGCTCTTTATACTGACTGCCGTTTACACGCTCCCTTCAACATATGCGGCCGACAATCGTCTGCGTGGTGATGCCGACCGCAACGGTGAAGTCACGCTTCCGGATTCGACGCTTATTCAGTATGTTTTGTCCGAGATCGAGGACTATGACCTTGACGAGCAGGCTGCCGATGTAAACGGCGACGAAACGGTCGATATCACAGACGCAACACTGATTCAGCGTTATCTGGTAGGTTTTGACAATCCCTATCAAATCGACGAGATTATCGGCTATTCCGATCCTACAACGCCCACAACGGCAGCTCCCACAACAGCAGCTCCCACAACACCGACGCCGACACGCGACCCGTATGAGCTGCCGTTTATTCCGAGTCACTGATACATCTATGGAGGTTACAATGAGCAAAAAAGTCATTTCGTTAATCGCAGCACTTATGTTGATCATCTGCATGTTGGCAGGCTGCGGAAAGGAAAAGAAGGATAACACTGAGACAGCTCCTTCTACCGTCACCGAAACTCAACAAGCCGACAAAGCGACTGAGGCAAAGTCGGACAAAAAGTCCGATCAGTCCGAAACAACCGCTGATGACAAGAAGTCCGACGACAAGAAATCCGAAAAAAAGAATTCTGACGAGAAAAATGCCGAAAATGACAAATCCGCCTCTGATAAGCAGAGCGGCGGCTCCGATGCAGGGAGCAACAGTGAAAGCTCACAGAAGAGCAGCGGCTCCGATTCAGGCAAAAGCGGAGAAAGCTCCAAGAGCGGAACTTCTTCAAAACCTCAGTCTGATTCCCACGCTGATGTTCCCCAGCCCTCCTTCGGCAAGTATGAACTGCCGTTCATTCCGGATTAAAAGGATCACAGCCAATACGAATCGCCGCCGAAAGCATCACTTTTGCGGTAAACAATACACACAACACTCTGTAATGCATAAAATAACGCAAATAGGCTGCCGCTAAACTTTCAGTTTTGCGACAGCCTATTTATTTTCACGCCTTGAAGGCACCAATAAAAGCCCGCAGATTTTACCGTTCTGCGGAATTTTTGTCTAATGTCCATTCGTACCTATCCCGGGGCAATCTTTGCAGCTTTCATCTGCAAAGAAGCAGAGAGAGCCGATAATACAGCCTTCCCTGCTTTATACTAATCCTTGGTAAAAAGATTTGTATTACGAGTCTGCCAACATTTTTATGCAAAAAAACAAAAGCCCGATATAATCGAGCTTTTGTGGTGCAGGTAACAGGAGTTGAACCTGCATGAGCGCAATGCTCACATGGACCTGAACCATGCGCGTCTGCCTATTCCGCCATACCTGCATGTTTATTTCACAAGCGTTATTATAGCAAATTCAAACAGGATTGTCAATACTTATTTTTGAAAAACCAATCGGACAACAGGATTCCTTTAAGGGTTCCGCTGACAGATCCGGCACGGTGAAGACGTCGCTCCCCACCGTGCCGTTATCTGCCGGATAGATCAAGTAATCATCACTTATAAGCTTCACTCCAGACGGCATTGTCGTTATCGAGCGTTAACTCCGTATGCCAATTCGACCTGCAAGCCCAATAATGATCCTCCTTCATATAGGTGTTGTAATCCGGGACGTTAAAGCGCGGGAGCTCGGACTCCGGGTCGCAGTACAGCCACTTGCCGTCAACATAGACCTCCGCCCAGCCGTGAGGTGTGCCGGCACCGGTAGCGCCGACCGTGACTCGCACACGGTATCCGGCAATCTTCGCCATATAAGCAAAGCAGGTCGCGTAGCAATAGCAGTTACCGCTGTGGTTCTTGAACATATCAAGAGCGATAGCAGGCATGGTCGAGCTGTCTTTCGGCGTATTGTAACGGCGCTCGTAAGGGAAGTTGTGCGCAATATACAGATATCCGTACTTCATACGCTCCTCAAGGGTGTCGCCGCGGCAAACAGTCATCATAAACTCTGCTGCTTCGCGCATATCCTCACCCATACAGCACACACCGTCGGGGTCGGCATAGACCCATCCTGTTGAGGCAGAACCTACGATCTGCCCTTTCGCAAGCGTACCGTTCTCGTTGTAATAATAGGTTTGATCGTTAACGGTCACAAAGCCCTCAAGCAGCACGCCGTTCTCAAACGTGCGATCCACACCGTTCACGTTCACGGTACCGGTGTACGGTGATCCGTTGCAATAATAAACCGTATTCGGTCGAAAGGCACTTAGCGGCTCGCCGTTCACACCCAGATAACGAAGCGTGTAACAGTAGATATGATCGATCTCCGCATTGTCAAAATAAGTGGTTGCCGTTGTATCTCCGAGCTCAATCGGTTCTCCGCCGAGTTCACGGCGGTACAGACGATAAGCGGAAACGCCCTCTCTCGCCTGCCACTCAGTCGTATAACCGCCTTCTCCGTCATAATTCACAGACGTGAGCACAGGGGCTGCAAAGTAGGTATGCGTCCAACCGGAAGCGTTGAAATCCGTGACAAAGCTGCCGGCGCTGTTCAGTCCGCGCAGGGTATAGATGCGGGTTTCGCCATCAGCAACAGATGTATCGGTATATCCTGTTCCGTAGCAGGTATCGAGACGCACCCAACCGTTACTACCCTTGTAATAAACACGGAAACAATCGACGCCGTCCATAGTGTTCCAGCTGATCTTCGCGCCGTCATCGGTGTTTTCGATGGAGGCGATCTCAGGGATCTCAAGACGGGTGATAGACTTGCCCGAATTGCAGTCGCTCATAAAACGGCTGCCGTCGGCAGTAATCATCCTGAGCGTATAAGTATATTCAATACCGGTGTATGCGGATGTATCGGTATAGGATGTGTCCGTTGTCTGGATCAGGCATGTCCACGAAGAAGTCGCCGTCTTTCGATACAGGCGATAATCCTCTGCGCCGGACGTTCTGTTCCATGTGATCTCGATACCGTTCATGCCGGAGGTCAGCGACTTGATCTCAGGCGCCGCATAAAAGGTGTTGCTCCAGCCGTCGCGGTTAAAATCGCTGACAAACTTTCCCTTTGCGTCCACGGCACGCAATGTGTAGATGCGTTTCATACCGTTTACGACGGAGGTATCGACATAGCTCTGTGCAGTCGTCTCAGTCAGACGAATCCAGCTGTTGTCACTCTTGTAATAGACGCGGTAAGCATGAACGTTTGCCGGTTTTTTCCAACCCAGTTTGACCCCGCCGACAAGATTCTCGATCGAATCGATCGACGGCGGTACGGCAAAAACAGCCGACTTACCGCCGTTATGATCGCTGATAAGCCTGCCTTCGGCATCAACCGCTCGCAGGGTATAGGTATATGTACCGCCGCTTTGGACGTTTTTATCCAGAAATGTATTGCCGCTTGTATGAGTCAGCCTCGTCCACGCGGATGAATCTGTTCTGCGATACACAACGTAAGCGGCTACACCCGCCGTCCCGGTCCATTTGACGGTAATCCCGCTTTTGCTGACCGCCAGGCTGTCTATCACGGGCGGTGCAAAAAAAGTATTTGTCCAACCCGTATGCTTGAAATCACTGACAAAGGCGTTCTTTTTATCCACGGCACGAACGGTATAAACGCGGTTCTCGCCGTTTTTAACCGAAGTATCGGTGTAGCTCAGGGACGCCGTCTGAGTCAAGCGCGTCCAGCCGGAGGCGCTCTTATGATACACGCGGTAGGCATAAGCGCCCGCGTATTTTCCCCAGCTCAGGCTGACACCCTTACCGGTATTCGTTATCTTAGTGATAACGGGATAACCGATTCTGCATGTCAAGGCAGCAGAGGACTTGAACGGACTGATAAACTTCTTTCCATCCTCATTCACCATACGCACGGTATAATAATATGTCGTGCCGTTAACGGCAGTCTGATCGGTATAGGTGCTGTTTGTTATGTACTCTTTGATTCTTGTCCAGGAGGTAGAGGCGGTCTTGCGATAGACGATAAAGCGCTCACCCTCCCATTCAGGACGGCTCTCCCACGGGATATTCCACTCCAAAAGCACGCCGCTCTCGGTGTTCTTGACGGTTTTAAGGAGGGGAGCGTCATAGTAAACATTACGCATGCCGTCATTATTGTAAACACTCGGAGCAGATGCGGTACTAAGCGTGTAGAAGCGCTCCTGCGCGTCTTTTACACTTCGATCGGTATAGCTTGTCCCGCTGACCTGCGCCAGCAGCTTCCACGAATCGTCCGCGTTGTCCTTATAATATAACCCGTAGGAACCGGGCTTTTCCCAGCTGATGACAGCGCCGTTATGCTCATTTTGAATATTTGTGATCCGAGGCGCGCTCTGTGCTGCTGTCACGGCGAGAATATCGTCATCAGACAATGCTTCGTCCGCTTCATCAGGCGCGATATCAATCCCCGCACCCTGATCGACAAGCGGAGCCTCCTCAGCATAAGTCGGCAGAGCCGGCAGCGCAGAGAACGCAAAGATCACAACTAAAATCGCCGATACTATTTTCTTTTTTAGAATCATACTGCTTTCCTCCTCAACGCGATAAGATAGATGATCCTGTATGTTTTAATCTAAGCAAAAATAATTCTTATTCAGAATTTTCAAGAATGATATGCTGCACAAATCCGGACCGCTCTCCGAATACAGTAAGGTATTGTGGTCGATATTTTTCTATAAAAGAACAAAGCGGACACTGGATAGCGTCCGCCGTCTGCCCCTGAACGAATCGAGGGCACTTCTGTCATATCATATGCAGAATCCTCCCCCGATATACCTCAACGCTCGCTGTCAATTACGCTGAGCGGGTCGATCAACCTGTCCCCTACCCTGATCTCGACATGCACATGCGTGCTGTCGTTCTCACAGGGAATCATCCCGACCGTGCCGATAGTATCGCCGGCTTCGATCGTGCTGTCCTTCTCAACGTTCAGATCGCTGTTCAGACCGCAGTAGTAAACCGTAAAGTCGCCGCAGTCCACCTCAACGATGATTCCGTATAATTCCGATGAAGAAATATTCTTCACTGTTCCGGCACACATGGCATAGACGCTCTCACCCTCCTCGGCTGAGAAATCACAACCTGTATGCGCACGGTAATCTTTCATCGTATTACTGTAGACGCTCTCTTCACTGTAAGGCTTGATGACATTCTGACTCTTAACAGGCCAGATCAGGCTCTCCTTTACGCGCAGTACCGCCTGTAAAGGATCCAATCCGCCGATATGTGCAACGTCCTTTGTCTCGGGATTGGTCTCGCTGACGATTACACTGTGCTTTTCCGTCGGCTGCTCCGTCTCGGGCTCAGGTTCTGTTTCTTCATAAGCCTCGGTCTCAGCCGGTACAGTCACGCCGGTCATCTCCTGCGCTACAGCGGCAGTCGGCGAGGATAAAGAGCCGAAGTAGCTTTCGTCATCTTCTTCGGGCATGTCACCGAACGACGTATACGCTGACCATACCGCCAGCCCTACCGCCATCATACAGATAGACAGGGCGATATAGAAGCTGACGCGCTCGGTCGGCTTTTTCGCTTTATTCTTTTTTATATTATTCATACTAAACGCCTCCGCCCATAGTATGAGCGAAAACGTCCGTTCTTATTCAATTATCGCGCGATTATCTCAGCGCCGCAAAAACGACGGTCGCGACATACATCAGGATCATCACGATACCCTCGCCGCGGTTGATATGCTTCGTAAGTGAGAAGATATAAACCATAACAGAAGCTATGATCAAGATCGCAAAATCAACCATCGAAGCAAAGTTGATCGGGATCGGATGAAGCGCGGCGGATACGCCGAGAATCATCAAAAGGTTAAAGATGTTGGAGCCGACCACATTGCCGACAGCGAGACCGTTCTCACCTTTACGAGCCGCAACAACTGAGGTTACAAGCTCCGGCAACGAGGTGCCGACTGCTACGATCGTCAAGCCGATCAGCGTCTCGGACATACCGAATGCTGCGGCGATGTATTTGGCGGAATTGACGACGAACTGACCGCCCGCGATGATCAGCGCTACGCCGAACAGGATGAACAGCACGCTCTTGAGCGGCGACATGGTTTTGACCGGCTCTCCCTCGGCTTTGTTCTTCTTCGCCGAGATGACCAGCATCGCGATATAACCGATGAAAACGAGCAGCGCGACGATACCGATCGGACGGCTGACCGTCGCGACGTTATCCGTCATCTTCACCGTACCGAAATCCACACGACCCAGCATGCCGACGCCGAGCGCGACAAACAGCAGGATCGTCGTGATGATGGAGAACGGGAAATCGCGCTTACGGATCACATTATCGATCGGGACGGGCTTGATCAGCGCACATACGCCCAGCACCATCAACAGGTTGAACAGATTCGAACCGACAACATTACTCAGCGCGATCTCGTTAGAGCCCTTGAGCGCCGCCGAGGTACTGACGGCAAGCTCGGGAGCGCTTGTACCAAGCGCGACGATAGTCAATCCTATAATGACTGACGGCACCTTGAAGATCGCCGCGAGCGACGAGCTGCCGTCTACAAAGATATCCGCGCCTTTGATAAGCGCGACAAAGCCCAAGATCAGCAGAACGATCTGCAACACCATTTCCATTTTGACTCTCTCTTTCCCCGTTGACCGCTTTCAATAGTATCTTCCGATACGCTTGATCCATACGTCGTTTATCGATAAAAGCGGCGATGCTATGCTCAATTTGTGCACATTTTTATAACACAAAAGTAAAAACCCGCTTATTCAGCGGGTTCTTTTACAATATGGTGGAGA
>NZ_JAEQMG010000121.1 GCF_016680995.1 Ruminococcus difficilis | reverse complement strand
GCAGGAATAAAAATATTATTGCAATAAAGAAAAATATATGGTATAATATCGAAAACAGTCTATAAGGAAGATTCTATGCGAGTGATTACAGGTACCGCGCGCGGCAGACGGCTGCTGACTCTTGAGGGCGAGGACGTCCGTCCCACCACCGACAGGGTCAAGGAAGCGGTTTTTTCAATCATACAGTTCGAAACAGAGGGCAGGGCGTTTCTCGACCTCTTCGCAGGCTCCGGACAGATGGGCATCGAGGCTCTCAGCCGCGGCGCGAAGGAGGCTGTCTTTGTCGACAGCGCGAAGAAAAGCGTTGACATTATCCGTCAGAACCTCAAGTCGACCAACCTTGAGCAGAACGCCAAGGTATGCCGCCTTGACTGGCAGAGCTTCCTTTCGATGAACACAACGAAGTTTGACATCGTGTTTCTCGACCCGCCGTACGGCAAGGGAATTTTGCAGGACGCGCTCGGAAAAGTATCCGCTCACATGAAGGATACGGGCGTAATTATCGCGGAAAATCCCTTAAATGAGGAAATTTTGTCAAAATACGGTGATTTTGCACTTGACAGACAGTATCGCTATGGTAAAATAAAAATAAGCACATACAGGCATGAGGATTTTGTGAAATGAAAAGAACGGTAATCTATCCGGGCAGCTTTGACCCTGTCACGCTCGGACATCTTCAGGTGATTCGCAGAGCGGCAAAAATGTTTGACAAGGTGATAGTTGCGGTTCTGATTAATTCATCAAAAACCCCGACCTTCTCCGTCGACGAGAGAATGGATCTTCTCCGTCAGGTCACCGCTGATCTGGAGAATGTTGAGATCGCGGGCTTCGACGGTCTGTTGGCGGAATATGCGCGCGAGCGCGGCGTAAACGCGATCGTCAAGGGCTTGCGGGCGGTTTCGGACTTCGAGTACGAGTTCCAGATGGCGATTGCCAACAAGAAGCTCAACCCAGACCTCGAGACAATATTCATTACCGCCGATTCCGACCTGATGTACCTCAGCTCGAGCATGGTACGCGAAATCGGCTCAATGGGCGGCGATATCAGCAATTTCGTGCCCGAGTGCGTGCACGACAAGATCGTCGGCAGATTAAGAGATAAAAAGTAGCTGCTGCTTTTTATGATAAGGAAATTGACAGCTATTAATATATAAGGAGTGGAAGAAAATGAAAGTTGATGATTTAATTTTAGATTTACAGAATCTGGTTGACAATGCAAGACCGGTACCCCTCTCGGGCGGCAAGGTAATGGTTAACAGCGACGAGGTATTTGAGATTATCGCTCAGATTCAGGACGCTATGCCCGCCGAGGTAAGACAGGCAAAGAACATCGTTGC
>NZ_JAEQMG010000120.1 GCF_016680995.1 Ruminococcus difficilis | reverse complement strand
AAGTGCTTTGCGCCCCTAAAGGGGAGGGGTTGCCGGAGCTGCTTCACTGCCGGCTCGTGCCTGCTGCTCTGCCAGCTCCGGAGGGGCGCTGCCCCTGCCGTCTGCGGACGGCTCCCCGAACTTCATCCCACCGATAAACTGGAATTTGTCTATTCGTTTGTTTCTCTATAAACTGTCATTCCGAGTATTTTAATTTCGAACCCATCAATATATGGTTTTACACCATCTACTTCTGGTGCAAGTCGGTGTATTTTTGTAACCTCATACACTAATGCTTTATACCTAACACTTCCGCCGTCTTTTAAGTTCATACGAACAGGGGTTAATAGGATTACTAAAACAATAAGGCACCCAGCATTAAATTTATGCCGGGTGCCTTTCCTTTCAAACGCCAATGCTGCTTGGAAATCTCTGTGTACATAAAAACGTCTTGAAGCGCTCAATCCCTTTCATCAGCATACAACTGCCCGCACCCGGCGCCGATATCAGAACCGAACTGCATTCTGATAGCCACGCTGATACGGTTGGAATGTAAAATATCACTGAAGTTTTTAATGGCTTCGTGATTTGAAGCGGTAAATTTTCGCGCCGTCTTATCTGTTGCGTTATATGGGATAAGATCAACATGATATAGATAGGACAACGCTCCCCGGCTCAAAATAAGGTGCGCTAACGCTTTCGCATGCTCTGCCGAATCATTTATTCCGCCCAGCATAATATAAGCCAGGAACAAGCGCCTTTTGGTATTTGCAACGTGCGCATCCAACGCATCCATTACTTTATGGAGCGGATAAGTTTGATTGATCGGCATCAATTCCGAACGTTGCTTTTCAAAAGGCGAGTGCAGCGAAAAAGCTAAATTCACCTGCGGAAAATCACGGGTCAGCCGTTTTATCCCGGGAATCATTCCAATCGTCGATATGGTAATGCGTCGCTGGCTTAATCCGAACAAAGACGGGTTTGTCAGGATTTTTAATGCGTCAAATAAATTGGGATTCGCAAACGGCTCGCCCATTCCCATAAAAGAAACACTATTGATTTGATGCCCTGCAAGATAAAAATACAGAATTTGATCTGTTATTTCATCAGCGGTCATATTGCGTTTGTGTCCGATAGCACCTGTTGCGCAGAATTTGCAGCCAAACCCACAGCCGCATTGAGATGAGACGCAAAAAGATTCCCATCCTTTTTTGTAATGCAGGTTCACCGTTTCGACGCAGTTTCCATCCTTTAATTGAAAAAGCACCTTATCTGCCTGGCCCGATGCCCGATGTGTAACTGGAACAAGGCCGCAGACAGAGGTCCCAAAAGTTTCCGCCAAATTTGATCTTAGTCTTTCCGGCAGCATATACATGGAATGAAAGTCAGGAATATGCTGTGCAAAAATCATCTTTATCAATTGCTCATAGCGATAATCCGGAAAATTCATTCCCGATATACATCGCTTCATAACCTCATATTTTGAATAAATCATGTAGGCTTTTCTCCTCTTGAATAATGAAATCATCAAGAAGCAAAGCCAGCATGAGCGGCGGTCAGTTTATGCTACTCCATGCAAAGGCCGCCAGCACAACCTGGCTTTGCATGGAGTTTGTCATGGGTGACGGCTATTTTACAGTTATTCATTATTTCGCCCCTTTTTCTATAACTCAACGGTTTTGGTCGCAATATTTTCACAGAAAGCACTGTCGTGCTCCACGAACAGAATGGTCGGCTTGTATTCGAGCAGCAGGTTTTCTATCTGCATGCGGGAAAGGACGTCAATGTAGTTGAGCGGTTCATCCCAGATATACAGATGCGCCTGCTCACACAGGCTTTTGGCGAGCAGGACTTTCTTTTTCTGCCCCTCGCTGAATTCGTCCAACCGCTTTTCAAACTGCTCCCGAGGAAAATCAAATTTCCGCAGGATGGCTTTGAAAAGACTTTCATCGAGAAGATTTCGCTCGATATATTCGCTTAAGAAGCCGTTCAGCCCCGCCGTGCTTTGGGGGACATAGGAAATTTTCAGCCGTTCGCTTTTTCGCAAAATGCCTTGATAGGGGATGTTTTCCCCGCAGATCAGCTTCAGAATGCTAGATTTTCCGGAACCGTTTTTCCCCTGCAGCGCAATCCGGTCTCCCTGCTCTATGGTAAAACTGATATTCGAGCAGACGGCACGACTTCCATAGGCAATGGAAACATCGGAAAGCTCAAGCAGTCGGCTGGTGTGGTATGGAAGCGGAGAAAGTTTTAGGCTTTCGGCAGTTTCCAGGTTTTTGAGCAGTTTGGATTTCTCATGAATCAAATCCTGCTGACGATTTTCAATAGCTTTGGAACGCTTCATCATTTTCGCTGCTTTATGGCCGACATAGCCTTTGTCCAGCTTGCTTCCCGAGTTGGTCGAACCGTTTTTGCTTTTTTCCACACGGTCTGACCAACCGGAAGTCTTTTGTGCGGCAGCTGTTAAACGGCTGATTTCTTTTTTGTGTTTCTCGTTTTCTGCCCGTTCAAAGCTGTCCTGCATCTCTTTGTTCCTCCACCAGGACGAGAAGTTTCCCCTCTGAACCTCGATGTTTGTTTTATTGATTACGAGAATATGGTCGATGCAGTTGTCCAGGAAAACCCGGTCATGAGAAACCAGAATAAACCCATGTTTTCGCTTCAGATAATCGCTCAAGGTTTTTCTGCCCAAAGTGTCAAGATGATTCGTCGGCTCATCAATCAGCAGAAAGCTGTTTTCTTTCAGGAACAAAGCGGCAAGCAGTGCTTTTGTCTGCTCCCCCTTTGAAAGCAAGGCTCATATGAGTGAATCGGCATTAAACTTTCTTGCAAACGCACAGCAAAAACATCGGCATAGCGTGTATGCCCGAAGATTCATGCCATGCAAAAATAGTTAGCAAGAAAATTTAATCACCTTTCCACCTCAAATCTAAAATAATATTATATTTTAATATACACCAAAACGGTGGTAAAGTCAATGCTTTGCGTTGGATTTCATAAAATGTTTCCAATAACAACTATAATTGCAATTACCACAAAGAATTTCTTTTTCATACAATCACACTCCTTTGCCAAATTCCGATTTGTCGTTCTGTTTAGTCCCCAAAGAACCTACTAAACCAGCTACGCTTTTGAACCGGTTCTGTCTCACGCTCCGGCTGATCGGCTCCGGCCTTGCCGGAAAGAAGCTGCTGATGCATCGTCCCAGCATGGAGCGCCTGGGCCGCTGCCGCAGTCTGCTGTGCCGTCACCAACGCCGAGCTGACCTCCGCCAGCCTTGCATTCAATTCCTCGATCTGCTTATCCTTTACAGCAAGCTGCTCACTTTTCCGGTCTAATTCTCCCTGCAACATGGCGATTAAAGCGGTTTCGCAAGTTTCGCAACTTGCTTTCGCAGGTTGCGAAACTTGCTTTCGTTCAACGCCCAAATAATGCTGATATATAGCGGATTTTTGACTTTCGCTGATTGCGAAACTTCCTTTCGCATCTTTCGCAACATGGTTTCGCCTACACCATGCACGAACCGCCTGTTCAGATACACCACATTCTGCTGCAATTTCAGTTATCACACCCGCCATATATCATCACCACTCTTTCATCTGGAACGATTCTCAAAACAAATCGCTATGAGAACCCGTCCTAATCAATTTCAAAATCAATGTCTCTCTGACAACCTTGTAAACAAGCAACCAATCCGGCTCAATGTGGCACTCTCTCATATCCTTATAGTTTCTGGAATTAGTGAGAGCGTGATCTCGATACGCCTCCGGCAACGGTTGCTCATTGCATAGCAGCGTAATGACTTCTTCCAGTTTCTTCGGATTGCAACCCCGTTTTACCGCAAGCTTATAATCTCGTTTGAACTGCCCCGTAAACTCCGGCTTAAGCATTCAGCGCCTCCATCAGATCGCCAACGCTGTCAAACGGTCCAAACATATCCTCTCCCTTTTCTGCCGCTTCCATCGCCGCATAGGTAACAGCGTTCGGCTCGTCTACCTTGACCTCAAAGGGAAGTCCATGACACCTAAGTGCCTGTCGATAAAAAATGCCCGTTGCCGTACTCAAATCCATTCCGAGGGACTTAAAGAGAGCTGCCGCCTGTGCTTTCAGCTCCGGCTCCATTCTTATCGTCATATTTCCTTTAGCCATAATAGCACTCCTTTCCTC
>NZ_JAEQMG010000012.1 GCF_016680995.1 Ruminococcus difficilis | reverse complement strand
TTTGTAGTAGCGCACACCCTTGTATTCCCTGACAAACTCCGCGCGGTGAGCGACGCCGCCGAATTCCTTTGCGACCTTGACTATTGTATCAACGTCGACCATACCCCATACCGCGGAAATCGCCGCGAGGTAGTTCTCGACGTTGTGCATGCCCGGAATGCGGATATCGGAGATATCCATGATTCGCGTTACCTTACCATAGTCGCTGTAGCAGATCGTGGTGCCATCAAGATACGCGCCGTTGGAGAGCTGTTCCTTAACGCTGAACTTGCAGAGCTGACCGCGGACGTTCTCGGAAAAGCTGTTCGCGATTTCGTTATCGAGGTTGACTACCGCCTTTGAGAACGCGCTCTGGTGAAGCACGATGTTGCGCTTTGAGTCGATGTACTCCTGCATATCCTTGTGGATATCGAGGTGGTTCGGCGCGAGGTTTGTGACAACCGCCACGTCGGGGCTTTGGCGCATGGAAATAAGCTGGAAACTCGAGAGCTCGACAACCGCATAGTCGTCCGCGTCTATGCTCTCGATTTCGGGCAGCAAGGGCTTGCCGATGTTGCCTCCGAGGTGAACGGTCTTTCCCGCCGCCTTCAAGAACTCGGAAATGATCGTCGTTGTGGTGGTCTTGCCGTCGGAGCCTGTGACGGCAATTGTCTTGCACGGACACAGCTCAAAGAAAACCTCCATCTCAGAGGTCAGTACATTTCCGCTCTCGCGCACAGCCACAAGCTCGGGCTTGTAGAACGGTGTGCCCGGGCTGCGGAAAACTATGTCCGCGTCGATATTGTCAAGGTAGCAATCTCCCAGAATCAGCTCAGCGCCGTACTCCTTTGCGAGCACGCCGTTTTCGCCGAGGGCTTCAAAGTCCTTTCTGTCGAGCGCCTTGACCTTTGCTCCCTTATCCGCGAACAGCTTTATCAAAGGCAGGTTGCTTGTGCCGATGCCGATGAAGGCTACGGTCTTGCCCTTGATTCCTTCAAAAAAACGGTTTACCGAAGTATTCACAAAAATCCCTCTCTCGTAAAATTATCATACTTATTTATTATACTAATAAATGGAGAAAATTTCAACCGTTATTGCAATATTCCCCTGTGGGTGGTACAATGAAAATGGTGATGAAATGCTTTACGATTTTATTATGACTGACAAAAACGACAAAATACCGCTCTATCGGCAGATTTACCACTCCGTCAGACGGGCTATCGAGAACGGCAACCTGAAGAAAAACGACCGCCTGCCGTCTATAAGAGAACTCAGCAGCTCGCTGTCGCTCTCAAAAACCACCGTGATTTCTGCCTACGACCAGCTGTGCGCCGAGGGTTACATTACAAACCGCCCGAAAAGCGGTTATTTCGTCGCGGCTGACTTTGAGAACCGCCCGAAGATTGCCGAGAGCATCGAGGATAATTCTAAAAAAGAAAATAAGTACTACGAGTATGATTTCAGCACCAAGAGCATTGACAGCAGCGTTATTGACCTCGCTATCTGGCGCAAGGAGATAAAAAATATCATCAACCGCAGCTACCTTCTGACCTCATACGGCGACGCTCAGGGTGAGGAAGCCCTGCGTTACGCGCTGCAGAAATACGCGCTCGGAATCAGAAGCGTCAACTCAAAAATGTCTAATATTATAGTCGGCGCAGGTACCCAGGCTGTATTGTATCTCTTGTGTTCGCTGATCGGAACTGATAAACGCGTCGCTCTGCAAAAGTCGAGCTTCGTACAGTCGGAATTCGTTTTCCGCAGCTTCGGATATGAAATCTGCTACTTCGACAGCGACGATTTGGGCGTAACGATCGATTCACTCGACGCGCTAAGCCCCGATATTATCCTTGTCAACCCGAATTTCTCGGGCAAACGCGGCCTTAATATGCCTGTGACAAGGCGGCTCGAGATGATTCGCTGGGCAGCTAAGCACGGCGCGTATATTATCGAGGACGATTTCAACGGCGAGCTGCGATACAGCTCCCACCCCATACCCTGCGTACAGTACTATGACTCTGAGCACACTGTGTACATCGGCTCGTTCTCAAAGGTACTGCTGCCGTCGGTTCGTATCAGCTACATGGTGCTGCCTGAGAGCCTGATGAAGGATTTTTCGGAATGCAAGCCCTACATTAATCAAATCGCCTCAAAAACCGAACAGCTCGCGCTGGCGGGATATCTCAACTCGGGCAAGATGGACTCGCATATCCGCAGAGCAAGGCGTGTTTACCTCGAAAAGAGCAGGCAGACACTTGAGAGTATAAAGAGATACTTTCCAAACGCAGCTCTTACCTTCAACGAAACCGCAATGTATGTCGCCGTTAAGCTGCCGAAAGAAGTAAACCGCGCCGAAATCGACAATGCGCTTGAAGAAAACGGAATCCGTCTGATGACATCTATTAAATCGGACAGTGACTTCGGCTTCTGCTTCTCGGGAATACCGATAAATAAAATAGACGAGGGTATCCGCCTCGTCAGTGAAATAATATTCAAACAGCCGGCTTGTTAAAAGCCGGCTGTAGTTATTTGTATTAAGATTTAAAGCCGCTCCTGAAGCCGCCGATAAGCGTGAAGATACCGAATACGGCTATGTCGGCGATCACTATTGTCGCGCCTACGGGAGTATTAGCGAGGATAGATACCAGAATACCGATCGCCGCGCAAAATACCGACAGGCACGCCGAGCAGATCGTGACGGATTTGAAGCTCTTGAACACGCGCATCGCGGAAAGCGCAGGGAAAATTATAAGCGCGGAAATCAGGAGCGAACCTACAAGGCTCATTCCGATTACGATAATGACCGCAATGATTATCGCGATAATCAGATTATAGACACTCACCCGTGTACCTGTTGCGCGCGCGAAGTTCTCGTCGAAGGTAACGGAAAAAATCTTGTTGTAAAAGAAGATGAACGCAAGCACAACCACGAGCGACAGCACCGCGCAGAACCAAACGTCCTCTTCCTTGAGAGTGATGATCGAGGTCGAACCGAAAAGAGTCGTGCACACGTCGCCCGAGACGTTAGCCGAGGTCGGGAACTTGTTCATCAGAAGATAACCGAACGCGAGCGCGCCGACGGATATCATCGCGACAGCCGCGTCGCCCTTTATCCTGGTGTTGGTGCCCGTGCGCAAAAGCAATACCGCGCTGATTATAGTGATAGGCATAACGATGAACATATTATTCGTCAGCCCCACGACAGCCGCGACCGCCATTGCGCCGAACGCGACGTGAGAGAGTCCGTCGCCGATGAACGAGAAGCGCTTGAGCACCAATGTCACGCCCAGAAGCGAGGCACAGAGCGCTATCAGTATACCGACGATGAAGGCGTAGCGCACAAACGGCATCTGGAAAAACACCGCGAGGCGCGAGAACATTTCTTCCATCAGAACTCGCCTCCCATCAGAACCGACAGCCTTTTGCCTGCCTTGCTCTCCTCAAACTGGCGGCGCGTGCCGAAAAACAGCTCGTCGCTGATGTGGAGAATATGGGTGGCGTACTTGAGCGCGGCGGAAATGTCGTGCGAAATCATTATTATTGTGATGCCCTCGTTCTTGTTGAGAGATTCGATAAGGCTGTACATATCAGCCGTGACGATTGGGTCAAGTCCCGCGACAGGCTCGTCCAGAAGCAGCATTTTTTTCGTCGCACAGAGTGCGCGCGCAAGCAGAACGCGCTGCTGCTGACCGCCCGAAAGCTCGCGGTAACAGCGGTTCTTCAAGTCCTCGATACCCATCTTGCGGATATTTTCCATGGCGACGCGCTTTTCAGCCTTTGTATAAAACGGTCTGAGTCCGCACCTTCCCTGAAAGCCTGAAAGAACTATTTCTTTTACCGAAGCGGGAAAGTCCTTCTGCACTACCGTCTGCTGCGGAAGGTAGCCGATTTCACGGGAACGAAGCCCGTCGCCGGTGATGATCTCGCCCTTCATCGGCTTGCGCAGTCCGAGAATAGTTTTCATGAGGGTGGATTTACCCGAGCCGTTCTCGCCGACGATACAGAGATAGTCGCCCGCGTTGACGTGAAAGCTGAGGTTCGAGATTATCTCCTTGCCCTCGTAGCCGAGAGAAAGCTCACGGCAGGTTAACTGTGACATATTTTCTCCTTATTTCCCGACCGCGAGCGCCGTTTTGAGCACGTCGAGATTCTTTTCCATCATGCCGATATAGTCGTCTCCGCTGTCAATCATTTCCTTTGAAACTGCCTGCATTGAGTTGAGCTGAAGGATTTGCGCGGTCTTGTTGTCAGAGGTTTCGATTATTGTCTCGGCGAGCTTTCCGTCCGAACCGTCGATCGTGAGCACGGCAGGCAGCCTGAGCTCTGTCAGCTTGTCCGCGAGAAAGGCGACTGTCTCAAAGCTCGCCTCGCTGTCAGCCGAACAGCCTGCAAACGCGGCGTAGTATTTCAGCTTATAGTCGTCTACAAGGTAGCGGAACGGAAAACGATCGCCGAAAAGCAGAGTGTCGTATTTCTTGTCCGCCTTGATAAGGGCGTCGGTGTGCTTGTCGTCGAGGGCTTTCAGCTTCTCCTGATACGTCTTTTCGTTCTTCTCATAAACATCGGCGTTTGCAGAATCAGCGGTCTTAAGTCCGGCTGCCAGCTCGCGGCAGAAAAGCTCCGCGTTCTTTACCGAGAGCCAGACATGCTCGTCATAAGCGCCGTCATCGTCCTCCTCTTCCTCTGCCTGCATTCCTTCAACAAGCTCCTCGTCTTTCGCGTAATCGCCGAGAAGGTCGAGCAAAGATACCTTATACTTGCCGTCGTTGTCCTTAAAAAACGCTGCCGCGGAGTCGTTTACCCACTTGTCAGACTCGCCGCCGACGTATACAAAATAATTGCAGTCGCTGATTTTTACCATATCCTCGGCGGTCGGCTGGTAGTTGTGGATATCCTTGCCGTCCTCGACGAGAAGAGTCAGCTCGACGTTCTCAGCGCCGTCTGTGATATTCTGCAGCCAGTTGTAAACGGGATAGATCGTTGTCACTATCTTGAACGCTTTGCTCTCGGTTGTTGTTGTGCCGCAGCCTGCAAATAAACAAAGCGTCATCACGGCGGTGAGCATTAATGCTATAAGTCGTTTCATCTAGTCCTCCTTGTTTTTGCGACAGGACTTGCAGACGCCGTACAGCACCGTGTTCGCCTTGTCAATCTTGAATTCATCGCTTTGCTCGAGGTTATTCATAAGCATCTCGACCCCGGGCATATTCATATGATATGTTCTGCCGCACTTCTCGCACGAAAGGTGCAGACAATCCTTGCAGGAATCGCTGTCGGTGTAGAGATAATACACCTCGCGAGTGCCGCTTTTGCTGACGCGGCGTATCTTGCCCTCCTTCTCAAGGTCGGAGAGGTTGCGGTACACAGCGCTGATGCTGATTCCCTCTCCCGAAAGAGCTGTTTCGAGCTGCTTTGCCGTGAGCTCCTCGTCGGCATGCTCTGACAAAAAAGCAAGCAGCGCCTTCCGCTGCTTTGTCATATACTTAGGCAAATCATCGCCTCCCAATTTGCAATTCATTCGCAAATTATTATACCAAATCAGAGGCGGTATGTCAAGCAATTTGCGAATATTTCGCAAATCCGATTTATAAGGCAAGTAATTATTATTTATGAATTATATACTACTATTGCGCAATTTTTTAAGTTATGATATAATCTTATTGTGTATTTTTAAAAATGAGGAGGAAAATTATGTGGGAGCAAGTACTCTCGACCGTTGAGGAGGTAAATAATTTTCTCAACGGTATTGTTTGGGGCTGGCCTGTGGTCATTCTTATTCTCGGCACGGGCATTCTGCTCACCGTCAGGACAAAATTCCTGCAGGTGCGCAAGTTCGGCGAATCGCTGAACACAACCATAGTCCCCACTCTCAAGAGCTTAGGCAAAAAACGCGAGAAGGACAGCCGCGTCAAGTCGGTATCTCAGTTCGAGGCGTTCTCAACCGCTATCTCGGGAACAGTCGGCACCGGAAATATCGTCGGCGTTGTATCGGCAATACTGACGGGCGGTCCCGGCGCTGTATTCTGGATGTGGATCTCGGCGTTCTTCGGCATGGTCACAAACTACTCCGAGAACGTACTCGGTCTGTACTTCCGCAAGAAAGACAAGGACGGCAACCTCTCGGGCGGCTCGTTCTACTACATCGCGAACGGTCTGAAATGGAAATGGCTCGCTTACTGCGCCGCTATCTTCTGTGTGTTCGCGGCAATCGGCATGAGCGGTGTGCAGACAAACAAAATCTCCGGCACTCTCACCGAGGCGCTCACAAGGGTATGGACGGCTGAGAACGCCATGACAATCAAGCTGATCATCGGTGTGATCGTCGCGGCTCTGACTGCGGTTATCATCATCGGCGGCATTCAGAGAATCGGCAAGGTCACATCTATGCTCGTTCCGTTTATGTCGCTGCTCTTTATAATCATGTCGCTCATTGCGATCATCATTCACTTTGACCAGGTACCCAAGGCTTTCGGTCTTATCTTCGAAAAGGCTTTCAATTTCCAGGCGGCAGGCGGAGGTATTCTCGGCTACTCCTTCGCGCAGGTCATCAAAAAAGGCATGGCGAGAGGCGTATTCTCAAACGAAGCAGGTCTAGGCTCGTCCGTTATCGCGCACTCCGCTTCCGAAACAAGAGAGCCTGTAAAGCAGGGTCTTTGGGGTGTGTTTGAGGTATTTTTCGACACCTTCATCATCTGCACCCTCACCTCTCTCACCTTCCTGACGACCTTCGATCTCAACACTCTGACCGCCGATATGGACGACTCCGTTATGGCCATGTCGCTGTTCTCAACTAACTTCGGCACCTTCGGCGTTGCAGTGTTCTCTATTATCCTTCCGCTGTTTGCATTTACGACGATCATCGCGTGGTCGTACTACGGCGAAAAGGCTATTGAATTCTGTTTCGGCTGGGTCAGCGAGAAAAAGCGCAAGTACATAATCATCGCGTTCAAGATCGTTTACGTACTGCTGATCGCGGTTTCCGCGGCGATCCACGGCGAGCTTATCTGGGCGATCGACGACACCTTTAACGGTCTGATGGCTGTGCCGAACCTGATATGCCTGATTGCGCTGAGCGGTCTTGTGGCAAAAATCACGAAGAACTACTTTGACCGTAAGAAAGGCAAAAGACTTGAGCCGATGCTCTCCGCTTATCCCGATATGAACGAGGAATTCAAGCAGGATATCATGACTGACAATCTCGAGATGAAATAAACGCAAATCACCCCTGACCGATTAAGTCAGGGGTGTAATTTTTTATTTATTCCCATTCTTAAGTGCAAAGCAATCATTAAACAACTTCGTTTAATAAATATTGCTTCTCGTGGGAAAATATGGTTTCAATTATACATTTTTGTTTAGTTATCACAGCTTGTGCTATCAAAAAGCTATCAGTCATTTGCTATCATTCGTAGCTTGGTTTATTTCTGATTACTTTTGGTTTATTATAGCATAGCTGTCATTTAAAATCAACACTTTAAAGCGATAAATTGATTATGCTTTTTGATCTTGATAATAAATCGAAAAAGTGTCACGCTTTTGGGCTTCAAAACGCAGTATTTATGCGCCCTTTGAGAAGCAAAACCAGTTAGGTAGGGTAATTATATTACTTTGCAAGCTTGATGGTAATAGAAAACGCCGCCAAGCAGGAGGGTTCCGACTTGGCGACTTGGTTATTATTCGGTTTTGGAATTATAATGCGGTTATCAATACAATAAAACGTGGCTCTGTAATATTGTTTTGCAAGCCTAGGCTTCCACTAATTCGTTCATTTTTTGAGATAATTCCGGAAATTCTTTTCTAAAGGATAAATACGGCTTATAGCTTCCGTCCTTTGCAAAAAAATGAGAGCTGACGCCCTTGTAGCAGAGCTCGTTTGTATCGGTGTTGATGATCTCATAGGCAAAGCTCATCTTTACGCCCTTAAATCCGGTCAACCGCATAACCACCTTGAACGGATCGTCGTAGCGCAGGTAATTAAGAAATTCTCCCGAAGCGGAAACGCAGGGGATTATGACTCCCGATCTTTCAAGCTCACTGTAAGTGATGAGATTATCGCCCAGCCAATCCATTCGGGCGTCCTCAAGCAGACGCAGATAGTTTGAATGATGCACTACGCCCATTCGATCGGTTTCATAATATTTTACTCTTCTGTTGTATTCCCAACTCATAACGGCTCCTTAACAAATCTTAGTTCTGTCAATGCTTCTGATGTCGGTGCGTTTGATTTTTCCGCTTATGGTTTTCGGCATTTCGTCGGCAAATTCCAGAACTTGGATATGCTTGTAGGATGAAACCTTTTTGTTGACAAAACGCTTGATTTCTTTTTCGAGCTGTTTGCTCTTTTCAAAACCGTCGGCAAGCTTTACCGTTGCTTTGATAGCCTGTCCTCTTGAAGCGTCGGGAATACCCGTAACCGCGCATTCCAAAACAGCAGGGTGTTTCATCAATACATTTTCGATTTCAAACGGTCCGACGCGGAAGCCTCTTGTTTTGATCAAATCGTCTATTCTTCCGACATACCAATAGAATCCGTCTTCGTCCTTATACGCGGTGTCGCCTGTGTGATAAACGCCGTTTCTCCACACGCTTTCGTACAGCTTTTCATCACCGCAATAGCCCATAAATATACCGTACTGCTGCTTTTGCGGCACGACTACGATCTCGCCGACCTCGTTCTCCTTAAGCTCGTTGCCGTCTTCATCAACTATCATGGTGTTGTACAACGGCGTAGGCTTTCCGAGCGAGCCGGTCTTTGACTCTGTACCGACAAGATTACCGAGCATAAGCACGGACTCTGTTTGACCGAAGCCTTCCTTTAAGCACAGACCCGTCTGCTCATAAACCTTTTCAAACACAGAGGGATTCAAAGCCTCTCCGGCAGTGGTCAGGTGCTCCAGCGCCGATAAATCATACTTGCTCATATTACGCTTGATAAAATAACGGTAAACCGTCGGCGGCGCGCAAAAAGAGGTAACCTTGTATTTCTCCATTATCCGCAGCAGCTTGTGCGGTGAGAAGCTGTCAAAATCGTAAACCATAACAGCGCAGCCGCACAGCCATTGTCCGTAGATCTTTCCCCACGAGGCTTTGCCCCAACCTGTTTCGGCTACGGTCAGGTGAAGCCCGTTTTCACGGACGTTCTGCCAGTATTTAGCGGTGATTATGTGCGAAAGCGAGTAGGTGTGATCATGCACGACTGCTTTAGGGTAGCCTGTTGTGCCGGAGGTAAAGTAAATCAGCATAGGTTCTTCCGCTTTGGTATCAACAGGCGTGAAGCTTTCGTCTGCCGAATCTATCAGTTTTGTCAGATTGATTGCTCCGGGCAAATCGCGGCGCACAACGAACACTGATTCTAACTGCCGCTTTTGCGCTGCGGCTTCAAGCATATCCTCGGCTGTGCTGCCGTCCGGAGTACAGATCGCAAAACGAATATCCGCTGTTTCTATGCGATAGGTAATATCGTCAACTGTCAGCATATTGGTCGCCGGAATGGCAACCGCGCCTAATTTATGGAGTGCCGGTACAATATACCAGTACTCATAGTTACGCTTCAAAATAACGAGCACTTTATCGCCTTTTTTAACGCCTTGTGCTTTCAGCGCATTTGCCGCTTTATTGCTCAGCCGGCTTATGTCGCCAAATGTAAATGTTTTTTCAACCTTGTCAGGGTTAGTATAGACAAGAGCCCTGTCGCAGGGTGCAAGGCGAGCCATCTCATCAACTACATCATAGCCGAAATTATAGCTTTCGGGTACGTTCAGCTGAAAATCAACTAATAAACCGTTTTTGTTTACCGTTGGGGTACAAAAGTTTTTGAATAACTGCATAATTAATCTCCTTAAATAAATGGAATAATCATGACTGTACAGTTCGTTAAAGGTTGATCGTCACCAACCGTCATCATTATAAAGAAAGAGTTGAAGAAAGTCAACAAATCGGCTATGCAAATTATCTCAAATACGAATATAGTTATTCGAATTTTGCATAAGTGTATATTTTAGTAGCTTTATGTTTATAAGAGTTACATTTTTCTGATTACAAAAAGCAGTGATAAACGCAACGAACAGATCAAACAAAGTCCGGAAAACAAGGATAACAATAAACCGCAGTTTTAGAAATAGACCCCAAAACTGCGGTTTTTATATTACTTACAATAATCCTTCGTCATTTCATCATTAATTTCTTTTGCGGATTTGATTTCGTGAATGTCGCTGATGCCGTTGCCTACGGAAACATAGCCGTTTTCATTTGCTCCGATAATGTCGTGTTCCCTGTCGCCTATCATAACAGCCGAGGATTTATCGAATATATCTCCCGAAGAAGGAGTAACACTAATATTCATAAAGCCATTTGAACGAAGCAGATCACCAGTAAAATTTTCAAAATCCCTACCTTCCATAATATCAACTTCATTTAACTTAGGGATATCAGGTGAAGCATAAGTTACTATATTTGTGATAAATAGCTCTTTGACGCTGTCATTAGTGTTCGGGAAAATACTGTTTTCGAGCTTGTCTATAAAAAATCCGTCATCAGAGTAATCTATATCTATCCCAAACTTAGTTTTATAGATTTCGGAAACACTCGGCGTTTCAGCAATCATTTTCCGAATTTCTGCATCCGATAAAACAGAGTAGTCATTATCGTGGGAATCATCATCTATAACTGTTTCTTTTTCAGCAGGTAATTCGTTATATATTATTTCCCACTCTTTATATGTAACAAGGACATCACGCGGTTTAGCGCCTTGATGAGGTCCAACTACTCCTAACTGTTCCAGTTCATCCAACAATTTGCCCGCTCTCGCATATCCGATTTTTTAACCTTCGTTGAATAATAGAAGTTGAAGCATTTGCCGAATCAATAACACACTTAGCAACTAAATCAAGCATTGAGTCACGTTTAGGGCATATATTTTGACTTCTTTCTTCATTGGATAGTTGCCGAATTTTTTTCTTCTTCAGCTATCTGCCGAATTCTTTTTTCTATTTCGAGATTGTATTGATCGTTGCGACTCACATTATCATCTCCAAGATTTATTATAATTATAGTAACATATCATATGGATATTTGCAACAGGAACACACCTTTAAATCAATCATATTAGCACATTATATCGAGAAATAAAAAAGCCGAAGGCGAAGGCGCGGGACGGCTCGCCGAGACGGTTGACGACGCGGTAGCAGGGGATATGCGCGGGATCGGGATTGACGTGCAGGGCGTAGCCGACGACGCGGCTCCAGCGCGGGTTGCCCGCGAGCATGGCGATCTGTCCGTAGGTCGCGACCTTGCCGCGGGGGATCCTTCTGACAACGTCGTAGATCAGTTCAAAAGAGTTTTTCATCACATCACCGCCTCGTGTTTGATTATAGCATGGACGGGAGGAGATAGCAATATACTTGCTTGACAGTTCGGGAGGACGGGGGTATAATAAGCTTATCAAAAATGTTAGGAGATCGAAGATGAAAAAACTATTCGGAGGAATCAATCTGACTTGGCCGAGGGTGATTATAGGGGCTGTGATCGCGGGCGTGGTGACGGCGGTGTTCGCGATCGTTCCGATATTTTTGAACACGTCGTTCCATACGATAACAGCGACCTTTGAGGTATGGATTTTGTTCGGTATCTTTATCATCATGAACAGCAAATCAAACTTGGATTCCGCCTTGAAGTGCTTTGTTTTTTTCCTGATCAGCCAGCCGCTGGTGTATTTGATACAGGTGCCGTTCAGCAGTATGGGCTGGGGGTTGTTCGGATATTACGGGTACTGGTTTATTTGGACGCTCCTTTGCTTCCCGATGGGCTTTGTCGGCTATTACATGAAAAAGGACAAGTGGTGGGGATATCTGATCCTGCTGCCGATGATCTTGCTGACGGGCATGTCTTATATGAATTATTTTTCGGATTGTCAGTTTTCGTTCCCGCGGTATATCCTGATCACACTGTTCTGTGCGGCGGCGATGATATTGTATCCCGTGTGTATCTTCCGCGATAAAAGGATACGGATCACGGGCGCGGCGATCGGCGCGGCGGCTGTCGTAACACTGACGGTGATCTGCCTGCTCAATCCCCCTGTGTACAGCACGGATATCCTCTCGAGCAGCGAGGAGACGCCCCTTGACGACACGTACACGGTCGCCATTGAGGACAGCAGCTACGGCGATATCAAAATCGTTTATATGGAAGAGATCGAGGATTATATGGTGCATGCCGACCTGAAAAAATCAGGAGAAACGAGCTTTACGCTCAAAGCTCCCGACGGAAAGACGCGGGAATTCGGCTTGACGATCGAGAGAAATACCTATGAAGTAACGGAGAAATAAAGGGGTCAAATAAATATTGTCAATGCTGCAGTATGCCGCTGACGGACGAGGATATGCTTAGTCGTGAAGCGGACGGCAGTATTAACGACGACTACTGCAAATGGTGCTATGCGGACGGGAAGTTCGCCTATGACAGCAAGGAGAAGCTGCTGGATTTCCTGATGGAGCATGTGCCGAATACGGAGGATATCCCTGATGATGAACGCCGCGCGGCGTATGACGGGTATCTGTCGCAGTTGAAACGCTGGAAAGAAGCATAATCAAAGATAATAAAGGCGCCCTTGATCGTGCGGTTTACGGTCAAGGGCGCCTGTTTAGTTATCGGTTCAGAGTGGTGATATGGTCGTGAAACGAATCATCATTGACTTGTCAATCTATAACTTGGCGAAGCAAAATCACTCCCATTCCACCGTTCCGGGAGGCTTGGAGGTGATGTCGTAAACTACGCGGTTTACGTGGGTCACTTCATTAATAATGCGGTTTGAGACCTTGCCGAGAATATCATACGGAATCTTTGCCCAGTCGGCGGTCATGAAGTCGTCGGTCGTTACCGCGCGGATTGCAACAAGCTCGCTGTAGGTGCGCGCGTCGCCCATTACGCCGACGGTCTTTACACCGGGGAGTACCGCAAAGAACTGGCTCATCTTGTCGGCATAGCCGCACTTGTCCATCTCGTCGCGGAGAATAGCGTCGGCTTCCTGCAAAATTCTTACGCGCTCGGCGGTTACCTCACCGATAACGCGGACGCCCAGTCCCGGCCCCGGGAATGGCTGACGCCATACGAGGTCGTGAGGAAGTCCGAGCTTCTCACCTACCGCGCGTACCTCGTCCTTGAACAAGTCCTTGAGCGGTTCGATGATATCCTCAAACTTGATGTCCTCGGGCACGCCTACCTGGTTGTGGTGGGTCTTGATCTTCGCCGCGTCACCCTTGCCGCTCTCAATGCGGTCGGGGTAAATCGTGCCCTGAGCGAAGAATCCCGAGCCGTAGCTCTCGCGGATTTTATTCCAGAACACGTTATAGAACTCAGTTCCGATGATTTTACGCTTGTCCTCGGGATCGCTCACGCCCTTGAGCTTTGAGAGGAACTCGTCCTGACAGTTGATGCGGACAAAGTTCATGTCGAAGAGCTTAGTGAAGGTGTTTTCAACGAAATCGCCCTCGTCCTTGCGCATTAAGCCCTGATCGACGAATACGCAGGTGAGCTGCTTGCCGATCGCCTTGCTGATCAGCGCCGCGGCAACAGAGGAATCAACGCCGCCCGAAAGACCGAGAACTACGCCCTTGTCGCCTACCTGAGCGCGAATCTGCTCAACGGTGGTGTCGATGAAGCTGTCCATCTTCCACTCGCCCTTACACTCGCAAACGTCGTACAAGAACGCTCTGAGCATGTCCTTGCCGTTCTCGGTATGGTTTACCTCGGGATGGAACTGAACGCCGTATAGTCTGCGCTCGGGGTCAGCCATTGCAGCAACGGGACAATGAGCGGTAGCTGCGGAAACGGTAAAGCCCTCGGGTACCTCATTAATATAGTCCCGGTGACTCATCCACGAAATGCCCTGAGAAGGAATATTCTTAAAAAGAATATTATCGGGGTTGTAATCGGTCACGGTCTTGCCGTATTCGCTGACAGCGTCGTCAGTCGCGGAGACTACGTTGCCGCCGAGAGAATACGCCATGAGCTGACAGCCGTAGCAGATTCCGAGAATCGGCACGCCCAGCTCAAAAATCTCGGGAGTGTAGTGCGGCGAGTTCTCGTCATATACACTGTTGGGTCCGCCTGTGAAGATAATTCCCTTGGGGTTGAGAGCCTTGATTTTTTCAAGCTCCACCGTATAGGGCAGGATTTCGCAATACACATTGCACTCGCGAACCCTTCTGGCGATAAGCTGATTGTACTGACCGCCGAAATCGAGGACAATTACCGTTTCCTTGTTCATATTATACCTCTTTTCAAAATGAACGGGGCTGTCTTGAAACAAGACAGCTCCATTTTATTATCTGTAGATGATATCGCTGCGGGACGGGCCGTTGGAGACCATCTTGATCGGCACGCCGATTTCCTTCTCGGCGAACTCGATATACTCGCGGCACTCCTTGGGAAGCTTATCGTACTCAGTGATACCCGAGATAGAGCACTTCCAGCCCTTGAGCTTTTTGAGGATAGGCTTGCATCTCTTGAGCTTGGTTGTTGACGGGAAGTAGTCGATAACCTTGCCGTCGAGTTCGTAGCCGACGCAAACGGGGATTTCGTCGAGGTAGCCGAGAACGTCGAGGACGGTAAAGGCAACCTGAGTCGCGCCCTGAACCATGCAGCCGTAGCGTGTGGCAACAAGGTCGAGCCATCCCATACGTCTGGGTCTGCCTGTGGTAGCGCCGAATTCGCCGCCGTCGCCGCCGCGTCTGCGAAGCTCGTCAGCCTCGTCGCCGAAAATCTCGGAAACGAACTCGCCCGCGCCTACAGCGCTGGAGTAGGCCTTGACAACGGTGATGATCTCCTTGATCTCGTAGGGCGGAATACCTGCGCCGACCGCGCCGTAACCCGCGATCGTGTTGGAGGAGGTTACCATGGGATAGATACCGAAGTCGGTGTCCTTGAGAGAGCCGAGCTGACCCTCGAGGAGAATGTTCTTGCCTTCCTTGATGGCGTTATGTACGAACATGAACGCGTCGCCGACGTACGGCGCGAGCTGCTCCTTGTACTCCATGAGCTTGTCAAAAACCTCCTGCTCGGTGATTTCGGGCTTGTTGTAGAGGTTCTTGAGGGTCGCGTTCTTGATTTCGAGCGCGTGATGAATCTTCGCCTTCAGAGAGTCGGGATCGTCATAGAGCTCGTTGATCTGAAAGCCGATTTTTGAGTACTTGTCGGAATAGAAGGGCGCGATACCGCTCTTGGTGGAGCCGAAGGAATTCTTGCCGAGACGCTCCTCCTCGTAGCAGTCGAACGCGACGTGGTAAGGCATAACAATCTGAGCGCGGTCGGAGATGATGACGTTGGGTGTGGGTACGCCTCTGTCCTCAAGCTCCTTCATTTCCTTGACGAAGTTCTCGACGCTGAAAGCTACGCCGTTGCCGATGATGTTGGTGATATTCTGATGAAATACGCCCGAAGGGAGCTGATGCAGCGCAAATTTGCCGTAATCGTTGATGATGGTGTGACC
>NZ_JAEQMG010000119.1 GCF_016680995.1 Ruminococcus difficilis | reverse complement strand
AGTTCATGGTGATACGTGTCAGACCATTCCTTCTCATTCTACAGCTTAGGCATTGAAAAGGAAAACAGACACGGCTGGCTACCGTGTCCATTACCTTAATTTATATTGTAGGAGATGATTCCCATGTTTATTACCAATGATATCAAGTACATCGGCGTCAACGATCATGATATCGATCTTTTTGAGGGACAGTATATCGTTCCCAACGGTATGGCGTACAATTCCTATGCCATCATCGATGAAAAGGTCGCGGTCATGGACACCGTCGATCAGCATTTCGGCAAGCAGTGGCTCGATAACCTCAAGTCCGTGATCGGCGATCGAAAGCCCGATTATCTTGTCGTACAGCATATGGAGCCTGACCACAGCGCCAACATCGACAACTTTTTGAAGGCTTATCCCGAGGCGATCGTCGTGTCCTCGCAGAAGGCGTTCAATATGATGGTCAACTTCTTCGGCACCGATTATGCCGACAGACGCATCGTCGTCAAGGAGGGCGATACCCTCGAGCTTGGCAAGCATACGCTCAACTTCGTGGGCGCTCCCATGGTACACTGGCCCGAGGTTCTGATGACCTATGACAGCACCGATAAGGTACTCTTCTCCGCTGACGGCTTCGGCAAGTTCGGCGCGCTGGACGTCGAAGAGGACTGGGCTTGTGAGGCACGCCGCTATTATATCGGCATCGTCGGCAAGTACGGCAAGCAGGTGCAGAACGTCCTCAAAAAGGCGGCAGGTCTGGAGATCGGCATCATCTGTCCGCTCCACGGTCCCGTGCTCAGCGAGAACCTCGGCTACTACCTCGACCTGTACAACACCTGGTCGTCCTACGGGGTCGAGACCGACGGCATCATGATCGCCTACACCTCCGTTTACGGCCACACCAAAAAGGCGGTCGAGCTGCTTGCGGACAAGCTGCGTGAAGCGGGCTGTCCCAAGGTAGCGGTCAACGATCTGGCGCGTGAGGATATGGCGGAGTGCGTTGAGGACGCCTTCCGTTACGGCAAGATCATCCTCGCCACCACCACCTATAACGCGGATATCTTCCCGTTTATGCGCGAGTTCATCAACCATCTGACCGAGCGCAACTTCCAGAACAAGACCATGGGCTTCATCGAGAACGGCTCATGGGCGCCGCTTGCGGAAAAGACCATGCGCAAGATGCTCGAGGGCTGCAAGAACATCACCTATACCGACAACAACGTGCATATCCTTTCCGCCATGAACGATGAGAACATCGCCGAGATCGACGCCCTGTGCGAAGAGCTGACCATGGATTATGTCGCGATGGACGGCGAGAAGGCGGATAAGAACGATCTGACCGCGCTGTTCAACATCGGCTACGGTCTGTATGTCGTCACCGCGCGTGACGGCGATAAGGACAACGGCTGTATCGTCAACACCGTATCGCAGGTCACCAACACCCCCAACCGTATCGCGGTATGTATCAATAAGAAGAACCTTACCCATGATATGGTCGCAAAGACCGGCACGATGAACGTCAACTGCCTGTCCACCGACGCGCCGTTCAGCGTGTTTGAGCACTTCGGCTTCCAGAGCGGCAGAGACGTCGACAAGATCATCGGCGAGGGCATCCTGCGCTCCGACAACGGCGTTGCCTTCCTCGGTCACTATATCAACTCCTTCATGTCGTTGAAGGTGGAACAGACCGTCGACCTTGACACCCACAGCATGTTCATTTGCTCCGTCACCGAGGCGCGTGTCATCACCGATGTAGAGACCATGACCTATACCTACTATCAGAACAACGTCAAGCCCAAGCCTGAGACCGACGGCAAGAAGGGCTGGGTCTGCAAGGTCTGCGGCTATGTCTATGAGGGAGAGGATATCCCCGACGACTTCATCTGCCCGCTGTGCAAGCACGGCGTCGCCGACTTTGAACCGATCGAATAAATTGATTCTATGCGAGCCCTTGGATATGTTGATGCAAGGGCTCTGCTATTCAAGCCTCCCTTTCCTAAGGGAGGTGGTGCGAAGCACCGGAGGGTTGCCGTTACCAATCGTCATTGCGAGACGATGAGCCTCCCTTTCCTAAGGGAGGTGCCGCAAAGCGGCGGAGGGTTGCCCGTGGCAATCTCAACCGATATCTGACATTCTTACCATACGATCCCGCTCAAAAAGGAGGTACCAATGGGACTTTTCAGCAAGAAATTCTGTGACGTTTGCGGCAACAAGATCGGACTCTTGGGCAACCGCAAGCTGGAGGACGGTAATCTGTGCAAGGACTGCGCCAAGAAGCTCTCGCCGTGGTTCAGCGAACGCCGCCACAGCACCCTTAATGAGATCAAGGCACAGCTCGATTACCGCGAGGAGAATAGGGAAAAGGTCGCCGCTTTCAACACGTCCAAGACCCTCGGCAACCGTACCAGACTGATGATCGACGCTCAGAACCGTCGGTTCATGGTCGCCCAAACCTCCAACATCACGACGGAAAATCCCGATGTGCTGGACTTCTCTCAGGCGCGCGGATGCGAGCTTGTCATCGACGAGAGCCGCGACGAGATAGAGCGGGAGCTTGAGGACGGCAGCACCGTCAGCTATGATCCGCCCCGCTTTGAGTACTCTTACACGATGAGCGTCAAGATCTTTGTTGACCACCCGTATTTTGACGAGATGGAGTTTGAGATCAGCGACGGATACATCAACACCGGCGAGGCGCGCATGACCGGTACCGACGCGAATTGGACGGTCAATCGCGCGACGGGCTACAACGATGACAGAGAGATCCGCAAGTATCACGACACCGTCGCGCTGGGCAACGAGATCAAGGCTGAGATCGACCGGATGCAGGGTAAGCCTGTTTCGATGAGCCAAGAGGAACAGATCCCGAATATGAACGAGCAGGGTGCTCCGATGAACACCGACAGCTATGCGCCGCAGGGCTATTCTCAGAGCCCCGCCGGCAGCGCTTCATGGGTCTGTCCGTTCTGCGATACCGACAATCACGGTAATTTCTGTGCGGGATGCGGCGCGAAGCGTCCGTCCTGATCACGGATTGCGATAAACTGTAAAGGAGAAACAACATGAAAAAGTATGTATGCGATGTCTGCGGCTATGTCTATGACCCCGAAGAGAACGGCGGCGTAGCGTTCGAGGATCTTCCCGACGATTATGTCTGCCCTCTGTGCGGCGTAGGCAAGGATGAATTCAGCGAGGCATAAGCTGTATTGACTGCAAAATGACAAGGCCCTGCGGGTGTTCCGCAGGGCTTTTGCTATGCTCGGAGCAGCTGGATATCAACAAACAGGCTATGAAATGATCTGAAATGATAAGGAAAACCGCGCCGCGCGCGTATGGTTCTTGTTTGTTTTCTTATTCATATTCTTATTTGTATTCTTCTTCTTATTCTTATTGGCAGCAATTGGTGGCAATTGCCATAGTTGCATTGACATATGCAATCACTGTCTTTCTGACAAGCAAAAAGGCGCTCTCATTACGAAAGCGCCTAATATACCTTCTGTTGATTTGATAGAAATCCGTTGCCCGATCATATCGACTGTTGTCTGCGCCGTTGATGACGGTATCAGAACCGTCAGACGTTACAACAGGCGGAAAAAGATGCACGCATCAATCCTGACCGGGAACCTTGGGCAGGGAGTTCAGGCCCTTTGCCAGATCCTCGTCGGTGGGGATGTAGTCGGTCATCTCGCCGTCGTTGAACTTCTGATACGCGACCATATCGAAGTAGCCGGTACCGGTCAAGCCGAAGACGATTGTCTTTTCTTCGCCGGTCTCCTTGCACTTGAGCGCCTCGTCGATCGCGACGCGGATCGCGTGGCTGGATTCGGGAGCGGGCAGGATGCCTTCGACTCTCGCAAACTGCTGTGCCGCCTCGAATACGGACGTCTGCTCCACGGAGGTCGCCTCCATATAGCCGTCATGATAGAGCTGAGAGAGGGTGGTGCTCATGCCGTGGAATCTCAGACCGCCCGCGTGGTTCGCGGAGGGGATGAAGCCGGAGCCGAGGGTGTACATCTTCGCGAGCGGGCAGATCATGCCGGTGTCGCAGAAGTCGTAAGCGTACTTACCGCGTGTGAAGCTCGGGCAGGACGCGGGCTCTACCGCGATGATGCGATAATCCTTTTCGCCGCGCAGCTTTTCGCCCATGAACGGAGCGATCAGACCGCCGAGGTTGGAGCCGCCGCCCGCGCAGCCGATGATGATATCGGGCTCGATGCCGTATTTGTCGAGCGCTGTCTTGGTCTCCAGACCGATGACAGACTGGTGCAGGAGCACCTGATTGAGGACGGAGCCGAGTACGTAGCGGTAGCCGGGATTGGTAACAGCGACCTCGACCGCCTCACTGATCGCGCAGCCAAGAGAACCGGTGGTGCCGGGATGCTCCGCGAGGATCTTTTTGCCGACTTCGGTGGTCATGGAGGGGGAGGGGGTGACCTCAGCGCCGTAGGTGCGCATGACCTCTCTGCGGAAGGGCTTCTGCTCGTAGCTGACCTTGACCATGAATACCTTCAGATCCAGTCCGAGGTACGCGCAAGCCATGCTCAGCGCCGTGCCCCACTGACCGGCTCCGGTCTCGGTCGTCACGCCCTTGAGTCCCTGCTTCTTCGCGTAGTATGCCTGCGCGATCGCGGAGTTGAGCTTGTGACTGCCGGATGTATTGTTGCCCTCGAATTTGTAGTAGATCTTAGCGGGCGTATCGAGCGCCGCCTCTAAGCAATAGGCGCGTACCAGGGGAGAGGGACGGTACATTTTGTAGAAGTCCTGGATCTCCTGCGGAATGTCGATGAAGGGAGTGGTATCGTCGAGTTCCTGCTTGACGAGCTCTTCACAGAAGATACCGCTCATCTCCTCGGCGGTCAGCGGCTGACCGGTACCCGGGTTCAGCAGGGGCGCGGGCTTGTTCTTCATATCCGCGCGCAGGTTATACCATTTGGAAGGGATCTCGTTTTCGTCTAAATAAATCTTATAAGGGATCTTGTTTTCAGCCATGATGTTTCTCCTTTTCTGTTTCATGTTTTTTGTATTTGCAGGGTATCAAGCCTCCCTCTCCTAAGGTGAGATTCTGTCCAAATCTTTGATTTGGGAAACAGATTCCATACACCGGAGAGGTGGCTCGGACTTCTGTCCGAGTCGGAGGGTTGCCATTGTTATGATGCTTTTGTTACATATAAGGAATGAATCTTTCAACCCTCAGTCTCGGCTCAATCGCCTCGACAGCTCCCTTAGGAAAGGGAGCCTTTGTTCCGCCATCGTTTGGTCAGTAAAGTAATATTCATAATTCCTCCTTGTTGAGGCTCCCTTTGGTAAAGGGAGCTCCCGCGATCGAGCGGGTGAGGGATTGTATCATTGGAGCATAAGCGACCAACCGAATAATAAGGTTGTGATTCTTATACAATCTCTCCGATATTGTCTCGCGGCAAGCCTTCCTTCCTTTACAAAAGGGAGGCTTACAAAACAAAAACCCGTCCCTGCATTTCTGCCGGGACAGGATCAATTCCTGCGGTGCCACCTGGCTTGGCGCTTTCACGCCCGCTCACACGTACATCCATACGCTGACCTCTTTCACGTCGGGTCAATCCGTCTCACATACTCTGTCAGCTTTCTGACATTTCTGCTCGCCCTCCGAAGTCCATTCGACCTTAGCTCATCCGTCGCGATCCCACCATCCGCGGCTCTCTGGGTGACAAGTGATAAGGCTTACTCACTCTTCGTCATAGGTTTGCTGTTCAATTTTGGTATGGCTGTATTTTAGCGCATGAAAATCCATTTGTCAAGTCTTTTTGAAAAAATATTTTTATTCGGTATCACTTTAAACGAATAAAGCGTCAATATCGATCCTTTTCCAATCAATATCGCGTACCGCGGAGCAGATGAAGCTGATTGTAGGGGAGGGGCTTGCTCCTCCCGCAACCTATCCAATACATCTTACCCGAATGCGAAGCACATCAATCCTTCCGTAGGGATGGTCATTGACCATCCGCAGAATGACGGGCGTTTCATATATCGAAAGCGTGAGATAGGGGAAAACGTTCCTGCCATGCGGACGAGCAATGCTCGTCCCTACGCCGACGCACCGAAACCTTTCCGTTCAATCCCACCTAATCGCGAAGCAGATGAAACAAATTGTAGGGGAGCACCGCTCCCCTACAAATTTACTGAAACGTTTACTGTGGATCGAGGAATGCTCCCGCCGAGACGTTTTCTTCCTTGACCTTAAGTAAGCCAAGCTGCCGGGTGCCGACAGCTTGACGCTTTGGAGGTTATTATTGCTTTGCGATTCAGCCGCCGAATTCCGCGGCGCCCGTGTCACACATCGAGCCGATGGTGCCGGTCACGGTCAGGGTGGCTGTACCGGGTTCTACGCTCCACGCGCCGGTAACGGCGTCCTGCGTGAAGGTCGCGGCGGGGATGGTGATCACGCCGTTCGCGGTTTGGAACAAGCCGGTGTTCTGATTGTAGGTGTAGTCGGTGCCCTCGGCAAGCGGTGTGCCGTCCAGCGCGACACTGATGTTGCTGAGAATGGGGGAGAAGGCGTCGCTGATGACGGCGTTATCCGCCGCGGTAACGGCGGTGTTGCCGTTGTTCTGCAGGCGGAAGGTGTAGGTCACTTCGCCGTTTTCCGCTACGGGGATGGGCGCGATCGACTTGAGCACGCTGAGTGCCGCGCCGACTGCCGCCGGTACATTTTCGGTCGCGTTAACGTCACAAAGTCCCGTGCCGCTGACGGTGACGGTGTTTTCGATCACACCGCCTGTCTCGGGTGGCGCGTATTCCGTGACCTGTGCTTCATAGACGATCACGGCGCTGCCGCCCGCGGGGATGCTGATATCGCTGAATACCAGTCCGTCCGCGGTACTGACGGCAGGAGTCGGCTGCAGGACGCCGTCGCTGAAATACAGCGCGGAATCCTCGATATAGCTCAGCGGCTGTACCGTGCCGGTGTTAAAGATATACGAACCGAGATCATCCGTGACGGTCAGCCCCGTCACCGCGGTATCGCTGTGGTTGATGATACTCACGGCGTAGGTGATCGATTCACCCGTCTGATAATCCTGCGCGGCGGTGGTTTTGCTGACGCTGAGGATGCCCTCGACCGATCCGACCGCGATATTTGACTGCACCGAGCCGCCGGTGTAGCTCAGGGTAGCTGTGTTGGTAAATGTGGTAGCCATGATTTTTCCTTTCCTGTGTTTTGGGAGCGTTTCAACTCCCATACCATCTTATGCGGTCGGCGTAAAGGTGTGACGTTCGTTGATGCTTTGTAGGATCGTGTTAAGGCTAGAAAATTTAATTCTTCACAAAAAGATGATGACAACACTTATTTTTTATGTTAAAATATAATAGTTAGCATAGAAGGTCATGATTTCTTGTGAGCGGATGATACGTCCGGGGATCCGTGATCTTCTTCCGGTAATAATTATTAAAGATATATAGTTATTCGAGGAGAGCGTGAAACACCCCAAAGCATGCGCTTTTTCGCAATCTTTCTCGAATAAAAAAGTCAGTTCATCTGAGAAATTCGGGTATTGTATCGTTAGATTTCGGCAGACCTTCGTTTATGAGTTTATCGCTTGAAAACCATTTTTCATTCCATGTTTGCATAGCTTTATCAACGGCTTGTTGTGAAATATCTAAATAGATTTGTGTAGACTGAATAGAAGAATGACCGAGGATATTTTTCACGATGACTAATGGTACTCCCGCTTCAATAAGATGAGTTGCTGTTGTATGCCGCATAACGTGCGGTGTATAGCGTCCTGAACAAAACAAATTCGGATAATTTGTTTTTGCAGTTGCAATGTACTTTGCGTATATTTCTTCAATACAGGATATAGACATCTGTTCGTTTCTCTGGCTGGAAAAGACGTGACGATTTCGGCAATCAGAAATCTTTCTGAAAGAAATATATTTGTATAAGAGAGCCGAAGATTCAGTGGTTATCCGCACGCGTCGAGACTTGTTACCTTTACCTACAAGCGTTAAAACAGCGTTGCCATTTGCGTCGTACGCAATATCTCCGACTGTTAGATCACAGATTTCCTGAGCCCTTGCTCCGCTTGCATACATTACCGTCAAAAGAACCAAGTCTCGCCATCCGATTGTGTCCGTAGTATCCGGTAAAGAAAAAAGTATCTTTAGTTCCTCGCGGGTAAATGAACAACGAGGAGCGTTTTTAACTCTTCTAAGGCTCGCTTTGGATATTTTTGAAAGACTATTCCTAAAAATATATCCAGCTTCAAGACTGTAATTCTGAGCGAAATCTGCAAATGAAGACAACGCTCCCATTCTTTGTTTTGCTGTTGAACGGCTGTTTTTTCGCACATTGAGCAACCATTCAAAGAAATCCGTAAGCAATTCAAAATTCAGCGCTTCAAAACTAATGCGACTGTTTTTGGACTTCTCAGAAATATACTGAAACAAAAGTCTGAACGTGCACTTGTAGGATTGTATCGTGTTAGGGCTTGCGTTTACTGTTATTGGTAAGAATTCTGTAAAGAACTTAGCAAGTAAATCCATGAAATCGTTATCGAGATTATTCTTCATCATACGGCACCTCAACTTTCGGTAACAATCCCTGCGAAAAGCTTTCAAAAGCATATAGGTCGCTCTGAGATTGAGCACCGGTATATCTCATATATTTGTCGGAGTCAATCAGACATTTATGCCCCAAATACGTTGGTAAAAGCAAGTCGTTCATATTGACGGAATAACTGTTTTCTTCAAGCTGTCGTACAGATTTAAGCACAAACAAATGCCGCAGGCAGTGAATACAAGCACCTCTTTCGTATCGCTCTTTATTCAGCTGATCTATATCGGCGCATTTAAGGATTACCGAGAACCAAGCATCAACCTGTCTTGTAGTTATCGGCTTATCTTCCTTTGCGCCTTCAAACAGCAGAGCATCGGAAAAGTCTGGTATTTTAAGCGCAGAACAATAATCTTTTAAAATACCTAAAAGAGAATTGTGAATAGGTATGAGCCTTTCTTTTTCAAATTTAGTATGACGCAACAGTATTGTTCCATTTGAGAAATCAATATCGTTTCTTCTGATGGATACTGTTTCTCCCAGTCTTGTGCCGCACCCGTAAAGGATTCTTAATATCATTGGGATTTTTAATTTGATGAAGGGCATGCAGTGCGACTTAGAACCAATCGGCAGATTGTCGGCGTAATAAAAAATTCTCTCTATTTCTTCATTAGAGAAGATATATGGAATATAGTCCGATTTTACACGAGGAGACGGCAAAACGAATGACGGATTGCCGATGCTGTTAAGATATTTCGCAAAATTCCTTGCTACGCTGACTTTTTCTCTAACGGTTTTACTTTTGCCGGTGAGTGTATTCATCCACTGGCTCAAAACGACTTCAGTAAGAATCTTTTCTGTAAAACCACCGTCAAGGATAAATTTATCGAGAGAAACCAGTACACGCCTGTCTTGTGAATATACCTTTTCGACTACGATAGCCTTTCTTAACTCCAGATAAGATCTTATTTGGTCCGCAAATTGACTGTTAAACATTAGCACTAACCTCACTTCTGTTAAGTAAGTTACAGAAATCGCCCTGCGGTTTAGGCACAGGAAGAGAACAAAGCCTAAGCTTTTCAATATCTAATTTGGCATAGTGCTTTAAAGCGTATTTTGTTTCGTGTCCCAACAAACGGCGGACTACTTCCGTTGAAACGCTGTCGTTAATCATATTGCTGGCTACAGAAGACCGAAAGGATCGGCTGCCGTGTCTTTTCCCTTCAACAGCTACACCTGAATTTGAAAAGACAGTATTGATCATTGTGTTTACAGTTCGGTAGTCAATTGGTTTGTATGGTATACCGAGCGTAATAAATAATCTTTGGCTTTCAATATTTGGACGCGCAGATTTAAGATACTCTTGCAGAGCAGATTTGATCTCGGGCAGCATTTTCCCCTGCCACAGCACTCCTGTTTTCCTTTGAATAAAAGAAATGCGGTTGTTAGGAAAATCAATATCCGAAAGCGACAAACAAGCAATATCACAAGCACGGATTCCATAACGTGACATCAACAAAAGAATGGCATAATTTCTTTTTCCTGACGCAGTGCTTCGGTTAATAGAGCTTTCTACTGCTTTTATCTCATCGATGGTGTATACCGTTGGATACGGTTCTTTGGCTCTTCCAAATTTCAAAAGATTCGAATAATCGCTGCTTAGTTGACCGCGCTCAAAAAGATAGTGTAAAAAAGGACTTATGCGCTCCCAATACCGTGTTGCCCCAAGAGACAGAAAAGCTTTTTGAACAGCTAATCCATCAACCGTGTTTAGAGATTTGTAGCCACAGTCAAATAGATTTTGCAGGAATCTACCGCAAATCCAACGCTTGTAGTTAGCAGTTGCCTGTCCATTGCCATTTTTACGGCAATATCTTAGATACTCATCAAGAATATAGGCAAAGCACTCTGGTAAGTCAGATTTAGTAAGCCCCACGCCCCATAATGCGTCGTCGTTGTCAAGATCGTCATAAAGCCGATTGAGTTTTCTGACAATGTTCTTGGCTCTGGAAATGCGGGATTCACAAATGAGTAGATCATTTTTGCAATGTGCGATAAGCCGTTCACCAATTTTAGGTGTATATTCTATTAAGCCATGACTATCCATAAAGTCAGAAAATGCATTCAGAATAAACATCATATCTTTGGTGGTGCTTTTACTGTAGGATGCTGATTTCATCAATTCACATAGGTGAGCTGACAAATCTTTAAAAATTTTAATTTTGTTCAACTGAAAAACCTCCTGTTTTTTATACATCTTTTGATGTGCTTATAGTATACAGGAGTTTTTCCTATTCGTTATTATTCGAGGAGATTTTTTTAAAACTATTGTTTATGGGGTGTCAAACAGCTTCTCGAATAACAATATTCACTTAATAAACGAAGTTATCCGAGACCTCGGATAACAATATAATCATAAAGGAGTATGATGTATGAAAAAGATGATTTCGTTGGTACTTGTCGCGGCACTGCTGCTCGGTATGTGCAGTATCACGGCTTTTGCCGCGGAGGACGATAAGCCCGCGCCTCAGCCTACAACAGGACCTTGGGACGGATTCTTTTGGATGACCGGCGGGGCGATGATCGCCTTCGGCGGCATCGAAGGGCAGGAGGAGCGCCTTGTCTATTACCGTCAGGGCTTTTCGGCGTCCAGCCCGATCGTCACCGATAACGAGGCGGTTCCCGGCGTGACCTATGACGAGACGACCAACACCCTGACCCTCGATAACGCCAAGCTGCCCGATACCCTGTCGCTCTACTACATGGGCGACGACTTCAAGCTGCGCGTTGTTGGCGAATGCGAGCTGGGCTATATCCGTGTGAACAACTATTTCAACAATTACAGCACGAGTCTGAACATTACCGGCACCGGTACGCTGAGCGTCAATAAGGATAAGAAAAACGACGAAGCGATGTACTTCTACGCCGACGGGCAGGGTTTGATGCATCTCGATATCGCGCCTTCCGTTACCGTCCATTTGTACGCGAACGAGAACGCGAGCGAGTATTATCCTCAGAACGTTATGCGTATCTGGTCGACCTATGACGATCCCGCCATCACCGTGGGCGGCGAGGCGATCCCCGAGGCGAAGTCCAGACAAAATACCGATACAATCTACGAAACCGTCAACGCGGCTTGGGCCTCTAACTCGTATTATGAGTCTCCGCGCGGCAAGCGCGTTATATCCAAGACCGACACCGACGGGATCTACGCGGTCGAGGAGGTCCAGCGTTATACCGGAGAAGGCTATGAGCCCGGCTGGTGCGTTACCAAGTATAATACCTATCCCGAATTTGATACGCCGATCCCCGATCCCGCTTATACCAACGAGTACGGCGAACGCGGTATCGTTATGACCAAAGAGGAATTCGAGGCGGAATACGACTATCTGATCGAGCGGCAGCCCACAAAGATCCGCTATACGTCCGACTACCGTGAAGCGAACCGCGGCTACCGCGGCGTCAAATTCATTAAGGACGGCGACCCCGATACCGTGTATATCGGTCAGAAAAACGGCTGGAATACCGAGTACCAAGGCGATCTGGGCGATATCAGCTCTTATTATCTTTACAAAGCGCACTGGGACGAGGATGAGCAGCTCTACTTTTTGGACGGCGATGCGGTTGAGAGAAACAAAACCGAGGAACAGCTGAAAGACGCAGGCTATACGATCGTGACCGAAGAGGTCGAGGGACCCCTGACGATGCAATGCTGGACAGATCCCGCTCCTTATGATGATAACAATAACCAGCGAACCGTTGAGCTGGTGAGCCGCAAATCCGATCCCGACGGCATGTACGCGTTTATGTATAAATCCACATATACCGACACCGGTGAAGTAAAAGTCCATATTACGCCGATCATTTATGATGAGGACAACGACGAATACTATCTGCGGGGCTACCATGGCGGATATATCGGCTCGGACATCTTTGTCGTCCCCGAAGAGGAATGGGAGAGCGGCGACTGCGATTTTGCCTATATCATCGGAAAGAAAGAGCAGAGAGTTGAGCTGCAGTATATCAACGAATACTTCGACTACGAGAACTACAGCTCCGAAGCTTTCCTGATGACTAAGGACGGCGAGCCCGGTCAGTATTACGGCGCGGAGCTTTGGGATTGGGCGGACGGACACAAAGAGTACGTTGTCGAGCCGATCGAATGGCGCGAGGACAAAGAGCGTTACTATTCACCCGACTCCGCCGATTCCGAGAGCTATGACAGTGTAGAAGCGATGGAAACAGCCGGCTATCACATGGTGATGGAGGATCAACCCGTTGACTATACCGTCACCGGCAGTGTCACGATCACAACCATGTCGCTGTATAAGGACGACGAAGGCAACAGCTATATCAAGGACTATTTCGATACGGTTTACCGTATCAGCGAGGACAACAAATTCACCTACGGCGATAAGGAATACTATATCGGCACGGCAGCGGAGGACGTCGATCCTGACTCCCTGCACGACATTCATCATGAGGAGATCCGCGACGATTCCATATGGTGGATCGAAGGTACCGAGTATCACCATGTCGCGGGTGAAACGCCCGCAACCGGATATACCGTCAGCGGTACCGCTACCAGCTACAAGACCAACGACGGCGTGAACGACGTCACACTGAAGCTGACCGGCTCCGACAACAACTATACCGATACCGTGACCGTGACTGC
>NZ_JAEQMG010000118.1 GCF_016680995.1 Ruminococcus difficilis | reverse complement strand
TTACCTATCCCGATTGTATATTTTATCCTTTCAATGGAGGAATGTGTGCGTTTGATATTGACATGGATTGTTTTTATAAGAAAGAAATGGATGAAAAAGATTTGAAACTTATTAAGGAAAAGATTAAAAGGTTAAATTCAAAACATATATTTAATCTGTCAAATGTACGGCTGTTACTGATGATTATTATTACAGCATTATTATGGATTGTGCTGTTAAAGCTCGGCATTGCAAGACCAAGATGGTGAGGTGATGATATGGATAAAAATGAAAAAACTGCTAAAGTTCTCGGTATAGTTTCTTTTGTATTGAGTATTTTAGGATTAAGAATTGTCATAATCTATCCAAAAGAAATGAGGAAAGTTAATGTGGGACGAAAATAAGGTAAGAATAAAAGATATAGCGGAGGAGCTCGGAGTCAGTACGGCGACAGTATCTAATGTGCTTCACGGCAAGACAAGAAAGATTTCCGACAGGACAGTAAAAAAAGTTGAGCAAAAGCTTGAGGAGCGCGGCTATATTCCCAATATGGCGGCAACATTGCTCGCGCGTAATAATTCCAGAATTATCGGAGTTATAGTAAATGACCATCCGAAATACGAAGGGCATACCTTTGAAGATTTGTTTATTTCAGCAGCAATAAATCACTTGTCTGACGAAATAGAATTGTGCGGATATTTTATGATGCTTAAAAAAGCGAAGAAGATCTCGGAAATTGTAAGATTTGCATCAATGTGGAATTTGGACGGCGTTGTAATCATAGGCTTTTGTGAGGATGAGTATCAGGATCTAAGGGATCATATTCGTGTGCCGTTTGTGATTTATGATGGGTTTGCCGATGTTCAGAATCGTTTTGGCAACATTACAATTGATGATTTCGACGGAGGCAGGCAGGTTGGTGAATATCTCAAGAGTATGGGTCATAACCAAGTCCTATGTATTGCCGATAATGATGTGTGTATGGACCTTATGAGGTATAAAGGACTATGCGAAGGACTAAACCTCAAAGCTGATTTTTTAAAAATACCTATGGAAGCAGATGAAAGAGAAGAATTCTACCTTTCAAAACTTGATGAGTTAAAAAGACACACTGCCATATTTGCCGTGTCTGACTATTACGCAATTGAGCTTATGCGCTTTTTGCGTCGACATGGAATAATAATTCCTGATGAAATCTCTATAGTGGGGTTTGATGGCAGCAGAGAAGCATTTGATATTACTCCAAAGCTTACTACAGTTGCACAGAATAATCTACTTCGTGCGCAAACAGCAATATCATTATTGGTTAAGATGATTAATAACAACGAAGCGACTGAGAATTTGTGTATACCGGTAAAGCTTTTAATAGGAGAAAGTGTAAAAGAGTTAAATTGATGCATCCGGATTCTTGATACGATGTATAGGATAAGGTAAGGAGGTGGCTATTTTCAAAGAAAAATCAGATTGGATAATATGCCCGGTTTGCAAAAACAAGACAAGGACCAGGATGACAATAGATACTGTAATCAGAAATTTTCCTTTGTTTTGTCCAAAGTGTAAGAGGGAAACAGTAATAAGTGTTACAAGAATGAATATTTCAGTCATTGAAGAGCCGGACGCATCAGACGCAGAGCCGATGAACTTGTGAGCAATGACAGAGTACATCGGCTCTTATTTTATTGCTATTTAGCAGAAAGGAATGACGAATGGAGAAAAAACTTATTCTTAAATCAGATGTGCTTAATACATTTGAGAAGTTGGGATTGAAATCAGGACAAGTGATAATGGTACATACGTCCCTTAGCAGTATAGGCTATGTTTGCGGAGGTGCTCAGACCATTATTGAAGCTTTGATTGAAGCAGTTGGAAATGACGGTACAATTATGATGCCATCACAATCGTGGAAAAATCTTGATCCCGAATCAGGAGTGCATTGGGAGGTGGATGTGGATTGCTGGCAGACCATACGTGATAATTGGCCGCCGTATGATAAGGATGTTACACCGACCAATACAATGGGGGCAGTGGCAGAGATGTTTCGACTGTGGAACGGAACTATTCGCAGCGACCATCCCGCAAGGTCAGTAGCGGCATTTGGCAAATATGCAAAGTATTTGACGCAGGGGCATGATTTGTCGAATATTTTCGGGGACGGTTCTCCTGTCGGAAAGCTTTATGAGCTTGATGCATATGTGCTTCTTATAGGAGTTGGGTATGACAAGAATACCTCTCTGCATCTTGCTGATGCAAGGGCAGAGTATCCGGGCAAGCATCTCTGTACGGAATACAGTGCTGTTATGGAAAACGAAAAGAGAGTGTGGAAGGCATATGACACGCTCTATGTTGACGGCGAGGATTTTGAGCAGATTGGTACAGCCTTTGAAGAAAACTGTGAAGTTAAAAAGGCTACGCTGGGAAATGCAACTCTGCGGCTTATGAAGCAAAGAGAGCTTGTGGATTTTGCCGTTGGTTGGATTGAGAAAAACAGAGTTAATAACAAACATCAGGAGGACTAAAGATGATAAAAACAATTATTAAAAAAACAACTGTAGGATTACTTACATCAACGGGATTAAGCAACCGGATGGAACTATCAAGAACTTGCCGATAAAGCAAGTGGCTGACATACTCGGACACACAACGACCGAGATAACCGAACTCTACTATGTGAGACGAGAGAGCGATAAGCTCAACGGAGTTACCGACGGATTCGAATTATAAGAAAATGCTTGGGCTATACCGAAAGGTATGGCCCAAGCAGATTGACGATTTACTAAAGTGGTCCCCTTGTCAAGACCACGGCTTGAGAAAAATGCGTGAACATTGGCAGCGTTAATTCTGACTCTGTTGTATCCCGCCAAAAATGTTCGACACTGTGCCGGGCAGCCGCCCGCCTACAGCGGGTCGAAGAGCCTTGACCGGGCTCCGCTGGTCTGTTACAATGGCTCGCCGCGTGGTCGAGCTTTGTTTTCCTGACTCCGCCGCACCCACGCCGCCATCGAATCAACAGGCCAGCGGGGCACTGTCAAGGCCGGCGGTGATGGTTGCTGAACGGCTGAATGAGGCATAATAGACAGCATCCGGCGTTTTGTTGTCAAGCGCCTGGTGCGGTCGGATCGTGTTGTATTTCCGAATGTATTCTCCAACGGCATGACGAAGCTCCCGCGGGGTACGATATTCGTTGATGTAGATTTCTTCCTGTTTCAGACTGCGGAACCAGCGCGCCACCATGATGTTATCTGCCCAGCGCTTCCGCCCGTCCATGCTTTGCGTGATGTGATATTCTTTCAAAAGGCTTCTGTATTCCTTGCTTGTGAACTGACTGCCTTGATCGCTGTTGAGAATCGCCGGGGTACCGTACCGTTCTACAGCATCGCGGACAGCTTCCAATACATGATAAGTCTCAAGCGTATCCGCCAGCCTCCAGCCGACGATTTTCCTGCTGTACCAGTCGATGATTGCAGCCAGATACATGTGGTGACGGTACATTTTGATATAGGTGATGTCTATTGACCAATACTGATTGGGGAACAAAGCGGTTTTGTGCCGCAGGAGGTACGGTACAACGCCCTCTTTGCCGTCATTTTTTGACAGATTCGGCTTCGGATAGATTGCGTAGATTTCCATCTCGCGCATATAAGCCCGAACCAGTTTTCGACCAACCTTGTAACCTTCGTCCCGCAGCTTGGCTGCAATCTTCCTGGAGCCCATGGCCGGAAGCTCGGTGTGCCAATAGTCGATCCTGGCCATGATTTCTTCTTTCAGCAGGCGCTGCGTCTCCGTAGGTTCCTTAGTTTCGTAATATACGGAGGACCGGTTGACTTGCAGTAGCTCGCACTGCCGCCGAACAGACAAATCAGCGTTTTTCCGGATCAAGTTCCGGCACGGGACGCCCGCTTCGGCGAAAGCAGTCCTGAAGAAAGTCACGTTCAATCGTCAGCTGACCGATAGTTTTCAGCATGGTTTCCTTTTCTTTCTTCAGGGCTTCCTCCTTCCTGCGAGCTGCCTTTTCGGCTTTCTTCGGATTTTCGAAAATCATGCTCGCGTTCTCAAGAAACTCTGACTTCCAGTTCCGGACCATGTTGGGATTGAGGTTGTACTGCGAGGCAATCTCACTTAGACTTTTCTCCCCTTGGAGAACCTCGATGACTACCTTTGCTTTGAATTCCGACGTGTACGTTTTGTATGACATAGTTTGCGCTCCTTCCTTTAGTTATACGCATTATACCATGTTCACGCATTTTTTCAATCCCGTGGTCCAAATTACAGGGACCATTATAAAATCTCCCATAGCACCCGTGTAAAACATTTCGCATCCTTGTTCAGCTATTTTCAGCAAGCTTTCGTATAAACTGTTCAGTTATACTTCCAAATTCCTGTCTGTGACCAAAACTGCACCAGGTTTTTATCTTGTTCACGGCTATTCGACCCGTTACTATATGGATTTAAAACTTAATCGAAAAAGATCATAGCTTTTCTTTTACAAGGATTATATCCTTGTCATAATTAATTATAACATATATTTTACAGGATGTCATCACCATTAGTAATTGTTTCTTCCGTTTAGTTTGTGTATCTATTTTATAAAATCATCTATTCTAATAGTTGTAGAGAATAACTATAAGGAATGGTAATGCTATGAAAATGACTTCTATTGGTCAACACATTAGGCAATATAGACTTGAGAGGAATATGCGACAGGAAGACTTGGCGGAGAAAACCGGCTTAAGTGTTAATTATGTTGGAATGGTCGAGCGAGGTGAAAAGATTCCCGCTTTGGAAACTTTTATTACTATCCTCAATGCTTTAGGAATAACCGCTGATGTAGTTCTATGCGATGTCTTGGATAACGGATATACTATTAAAAATTCAATTTTAAACGATAAGCTTCAGGGTCTTTCCAAAGCCGAGCAAAATAAGATTTATGAAGTAATTGACACACTGATAAAGCATTCGAATAAATAAATTGCAACAATAAAAACATCGAGCAGAACTTTTAATAATTCTGTTCGATGTTTTCTTTTGTGCTCCCAATCGGCTATTTTTTTACGATTTCAAATCATCCTTATGAGTATCAGCCTTTCGGCACACCCGCTTTCTTGATAGGATTTACTTTTTATTGGGATTTTTCACCATTCTGCCGTTGACGAAGATGTAGTCGTCCTCGGTGTTTTCCGTATGGATGACGACAGGCTCCTCCTCGACAACCGGGTCAACAAATTCTCCGAGGTTCTCGATCAGTCCCTTTGATACCATCGCGATCACAAGATACGTGATGAGCATGGGGAAGACCGCGCCGATCAGTACGCAGGCGATGATTCTGCCGGCGCCGCTTGTGAAAATGATAATGAAAACCGCGGCGGCTGTCGGCACCGCGATCATCAGGAGGGCGAGCAGGTTGCGCGGAAGATTTCTGATGATCAGCAGCAGGGAATGCTTGTAGATATCGCGCCAGCGCAGTTCGTAGGTGACGGTCATCAGGGGCACATAGAACAGCATGACAAGCAGTGCGGCGATGAATATGCCGTAGATCGACAGCACATAGCCGAAGGTCACATCCTCCTGCGCGAGCGTGTAGTAGTAGAGGATGGCGAACGACGAGCAGGAGCAGACGGCGTATACCACAAAGCCGTGCAGCAGGAATGCTTTCCGGTTTTCCATTACCGCGCGGAAGAAGGTCGGGACAACGGGAACATAGTCGTTCTCTATTCCGTATTTGCGGATAACGGTGACAAGTCCCGCGTAGAACAGCATGCCCGGGATGATGCCCACGCCCCAGAGGATGATGCTGTTGAAGCCCGTCAAGAGGGAGATCAGGATGAAGATGCCCGTGCAAGCCGCCATGCACGCGGAGAAAAGAACGCCCGCGAGCAGCAGCTGCGGCAGCTTCTGAAAGAACACGGTGATCGGTTTTTCGTGTTTTGGTTTCATATGATGATTTCCTTTGTGTTTTTGTACCTCCCTATCATACCATATAACAGGGGTGGTTTTCAATAGGATTTTGAAATCAGTGTGAATCACTTGCAACTGCGGCGCCTTTGATGTATAATGAAGCTATCACACCAGCGAGGTAAAGCATGAAACGAATACTGCCCATTATTTTGATTATTCTGATTTTTCTCGTCGGACTCGGCATTCTGAGCTATCCGCTCGTCAGTTCGATGATCAACAACTATTTTGACCGCAGTGAGGCGCATGACAGGATGGTCGCCGCGGAAGGCATGCCGAAAGAGGAGATTCAGCAGTTCTTTGAGGATGCGGAGAATTATAACCGCAGCCTGACCGATACCGTCGTCCTGACCGACCCGTTCGACATGGAGAGCTACGAAAAAATCGGCGCGCACTACGACGAAACCTTCGATATTGACGGAAACGGCTTTATCGGCTACATCGAGATCCCGAAAATCAACGTTTTTCTGCCCATCTATCACGGCACCGACGACGAGGTGCTGCAAAAGGGCGCGGGACATCTGCACAACACCTCGCTGCCCATCGGCGGCGACAGCACCCACAGCGTTATTTCCGCGCATTCCGCCCTGCCGTCCAAGACGCTGTTTGACTATCTGCCCGATTTGGAGGAGGGCGACGAGTTCCATATCTATGTTCTCGACCGCACGCTGACCTACCGGGTCGATCAGATCAAAACCGTCCTGCCCAGCGAGATCGACGACCTCTACGTCGTCTCGGGCAAGGATCTGGTGACGCTTATGACCTGCACGCCCTACACGGTCAATACGCACCGTCTGCTTGTCAGGGGTGAGCGCGTAGCGGATGATGACGGCAAGACGGAGGAGAAGGCCGAAACGGAGACAAAGCCCTCCGACAAGAAAATCAAGTCTGTCAGCACGGGTAACGACAACTTCTTCTTCCTCGGCTACAAGGTCAGCTATCTGGCAGCGATCCTGAGCATCGCGGGCTTTCTGCTGGCGGTCGGTCTGACGGTATTCTTCATCGTTCGACGGAACATCCGCAGGGCGAAAAAGGACGGTGAGTAGCATGTGGAAAAAAGTGCTCGTCGTCATCGCGATTCTCATGCTGCTGACGGGAATCGGATTTCTGCTCTTTCCGCCCGTTTCCAACTGTGTCGGTCAGCAGAACGCCGATTCGCTGATTGAGAAGTATGACAAGGTGCTCGACAACGTGATCACGGAGGAGGACGCCGCACTCAAGGAGGAGCTTGGCGTGACCGCCGACAGCTTTGAGGAGGCGCGCGAAAAGGGCGAGGTCGACGAGGAAGGCTATCCGATCGACATTGTCACGGGTGAGCGTACCTACAGCTACCCGATCACCTTTCAGAACGACTTGAACCGTCTTTATGAGGACAGCAAGGCGTATAACGCCTCGATCCTCTACCATCAGGGAACCGTCGACACCGCCGACTTCCGCAAGGCGGCGCTCAACCTGTCAAGCTACGGCCTGTCGAATGTCTACGGCTACCTGTCCGCTCCCGCGATCGATATGGACCTGCCCGTCTATCTCGGCGCGAGCGACTATATGATGAATTTCGGCGCGGCGCAGCTTTACGGCACCTCGCTGCCGATCGACGAGAAAAACACCAACGTCTGTATCGCGGGGCACACGGGCTACATCGGCAGGATATTCTTCGACAATATCCGCAGTCTCAGAAAGGGCGACACGATCAGCTTTTCCAACTACTGGGAGACGATCGACTACAAGGTCATCGACTACAAGATCATCACGCCCATCCAGACAGAGGATTTTATCATTCAGCCGAACCGTCAGCTGATCACGCTGATCACCTGCACGCCCGCGGGTCACGGACAGTTCAACCGCTACATCGTGATAGCGGAAAAAGAGTAAAACGAAAACCGCTTCCTTATTCGGAAGCGGTTTTTTGCAGGAATCTGACCTCTTGGTCAAGAAGCACTTCTTTGATAAACAGATACGAAATCCAGACATAAAGCCCGATGTTGACGATGGACGTCATGCCGAGGGAGATGACCTCGTAGTCCCCGAACAGATAGAAGCAATAGCCTCTCAGGCTGATCATCAGCGCGATGACCGCCGTGAACGGATGCCGCCTTGTCGAGAAGAAGTAGATCAGCAGCAGTATGTCGAGCAGATAGGCGTAACGCTCGTGCATGGAGGACAGGAACATCAGGCAGGTGAACACCGACCAGATGCCCGTCATCAGAAGCTTCTTGTTGTCGGACAGGTCGACTCTTTTGCGGAGAATCAGGAACATGCCTGCCGCGAGCACCGTCAGCGTCAGCAGCACGGCGAAGCCCTTGAGCAGATAGTAATTTTCCGTATTCATTCTGTCGCACATGAAGGCGTAGAGGTTCGGATAGTTCATCTGAATCTGCTTGCCGTAGTCGGTCTGGTCGACGTAAATCTTGATGATATCCTGGAATGGTCTGCCCATTGCCACGACGGGCAGGCACATCAGAACATCCACCGCGGGAATCACGGTAAAGTGCAGAATACTGACCTTGCGCGTGGACGCCCAGTAATAGAGGAACAGAGGCAGGATGAAAACCATCTGCAGCTTGAACGCGAGCGACGCGCCGAGCAGCGCGAACGCGGGAAGGTAGTTTTCGCGCATGGTGAAGTAGATTGCGAGCGCGATAAAGAACGTGTAGATCGAATCGCACTGCGCCCAGAAGGACGAGTTCATCACAACGGTAAGCGAAAGCAGCACCGCGGAGTAGGTCATCAGCGGCATCATGTCAAAGAGCCTGCATTTCAGATATTCCTTGACGACCATTGCGCAGGATAGCGCGAGCGCGAAGTCGAAGATCACCGAAAGCAGCTTGTAGGAGTCCAGCGCGTCGAACGGCGTGAGCGTCATGAGGTAAATGATGATCTGATAGGGGATGTTGTAGTTGCCGACCTGCGCCTTCAGTCCGTCAAGACCGGCGTAGCCGATGGTGGAGAACCACGGGTTCAGAAAGCTGCGGAAGTCGTCGCTCTCATAGTCGATGCAGGCGAACCGCAGCATGACAGCCAGCGCGGTAAAGACGACAAACGCGATCAGCGGCAAATATTTGATAACAAGGTCAAAAAACTTGCGTTCTATCTTTGTCATTTGATAAAACCAACCTTTTTCATCACCTTGTCGAGAGTGCGGCTGCTGATTTTGTACGCGATTTCGTCAGCCTTGCGGTAGCATTCCGCGAGGTAGCCCTTGTCCGCAACGAGACGCTCATAGCGTTCGCGGATGGGACGCAGCTCCTCGACGACAGCCTCGCCGACGGCGGTTTTGAAGTCGCCGTAGCCCTTGCCCGCGAATTCGTTTTCGATCTCCTCAAAGGTCTTGCCCGTGACCGCGCCGTAGATGGTCATGAGGTTGTTCACGCCGTCCTTGCCCTCGGCGTAGCGCACGCAGGCGTCGCTGTCCGTGACCGCGCGCTTGAATTTCTTCATAATGACCTCGGGGGAATCGAGCAGGTGGACGCAGCCGTTGACGTTCTCGTCGGACTTGCTCATCTTGTTGAGCGGGTTCTGCAGCGACATGACGCGCGCGCCGTTCTTCGGGATGAAGCCCTCTGGAATCTTGAACACGTTTCCGTAAAGACCGTTGAAGCGCTTGGCGATATCGCAGGTCAGCTCAATGTGCTGTTTCTGGTCGGCGCCGACGGGCACCTTGTCCGCCTGATAGAGCAGGATGTCGCCCGCCATCAGCGAGGGATAGGTGAACAGCCCCGCGTTGATGTTATCGGCGTGCTTTTTGGACTTGTCCTTGAACTGCGTCATGCGCGACAGCTCGCCGAACTGGGTGTAGCAGTTGAGGATCCACGCGATCTGCGCGTGGGTGGGGACGTGGCTCTGGATGAAGAAAAGGCTTTTTTCCACGTCGATGCCGCAGGCGAGGATCGACGCGTAGGCGTCGATGATGTTCCTGCGCATCTGCGCAGGCTCCTGACGGACGGTGATGGTGTGGAGATCGGCAAGGGCGTAGATGCAGCTGTATTCGTCCTGCATTTTGACCCAGTTGCGGATGGCTCCGAGATAATTGCCCAGCGTGATGGTGCCGCTCGGCTGGATCGCGCTGAACACGACTTGCTTTTTAACGGGTGCGGTGTTTTCCATGATGTGTACCTCGGGATTCAATTATAGATCTTTCGCCAGCTCACCGAGGATTTTGATGCCCTTTTCGAGCTGCTCGTCGGTGGGAGTGGAGAAGTTGATGCGGAAGCTGTGGCATTCCTCTGTTTCATCGGTGAGGAAGGCGTTGCCGGGAACGACGCAGACCTTGTTGAGCACTGCCTTCTTGCAGAACGCGGGCATATCGACGTGCTCGGGCAGGTCGCACCAGATGAACAGACCGCCGTCGATGCGGTGATAGGTGATGTTTGGCGCGCAGTATTTGTCGAGCAGCTCCATGCAGAAGCGCGCTTTCTTGGTGTAGATATCGCGCAGGTGCTGCAGATGCGCGTTGAAGTCGTACTTGGTGAGGAACTCGTCGCAGACGCGCTGCGACCAGATGTTGGTGTGGACGTCGTTGCCCTGCTTGCAGACGACCAGCTTCTGGAAGATTTCCTTGGGCGCGATGGTGTAGGCGACGCGCATGCCGGGGGAGATGACCTTGGAGAACGAGCCTGCGTAGATGACCATTCCGTCGGTATCGAAGCTCTTGACATTGGGCAGATTCTCGCCGCTGTAGCGCAGATCGCCGTAGGGATTGTCCTCGAGAATCAGCACGCCGTACTGTCTTGCAAGCTCATACATTCTTCTGCGCTTTTCAAGGCTCATGGTCACGCCCGAGGGGTTCTGGAAGTTCGGGATGGTGTAGATGAACTTCGCGTTGGGATTCGCCTTGAGCTTCTCCTCCAGCTCGGTCATGCTCATGCCGTCGGGCTCGACGGTCACGCCGACGAGCTTGGCGTTGTAGCTGCGGAAGGTGTTCAGCGAGCCGATAAAGGACGGCGCCTCGCAGATGACGACCTCGCCCTCGTTGACGAGCGCCTTGGTGCAGAGGTCCATGATCTGCTGCGCGCCCGTGGTGATGAGGATGTCGTCGCTGTCGTTGCCGGTGTTGTGATATTTCTTCATGTACTCCTTGAGGTGGTTGCGCAGGGGGGTGTAGCCCTCTGTCACGCTGTACTGGAGCACGGAGATGGGATTCTCGCGGAAGATACGCTCGGAAATCTCGGTGATCGCCTCAACGGGGAACGCGTCGGGAGAAGGGTTGCCTGCCGAAAGGGAAACGACCTCGGGGTCGGCGGCGTATTTGAAGATTTCACGGATGGCGCTCGGTTTCAGATTGGAAACTCTGTCGGAAAAAACATATTCCATAGTACTAACCTCTTTTTCTTAATTTTATAACATACCAAATGCTATTGTATCATATTTAAAGGTATTTGTAAAGCGGCGGATTGCAAATCAAAGTGCAAGTTCCTACTTGTCAAAACGGAACTCTTGTAGTATAATAGAAACATTATGATTATGACCTAAAAGGAGAAATAGATATGGTTGCAAACAAGAAAATGGTCGAGGCGATCACCAGCCGCGACGAGGATTTTGCAAAGTGGTATACCGACATCGTCAAAAAGGCTGAGCTTGCCGATTATTCGGGCGTCAAGGGCTGTATGGTCATCCGTCCCTACGGCTACGCGATCTGGGAGCTGATGCAGGCGGATATGGACAGACGCTTCAAGGAGACCGGTCACGAGAACGTCTACATGCCCATGTTCATCCCCGAGAGCCTTTTGCAGAGAGAAAAAGACCACGTTGAGGGCTTCGCTCCCGAGTGCGCGTGGGTGACCGTCGGCGGTGAGGAAAAGCTGACCGAGCGTCTGGCTGTCCGTCCGACCTCCGAGACGCTGTTCTGCGAGCACTATAAGAAGGTCATCAAGACCTACCGCGACCTGCCCAAGCTCTACAACCAGTGGTGCTCCGTTGTCAGATGGGAAAAGACCACCCGTCCGTTCCTGCGCACCTCCGAGTTCCTCTGGCAGGAGGGCCATACCATGCACGCCACCGCAGAGGAGGCGCAGGAGGAGACTTTGAAGATGCTCAAGGTCTACACCGATTTCTACGCCGAGACCCTCGCGATCCCCGCTGTTGTCGGTCAGAAAACCGAGAAGGAGAAATTCGCGGGCGCCGAGGCGACCTATACCATCGAGCCGATGATGCACAACGGCGTCGCGCTTCAGGGCGGCACCTCGCACTACTTCGGCGACGGCTTCGCCAAGAGCTTCGGCATCACCTACACGGGCAAGGACAACCAGCTCCACTATCCGCACCAGACCTCATGGGGCACCTCGACACGCATGATCGGAGCGCTGATCATGGTGCACAGCGACGACGACGGCTTGGTACTGCCGCCGAGAATCGCGCCGATTCAGGTCGTGATCATCCCCGTCGCCCACCACAAGGAGGGCGTTCTCGAAAAGGCGGAGGAGCTCAGAGCGATGCTCGCGGGCAAGTTCCGCGTCAAGCTCGACGACAGCGACCACGCTCCCGGCTGGAAGTTCGCCGAGTATGAGATGAAGGGCGTTCCCGTCCGCGTCGAGATCGGCCCCAAGGACATCGAAAAGAACCAGTGCGTCGTGGTACGCCGCGACACCAGAGAAAAGGCGTTTGTGCCGCTCGACGAGCTGAGCGCCTTTGTGGAGAACCTGATGGAGACCATCCGTCAGGATATGTACGACAGAGCGGCACAGAATACCAAGGAAAAGACCTTCGTCGCGACGACGCACGAGGAGTTCATCGACACCGCGAAGAACCACCCCGGCTTCATCAAGGCGATGTGGTGCGGCGACAGCGCCTGCGAGGATCAGCTCAAGGACGAAACAGGCGGCGTCAAGAGCCGCTGCATCCCCTTTGAGGAGGAGCATCTCAGCGACGTCTGCGTCTGCTGCGGCAAGCCTGCAAAGCACATGGTATTCTGGGGCAAGCAGTATTAATTTGAAATCACGCATCAAGACGCGAAAGGAGTGAGAATATGCCGATTAAGGTTCAGAGCAATTTGCCCGCGATCAAGGTACTGGAGAGTGAGAACATCTTTGTCATGCCCGATGAGGTCGCGCTCAGACAGGACATCCGTCCGCTGAAAATCCTCATCCTCAATCTCATGCCCACCAAAATCACCACCGAAACCCAGCTCCTGCGCCTGCTTGGCAACAGTCCGCTGCAGGTGGATATCGAGCTGCTGCAGATGGCGTCTCACACCTCCAAAAATACATCGCCGCACCACCTCACCACCTTCTACAAGACCTTTGACGAGATCCGGAACCAGACCTTTGACGGTCTGATCATCACGGGCGCTCCCGTGGAGCAGATTCCCTTTGAGGAGGTCGACTACTGGGAGGAGCTGTGCGAGATCATGGAATGGTCGAAGCACAACGTCTATTCCACCTTCCACATTTGCTGGGGCGCACAGGCGGGTCTGTATTATCACTACGGCATTCAGAAATATCCGCTGGAGGAAAAGCTCAGCGGCATCTATCAGCATAAGGTGCTGACGCCCTTCCATCCGCTCATGCGCGGCTTTGACGACACCTTCGTCATCCCGCATTCCCGCTACACCACCGTCCGCTATGAGGACATCAAAAAGCAGCTTTCGCTGGAGGTGCTTGCCGTCAGCGAGCAGGCGGGTCCGGCTGTCATCGCCAACAAGAGCGGCAGACAGGTCTTTATCACCGGTCACGCCGAGTACGACAGGGAAACGCTCGCCAATGAGTATTACAGGGATCTCAACAAGGGCATCGAACCCAACCTGCCCTGCAACTACTTCCCCGACGACGACGCGTCGCTCACACCGCCGATGGTGTGGCGCAGCAACGCGACGCTGCTGTATACCAACTGGCTCAACTACTTTGTCTATCAGGCGACGCCATACGATCTGGGCGAGCTGCTGCGCAAATACCGATAATTTTGAGAGGCGTGTTGTCACGCCTCTTTTTGCCTTTCGGGGCGGCAAATGTGACAAGAACGGCGGAGACCATTGACAAAGCGGTTCCCGCTTGCTACAATAAACTTGATTACGCCGGCATCACGGCAAAAAAGAGGGATATCTATGAAACATCAGAATATGGCTATGCTTGTTGATTTCTATGAATTCACCATGTCAAACGGCTACTTCAAGAGCGGCTTCTTTGAGCGCAACGTCTACTTCGACGTGTTCTTCCGCAGCGTGCCCGACAAGGGCGGCTTCGCGATCGCCGCAGGACTGGAGCAGCTGATCGAATATATCAAAGACCTGCACTTTGAGGACGAGGATATCGCGTATCTTCGCTCCAAGGGCATCTTCGACGAGGGCTTCCTCGATTATCTGAAAAAATTCCGCTTCACGGGCGATATCTACGCCGTTCCCGAGGGAACGCCCGTTTTCCCCAACGAGCCGATCCTCACGGTCAAGGCGCCCGCGATCGAGGCACAGCTGATCGAGACCTTTGTGCTTTTGACGCTCAATCATCAGAGCCTGATCGCGACGAAGGCGAACCGCATCGTCAGGGCGGCGCAGGGCAGAGCGGTACTGGAATTCGGTTCCCGACGCGCGCAGGGCGCAAGCGGTGCGGTCGACGGCGCGCGTGCCGCCTATATCGGCGGATGCGCAGGCACGGCATGTACCCTGACCGACGAGCTGTACGGTGTTCCCGCAGGCGGCACGATGGCGCACGCGTGGGTGCAGATGTTCGACAGCGAGTACGAGGCTTTTAAAACCTACTGCGAGCTGTACCCCGAGAATCCCACCCTGCTGGTGGATACCTACGACACGCTCAAGAGCGGCATTCCCAACGCGATCAAGGTCTTTCTCGAAAAGGGCATCAAAAAATGCGCGATCCGTCTGGATTCGGGCGACATCTCCTACCTCTCCAAAAAGGCGCGGAAGATGCTCGACGCGGCGGGCTTGACGGAGTGCGGTATCACCGCCTCCAATGCGCTCGATGAAATTCTGATCCGCGACCTGATGATGCAGGGCGCCAAGGTGGATACCTTCGGCGTGGGCGAAAGACTGATCACCGCGTCCAGCTCACCCGTATTCGGCGGCGTGTATAAGCTGGTGGCGGTCGAGAAGCTGAACGGCGAGATCGAGCCGAAGATCAAGGTCAGCGAAAACGCCGCCAAGATCACCAATCCGCACTTCAAGAAGGTTTACCGCTATTTCGACAACGAGAGCGGCAAGGCGCTTGCCGACGAGCTTTGCGTCTATGACGAGATTGTGGACGACAGCAAGCCGCACACCATCTTTGACCCCAACGCCACATGGAAAACCAAGACGCTCACCGATTTCACCGCGAAGGAGCTGCTGGTGCCGGTTTTCAAGGGCGGCGAATGCGTCTATGAAAGCCCCTCGATTCAGGAAATCGCCGACTATTGCCGCGAGCAGGTCGATATGCTCTGGGACGAGGTCAAGCGGTTTGAGAATCCGCATAACTATTATGTCGATCTTTCCGAGCAGCTGTATCAGATCAAGAACATCCTGCTCAAAGTACACAAGATTTAAAAACAAAACGGGCGCTGCGTCATGCAGCGCCTGTTCTTCTTATGGGAATCTCTAATAATTCAATGTCGTGCAGAAGTACGGAAGATTTATGGCAGAATATTGTCAAAACGCCGCAGGAATACTGACGTATTTCAAGGCGTTTTGGCAAGATTATGTCGTGAAGATTTCGTGCTTATGCGCGGTAGGGAATTATTAGAGGTTCCCTTATTTATGAAAGCTTTTCTTCTTCAATGATCTCGCGGATCAGCTCACGTTCATCCATGTGGTACTTTACGCCCTTGATTTCCTGATAGTCCTCGTGACCCTTGCCCGCGAGGACGATGATGTCGCCGTCCTCGGCGTTGAGCATACAGTAGCGGATCGCTTCCTTTCTCTTGGGGACGACGACGTATTTGCCGTCGGTCTTGTGCAGACCGGTCTTGATGTCCTCGATGATGTCCATGACGTCCTCAAAGCGGGAGTTGTCCTCGGTAATGACGCTGAGGTCGCTCAGTCTGCCCGAGGTTTCGCCCATCTCAAAGCGGCGTACCTTCGGACGGTTGCCGCCTGCGCCGAACATCGTGATCAGTCGGTTGGGATTGTATTGACGGAGTGTCGTGAGGACGTTCTCCATCGAGAGCGCGTTATGCGCGTAGTCGATCAGCAGGGAGTAGCTGCCGGGAACGGAAACAGGTTCGACTCTGCCCTGGACGTGGGCGATTTTCAGTCCGTCGATGATTGCCTTGTCGGGAATGTCGAAGAACGACACCGCGCAGATAGCGGCAAGCGCGTTGTAGGCGTTGAATTTGCCGGGAACGCCGACGTCGAGGGAAAGGGTTTTCAAGCCCTCGGTCTCGAAGTGAACGCCGATAAAGCCGTTCTCCGAGAGAAGCCTGTCGTTTTTCGCGCGCAGCTGCGCCTGTTCCGAAAAGCCGTAGGTGAGGATATCGCCCGCAAAGTCTTTGGTAATATCGCGCCACGCGGGATCGTCGCAGTTCGCGGCAGCCTTGCGGCACTGACGGAAGAGCAGGCTCTTGCAGTAGAGGTATTCCGCCATGTCCTTGTGCTCCACGCCGCCGATGTGGTCGTCGGAGAAGTTGGTGAACACCGCCGCGTCAAAGGTCATGCCCGCAAGACGGCTGTGTTTCAGCCCGATGGAGGACGCTTCGATCACCATCGCTTTGCAGCCCGCGTCGATCATCGCGCGCAGCGCCTTCTGGATTTCGTAGGATTCGGGCGTGGTGTTGTCGGTTTTATAGGTGTTGCCGCCGTAGACGATACCGAGCGTGCCGATGGTGCCCGTTTTGATGCCCGCCTGCTCGAAGATCTCCGCGATCATCGCGGTGGTGGTGGTCTTGCCTTTTGTGCCCGTGATCGCGACGGTCATCAGCTCCTCCGCGGGATTGCCGAAGTGCTCCGCGCTCATGAGCGCAAGCGCCAAGCGGGTGTCGGCGGTTTTGACGACAGCGACGTTTTCGGGTACGGCGAAGTCGAGGTCGTCGCTGATCACGAGCGCCGCAGCGCCTTTTTCAACGGCGGGCTGCGCGTATCTGTGACCGTCGGAGGTGTAGCCCTTCAGACAGACAAAGACGGTGCCTTCCTCCACCTTGCGGGAGTCGTAGATGACGTCGGAAATGACGGGATCGCCGTCCTGAACGACGGTATAGGATACATGCTTCAAGAGGTCGTATAGCTTCATGGTAAACTCTCCTTATTTTGCAGATAAAACATTTTTGCGCGTCAAAAAAGCTCCGCGCGTTGCCCTGCGGGCGTCTGATTATTATTATATCAATATCCGTCGGTGATTACAACAGTTTTCACAAAAAGCGCAAAAAAATATACATTTCAAAAGATTAGTAAAATTTCACGAAAAAAACACCAAAACCATTTGAGGGGCGCCGATTTTCCCTTTGATTTAGACCGACAAGGTGCTCGTTTTCTCAAATAGATTTGGTTGACTTGCACAAGATGCACAAAGGGACTGTGGTAATAATCAACAGAATTGATTCATAAAGTTTGTAATAAACATTAATTTGGGAGAAATAACAGGATAATTTAAACAAAATTTTACTCTACTTTTAACAAGTTAGATAAAAAGTACAAAACCTGTTGCAATTTGATTCGTTTTTTGATATTATTTAATTAGTGAAGCAGAGCGCTATTTGTGCAATTTGCTCCATCGGAAAAAATTTTTTTGAAAGAGGGATATTCCAATGAAAAAGATTCTCGCCATTTTATTGGCAGGCATGATCACCGCAACTGCCCTCGCGGGCTGCGGCGGCGGCAACGGCGGCAGCTCTTCCACAGACAGCAAGTCTGACGCGAGCTCCGGCTCCGGTTCCACGGACGCTTCCGCGGAGAAGGTTGTTGATGCAAACACCGTTGACCCCGAGCTGTTCGGCGACGAGGACAACATCTCCCTGAAGGTATGGGCGCCTTCTCAGGCTCTCGAGCTTGTTAAGAAACAGGTTGAGGACTTCAAGGCTGCTTATCCCACCAAGACCTTCACCAACATCGAGGTTTCCGCTATGGCGGAGGCTGAGTCCGGCACACAGGTTCTGAACGACGCGAGCGCAGCTGCTGACGTATTCGGCTTCGCTTCCGACCACCTCAACAAGCTCGTTGACGCGAAGGTTCTCTCCGAGGTTGCTTTCGTAAACACCGTTTCCGAAATGAACGCTCCCGAGACCGTTGAGGCAGGCAAGATCAAGGGCACACTTTATGCGTATCCCGAGACCAACGATAACGGCTACTATCTCGTATACGACAAGACTGTCGTTTCCGAGGACAAGGCAGGCAAGCTCGAGGATATCCTCGCCGCTTGTAAGGATGCCGGCAAGAAGTTCATCTTCGACTGCGGCAACGGCTACTATGCCTGCACCTATGCGTTCACCGCTGGCGTTAAGATCGACGGTCTTGAGGAAGACGGCGTAACCCAGAAGTTCGTACAGTATGACGAGAACGAAGCAGTCAAGACTCTGCAGGCATTCTCCAGACTCATGCATGAGTACAAGGGCACCTTCACCTCTCTCGACGTTGCTCAGATCGCTTCCGGTTTCTCCACCGGCACACTGGGCGCAGGCGTTGACGGTTCCTGGAACACCAACGCTGACCAGAAGGCTCTCGGCGACAACTTCGGCGCTGCGAAGCTCCCCACCATCAATGTTGACGGCACCGACAAGCAGCTCATTTCCCTGTTCGGTTACAAGTACATCGGCGTAAACGCTGCTTCCAAGTTCCCCGCATCCGCTCAGATTCTGGCTTACTACCTCCACGGTGAGAAGTGCCAGGAGCAGAGAGCAGAAGAGCTCGGCTGGGGCCCCTCCAACAAGAACGTTCAGGGCAAGCCCGTTATCACCGACAACCCGATCCAGCAGGCTATCAAGCAGCAGTCTGAGAACGCTTGCGTACAGGTTAACATCGCTCCCACCTTCTGGAACCCCATGGGCAACCTCGGCAACAAGCTCATCGCTGACGAGACCGATCCCGAAGATGCTGAGTACTTCAGCAAGCTCCTCAAGGACACCGTTGCTAACGTCCGCGACGAGGGCTGATTCGTAAGCAAGGTTCACTGATACTTAAATTTTAACGTTTCGGGACGCTTTGCAAAAGCGTCCCGAAACAAGCCTTTACGTTTTCGATACACCAAACGAATAATGTTTTATTATAGGGAAAACGTAATAGAATATTATTAGTTTGGTGTACCCGTAATAAAAGAGAGATTTTCAGATTAATTAAGGAGAGCTTATATGACATACGTTGAATATAAAATGCTCAATCCTATGCAGAAGTTTGGTTACAAAGCCAAGAAGTTTCTTGTGTCTGTTCCCAAAGCAATCGGAAGATTTTTCAAGGCAATTGGTTTAGGCATTGTCAATTTCTTCAAAGCGTTTGCCAAGGGAATCAAGAACTACGGCTCCACTTTCGTTAAGGGTGACTGGGCAACCAAGTTATCGTATCTGATCTTTGGTATCGGCGATTTGTCCAAGGGCAAAATCTACAAGGGCATCCTCTACTTCCTCGTTGAGGTGTTCTACATTTTCTACATGGTCTCCTTCGGCGGACAGTATATCGCGAAGTTCGGTACCCTCGGTACCGTTGAGACTCACACCGAGAAGGTCGGCATCGTTTCCAAGACCGTATTCGGCGACAACTCCATGCTGATTCTTCTTTACTCGGTTGTTACCATCGTTATCACGGTGGTTGTATTCGCTGTCTATATCAGCAACATCAAGGACGCATACAAGCATCAGGTCATGAGAGAAAACGGCGAAAAGCCCACCAGCTTCTCTCACGACATGAAGGAATTCCTCGACGGCAAATACCACATCACACTTCTTTCTTTCCCTGTGCTGATGATCTGCGTATTCAACATCCTGCCGCTCATCTTCATGATCCTGATCGCGTTCACCAATTATGATAAGGCGCACATGCCTCCCGGAACCCTGTTCACATGGGTCGGCATGGACAACTTCGGCTCCCTGTTCAACCTCGTTGAGGGCGCCAAGAAGGGTAAAACCTTCATCGAACTGACCGAATGGACCATCCTCTGGGCTATCCTCGCAACCTTCTCGAACTACATCCTCGGTATGATCGTCGCTCTGATGATCAACAAGAAGGGCATCAAGCTCAAGGCTCTGTGGAGAACCCTCTTCGTTATCACCATCGCGGTTCCCCAGTTCGTATCCCTGCTTCTCATGAACCAGATGCTCCAGACCAACGGTGCGCTCAACGTACTGTTGTCCGACATCTCGAAGATGTTCGGCGGAGGACCGGTCGAGATCCAGTTCCTCAACAGCACCACTCTCATGGCAAGAGCAACAGTTGTTATCGTCAACTGCTGGGTAGGTATTCCCTACACCATCCTCTCTATGTCGGGCATTCTGATGAACATCCCCGAAGACCTGTATGAATCGGCGCGTATCGACGGCGCAAGCCCGGTAAAGACCTTTACCGCAATCACGCTCCCGTACATGATTTTCGTAACTACGCCGCAGCTGATCACCCAGTTCGTAGGTAACATCAACAACTTCAACGTTATCTACCTCCTGACAGGCGGCGGTCCCACCACGCAGGACTACTATCAGGCAGGTCGTACCGATATCCTTGTAACCTGGTTGTTCACCCTTTCGATGACATCTCAGGACTACGGACTCGCGGCGGCAATCGGTATTCTTGTATTTATCGTCTGCGCCACCATCTCCCTGATTGTATACAACAACTCGAAGTCTATGAAGGATGAGGAGGCGTTCTCATGATAAAAAGCTATAAAGCGAGAAGAATTATCTCGAACGGCCTGATTTATTTACTCCTTGCTATTATGGGCATCATCTGGGTATCGCCGTTTGCATATCTTCTGATGCACTCCTTCCGTCTTGAGTCCACCATCGCGGTTCCGTATCTGGTTCCCCAAGAGTGGACATTCCAGAACTACATTGACCTTTTCGCAGGCGCAGGTTCTTCCTCCGCTATCAACTTCCCGAGATGGTTCCTCAACACCTTCGTAGTTGCATGCTTCAGCTGCGTAATTTCCACCATCTCCGTTCTTGCGGTTGCTTACACCTTCTCCCGTCTCCGTTTCAGCGCTCGTAAAAAGCTCATGAACGTAGCCATGATCCTCGGTATGTTCCCCGGCTTCATGACCATGATCGCGATTTACTACCTGCTGAAGGCTATGGGTCTGAACCAGAACCTGATTGCGCTGGTAATCTGCTACAGCTCGGGCGCAGGTCTCGGCTTCCAGATTTCCAAGGGCTTCTTCGACACCATTCCGCGTGCGCTCGACGAAGCCGCTACCATCGACGGCGCGACGAAGAACCAGATTTTCTGGAGAATCATTCTTCCGATGTCAAAGCCTATCGTTGTTTACACCGTACTTACCGCGTTCATCGGACCTTGGTGCGACTTCATTCTTGCCAAGATCATCATGGGCGATAAGCGTGAGCTCTACACCGTAGCGATCGGTCTGCAGTCAATGACGAGTGCAGAATTCATCAATGAGTACTACAAGCAGTTCCTCGCGGGCTCCGTACTCGTTGCGATCCCGATCACCACTCTGTTCCTTATCATGCAGAGATACTATGTAGAAGGCGTAACCGCCGGCGGCGTAAAGGGTTAATTCACATTTCCCAACACAAGCTCTTTTTGGGCGGCAGTCATTGGCTGCCGCCTTTATTTTACATCGCGGACTTCTTTTACATCGCGGACTTCTTTTACATCGCGGACTTCTTTTACATCGCGGACTAAGGGTTTCTGCGGCGGTGGGTGCACATTTACGCGGGAGGAGTTCATCAGACTCTTTCCAATCCCATTTCCCGTGGACAGCTTGCGTGTAAATCCCATTACTTGAGGACAGCTTGCGGGAGAAGCCTGTTTTCGCGACGGGAATGTGATAATTACCCGACCGCTCACAACTGACAATTTCTAAAATGAGGTTTCATTATGAAAAAACTGATATCTTTACTGCTCTGTGCAGTTCTTTTGGGAAGCGCGGTGCTCACGGGCTGCGGCGGCAGCTCGGATCCGATGGAGAAGCGCACCGCAAAGGCTTCCGACGACAAATACCGCAATTTCTATGAAATCTTCACGCAGTCCTTCTGCGATTCCAACGGCGACAGCGTCGGCGATCTGCAGGGAATCATCTCACAGCTGGACTATCTCAACGACGGCGACCCCGACAAGGGCGACGACCTCGGCATCGACGGCTTGTGGCTGACGCCGATCATGCCGTCGAAATCCTATCATAAATATGATGTGGAAAACTACTACGACATTGACCCCGCATTTGGTACGCTCGACGACTTTGACGCATTGGTAGAGGGCTGCCACAAGCGCGGCATCAAGCTGATTATCGACTTAGTGCTCAACCACATTTCCTCCCAGAACCCGCTCTTTACACAGGCGGTCAAGGAGGTCATGGACGGCAACCTCGACGGCAACGCCAAATATTTTGAGATCCACCCCAAGGATTATTTCGATCCTTCCACGCAGGTCGTCAGCATGGGCGACTACGCCTGCGAAGCGAACTTCTCTCAGGACATGCCCGAGTGGAACCTCAATGCCGAGGAAACGCGCGAGGAATTTAAGAAAATAGCCAAATTCTGGCTTGACCGCGGCGTAGACGGCTTCCGTCTTGACGCCTGTCTCTACTACACCAACAAGACGACCGACGGCAAGGAATTCCTCAAGTGGTTTGTCGACACCTGCCGCGACATCAACCCCGACGTCTATATCGTCGGAGAGACGTGGTCGGGCGACGCGGATATCGAAAATCTCTATCCGAGCGGCATCGACAGCCAGTTCGCGTTCAAATTCGCGACCTCTACGGGCTTGATCAACGAATTCATCAGCACCACAAAGGGCAAGGCGCTTGTCTCGAAGGTGCTCAGCTACGACAGCAAAATGCGCAAGGCGAACGCGGACGAGATCAACGCGATGTTCCTCTCGAATCACGACCAGTCCCGAATCGCGAACTCACTCGGCTCCAAGGGACTTGATTATGAGAAATTCGGCGCGGCAGTCTATATGCTATTCCCGGGCAATTCCTTTACCTACTACGGTGAGGAAATCGGTATGAAGGGACCGAGCACGACAGGCGACGCGAACTTCCGCACGCCGATGGTATTTGACAGCGAGAACATGCAGGAGATCATTGTCTACAACCTCGGCAGCAGCTTTGAAGCGCCTCCGCACGGCGGCGTCAAGCAGCAGCTCGCGGACAAGGATTCGCTGCTCAACTTCTATCGTAGAATTATCAGGGCGAAGCTCCAGAATCCCGAGATCGCGCGTACCAAGGACGCGAAAGCCGTTGACGCGGGCGACGACGCGATCGGCGCGTTCATCGCGGAATACGACGGCAAGCAGGTCATGGTGATCCACAACTTCGACGCGGAGGAGCAGAAGCAGGTTGCCATCACCGACGACATGCTTAAAAACCCCGAAGTCGCAGCGGACTTCATCACGGGAGAAGCCAAGATCGAGCTGAAGGACGGCAAGCTGACCATGCCGCCTCATTCCTCGGCGATTCTCCGCACAAAGGAAAGCTGATACTAAGCCAGCGCGCAAGCGTCGGCTTTTGTATTTTTACTTTCCGCACAGACAAAGAGTAGATAAAAATTACATGTTGCATTTTTTTGTAACTCATGATAAAATAATAAATTAGGTATATGGATTGCTGTTTGACGATAAGAATGACGGAGGGTGCAGAGTGAAACTGGGACTGGACATAGGCTCAACGACGATCAAGTGCGTTGTGCTCGACGACGAAAACAAGCTGATTTACAGTACATATGAGCGCCACTATTCTCAGATAACCGAAAAAATAGCAGAGCTGCTCAGCCGTGTGCGCCGTGAAATCGAAGGAGCGGAGCAGGCGTTTGTCGCGCTTTCGGGTTCCGCAGGCATGGGCGTGGCGCAGGATTGCGGCATCGACTTTGTGCAGGAGGTGTACGCGACGCGCGTCGCGGCGAACACCTTTATTCCCGGCACCGACGTTGTCATCGAGCTTGGCGGTGAGGACGCGAAAATCCTGTTTCTCACGAACGGTCTCGAGGTACGCATGAACGGCACCTGCGCAGGCGGTACGGGCGCGTTCATCGACCAGATGGCGACGCTGCTCAACGTCCCGCTCGAGGAGCTGGACGACCTCGCGAAGCAATACGAAAAGACCTACACGATCGCGTCGCGCTGCGGCGTGTTCGCGAAAACCGATATACAGCCGCTCCTGAATCAGGGAGCGCGCAAGAGCGACATCGCGGAGAGCATTTTCAAGGCGGTCGTCAGTCAGACCGTCGCGGGATTGGCGCAGGGCAGAGAGATCGAGGGACAGGTTGTCTACCTCGGCGGACCGCTCACCTTTATGAGCGAGCTGCGCCGCTGTTTTGACCGCACGCTCGGCACGACGGGCATCTGTCCCGAAAATTCGCTCTATTACGTCGCCTGCGGCGCGGCACTCTGCGCCGACAAGCCGATCGATTTTGACGACGTGATCCACCGCGTCAAGAACTACCGCGGCTCGGGCAACTTCGCGTTCCAGCCGCCGCTTTTTGAAACCAAAGAGGACTACGCGGCGTTTCAGGCGCGTCACGCCAAGGCGGACGTGAAGCAAAAGGAGCTGAAGGGCTACAAGGGCAAAGCCTACATCGGCATGGACGCCGGCTCCACTACGGTCAAGGGCGTGGTGCTCAATTCCGACGGCGAGCTGCTGTTCTCGCAGTATCTTCCCTCCAAGGGCAACCCCGTCGAAATCATCAAGGCGTTCCTCGAGGAGATTTATTCGATCAATCCCGATCTCAATATCGTGTCCTCCGCAGTCACAGGCTACGGTGAGGACATCATCAAAAACGCCTTCGACGTGGACTACGGCATCGTCGAGACGATCGCGCACTTCACGGCGGCGAAGTATTTCATGCCCGACGTGGAGTTCATCATCGACATCGGCGGACAGGATATCAAGTGCTTCAAAATCCACAACGGCGCGATCGACAACATCTTCCTGAATGAAGCCTGTTCGTCGGGCTGCGGCAGCTTTTTACAGACCTTCGCCAACGCCCTCGGCTATAATATTAAGGACTTCGCAAAGCTCGGACTGTTTGCCAAGCGACCCGTCGATCTCGGCTCACGCTGTACGGTGTTTATGAACTCGAGCGTCAAGCAGGCGCAGAAGGACGGCGCGACCATCGAGGATATCTCGGCAGGTTTGTCACTCAGCGTCGTCAAGAACGCCTTATATAAAGTTATCCGCGCCTCTGACCCCGACGAGCTGGGGAAGCGCATCGTCGTGCAGGGAGGCACCTTCCTCAACGACGCGGTGCTCCGCGCCTTTGAGCTGGAGATGGGCGTCGAGGTCGTCAGACCGAATATCGCGGGTCTGATGGGAGCCTACGGCGCGGCGCTCTATGCTATGAAAAAGTCAGCGGGCAAGGGCAGGAGCAAGCTCTCCACCGCTGAGGATCTCCGTAACTTCGTGCATGAAATCAAGGTCACGAACTGCGGACTCTGCAACAACAACTGCCGTCTCACGATCAACTCCTTCGGCGGCGGAAGAAAGTTCATTGCGGGCAACCGCTGTGAACGCCCGATCACGAAAAAAGCGCCCGCAACGGGCATGAATATGTATGAATATAAGCTCAGCCTGATCAACAGCTACAAGCCCGTCGAGGGTCTGCGCGGCAAGCTGGGCATCCCGATGGGGCTGAATATGTTCGAGCTGTACCCGTTCTGGTACCGCTTCTTCACCGAGCTGAAATTCGAGGTGATGCATTCGCCCTATTCCAACCGCAAGCTCTATCAGCGCGGTCAGCAGACGATCCCCAGCGACACGGTCTGTTTCCCGGCAAAGCTGATGCACGGTCACGTGCAGACGCTGATCGATCAGGGAGTGGAGACGATTTTCTATCCCTGCCTGTCCTACAACTTCGACGAGCACCTCGGCGACAACCACTATAACTGTCCTGTGGTCGCCTACTATCCCGAGGTCATCCGCAACAACATGAAGGACGTCAAAAAGGTCAACTTCATCAAGGAGTACTTCGGCATCCACCGTCCCAAGGACTTCCCCAAGAAGGCGTATGAGCGACTGAGCTTTTACTTCCCCGACCTCACGCTGAACGAGGTCAGAGTCGCCGCCAAGCGCGCCTATGACGAGCAGGCGATGTACCGCGCGAAGGTGCAGGCGAAGGGCGACGAGATCATCAAAAAAGCCGAGCAGGAGGGCAAGCGCATCTTTGTCCTCGCGGGCAGACCCTATCACATCGATCCCGAGATCAACCACGGCATCGACAAGCTCATCGCGGGCTTTGACGTGGCGATCATCAGCGAGGACGTCGTTTCCTCACGCGTCGACCGCTTCCACACCGACGTGCTGAATCAGTGGACGTACCATTCCCGTCTGTACGCGGCGGCAAGATACGTCACCACACGCAAGGATATGGAGCTGGTGCAGCTCGTATCGTTCGGCTGCGGCGTCGACGCGATCACCACCGACGAGGTGCGCGAGATCCTCGAGGCGAAGAACAAGATTTACACCCAGATCAAGATAGACGAAATCACCAACCTCGGAGCGGTCAAAATCCGCATCAGAAGCCTTTTGGCTGCCATTGAGGAGCAGGCGTCCGAGAAATAAACACACAGGAGTCATTCATGGCTGAATTAAAATACGACAAAAAAACAGGACGGCTGCTCTTTACCAAGCAGATGAAGCGCGAGTACACGATTCTGATGCCAAACATGGCGCCGATCCATTTCCGTATGCTCAAGGACGTCTTTGTCCACTACGGCTACAAGGCGGAGCTGCTCGAAACAACGGGACCCGAGATCGCGCAGACGGGACTGAAATACGTCCACAACGATACCTGCTATCCTGCGCTGCTGGTCATCGGACAGTTTATCCACGCGCTGCAAAGCGGAAAATACGACGTGCATAAAACCGCGCTGATGATTACCCAGACGGGCGGCGGCTGCCGTGCGTCGAACTATATCTTCCTGCTGCGCAAGGCGCTCAAAAAGGCGGGCTTCGCGTTTGTTCCCGTCATCTCACTTTCATTCGGCATGGAGAAGAACCCCGGCTTTTCGCTGACGGTTCCGCTGATCCGCCGTTTCGTTGGCGGTTTGGTCTACGGCGACCAGCTGATGCTGCTTTCCAACCAGATCAAGCCCTACGAGGTCAACAAGGGCGAGACGATGGCGCTGGTGCAGAAATGGAGCGACCGCCTTTCCGAGATGCTCATTGAGGGCAAGGGCTACACCCTCGAGGAAATCGACGAGAACCTCCACAAGCTCACCAAGGACTTCTCCAAGATCGAGGTCAACCGCGTGCCCAAGGTCAAGGTCGGCATCGTCGGCGAGATTTACGTCAAATATTCCAAGATGGCGAACAACGGTCTGGAGGACTTCCTCGCCGAGCAGGACTGCGAGGTCTGCGTTCCCGGTCTGATGGGCTTCGCGGCGTTCAAGGTCGACAACCGTCTGGAGGACTATAAAATGTTCGGCGGCAACCGCCTGAAATATGAGTTCTGCAAAATGCTGCTCGACTACGTGACCAAGCTCGAAACGCTGATGGTCGAGGCGGCGAAGCGCTTCAACTTTGTGCCGCCGCATCAGTACGCGCACACCAAGGAGCTTGTCAAGGGCGTCATCGGCTACGGCAGCAAGATGGGCGAGGGTTGGCTTCTGACAGCGGAGATGCTCGAGCTTGCCGAGACGGGCTACGAGAACATCGTCTGCACGCAGCCGTTCGGCTGCCTGCCCAACCACATCAACGGCAAGGGCGCTATCCGCCGCATCAAGGAGATCAAGCCCAACGCCAACATCGTCACGATCGACTATGACCCCGGCGCGCCGAAGGTCAACCAGGAGAACCGCATCAAGCTGATGCTTGCCGTCGGCAGGGAAGAGCTGCAGAAGAAAATCGACGCCGAGAAAGCGGACAAGGCGGAAACAGAAGATCAGTAATAAAATAACGGGAGCGGACAGACGTCCGCTCTTTTTTAGGTTATCCTGATACAAATTGCCGGTATTGTTTGTATTGCGGCAGGAACCGCACAAAAAAATTGCCGCACGGTCATTTAAATACTTGACAAACCGCGCAAGAAAGGTATATAATGAGTAAACGTGGAGCATTCTCTAGGTGCGCCCATTTGGGAGCGTGAGGGCTTCACGAGGTTTTATCAATTTCCAATACATTTTGAAAGGAGGAAAAACATGCCTACATTTAACCAGTTGGTACGTAAGGGCAGAGAGGTTACTGAGAAGAAGGCAAAGGCTCCTGCGCTTCTGAAGGGCTGGAACTCCAAGAAGAGAGTTGCCATCAACCAGAATTCCCCTCAGAAGAGAGGCGTTTGCACCGCTGTCAAGACAGCCACCCCGAAAAAGCCTAACTCCGCGCTGAGAAAAATCGCCAGAGTAAGACTTTCTAACGGTATTGAAGTCAGTTCCTACATCCCCGGCGTCGGTCACAACCTTCAGGAGCACAGCGTTGTTCTGATCCGTGGCGGACGTGTAAAGGATCTCCCCGGTGTGCGTTACCATATTGTAAGAGGTACACTCGACGCACAGGGTGTCAATGGTCGTATGCAGAGCCGTTCCAAGTACGGTGCAAAGCGTCCTAAGAAGAAATAAGGAATTGACAAAACTCTCTTGACTTAAATTGATTTAAGTTCTGCTATGCGGCAGATGCTTCATATATACGGAGCGTCTTGTTGGCATACGGGAGTTTGTCGCTTTCGAGTACCGATGATATCTCAATTATTGTGAAGGAGGGAAGCAAAGTGCCAAGAAGAGGTTCTATTGCTAAGCGTGACGTATTACCCGATCCGCTTTATAATTCAAAATTAGTAACCCGTCTGATCAACAATATCATGTACGACGGCAAGAAGGGCGTTGCCCAGAAGATTGTTTACGGTGCATTCGATATTATTGCTGATAAGACAGGCAACAACCCGCTTGAGGTTTTTGAGCAGGCAATGGAAAACGTTATGCCTGTTCTCGAGGTAAAGGCCCGCCGTGTCGGCGGTGCGACTTACCAGGTTCCGATGGAGGTCAGAGCCGAAAGACGTCAGACACTCGGTCTGCGTTGGATCTCGACCTACTCAAGAGCCAGAAGTGAGAAGACCATGAAGGAAAGACTTGCCGGTGAGATCCTCGACGCCACCAACGGCGCCGGCGGCGCGTTCAAGAAGCGCGAAGATACTCACAAGATGGCAGAAGCCAACAAGGCTTTCGCTCACTACAGATGGTAATCTGATTGACGGAGTAATTAATTATAGGAGGATTTTATGCCCAGACAGGTTTCACTTGAACAGACAAGAAACATCGGTATCATGGCGCACATCGATGCCGGTAAAACCACGACAACCGAGCGTATCCTGTACTACACCGGCGTAAACCACAAAATCGGCGAAACCCACGACGGCGCCTCCACCATGGACTGGATGGCTCAGGAAAAAGAGCGTGGTATCACGATTACTTCTGCTGCGACCACTGCTTTCTGGGAAGGCAGCAAGCACCAGTATAAAAAGCACAGAATCAACATTATCGACACCCCCGGACACGTTGACTTTACCGTTGAGGTAGAGCGTTCTCTGAGAGTTCTCGACGGTTCTGTAACGGTTCTCTGCGCCAAGGGCGGCGTTGAGCCTCAGTCCGAGACCGTATGGCGTCAGGCTGATAACTACGGCGTACCGAGAATGGTTTACGTTAACAAAATGGACATCATGGGTGCTGACTTCTACCATGTTGTTCAGATGATGAAAGACAGATTAAAATGCAACGCTGTTCCCATTCAGCTGCCCATCGGCGCTGAGAGCGATTTCACAGGCATCATTGACCTCGTGACAATGAAGGCGGAAATCTATCACAATGAGGACGGCACCGACTACTCAGAGGAGGATATCCCTGAGAATATGCAGGAGCTCGCTGACGAGTACCATGAGAAGCTCATCGAATCCGTTGCGGAACTCGACGAGGAACTGATGGAAAAATACTTCGGCGGCGAAGAGATCACCATTGACGAGATCAAGGCTGTGATCAGAAAGGCGACCATCGAGAACACCATGGTTCCCGTGACCTGCGGTTCTTCTTACCGCAACAAGGGCGTTCAGATGATGCTCGACGCCGTTATCGATTACATGCCCGCTCCGACAGACATCCCCGCTATCAAGGGTGTGAACCCCGAGACCGACGAGGAAGAGGACAGACCTGCATCTGACGAGGAGCCCTTCGCGGCGCTCGCGTTCAAGATCGCGACCGATCCCTTCGTCGGTAAGCTCTGCTTCTTCCGTGTATATTCCGGTAAGGTAGACGCGGGTACCACCGTATTCAATTCCGTAAAGGGCAACAGAGAGCGTCTGGGACGTATCCTGCAGATGCACGCCAACGACAGAAAGGATATCGACTGCTGCTACAGCGGTGATATCGCGGCTGCCGTCGGTCTGAAGAACACCACCACCGGTGACACACTCTGCGACGAGAAGCATCCCATCATTCTGGAGTCCATGGAATTCCCCGAGCCTGTTATCCGCGTAGCCATCGAGCCCAAGACCAAAGCCGGTCAGGAGAAGATGGGTATCGCCCTCGCAAAGCTCGCCGAGGAGGATCCTACCTTCAAGGCGTACACCGACGAGGAAACAGGTCAGACCATCATCGCCGGTATGGGCGAGCTTCACCTTGAGATCATCGTTGACAGACTTCTCCGTGAGTTCAAGGTAGAGGCGAACATCGGCGCTCCCCAGGTTGCTTATAAGGAGACCATCCGCAAGGAGGCTTCCGTTGACGAGAAGTATGCCCGTCAGTCAGGCGGTAAGGGTCAGTACGGTCACGTTAAGATCAACGTGTTCCCGAACAAGGACCACGGCTACGAGTTCGTCAACTCCGTCGTCGGCGGTGCGATTCCCAAGGAATACATCCCCGCTGTCGATCAGGGTATCCAGGGCGCGATGCTCAGCGGCGTTGTCGCAGGCTACAATGTAGTAGACGTCAAGGTAGAGCTGTATGACGGCTCCTACCACGAGGTTGACTCCTCTGAAATGGCGTTTAAGATCGCGGGCTCCATGGCGTTCAAGAGCGCGATGAAGAAGGCGGATCCCGTCCTTCTCGAGCCCATCATGAAGGTTTCCGTTATCACCCCCGAGGAGTACCTCGGCGACGTTATCGGCGACCTCAACTCCCGCCGCGGTATGATCCAGTCCATGGAGGCTGACAACGGCGTGCAGAGAGTTACCGCTCACGTTCCCCTTTCCGAGATGTTCGGCTACGCGACCGACATGCGTTCCAAGACACAGGGCCGCGGTCAGTACGTCATGGAGCCCGACACCTATGCCGAGGTTCCCAAGAACATCGCCGAAAAGATCATGAGCGACCGCAACAAGAAGGACTGATTTGATCCTTTGCGTGCTGTTTTTCAGAAAAAATCAAAAAACTATTGATTTTTTCCCGAAAAATTGGTACAATAATTTAAAATATGCTGTAAACAGGATTTACAGACACTAAGGAGGAAATTTCCAATGGCAAGAGAAAAGTTCGAAAGAAATAAGCCGCACGTTAACATTGGTACTATCGGCCACGTTGACCACGGCAAGACCACACTGACCGCTGCTATCACAAAGGTTCTCGCTCTTGAGGGCGACGCTGCTTTCGTTGATTACGCTAACATCGATAAGGCTCCCGAGGAGAGAGAGCGCGGTATTACAATCAACACCGCTCACGTTGAGTACGAGACCGCTAACCGTCACTATGCTCACGTTGACTGCCCCGGCCACGCCGACTACGTTAAGAACATGATCACCGGTGCTGCTCAGATGGACGGCGCTATCCTCGTTGTATCTGCTGCTGATGGTCCTATGCCCCAGACCAGAGAGCACATCCTGCTTTCCCGTCAGGTAGGCGTACCCTACATCGTTGTATTCATGAACAAGACCGACCAGGTTGACGATGAGGAGCTTCTTGAGCTCGTAGAGATGGAGATCCGTGAGCTCCTCGACGAGTACGAGTTCCCCGGCGACGACACACCCATCATCAAGGGTTCCGCTTATCTTGCTCTCACCAGCGACTCCAAGGATCCCAACGCTCCCGAGTATGCTTGCATCCACGAGCTGATGGCTGCTGTTGACGAGTTCATCCCCACTCCCGACCGTAAGGCTGACCTGCCCTTCCTGATGCCTGTTGAGGACGTATTCACCATCACAGGCCGTGGTACGGTTGCTACCGGTAGAGTTGAGAGAGGCCAGATCAAGACTTCCGAGTCCGTTGAGATCGTTGGTCTTACCGAGGAGAAGAGAACTGTTGTTGTTACAGGTCTTGAGATGTTCAGAAAGACTCTGGACTATGCTGAGGCCGGCGACAACGTAGGCGTTCTGCTCCGTGGCGTTCAGAGAACCGAGATCCAGAGAGGTCAGGTTCTTGCGAAGCCCGGCACCATTCACCCCCACACCAAGTTCCGCGGCCAGGTTTACGTTCTGACCAAGGACGAGGGCGGCCGTCATACTCCTTTCTTCAACAACTATCGTCCCCAGTTCTATTTCAGAACCACTGACGTTACAGGCACCATTTCTCTTCCCGAGGGCACAGAGATGTGCATGCCCGGCGATAACGTAGAGATGGACGTTGAGCTGATCACTCCTATCGCTATCGAGGTAGGTCTCCGCTTCGCTATCCGTGAGGGCGGCAGAACCGTAGGCTCCGGCGCTGTAATCGCTATCAACGAGTAATTTCAAATTCTCACATTTTCAGGCAGTCTTGCTCAGCAGGACTGCCTGTTTTTCCGAGATTTAAGACTATAAGGAGATGGGTAGAAAAATGGGTAAGAAAAACGACGGTATCTACGACGCGCGGACGCTCGGCAAGCCGAAAATGATGATTCTCGGCATCCAGCACCTGTTCGCGATGTTCGGCGCCACGATTTTAGTTCCGATTATCACAGGTCTTGACGTTTCCACCACGCTGCTGATGGCTGGTCTGGGAACGCTCCTGTTCCACTTTATCACGAAATTCAAGGTTCCCGCCTTCCTCGGCTCGTCCTTCGCGTTCCTCGGCGGTTATGCCGCGGTCAAGGCGCTCGCACCCGAGGGAGCCGACCCCAATTCGATGCTGCCTTACGCCTGCCTCGGCGTTGCCTGCGCAGGTCTGGTGTACTTCATTCTCGCGGGCATCATCCGCGCGATCGGCGTGCAGAAGGTCATGAAGTTCTTTCCGCCTGTTGTGACGGGTCCGATCATCATCGCGATCGGTCTGGGACTCGCTCCCTCCGCGGTGAGCAACTGCACCACCAACTGGCTGCTCGCAATCATCGCGCTCGCGGTGATCATCGTGTTCAACATCTGGGGCAAGGGAATGATGAAGATCGTCCCGATCATCATGGGACTGCTGATTTCCTACGCGATCGGTCTGGTTCTCTATTTCATCGCGCAGGGCAATCCCTCGCTGATTTCCGACATGCCGTGGCTCTTTTCGGGCGGTACGGTGCTGGACGATTCGGGCAACGTGACGCAGTATCTGCCCATCTTTGATTTCAGCAAGGTGCAGACGATCGTTTCCAACATCGGCAGCGGTCAGATCTTCGGCGCAGAGGGTTTGATCGGCTTCCCGATTTACTGGGACAAGACCGCGATCGGCGGCATCGACTGGTCGAACGGCTCTGTCATCGCTTCCGCGATCATCGCGATCGTGCCGATTTCTCTCGCGACTATGATGGAGCACATCGGCGACATCAGCGCGATCGGCTCCACCGTCGGCAAGAACTACATACAGGATCCCGGTCTGCACCGCACCCTGATCGGCGACGGTCTGGCGACCACTCTCGCGTCGATCTTCGGCGGTCCCGCGAACACCACCTACGGTGAGAACACGGGCGTTCTCGCGCTCACAAAGGTCTATGACCCGCGCGTTATCCGTATCGCGGCGATTTTCGCCTGCGGCATCTCGTTCTTCCCGATTGTCGCGGCGATCATCGGCTCCATTCCGAGCTGCATCATCGGCGGTATCTCCTTCGTGCTCTATGGCATGATCTCCGCTATCGGCGTGAGAAACGTCGTCGAGAACAAGGTGGACTTCACCAAGAGCCGCAACCTGATCGTCGCGGCGGTCATTCTGGTCTGCGCTCTCGGTCTCGGCGCGAATACCGTCAGCTTCGCGATCGGCAGCGCGAACATCACGCTCTCACCGCTTGCGGTAGCGTCCATCGCGGGTATTGTCCTGAACGCGATCTTCCCCGGGAAGGACTACAAATTCATTACCAACGGAAAATAACAGAACAGGCGCGGCTGCCCTATGGACAGCCGCGTTTTTTTGTCGTCTTGACACGGGATAATTTGTGAATTATAATGAAATCAGTATATGGGAACCTTAACAATTCCTTACCGCACATTGAATTATTAGAGATTCCCATATGACAAAGAACGGAGGGTGATGAATGAAAAAAGCGAATACGCTGGGAGGACTCTATTTTCTGGTTCATTTTCTTGTGGAGATCACCTCGTTTTATGTCGTCACCTCCTATACGCAAAGCCCGTATGTCTGGATTCTGATGTTCGTCTATGACTTTGTCGCGTTTGTGCCGCAGGGCGTTTTCGGCTATCTGCGGGACAACGGCATCCGCGTCAATTTTGCGCTCGTCGGAACCGCGCTGACGACGCTTGCGCTCGTGCTGATGTGGGCGGATTCCAACGTGTTTTTGATTGTGACGGTGGTCGCGATAGGAAACTGCTTCGTGCATATCCACGGAGCGGAGGTGACGCTGCGCAATTCGCCGGGACGCATCACGCCCGCCGCGGTGTTTGTGGCAGGCGGCTCGTTCGGCGTGATTACGGGAAAGCTGCTGGCGGCGAATCAAATCGCCGTACCGTGGCTGATCGGGCTGAACCTGCTCTCGCTTTTGCCGATTCTGTTTGCGGACGGCTCAAGGAGGGCGACGGGCAGGAAAACCTGACGCAGTACCGCTTTGCGAACACCCGCTTCCGCGCGTCGGTGATCATCGCGCTGGCGGTGTTTGTTGTCGCTGTGCGCGCGTACATGGGCTACGGCATCCCGACCTCGTGGAACAAGACGACCGCGCAGTCGATCATGCTGTTTTGCTGCATGGGAGTCGGAAAAGCGATGGGCGGCGTTTTGGTGGATACCATCGGAATCCGCGCGACCTCGCTGATCAGCACGCTCGGCGCTTTGCCGCTGCTGCTGTTCGGCGCGGAGGTGATGTCGGTGTCGCTGATCGGTATCGCGTTTTTCAGCATGACGATGGCAATTACGCTGGCGCTGATCGTGTCCTGCCTGCCGAAAGCCCCGGGAGTCGCGTTCGGCTTCACAACGGTGGGACTGTTTCTCGGCACCGCGCCCGTGTTTTTCTTCCGCATCCATTCATTTGTCATCAATTGTATTATGATTTCAACGCTGTCTGTCCTGTGCGTCATCATTCTGTGTATGATTTGTGCGAAGCGGACGGCGCGTAAGGAGGTATAATAGAAAATGCCGGAACCGAGTTTTATTGTCGCCGACGCGATCATGCCGCCCGAGCTGCTGCCGACGGAGCCGGAAGTTTCCGAGCCGGAGATCGAGATTATTGCAGAGGTGGAAGAACCGCAATACGAATCGAAAAACGAACAGGAAGATGAACAGGGATCCGTGCAGGAATCCGCACAGGAATCCGCGGAGAATCATGAGCAGGAGGTCGTGCAGGAAGCGGAAACGGAGAAGCAGACGGAAAAGCAGACCGAAAAGCAAACCGAAACACGTGCTGCCGTGACGGAGCAAAAAACGACTGCTGCCACGACTGTGCAGACCGTGACGATACCGCCCATCAATCCGTTCAGCGGAAATACGGCGCTGATCAACACCCTTTGCGTGGTGATTCCGCTGCTGCTCGCGGCACTCGGCGCAATCATCGCGATTGTGATCGTTCGCAGCCGCAAGAAGCTGAACGAGGAGGATACTTCGTATCATGAGATACCACCGCTCAATCGCAATACGGACAACCCAAACGACCATAACCATGTGTCGTAGCGGACAGGGAGGAAAAAATGATGGTACTTGCCGATGCTGCAACGCCCTATAATTTGTTCGGTATGATTCCCGACGGCTTTGTGTTGCTGACGGTGCTGATTCTGGTGGTGCTGTTCCTGCTTGTTTCCGCGGGAGGAATCATCGCGATCGTGCTGGTGAGAAGGAACAGGAAGCCGCCTGCTGAAAAGAATCCGCCGGATAACCGCGGGAATATGCCGTGAACAGTCTGCTTTTCGGGCTTGCCTACGGTCTTTCCGTGACGCTGGTGACAGAGCTGTCAGTCGCCGCTCTGCTGCGCGTGAGAGGCTGGGACTTGGTGCTGATCGGTCTGGTGAACTGCCTGACGAACCCCGTTGTGAATCTGATCTACGCGTGGTCGCTGCTGAATTTTTCGCAGAACAGCGCTGTGCCGTATCTGGTTCTTGCTGCGCTGGAGATCGCGGTCGTGTTCGGAGAAGCGTGGGCGTTTCGCGTCACGCTGAAATATCGGCGGATCCGTCCGCTGCTGCTGTCGCTGATACTCAACGGCGTTTCGTTTTCGGTCGGTTTGATTTTGAATATTCTTTTCTGAATGAAGAAAGGCAGCCTAGCGGCTGCCCTTCTCTTGTTATTCGCAGTTTTTACCGGTCTGAACGTCCTTGCAGTTGCTGTAGGAGCGGCTGCGGTCAGACGGTACCGCGCCTGTCATTTCGTTGGAGGACACGGTGTGCATCTGCTCAACGGTCTGTTCGTCGGGATTCTGCTTTTTGGTATTCTTTTTCTTGCTCATCAAAAATCACCTCGGGATTAGTATTGCCCAAGGTGACGAAATTATTTCACAATATATTCTTTTATTTTAAAAACATCGCCGTCCATGATGGTGTACTGACTGCGCAGCTCGCCGTTGATCTCGGGTGAAATGCTCTGATGGATGTAGAGCGAATCGATGCCGAAATCCGCCGCTCCGCCGATATCGGAGATGTAGTCGTTGCCGATCATGATACTCTCGGACTTTTCCAGACCGTAGCGCTCAAAGAGCGTCTGATAATAGTGGTAATCGGGCTTGGAGCATTCCTCGTCGGAGCTGATGACGATGCCGTCAAAGTACTTCGTCAGACCGAGCATGTTCAGCTCGTTCTCGGTAAAGACGCGCTGGGCGTTGGAGAGCAGATAAACGCGCTTGCCCTTTGCCTTGAGGGTGTCGAGAAGATCGATCACGCCGTCATAGAGCTTGATGTATTTGGTCGAGAAGCAGCGGAACGCCTCGGCGATGAAGCAAAGCTCCTTTTTGGTGACCTTCACGCCCTTCTGCGCGAACAGCTCGCGGAACACCTTTTCTATTTTGATATCGATCACCGTGTATTCGGGATGGCGGCGGCGGACAGCCGCTTTTTCCTTTTCCACCAGTCTGCCGTACTCGTTTTTGATTTCGGTGTAGGAATATTCCGCGCCGCGGTAGCCGTAGAGGATTTGCAGGCTTTTCCAGAGCTTCGCCTGCCATTCGTCGGTGTTGATGTCAATGAGGGTGCCGTAAAGGTCAAAGATATAGTTCTGATACATGGTTTTCTCCTTTGGATAAGTCCGATTTTGATTGCATTGGATGAAAAAATATGGTAGAATTCTGTTAGTTATCGAAATTTGGAGGTGGGTGTATGACAAAAAAGGAAATCGCGCACGCGGCAGTCGACGCGCTCAAAGCGGAATATCCCGACGCGAAGTGCTCGCTCGATTACAAAACGCCGCTGCAGCTGCTGATCGCTACGCGGTTGTCGGCGCAGTGTACGGACGCGCGTGTCAATCTCGTGACGCCCGCGCTGTTTGAACGCTTTCCCGACGCGGAGAGCTTTGCGCAGGCAGAGGTGTCGGAGGTCGCGGAGTACATCAAGTCCTGCGGGCTGTTCAAGACCAAATCGCGCGATATTGTGGCGATGGCGCAGATGATACTTGATGATTTCGGCGGCGAGGTGCCTGACAATATCGACGACCTCACCAAGCTTCCGGGAGTGGGACGCAAGACCGCTAACCTGATCTGCGGCGACGTCTACGGAAAGCCCGCCGTGGTGGTGGACACCCACTGCATCCGTATCACGACACGGCTCGGTCTGCATAAAGAAACCGACCAGAAAAAGATAGAAACCGCGCTGCGCAGGCTGCTGCCTCCCGAGGAGAGCAACAACTTCTGTCACAGGCTGGTGCTGCACGGCAGAGCGGTCTGCACCGCGCGCTCCCCGAAGTGCGCACAGTGCTGCATGAACGGCTTTTGCCGCTTCGGGAGAACGGAGCTGAAAAATGGACATTAAGCTTCTCGCGTTGGATTTGGACGGAACCGTCCTGCGCAGCAATAATACGCTGTCCGCAGGGATGAAAACCGCCCTTGAAAAAGCCGTTGACAGCGGATTGGAGGTCGCCGTCGCGAGCGGCAGACCGTATTCCTCGATGCCGCAGGACATTTTGAATATCGACGGCATCGACTGGGTGATCGCCTCCAACGGCGCGTCGATCTATCACCGCGGCGAGCGGCTGCGGGCGCTGAAGCTCAGGGAGCAGGATGTGCTGGATATCCTCGACCTGACAAAGGCGCATGACCTGATTTGGGAGGCGTTCATCGACGGCGTCGCCTGCACCGACAAGCGGTACTATGACGATCCTATGCGCTACGGCTGCAGCGCGGCTTACGTCAGCTATGTCAGGGGTTCGCGCGATGTGAGCAGCGATATGCGCGGCTTTATCCGCGACCACCGCAGGGTGCTGGACAGCATCGAATTTGTCTGTCCCGAACAGACGCTGCGCGAGCGTCTTTGGGACAATATCGCACGGGAGGTCGAGGGCGTTTATATCACCTCATCCTCGGCGCATTTCGTGGAATTTATGCACGCCGACGCCACCAAGTCGGGAGCCGTCGGATGGCTGTCCGAGCGGCTCGGAATCGCGCAAAATGAGATCGCCGCCGCGGGCAACGCCGACAACGACAGGGATATGCTCCTGCACGCGGGACTCGGCGTCGCGGTCAGCAATGCGACGCCCGCGTGCCTTGACGCCGCCGACTGGATTGTCGGCAGCTGCGACGAGGACGGCGTGAGCGAGCTGATCGAGCGGCTGATCGGCGAAAGGGGAGCGAAATAGTCAGTACTGCGGCGGTTTATTTTTCGGGTACGGCAGGCTTTTCACCCGTGAGGAACTCGATGCTGCGCTCGATCGCGTCCACCGAGGTGCCCCAATCCTGTCCCTTGTTGCGGTAGTCGAACATCGAGACGAAGTGCTTGATGTCGCCGTAGAGCGCTTCCATGTAGTTCTTTGTCAGCGCTGCGGTGTCGGCGTGGAACTCGCCGAGCAGCTTGGACGGTATGCCGCCGCGTGCCATCGCAGCGGTCATGATGTACTGATAGTGCTTCAGGCAGATGAACGGCTGCTCGCGGTACAGCTCACGGAATTCGCCGCCCTTTGCCCATTCCATGAGCACGAGCGATACAAGGTGCGCGACGTTCGAGGCGATGCGGTCGCAGACGTAGCAGGAGCCGAGCATGTCACGCAGTCCCTCAAGCTTCTTCTTATCGGGCTTGCCGCCGTCTTTTTTGGGCAGATAATTCGCCATGACCTCCTCCATGTGCGTTTCGAGAAGAAGGGCGTTCGGCAGACGGTTGCCCAGCATCAGCATCCGCGAGAAGTGGCGGTGGCAAAAGCCTTTTTTGTTGGTGGCGACGCGGACGCTCGGCTCCATCATCGCGTCACCCGTGATGTACTGCACGCCCTGTTCCTCGAGCATCTCCTCCATGCGGCAGACGGGACAGCCGCACTTCGGGCGGAACAGGTCGTTGATGGGGATAGTCAGAATGGTTTCACTCATCATCAAAACACCTCAATAATATTGATAGATACATTGTACCATATTCCGCTGCAATATGGTATCTTTTTTTCGGAAAAGGATGTGAAAAATATGACGGAATCCGTGTTAGTGATTCAGAATGTCAGCGATCTCGACCTTGTGCAGACGCTCGACTGCGGTCAGAGCTTCCGCTGGACGCAGATCGCGGACCATTCCTTTGCGGGCGTCGCGTTCGGCAGAGCGGTCACGGTCACGCTCGACGGGACAAATCTGCGTATTGAGAACGCGCCCGAGAGCGACAGGGCGCTGTGGGAGGACTACTTTGACCTCTCACTCGACTACGGCGGCATCCGCCGCGAGCTGAGCGCGCTGCACCCTGTTCTGCATGAGGCGGCGGACTACGCCGCAGGCATCCGTATTCTGCGGCAGGAGCCGTATGAGGCGCTGTGCACCTTCATCATCTCGCAGAACAACAACATCAAGCGCATCAAGGGCATCGTGCAGCGGCTTTGCGAGAGCTTCGGCGAGCCGCTCGCGGGCGGTTATTTCACTTTTCCGACAGCCGAAACGATGTCGCTGCTCAGTGTGGAGGATCTGGCGCCGCTGCGTGCAGGCTTCCGTGCGAGATATCTGATCGACGCGGCGCAAAAGGTCAGCGCGGGTGAAATTGACTGGGAGCTGTGCCGCACGGGGGACTACGAACAGGCGCGGCGTGAGCTGATGAAGATCACAGGCGTCGGCGTGAAGGTCGCGGACTGCACGCTATTGTTCGGACTGCACCGCGTGGAGGCGTTTCCGCTGGACGTCTGGATGAAGCGCGCGATGGAGCGGCTGTTCCCTGATATGAGGCCCGCGGATTTCGGCAGCTATGCGGGCATCGCCCAGCAGTATATTTTCCATTTCAGCCGCATGCATCCCGAGATGTTTGTGTGAGGAATCCGCATAAACTCTTGACATCAGCGCTTTAATGCGGTAAAATAAGCGTTAGCATGTTTTTTTGAATCAATCATAAGGGGTTATGAATTACTATGAAATTAACAGGTGCGGAAATCATTTGCGAATGTCTGCTGGAGCAGGGTGTCGACACCGTATTCGGCTATCCCGGCGGCGCTGCGCTCAATACCTATGACGCGCTCTACCGCTACAGCGACAGAATTAACCATATTCTCACCGCCCACGAACAGGGCGCTTCCCACGCGGCGGACGGCTATGCCCGTTCGACAGGCAAAACGGGCGTGGTGCTCACCACCTCGGGTCCCGGTGCGACGAACATCGTTACGGGTCTTGCCACAGCCAATATCGATTCGATTCCTATGGTGGCGATCACCGCCAACGTCAACACCGACCAGCTCGGCAGAGACAGCTTTCAGGAGGTCGACATCGTCAACATCGTCAAGCCCATCACCAAGGCAAGCTGGCTGGTTGAGCGCGTCGAGGATCTCGCGCCCTCTATCCGCAAGGCGTTCGCGCTTGCCAAGGACGGCAGAAAGGGTCCCGTCCTGATCGACGTTCCCAAGGACATCACCGCGCAGTCGGCGGAATATTTCCCCGAAGAACCCGCGCGTTCCAAGATGATCAAAATAGAGAATCCCGACAGCATCCGCAGGGTGCAGGAGCTGATCCGCAATGCCAAGCGTCCGATGATCTACGCGGGCGGCGGCATTCTCAGCGCGGACGCCTGTAAGGAGTTCCTCGCGTTCGCGGAGCTGATCGACGCGCCCGTATGCTGCTCTCTGATGGCTCTCGGCGCGATTCCTGCCAGTCATCCGCTCTTTATCGGCAACATCGGCATGCACGGCGGCTATGAAACGGGCAAGATCACTGCGGAATGTGACCTCATGATTTCCTGCGGCGCGCGTTTCTCCGACAGAGTCGCGGGCGACCGCGAGAAGTTCGGTGAGCAGGCGAAGATCGTCCAGCTCGAAATCGATAAGAAAGAAATCAACAAGAACGTCCGCGTGGATGAGTATGTCCTCGGCGACCTCAAATCGAGTGTTACCGCGCTCACCGTCGGTCTCGAGCAGCAGAAGCACTCCGAGTGGCTCGCGCAGATCGATGTATGGAAGCACGAGCTCGACAGCGTGAAGCCCTATGAGGATGAATATCCGCAGCCGCACGACATCATCTATGCGGTCAACGGGCTGAAAAAGCCGACCGATATCATCGCGACCGACGTCGGCCAGCACCAGATGTGGGTCGCCCAGTTTGCCAAGATCGAGGCAGAGAGAACCCTCCTGACCTCGGGCGGCATGGGTACGATGGGCTTCGGCATGGGCGCCGCTATCGGCGCGCAGATCGCGCATCCTGACAGACGCGTATTCCTGTTTACAGGCGACGGCAGCTTTCATATGAATCTCAACGAGCTTGTCACGCTGAAATCCTACAATCTGCCGATTATCGTGCTCGTGATGAACAACGCGGTGCTCGGTATGGTGCGCCAGTGGCAGAAGCTGTTCTACGGCAGCCGCTTCTCCCAGACCGACCCGCACAGAGCGACCGATTTTGTCAAGCTCGCCAACGCGTTCGGCGTGGAGGGTATGCGCATCGCCCACGACGATGATATCATGCCTGTTCTCGAAAAGGCGATCGCGCTCAACGCGCCCGTCGTGATCGACGTGCAGATCAGCCCCGACGAGAATGTTCTTCCCATGATTCCCCCGGGAAAGACCGTCAACGAGATCGTTACGGAAATGGATTGAAATATTTGAAAAGAGGTACCCGACGAAAGGGTACCTCTTTGTGATTATTATGGGAGAAAAAGTTTTCTGCTCTCTCGAAATTGCCTGCGGGGCTTCCCGTCGCTCGCCTTCAAATCCGGTTATCAGCCTTTTTGCCGAGGTAAAATAAAAGCAGGCACCCCTAAAGGCTGATACTAATAAGGATGATTTGAAATCACAAGAAAAGCAGCCGATTGGGAGCCCAAAACAGGACACCGTACAGAGTAAATAATTCTGTGCGGTGTTTTTCTATGTTAATGTACTTGATAGTACTATTTAATCTTAAAATATTTTACACAGACTACTCATGACGAAAATATCAGGCGCTATTACTTTTCTTAATATGATAGCCCTGTTTTTATTTTTACATCTTGACAAGCTAAAAGCTATTAGCTATAATAAAGCTAACAACTTTTATCTTTATTATTTGGAGGGAATTATGTCTACAAAAGATAGAATACTGGAAGAAGCGCTGACGCTATTTGCTGAGAACGGATACGACGGAACGGGCGTAGAACAAATCGCCGAGAAGGTTGGAATCAAAGCTCCGTCACTCTACAAGCATTTTAAGGGTAAAGAGGATATTATGACTGCGCTTATTGATTCGGCGGAAGAACGTTACGAGGAATCCTTCGGATCGGAGCAGCACATTGGAGAGATCCCTGAAAACAGGGAAGATTTCCTCCGCTCGACAATGGGCAGGATCGCGTTTACCATGCACGACCCGATGATCAGGAAAATACGCAAGTTCCTTGTACAGGAGCAATTTCGTAATGAAAGACTTGCCGAGATCTCCACCCGCCATCAGCTTGTCGGCATACAGAAGATGTATGAGAAAATCATCGAAGGGATGATGAAAAACGGTCTGTTTATCCATGACGACCCCGCACTTCTCTCAATAGAGTTGGTATCACCTGTTGTCCTTTGGGTATCCAAGGCAGACAGACAGCCGCAATATGAGCAGGAAATCATGGACAGCATCGAAAAGCATATCCGGCATTTTTGTGATGTTTATATGAAGGATAAATAAATGGAATTTAACGAAAAACTACAAAAATTGAGAAAAGATCAAAGCCTGACGCAAGAGGAATTAGCCGAGAAGCTTTTTGTTTCCCGCACAGCTATCTCCAAATGGGAATCGGGACGGGGATATCCCGGCATTGATTCATTGAAGGTTATCGCGAAATATTTTCATATAACGATTGATGAACTGATAGGGAACGAAGAAATAATATCTCTTGCTGAGCAGGATATCAAGGAGAATAAGAAAAAGCACACCGCGCTGATCTGCGGTGTGTTGGATTGCTTTATCACATTGCTGTTTTTTCTTCCGCTGTTCGGCAACGGCGATTCAAGCGGCGCGTCGGTGACGGTGTTCTCGTTGACAGGAGTCAGTGGGTGGCTGAAGATCGTGTTTATTGTCGCGATCGGTCTGACGGTGCTCAACGGTTTCTGCGGCGTGGTGCTCGGCAGCTTCGACAAGCCTGTTTGGAACAAGCGCGTCGTTATCGCGGGCTTGGTACTGTCAGTTTTGGCGGCGGCTTTGTTTATTTTGTCGAGACAGCCGTATGCAGGTGTATTCTGCCTTTTTGTGCTGATTATAAAGGGCATTTTGCTCCTGAAAAGCAAATGACACGGAGCGTATCATCACTGTGAAAGCGCGTTTCTTGCGGTATCATTCGATTTCTTCTAAAATGAGCTCAGTTCATTTTGAAAGGATGATATGCATGAAACACAGAAAACTACTCACAGCAGGAATCGGATTGTTGCTGACGGTCATCTTGATCGCGCTCGTCCGTTTGGTCGACGCCGCGCCGATCGGAGCGCAGGGGACAAGCATCGGACTGTCGCACCTCAATCAATTCGTCTTTGACTTGTTCGGGGTGAATATGCTCTGGTACAATATCACGGATTGGCTCGGCGTTGCGGCGGTTCTGACGGGCTTCGTTTTCGCGGTAACGGGATTGGTGCAGCTGATCAAGCGAAGAAGTCTGTTGAAGGTCGATCGTGAGATACTCGCTTTGGGCGGTCTTTACATCGTCGTGATTGGGCTCTATCTTTTCTTTGAAAATGTGATCATCAACTACAGACCGATCATCATGCCCGATAACACGAGCCCCGAGGCTTCCTTTCCGTCGTCGCATACGATGCTCGTCTGCGTGATCATGGGAAGCGCCGCCATGCTGATTAACAGGTATATAAGAAACAAACCGCTGAACCGGATTCTTCGGGCGGTCTGCTATGTCATCATCGGCGTGACGGTCGTTGGCAGATTGATCGCGGGCGTTCACTGGTTCACGGACATACTCGGAGGAATATTGATAAGCGTCACCTTGCTGTCGCTTTATGAGGAGGTCATCAGCCATGGAAAATAACTATATCATTCGATTAGAGAAAAAAGAGGAATATAGAGCGGTCGAAAACCTTGTCTGTGAATCGTTCTGGAATGTCTACCGACCGGGCTGCAGCGAGCATTATGTGATTCATGTGCTGCGCGATGATCCGGCATTCATCAAAGAGTTAGATTTTGTGATGGAGCAGGACGGCAGAATCATCGGTCAGAATATGTTTATTCGAACAATCATCGAAGCCGACGACGGCAGAACGATTTCCGTGCTGACAATGGGTCCGATTTGTATTGCGAACGATTTGAAGCGGCAGGGCTACGGCAAGGCTTTGCTTGACTATTCCTTGGAAAAGGCAGCCACGCTCGGTTTCGGCGCGGTGTTGTTTGAGGGCAATATCGACTTTTACGGCAAGAGCGGCTTTGACTTTGCGAGCAAATTCGATATCCGCTATCACGACCTGCCCGAGGACGCGGATTCGTCGTTCTTCCTCTGCAAGGAGCTGAAAAAGGGCTATCTCGACGGTATCAGCGGCGTGTATCAAACGCCGCAGGGCTACTATGTAGACGATGCGGAGGTTGAGGAGTTTGACAAAGACTTTCCGCAAAAAGAAAAGCAGAAACTTCCGGGACAGATTTTTTGATGATGACAGGAGGAAAGAATATGAAACTCACCTATGAAAAGAAATAATGTTCGGGAAAAATCAAATGAACACTTTACATATTTAACAAAAGAACAGTGGGAGGAAATATGAAAACAGCAATCATTTATTATTCCATGAGCGGCAATACCACATATGTCGCAAATATTCTGAAAGAACAGCTTGATCCAGAAGTTGACTTGATTGAGATAAAGCCTGTCAAGGCGTTCCCCGACAGCGGCTTCAAGAAGTTTTTGTGGGGCGGAAAAAGCGCTGTTATGGCACAGAAACCCAAACTGCAACCTTACACATTTGACGAGGAAAAGTATGATCAAATCATTATCGGATTTCCTGTATGGGCAAGCAGAATCGCGCCGCCGGTTCGCACCTTTGTTGAGGAAAACAAGTCTGCTCTCAAAAGCAAAAGCATATCCGCCTTCGCCTGTCAGGCAGGCTCAGGAGGAGAAAAAGCACTCAGCGGCTTAAAGAGCCTAATAGGAATCGAAGCATTCAAAGCATCTATGATTCTCATTGAGCCAAAAGAAAAGCTGTCAAGCATATATGACGGCATCATAAAAGATTTTTGCGGTAAAGTATTATGAAAGCACAATTCAAACACTACAATATAGAAGATTATGAAGCTGTCTGCGACTTTTTGATCGAACTGAACCGCGAAAATCAGAACCATATCAACTGGAACTGGGCGCGGTTTGAGTGGATGATGGAACACCCTGAGTTTGACAAAAGCCTTATTGATTCTATCGGGCTTTGGTTAGACGGTGAGAAGGTCGTCGGCGCGGCAATTTACGACATGTATTTCGGCGAGGCGTTTTGTGGCGCACTACCCGGATACAGCGATCTCTATGATGAGATACTCGATTACGCTTATCGGAATCTGAAGGATGAAAACGGCTTGGGAATCGCGATTTGTGATGAAAACGTAAAAGAAAACGCGTCAGTAAAACGTGCAGGTTTTACACTTTCCGAACAGTCTGAAACGGTGATGAGCATAAGGCTCAGCGAACCCTTGCCCGTACAGCTCCCGGAACATTTTTGCATTACCGAGCTTGACCCCACAAAGGAACCGTATGCTTTTCAATGGCTGTTGTGGCAGGGCTTTGACCACGGAACGGACAGAGAGGTGTTTGAGCACGAGGGGGATCTCATTTCGGAAATCCCCGTGTTCCGCAGGCATTTCGATCCCACACTCAGTATCGCGGCGGAAAGTAGTGACGGAGAATATGTTTCCTATTGCTGTCTGTGGTACAGCGATAAAGCCGACTATGCCTATGTCGAGCCTGTCTGTACTGTCCCTTCATACAGAGGCAAAGGGATAGCAAAAGCAGTCATTTATGAAGCGTTGAACCGTGCCAGAGCACTCGGCGCGAAAAAGGCGTATGTTATCTCGGATACCAAGTTTTACAAAAAGCTGGGCTTTGAAAAAGAATACAGGTTTTCGTTTTATTGGAAAAAGCCCTTAACAGTCAACGGTACGGAATATCATATCTTTAAGCTGCTCGGTAAGGGCAAGGGCGGATATTCCTACTTAGCTCAGCTTAACGGCAGGTAATACGTCGTCAAGCAGATTCACCATGAGCCGTGCGATTACTACACTTTCGGCAACAAAATCGAAGCCGAGCGAAATGACTATGAACGGCTGAAAAACGCGGATATCAGAATCCCCGAAATGATCGATATTGATATCGAAAACGAACGGATTGTCAAGGAATATATCGACGGCGATACCATTTTTGATTTAGTAAAAAACGGCGAATCTGTCGAGATTTTTCTTCCGCAAGTCAGAGAAATGGCTCAGCTTGCAAAGGCGGCAGGGCTGAATATCGACTACTTCCCGACAAATTTTGTCATTCAAGACGGCTTGCTATGGTACATTGATTATGAGTGCAACAGCTATACGGAAGAATGGAGCTTTGAAAACTGGGGCGTGAAATACTGGTCACGAACGCCCGCATTTGAGGAATATTTGCGTAATCATTAAGGAGAGTGGCGGCAATGAAAATATTAGTCATCAACGGAAGCCCGAAAAAAGAAAAAAGCGACACCATGCACATCACCCGCGCCTTTCTGGACGGGATGAACGAGGTGTCGCAAAACGAAGTACATATCATTCATGCGATTGACAAGCATATCGAATACTGCACAGGCTGTTTTGCCTGTATGAGAAACGGCGGCAACTGCATCCACAACGACGATATGCGCGGTATTTTGGAAGAAATCCTCGACAGCGATTTACTGATTTGGAGTTATCCGCTCTACTGCTACGGTATGCCCGCGCCGTTGAAGGCTCTGCTCGACCGCACATTGCCGCTATCATCAATGGCGATGCAGAAGGTCGGCGACCGCTATGAGCACGTCGGTCAGGCGGATTTCAGCCACCTGAAATATGTGTTGATCTGCGGCTGCGGCTTCCCGAACAGCAAGCATAACTTTGAGCCTGCGGTCATGCAGTTTACAAGGTGTTTTCCAAACGAACACACGATGATCACCGTGCCCGAAAGTCCGATGTTCAACGCGCCCGAAGCAGCTGTCGTCACTGTCCCACGCTTGGAGCTTGTCAAAAAGGCGGGAATGCAGTTCGCTGAGAACGGCGCCATCGGCGATGAACTTCTAAAGGAAATCACCTCTCCGATGATACCCGAGGAGCAGTATGCAGAAATCGTTAATGGCAGTATGTGATGACGGAAAAACGAGTATGATTAAACAACTGACAAAACAGGAAATCATCAATGCCTTGCCGATGGTGTGTAAGGTGTTCAATGAATATGAGGCGGTGAATTATCCGCCATCGGGAACGCAGACATTTTATCATGCGATCCATGACGAAGGCTTTATCAGTCAGCTTTCCGCATACGGCGCGTTTGACGGGGATTCATTGATCGGTATTCTAGCTGCGAGAAACGAGGGCGGTCATATCGCGCTGTTCTTTGTAGACGGCGCGTATCACGGTCGGGGGATCGGCAGAAGCTTGTGGAACGCCTTTCTCGCCGACAGCGACAAGGATGAGATCACAGTTAATTCATCGCTGTACGCGGTCGAGATATATGAAAAGCTCGGCTTCACTAAAACCGCCGAACCGCAGGAGGACAGCGGTATCCGGTTCGTACCGATGATGTACCGAAAATAAGGGGTAAAGACGATGACGTTTGACTACAAGAAAGAATACAAAGAATTCTATATGCCGAAGAACAAGCCGTCCATCGTGACTGTGCCGCAGATGAATTATATCGCGGTGCGCGGACAGGGCGATCCCAACGCACAGGACGGAGAATACAAGCAGGCGATCGGGCTGTTGTACGGAATAGCGTTCACCATCAAGATGAGTAAGAAAAGCGATCATCAGATCGACGGATATTTCGATTATGTTGTGCCTCCGTTGGAGGGCTTCTGGTGGCAGGACGGCGTAGAGGGTATCGACTATGCGCATAAAGAGAGCTTCCGGTGGATCTGTGTGATCCGTCTGCCGGATTTCGTGACGAAAGCGGATTTCGATTGGGCTGTCGAAGAAGCGGCAAGGAAAAAGAAAACCGACTTTTCCAAGGTGGAATGGTTCACCTATGACGAGGGCTTGTGCGTGCAGTGTATGCACATCGGTTCCTACGATGACGAACCCGCCAAGATCGGAAGA
>NZ_JAEQMG010000117.1 GCF_016680995.1 Ruminococcus difficilis | reverse complement strand
GTCGTTTTCACTCCGTGCTCCGTGATCAAAAGTCCCAGTTCCGTCAGAACCGTATTCTCCAACTGTTCGTAAATATCGTAAACGTCCAGATAATAGTTGTAGACGGTCGTGCGGCTGACATCCGCCTTCTCCGCTATCTCATGCACCGTAATATCTCTGAGCTCCTTTTCCTGCAGAAGCTCTGCCAGTACGGTACCGATTTGCTTCTTTGTTTTCAGCGCTTTTCTGCTGACTTTGTGTTCAGTCATATTATCACCAGCCTTTTCATATTGGTAATTTTATCAAAAGCCGAATGATTATTCAAGCACATTTACAAATATCCTGCAATTTGTTTGATTTTGAACAGATCAGCCTTTAAGTGTTCAAAAGTGAACACTTTAGGGCAAGATTGATAATTGAAGCCGGCTGACTGTCATGCTATCATAGTGTTGCAATCAAATGAGAGCCCGCCAAAACCGAGCAGACTCTTCCACATACAAATACGGAAAAGAGGAGAACACATGAAAAAGAGAACCATCAAAACCAGAATCATCGCAACCGCATTATCTGTCGTTACACTTTTTTCCCTGTTCAGCGCATGTGCGACAACATCTGCTTCGGCACTTGAGATCGACTACAAAGGGATTATCAAAGAAGCAGCGTCCAACGGCGCAGAAAAAGCGATCGACGCTGTCACCGAAGAAGGCATCGTTAACACGGTGCTCAAAAAAGGCGTCAACTTTCTTCTCGGCTTGCTTTTCGACGAAGACGACAACTCTCCCACCATCCAGGATGTGCTTGATAAACTCGACAATCTTTCAAATAAGCTCGAGGGTTATCACGACGAAGAGATGAAAAACCTCAAGCTCATCAACTCCAACATCGACTCCAAGGACTTCCGCCTTGAAGCGGACAGCATCAGCGACGACTGTCAGGCAGCAGTCAGGAAGATCAGACAGTTCGACGCCAATATCACCACCCCCGGTGAAGGCGTGATCGACAACACCACCTATAAAACCTACAACAAGATCCTTTCCCAGTCCTCCTGCGACCTCTCCGCTCTGGAAAAGAACTTCAACAGAATGGTAGAATATATCAAAGGCGTTCGTTCCTCTACAGATTATCGCTCCGGCTACCGCGTAACCTCCGAGTACCTCATGAACAAGATCCTTGCGAATTACAAGGAGACCGCGCACGACTGGGCGACCTCTCCCGACTTTCTCGAATTCCTCAACAACGTCAACGAAGAGATCGAACTCATGGAAGCGAACGTCACGCTCGATTACTTCACCATCCTCACCCTCAACAACATGGCTTACAAGGTCAGAGAGTATGAGATCAAGAACGGCATCTACGAGGCAAACGACAATGAGCAACCCTATGCCTACTTCGAGAATTTTGCGAAAGACCTGACTGATTCTCTCTCTTCCGTCAACGATATCTACAAGAGCGTTATCGAAGAAAACAACAACAACGGCGATTTTATGCAGGCGACTTCCGAGATCCCGAACGCAGTGGGCGGCAAGAACATCAAGGGTTTCCACACGATCGCCGAAGCATGGGCGCAATCCTTTAAGGCGAGCCCTACCTACACCATCACCCTCAACGGCGACATCAAGGCAGACCCCTACAAAGGCTTCAACTACGAAGGTCTCCCCGAAGGCCAGTATGACTTCAAAAACAATGGTGGTTTCCAAATCAACTACAACAGAAACATCACCTTTGACCTCAACGGTCATACCATCGACTGTACCGCCAACAAGATGATCTTCCTCTTCGATCTGTACTATAACGCGACACTGACCATCAAGGACGGCACGATCGTCGGCGGTGCGTGTGCAGTTTGCGAAGGAAACAAAAGCAACGACGCCCTTGTTATGAAGAATGTCACGATCCGTAACACATCCTTATCACCGATCAACTTCTGGGACGACGATAGGTGGAGTACAGCACACTCCGTTACCTTAGACGGCTGCCATGTCGAAAACTGCCAGAGGATCCAGATCACTTCCTGCAACGCAAAGGTCAACGTCACCAACTCCACCTTCACCAATAACTACTCCGGCTTAACCGGCGGCGCCTTCTATCTGCCCTCTACCCAGTACCCCACCTTCGAGAACTGCACTTTCAAAGGCAACAAAGCGGCGAATGGCTGCGGCGGCGCGATCGACGCCAAAAGCGTGATCTGCAAAAACTGCAACTTTGAAAACAACACTTCCGAAGAAAACAACCAATACGGTACAAAGGGCGCCGGCGGTGCGATCGCAGCAAACGCACTCAAGCTTTATGACTGCACCTTCACCGGCAACACGACCAACGATCAGGCGGGCGCTGTTTGGTGCTGCTGCGGACAAAACTACACTCAGATCATCGAGAGATGCACCTTTGACAACAACAGCTCCAAAAACGTCGGCGGCGCGATCAGAATCGATTTGATCGACGGAAATGCTCACAGCATCAAGAACTGCACCTTCACCAACAACACCTCCGGCAGAGGCGCTGCCGTCTTGGTCGAAAACTTCTGCGGTCACTGCGATGACATCGCCTACCACTGGGGCAACAGCGGCAGCAACAACCGCAACACCACCGGTTACGACGCCAGAAAAGTAGTCCCGGAATTCGCATGGGGTCTGAGCGGAGCAAGAAGATAAGTACAACAGACCGGTACAAAAAGATAACAATATAACACCCGTCCTGTCATCACGCGACAGGGCGGGTGTTCTGCATTACAGCTCCCTTTTGATGCTGTCGATCGCGCCTTTTTCAATGCGGCTGACCTGCGCCTGGGAGATTCCGATCTCCTCGGCGACCTCGGTCTGGGTCTTTCCGCGGAAATAGCGCAAGGATAAGATCCGCTTCTCGCGGTCAGAAAGCTTTTTGAGCGCCTCCTTAAAGGCGATCTCCTCCAGCCAGTCGCGGTCGTCACTCTTGTCCCCCACCTGATCCATGACGTACACCGTATCCGTGCCGTCGGAAAAGACAGGCTCGTATAACGACACCGGCTCGACGATCGCTTCGAGCGCCAGCACGACGCTCTCCTTATCCGTATCGATCGCCGCGGCGATCTCCTCCACCGTCGGCTCACGGTTGAGTTTTACCGTCAGCTCCTCCTTCGCCTTCATTGCGTGATAGGCGGTGTCGCGCATACTGCGTGAGACCCGCACACTGCCGGAGTCGCGCAGATGCCGCCGCAGCTCGCCCATGATCATCGGCACGCCGTAGGTGGAAAAGCGCACATCCAAGCCGACGTCGAAATGATCGATCGCCTTGATCAGCCCGATGACCCCGACCTGAAAGAGATCGTCGAGGTTCTCTCCCCTGCCGGTGAAGCGTTGGATCACGCTGAGCACCAGCCGCAGATTGCCGTTGATCATCTCTTCTCTTGCCGCTTTCCGTTCTGTTGCGGTGCCGTCGCGCATTTTCAATAATAATCCGCGTTTTTGTTCTTCGTTCAATACAGGCAGCCGCGCGGTATCCACGCCGCACAGTTCGACCTTATGATACTGCAAAAAATCCCTCCGTGTCCATACTGCCTTTAGTATGGTCACGAAGGGATGATTTCATTCTGAAATATCAATAGTCATTGCGAGGACGCGTGCGTCTTTTTCTTGGCAATCTCAACCGATTCAGAAGGCTTCGGGCTTCGCGATGACGTTTTATGCATCGTCAATATTATTTTCCACAGAAGAAAAATATGCTTCAATGGGAGTATCGTTGCTCTCCACGGCGCTGAGCTTGCGGGTGATCTGTCGGGTACGCACGCCGACGAGCTTATCCAGCTCCTTGTTCGCCTGATCGAGCTTGGTCTGGGTCGCGACAAGCACGGTGTTGAAGGTCTCGAATTCCTTTTTGACCGAGCCCAAAAGGTTCCAGACCTCTGCCGATCGCTTCTGCACGGCGAGGGTCTTGAAGCCCATCTGGATCGAATTGAGCAGCGCCGCCATCGTGGACGGACCCGCGATATTCACCTTATAGTCGCGCTGTAACAGCTCGACCATGCCGCGGTTGACCACCTCGCTGTACAAGCCCTCAAAGGGCAGGAACATCACGGCGAATTCGGTGGTGTTGGGCGGGTCGATATACTTGTCGCGGATATCCTTCGCCTCGCGGCGGATGGTGTTGATCAGATTCTTTGCCGCGGCGTCGACCGCCTCCTTGGAGCCGCTGTCATACGCGTCGCGCAGTGCGGCATAGCTGTCGCCGGGGAACTTGGAGTCGATGGGCAGGTAGATGAACCCGTCATCCCGCGCGGGGAGCTTGATCGCGAATTCGACCACATCGCGCGAGCCCTTCTTGGTCGCGACGTTGGTGTCGTACTGGTCGGGGGTGAGGATCTCCTCGAGGATATTGCCGAGCTGGATCTCGCCGACGATGCCTCGGGTCTTGACGTTGGAGAGCACCTTCTTCAGATCACCGACGCCCACCGCGAGGGTCTGCATCTCGCCCAGACCCTTGTACACCTGTTCGAGGCGTTCGCTGACCATCGCGAAGCTGCGATTCATCTTCTCCTCCAGCGTCTTTTGCAGTTTTTCGTCAACGGTGGTGCGCATCTCGGTCAACTGCTTGTTGTTATCCTCGCGGATATCGCTGAGCTTTTGCTCCATCGAGCGGCGGATATTCTCGAGCTTCTGCTCATTCTCGAGCGAGAAGGTCTTTAAGCGCTCCTCAAAATGCCCGAGCTTCTCGCTTTGCGAAGCGGAAAAGCTCTGCTGGTTGGTCGCGATCATCTCGCCCATATTCTTGACCGAATTCTGGGTCGAGGTGATGACCTCGGTGCGCAGGGCGGCGATCTCGTCATTGGTATTCTTCATCGTCAGCTGCGTGCTTTTTTCGATCTCGGCGCGCAGCCGGTCGATCTCCTCACTGTTGTTATTATTCTTATTTGGAATAATAATAATCGCGGCGATCGCGGCGATCAACCCCGCCAGCGCGAGCAAACAGAGGATGATAAACTGATACATTTCCATCAAAACACCTCATCACAAGTTGTTGAGGCTATTGTATCACGGAACCCCACATATTGTCAAACGGACGCATGCGTCTTTATCTTGTCTTTTGTGCCGCGTCATCTAAATCAGAGTACGGCATCAAACGATCGCAAGTCTATGTAGGGGATGACGCTTGCGACATCCCGCAACCTTTCCGTTCAGTGTCACCCAAACGCGAAGCAGATCTATTATTCCGCAGGGATGGTCATTAAATACTTGTGCCCCTATCCGCAAAATAACGAACGTTTCTGTTAGCGAAAACAAGTGTTAGGAGAGTGATGTTTCTGCCATACGGGTCGTCATAAATGTCGACCCCTACAATTCCTTTTGCGGGTCGTCGGGGCGCCGACCCCTACATTATCGGAATATTGTTTCAATCAAACGGTTGGACTCCGGCGGCGAGTAAGTGAAACACTCGATATGTCCGCTTGTGATGAAATAATCGGGCACAGCCGGCACATGCGGCTCGCCGAAATGGTCGATGATGATCAGCTTGATCTTCATCTTCTGCGGGATGATGCTCTTGATGTACACAGCGGCGGTATCGCCGACACGCAGGTTATCCCGCAGCTCGGCAAGCCCCGCCAGATTCGGCATGAGCTCCACGAACGCGCCGTAGTTCTCGATAGAACGGATCACACCCGTCACCGTCTCCCCTACCGCGAACCGCGCGGCGTTCTCTGCCCATGTGCCCAACAGCTCCTTATGACTCAGGGTCACGCGGTTATCGGTGACGGACTTGACCACGGCATAGATATCCATCCCCACCGAAAAGCGCTCGTCGGGATGCTCGATGCGCGACACGGAGATCGCGTCGATCGGCATCAGCGCCACCAGTCCGCACCCGATATCGCAGAACGCCCCGAACGGCTCCAGATGTGTGATACGTGCCGGGATGACATCGCCGACATGCAGCCCGCCGATATATTGTCGGGCGCATTGCTGCTGTGCGTCCGCGCGGGACAGCACCGCCGTCATGCCGTTCTCCCGACGGATGAATTCCTTGATGACAAAGCACACCGCTCTGCCGACGCGCGAGATCACCGCGATATCGCGCACACTGCCCTCACGGATCCCCAGCGCCCCTTCCTCACGCGGGATCACGCCGCGCATACACGGCAGATCGACCTTCAGATTATGGTCGTGGTCGCACAATACCGCGCGCGCTTCCAGAATATCGCCGCGCTCCATCGCCGCGCGCATATTTTCATAGGAGCTCAGCGCGTTGCTGTTTTCTGCTGTATCGATTCTCTTTCCCTCCGGGAGAAATGCCGTCATGATGATCCTCCTGATACCGCCGTCTGCCAAACGCCGATCCGGCGCACGGGAACGCGGTAGTTTTTTACATGATACAATCTATGAGCGGGATATGGGAGTTATGACTTTATCATTTTTGAAATAAACGTCGCGGCGACAGCATATTTATTTTCAGTCAGGTATTGAAAAACAATGCCGTTTCGTATACAATAGAAAGGTAAGCCGACTATCATTTACCAAGAACCCGTCGGCAGAAAGGAAACAAACATGAAACGTATTATCGCAATCGTATTGACAGTATTGATGATCGCCGCCGTTACGGCAGGCTGTAACCAGAAGGTCGGCTCCGGCACTACCTCCGCAACCTCCAAGTCGGAATCCAAGTCGGAATCCAAGGCGGATACCGCGGAGACCGCGGCAAAGGACGCTAAATCCACCGAGGCACTGCTGAACATCGACGACGTACCCGCGCCCGATCTGGACAAAGCCGACGCAGAATATCAGAAGAAGGCTCCCGAACAGGGTGAAGAGGTCGCGATCCTCCACACCAACTACGGAGACATCTCCTTCAAATTCTTCCCCGAGGTCGCGCCCAAGGCGGTCAACTCCTTCAAGGCTCTCGCCAAGGATCATCGCTATGACGGCACCATCTTCCACCGCATCACCAAGCCCGAGACCAGCGGTATCGGCGTGGTACAGGGCGGCGACTACACCAACTTCAACGGCACCGGCGGCGTATCCGCGTACGGCACGGGCTTCGGCTTAGAGGTCTCAGATTATCTGAGCAACACCGAGGGCTCCGTCGCGATGGCACGCAGCCAGGATCCCAATTCCAACGGCTCTCAGTTCTACATCAACTCTACCAACAACAACAGCTTGGACGGTCAGTACACCGTATTCGCGCAGGTTTATGACGGCATGGACGTTGTCAGCACCCTCGCAAAGGTACAGACCGGTCAGAACGATAAGCCCGTCAAGGACGTCGTTCTGCAGAGCGTAGAGATCGTGGAATATTCTAAATAAGAATAATGAAACGGTTCTTACCCATTGTACTTTGTATCATTTTGATTGCCGCGCTCACAGCCTGCGGCAATAAGGAGGCAACTAACATGGTTTTATCCGGCGGCTACACCAACATCGATGAGATCCCCGCGGCGAAAACCGATATCCCCGCGGATTATCAGAAAACATCCCCCAAATCCGGCGATACCGTCGCGATCCTGCACACCAACAGGGGCGATATCAGCATGCGCTTCTTCCCCGAGGTCGCGCCGATCGCGGTCAACAACTTTATCGCGCTGGCAAAGGCGGATAAGTTCAACAACACCATCTTCCACCGTGTGATCAACAACTTTATGATCCAGGGCGGCGATTATACCAACTTCAACGGTACCGGCGGCGCGTCGGTCTACGGCAGGGAGTTCAAGCTCGAGACCAACCCCAATGTGCATAACAGCGCGGGTTCCGTCGCGATGGCGAACCGCGGTCCCGGCACAAACGGCTCGCAGTTCTACATCAATCAGGTCGACAACAACTACCTTGACGGCAGTTATACCGTTTTCGGACAGGTATACGACGGCATGGACGTCGTCAACACCATCTGCGGCGTACAGACCAATATGATGGATAAACCCCTCAACGACGTTGTCATCGACAGCATCGAGATCACAACCTACTAAGAAATGAATACTGAAAGCTTAAGATTGAAGAATGAATAATTAATGTATCTCGCTAACGCTCGGTCACTTGTTACAATCCCTCAGTCCTCGTTCGAGGACAGCTCCCTTTACCAAAGGGAGCCTTCATTGGGTGCGGGTATCCCGCCCTTCTTTATTCAATTTTCAGTTTTCAGTTTTCAATCTTCATTATTTTGTACCCTCAACCGGAGGCCTCTATGGAACGACCCGTCATCGCCATCATGTATGACTTTGATAAGACCCTGTGCACAAAGGATATGCAGGACTACGGCTTTATCCCGAGTCTCGATCTGCGCCCCGATGAATTCTGGCACAAAGCCAATGAATTCGGCTTTGGCGCGCAGATGGACGGCGTACTCGCCTATCTGTACACGATGATCGAAGAGAGCAAGCGCAAGGGGATGCCCCTCACGCGCGAGAAGCTGATCGACTGCGGCAGGAGCATCGAGCTGTATGACGGCGTCAGGGAGTGGTTCGACCGCATCAACCTCTACGGTGCGGCACAGGGCGTGCAGATCGAGCACTATGTCATCTCGTCGGGGCTCAAGGAGATCATCGAGGGCTCCGGGATCGCGGACAAGTTCACCAAGATCTTCGCCTGCGAATTCCTGTACGATGACGACGGCTGCGCGCTGTGGCCGAAAACCGCCGTCAACTACACCAACAAGACCCAGTTCGTCTACCGCATCAACAAGGGCGTGCTGGATATCGCGAACGACGTCGACCTCAACCGCTCCATGCCCGACGACTCCAAGCGCGTTCCCTTCACCAACATGATCTACATCGGCGACGGACTGAGCGATGTGCCGTGCATGAAGATGATGAAGGCATACGGCGGCTGCGCGATCGCGGTATATCAGGACAACAACAAGAGCAAGGTCGAAGAACTGCTGATGGGTGATCGCGTGGACTTCATCTTCCCCGCCGACTACACCAAAAAAGGCAGGCTCGACAAGACCGTGCACAACCTGATCAAGAAAATGGCGATCAGCGACGAGCTGGTGAAAGAAAACGCGAGACAGCTGAAAGAATTGGAATCGGAGAACGGAGAACAGAGAACGGAGAACGGTGTCGGGAAACGCTGACGCGTTTTGATAAAGATAATACTGATAGATAACAATAACGCTCATGACTCTTTGAAAAGCCATGAGCGTTGTTTTTTATTCGGTTGAGATTGCCACAGCTCTTACGAGCTTCGCCATGACAATTTATAATCGGGTGCGGGCAGCGCCCGCCATTCACTGTTAACCGTTCTCCGTTAACTGTTCACCGTTCTCATATCTTGTTGATCCTTCCCCTGTTCTTCACCGCTCTGCGGATATCGAGGATGATGATGATCAGGGTCGCGATGATGACCAGCGCCAAGATCACGCCGACAGCCCATACCGCGGCGGGGTTGACGGTCTTTTTCTCGACCTCATTGATCTCCGCGGACGCGGAACACGCTTCGACAAAGCGCTTTTGCATATAGCCGTAGATATCATCGTCGATGTTGGAGAAGGTGTAGCATTTATCGAGATATTCCTGCGGCGGGTTGATCAGCTCGCTCTCGAGCATATCTTCATCGATCAGATCCAGCGCGGCGGTGTTCGGCGTACCGTAGGTGATGTACTCCGAATTCGCGGCGGCGATCCTCGGCTCGCACATGAAGTTGATGAACAGCTCCGCGTTCTCTTTATTCTTGCAGGTCGCGGGGATGCACATCGCGTCGTTAAAGAGGTTGGAGCCTTCCTCGGGCAGACAATAATCGAGGTTCTCATTATTGAGCATCATGGTGTAGATGTCGCCCGCGTAGTAGGCGCAGATACCGCTTTGGTTGCCCTCCATCTCGGCGAACACCTGATCCATGACGTACTTTTTGAGGACGGCTTTCTGCTCGATCAGCTTTTCGGTCGCGCGGTCGATATCCTCACGCGTAAAGCTCTCGGCGCCCGGATCGATCGGCGGATCACACAGCTGCATCGCGATCGCCATCGCGTCACGCGAGTTGTTGAACATCAGGATGCCATCGTCTTTATACTTGGGATCCCACAGATCCTTGAAGCCCGTAACGGAACCCTCTTCGATCATATCGGCATTGTAGCCGATCGCGACAAAGTTCCATGAATACGGCACGCTGTACTCGTTATCGGGGTCATACGCCATATTCTTGAAGCGTTCGTCGATATATTTATAGTTCGGGATATTGCTGAAATCGATCTTGGCGAGCATCCCCTCTTCTCTGAGGCGGCTCACCATGTAATCGGACGGAAAGATGACGTCGTAGGTGGAATTGGAGTTAGTCAGGACGTTATACAGTTCTTCGTTCGTCTCAAAGTTCGTGTAATTCACCTTGATGTGATAGGTGTCCTCGAACTCCTTGATGACGTCGATGCCGCCGTCGTCACCGGGATCGACATACTCGCCCCAGTTATAGACATTGACCTCACCCTGGAATCCGGCGGATTCATTTTCTTCTTCCTCTTCTCCGTCCGCGCTTTTTGACGAACCGCACGCGGCAAACAGAAAGATGCTGCCTAACATCAGCAATACAAGAAAAATGGAAACAAGTTTCCTCATCGTACCGCCTCCTTACTCTTCCTGCGGGAAGCGAGGTTCGAGATGATCAAAATGGCGATGATCACGATGAAAAGCAGCGCTGACAGCGCGTTCGCCTTGGGATTGATGCGCTGGTGGGTCATGGTGTAGATCTGCACGGGCAGGGTCTGGAACCGTGAACCGCGGGTGAAATAGGTGATGACAAAGTCATCCAGCGAATAGGTGAAGCTGATCAGAAAGCCCGAGAAGATACCCGGCATCAGCTCATGCAGCACAACCTTGAAGAACGCCTGTACCGGCGAGCATCCGAGGTCGAGCGCCGCCTCATATAAAGCGGGATCCATCTGTCGGATACGCGGCGTGACGTTGAGGATGACATACGGCGTACAAAAGCCGATATGCGCCAGCAGTACCGTCCAGAAGCCCATCTCAAAGCCCATCATCACACCCGCGAAGGTGAACAGGAGCATCAGCGACACACCCGTGACGATCTCGGGGTTGATGATCGGGAAATTGGACACGTTCTGGATGGCGGAGCGTACACCGCCCTTGAAGTTATAGATACCGATCGCCGCCGCGGTACCGAGGATAGTCGCGATCACGGAGGCGAGTACGGCGATGATCAGCGTATTATACAGGCTGTTCATGATCTGAGCGTCGTTGAACAGCGCGGTGTACCATTTCAGCGTAAATCCCTTCCATACGCTCGTCTTGCCGTCGTTGAAGGAATAGGCGATCAGATAGATGATCGGCAGGTACAGAAACGCCATGATGATAATGAAATAGATCTTGGAACCCAGCTTTTTCATCCTGCGACCGCCTCCTTATCTCCGAATCGGTTCATCACGACAAGGAAGCCGAGGATGACGATCATCAATACCACGGCGATCGCCGAGCCGGTGTTGTGGTCGCTCTGGAACACGCGCTCGATGACGTCACCGATCATGAACTGGGTACCGCCCAGATACTGCGCGACAAGGAAGGTCGACGCGGTGGGGACGAATACCATCGTCACGCCGGAGATGACGCCCGGCACGGACAGCGGAAAGATGACCTTGGTGAATACATGAAAGCCGTTGCAGCCGAGATCCTGAGCCGCCTCGATCAGCGAGGGGTCGATCTTGGTCATCACGGCATGGATGGGCAGGATCATGAACGGCAAAAACTCATAGACCATGCCGACGATCACCGCGCCGGAGTTGCCGATCAGGGTAACATCGACGCCGAAGAGGTTCAATAGCATATCGAGAGGGCCGTAGTTTTGCAGGATCAAAACCCATGCGTAGATACGCAGCAGGAAATTCATCCACATCGGCACCATCAACAGCATGATGATCGTGCTTTGGGTACGCTGAGAGCACCGCGAAACGGAATACGCCAGCGGATATGCCAACACCAGACAGATTACGGTGGAGATCAGCGCGATCCCCAAGGAGTACAGGAACACTTCACTGTAGACGGAAGCGTTCTTGAACGGCTCCAGAGAGAATTGACCGCGTTCATCGGTAAACGCGAAGTAGATCACCATCAGCAGCGGGACGATGGTGAATACCAGCATCCAGCCGAGATACGGGATAGCGGGGCGTTTTGACTTCATCGGCTTACACCTCGCTGATCTCGGCTTTGCCGAAATCGAAACACAGCGGCACATAGGTGGCGACCTGCTCGTCGATATCGCTCTGCATGATCCACTTGCGCTCGTCGGACTCGAGGATGATCTCGTTGTGCTCACCCTTCCAGATGACCGACTCGATATAGACCTCGTCAAGATGACCTACGCCGTCGCCCGCGATATACAGCGCCTCGGGCGGCAGGACGATCTTGATCTTCTTTCCTTCCTCAAAGTAGGCGTCGGGGATGGTGACCTCAACGCCTTCGAGGAGGATGGTAGTGGTATTATTTTCTTTATCGGAATAATAAACATCCGTAATGATATCATTCGTGGGGTTGAGGAACATCTTCTCCATGATATGGATGTTGTACGGATCGATACGCATACCGATCGTATCCCCCACCTTCTGCGCGACGGTGGAGTGGATCAGCCACAGGCAGTTGTTGCACTTGACGCTGATCTCGAAGTGTACGCCCTTGAAGATGACGTTCTCGACAACGCCGTTGAGCTTTGCCTGATCGGGCGCTGTTACCTCGACGTCCTCGGGACGGATAACAACGTCCACGGGCTGGTTCTTCTCAAAGCCCTTGTCCACGCAGTCGAGGTCGACGCCGAGCAGACGAACCTTGCAGTCCTCGAGCATGATGCCGTTGATGATATTCGCCTCACCGATAAAGTCGGCGACAAAGGCGTTGGCGGGCTCATTATAGATGTCCTCAGGCGTGCCGACCTGGGCGATCACGCCGTTGTTCATCACGCAGACACGATCGCTCATGGTCAGCGCTTCTTCCTGATCATGGGTGACGTAAACAAAGGTCTTTTGGGTTTTTTGCTGAAGCTGTTTGAGCTCGATCTGCATATCCTTTCTCAGTTTCAAGTCAAGTGCGCCGAGCGGCTCGTCCAACAGGACGACCTTGGGGTCGCACACCAGAGCGCGCGCGATCGCGACACGCTGCTGCTGACCGCCCGAGAGCGATCGGACAGGGCGCTTCTCATAGCCCTTGAGGTCGACCACAGCGAGCATATGCTTCACCGTTTTCTCGATCTCGGATTTCGGCATTTTCTTGAGTTTTAAGCCAAAAGCGACGTTGTCATACACGTTCAGATGCGGGAACAGCGCGTATTTCTGGAACACGGTGTTGACACTGCGCTTATGGGGCGGGACATCGTTGACCTTATCACCCTCAAAATACACCTCACCGCTCTGGGGCGTTTCAAAGCCCGCGATGATGCGCAGGGTGGTCGTCTTACCGCAGCCGGACGGTCCGAGTAGGGTAATGAACTCCTTGTCATAGATGTCGAGGCTGATATTGTTCAATATCACCTCATTGGAATACTTGAAATTGATATCCTTCAAGGATACGACAGAATTTTGCTTCAACTATCTAACCTCCTTGGTTTAGAACCGCCGCGGCGGTTTTTCCGATCTTCTCCTCCGATACCTTTCATTGCGAAGCCCGAAGCCGTAAGGTGCACCGAAGGTGCAGGCTGTGGCAATCTCCCGGTAACAGATGATGTTTGGCGCAAAGGAAAGGATGCTGCGCGACTTTGTGGGATTGCCACGGTCGCAAGCTCCCTCGCAATGACACCGATCAAAAAACGCTCTCGTCAGCTCTACCGCTTTTACGCTTTACTGCATTATAACAGCATAAACATACAGTAAACCATTATATATGTCTGACCGCGCTTTGTCAACAAATCTCCGTGAAAAATTGACTAAAATAATCGACTTTTTTTCTCAGATATATAGAATCATGCTATATTGACTTTTCGGGGGAATCAGCTATAATAAAGATGACTATGTAAGTCCAAGAAATGGCATATTCTGCCTTTATCCAAATGTCTTTTTACATAGGCAAAGGAGAATGATAATGTTCCAGATCTTTAAAGAACATCAGGGCTTCGGCAAGCAGATCATGCTGCTCGCCAAAAATGAGCTCATCAAAAAATACAAGGGCGCGGTCATCGGACCCCTCTGGTCGGTGGTAAAGCCCCTGTTCACCCTGTTTGTGTACTGGTTCGCGTTTGAGGTCGGTCTCAAAAGCGCCGGTAACGTCAAGGTCATCTTCCCCGAGCTGGGCAAGGCGGGCGGTACCTTTGAGTACAGCCGTTTCCTGTTCATGCTGATCGGCTTCATCCCCTGGTTCTTCATCAATGAAAGTATCGTCCAGGGCGCGAAGTCCATCCGTGAGAACCGCCAGTTCGTCAACAAGGTCAGCTTCCCCGTATCCACCATCATGACCTACACCTCGGTCGCGAGACTCTATGTCCACATCTTCCTTTTGGGCTTGATGTACCTGTACATCACCTTCATCGGCGGCACCTACAAGATCCCCGGCATGGAAGAAGCGGTCACGGGCGGCATCACCCCGAGCATCTATAATCTGCAGATCCTCTTCTATATGCCGCTGATGTTTATTTTCTTCCTCGTGCTGTCATGGTCGACGGCGCCGATGTCGGCGTTCTCCCGCGACTTTGAGAACATGATCGTATCCGTCATGTCCGGTATCTTCTGGCTGTCGGGTATCATCTACGACTCCTACCTGCTGGTCGGCAAGGAGCTGCCCTCTGACTTTATCCGTCACGCGATGCTGCTCAATCCGATCAACTTCTTCGCCAACGGCTACCGCAACTGCTTCCTCTATCACCGCTGGTTCTGGGATTATAAAACCGAGCTGTTTGTTTTTCTTGCCGAGCTGCTGCTCGTCTTTGCGCTGGGTATCTTCAACTACAACCGCCTGCGCAAGAGACTGCCCGACGTACTGTAAGGAGGGATAAGCATGTCAGAAGCGATTATCTCTTTCAAGAACGTATCCAAGGAATATACCTTATATAAAAACGATCAGGAGCGTTTTCGCGCCCTGTTCTTCAAGCCCCGCAACGCCAAGATCAACAAAGCGCTCAAGAACGTCACCTTCGACGTCAGGCGCGGCGAGAGTATCGGTATCATCGGCGATAACGGCGCGGGCAAATCCACCATCCTCAAGATGATCACCGGCGTTGCCTTCCCCAGTGAGGGCGAGGTACAGGTCAACGGTAAGGTCGCGGCGCTGCTCGAGCTGACCGCGGGCTTCTCCACCGAAATGACCGGCAGAGAGAATATCTACCTCAAAGGCTACATCCTCGGTTTGAAGGACGCGTATATCCGCGAGATCGAGGAGAGGATCATCGAATTCGCTCAGCTGGGCGACTATATCGATCAGCCTGTCCGTACCTACTCCAGCGGTATGAAAATGCGTCTGGGCTTTGCGATCAACGTCAACATCGACCCCGACATCCTCGTCGTCGACGAGGCGTTGTCTGTCGGTGACGCGAGCTTCAAGCGCAAGTGTAAGGACAAGATCAACGATATCATCGAGAGTGGGACCACGGTGCTCTACGTCAGCCATAACCCCGAGTCGGTCACCGAGATCTGTGACCGCGCGCTGTATCTGAAAAAGGGCGAGCTGATGTATGACGGCAACGTCAAAGAAGCGTATGCCATGTACACCAAGGTAAAGGAAGAAGAAAAGAAGAAGAAAGCCGCCGAGAAGAAAAAGAAGGACGCCGCGAAAAAGGCTGCCGCGGCAAAAGAAGCAGAGAAAAAGGCTGAAACAAAATAAAGCATTAGCACAACATTTGTAGGGCGGGGGCTGTGCTCCCGCCGTAACATTTCCACCAAACGCCACCCACCGCAGAGCAAATCCATTTTCCGTAGGGATGGTCATCGACCATCCGTAGAATGACGGGCGTTTCTGTTTATCGAAAACCTTAGATAGGAATACAACTCTTCTACCACACGGACGAGCATTGCTCGTCCCTACGTCGAGATTTGATTTGCTTCGCATTTGAACGGCATCTTATGCGCCATACCCTATTATTTATCATACTTTCTATCTTTCGAGGCTGCTATGATCGACAGTGTAATCAAAAACGAGATAACCATGAGCGCGGCGTACATCGAGCGCAAAGGGCTGTATCAGGACGGCGTTTGTATCGTCGGCTCTCACCCTGTCGCACATTATCTCAGCAAGACAACCGAAGCTCTGGGCGGTGAAGTACCTCTGTTTTCCTCTGTTACGAACGTACAGGGGAATTTTTCGCGTTTATGGTATGTCATTGAGGCGGAGAATTACAGCGCGGATGAGCTTGACGCCGCCATCCGGTCGGCGGAACAACAACAAGCGGAGTTCCTTTGTATTATTCTTTTACCGAATATTAAACAGAATTCCGTCATCCAGAAATACGCCGAGATGGAGCTGTTCACCGCGATGGGCGATGTGCTCGATCCGCTGAGAAAACAGCTCAGCGGTCATCGGAATGTCCGCGCAATTTTCCTTGACAGAATTTTCGGCGGTGAATTCGACTGCTTCAACCTCGCCGCGATCTCCCGTGAAGCGCAGGAAAACAACACCATCCGTCTCACGCAGTCGATGGCGAACCGCTACGCCTCCGCCCTGTACATCTCCGACGCGATCGACGCGGTGTTCACCGTCAGCCGCTACGGCAAGGCGGGCAACGTCTATAACGCATCGTCCTTCTACCTCAGCGAGTATCAGCTGATGAGCGAGATCTACAGCATGCTCGCGCGTCACGGGGTAAAGCTGACCGTCACCGGAGAACCATCCGAGCCGATCTACGGCGCGCTCTCCAACGGCAAGCTCCGCTCACTGGGCTATGAGAACGTCTGCGATTTCTCCGACGCCCTGCGCTACACCCTGCTGCATCATCTGGAGCGCTTCAGCATCCAGACCGACCGCATCCATGACGGCTACAGCGGCAAGCTGAACACTCTGCGCGTTATCGAAAAAGACATGCTGCGTGAGATCGACCGCATCTGCCGCAAGCATGACATCAAATATTTCATCAGCTATGGCACTATGCTCGGCGCGGTGCGCCACGGCGGATTCATCCCGTGGGATGACGATGTGGACGTCGCCATGCTGCGCAGTGAGTTTGAAAAGTTCCGTCAAATTGCTCCAAAAGAATTAAACGAGCATTTCAGCTATGAAAGCCATGTGAACAACAACGGCTATCACTACTTTTTTGACAGGCTCACGGCGAAGGACACCTACTTTGCCTCCAAATATTCCGACGACTACGAAATGCACAAGGGCATCTCGATCGACATCTTTGTTGTCGACAATGTCCCTGCCGACCCGAAGGCGGCTTACCGCTTCTGGAAGGGTCTGATGCGCCGCCGCATGATCATGAACGTGCGCTGGAAGAATACCGCGAGGAAAGGCAAGGCATATCTGCTCAGTAAGCTCCTGCTGCCCTTCCTGCGGCTGAGAAGCATGGACAGCTACTCGCGCTCCTATGAAAAGGCGGTGCGCAAATACGAGCACAATGACACGGGCTGGGTCATGCCCGCCTCATCCGATCACAAATACCGCGGCACTTTCCCCGTCGAGACCTTCAGCGAGGTCATCCCCTACCGCTTTGATGATGTAGACACCTTCATCCCGGTCGGGTACAAGGACTTCCTCAAAGCGTGGTATACGGACAACTACATGGAGATGCTCCCGCTGAGTCAGCAAAACCCCTTCCACGATTATTATCGGCTGGATCTGGGCACGCATATACAGGAAGACGCCGAGCCGCGGTTCGATTATATGGGAGAATTGAAATAAATAATAGGCTCCCTTTCCTAAGGGAGCTGTCGCAAAGCGACTGAGGGTTGAAACGTGAGTTGATATATCTCATTTATGAAGATTAGCTCTGTTCGGCAACCCTCCGCCCTTCGGGCACCTCCCTTAGAAAAGGGAGGCAAATAAAGGAGGATACATTATGATATTCGCAGTTATCTTGGCGGGCGGTACAGGCTCGCGCATGGGCTCCACCGATATGCCCAAGCAGTTCTTGGAGATCAAGGGCAAGCCCATCCTCAATCACACCATCGAAAAATTCCTGCCGAACCCGCAGTTTGAGAAGATCATCGTCCTCTCCCCCAAGGCGTGGATCGGCCACACCAAGGAGCTTGTCCGCAAGCATACCGGCAAAAACGACAAGATCGCGGTCATAGAGGGCGGCGCGACCCGCAACGAGACCATCATGAACGCGATCAACTATATCGACAGGGAATACGGTCTTGACGATGATACCGTGATCGTCACCCACGACAGTGTGCGACCGTTCGTCACGCATAGGATCATCGATGAGAATATAAAAACAGCTCTCAGCTGCGGCGCGTGCGACACCGTCATCCCCGCCACCGACACCATCGTAGAGGGCGACGGCGACGCGATCACCGCGATCCCCGACCGCCGCAGGATGTATCAGGGTCAGACGCCCCAGAGCTTCAAGGCGAAGCTGTTGCGCGACTCCTACAACAGCCTGACCGACGACGAGAAAGAGATCCTCACCGACGCGGCGAAGATCCTCGTCATGAAGGGCATCAAAGTCAAATTGGTACAGGGCGAGACGTTCAACATCAAGATCACCTATCCCTATGATTTGAAGATCGCACGGTCTCTTTTAGATGAGGAAACAGAATGATCAACACAGTATACCGCCTGTGCGCACCGCGCAGATTTGAAATCGCGTTCAGCGACCTTGACGTCACACAGGGCGTGATCGTACGCCCGACCCACCTCTCGATCTGTAACGCCGACCAGCGCTACTATCAGGGCACGCGCGACATCAAGGTGCTCAAAGAAAAATTGCCCATGGCGCTGATCCACGAAGGGATCGGTCAGGTCGTCTATGACAGCACCGACAGCTTTCAGCCGGGCGACCGCGTCGTCATGGTGCCTAATATCCCCTGCGAAGAGGACGAGGTAATCGCCGAAAACTACCTCAGATCGAGCAAATTCTGCGGCAGCTCCTCCGACGGCTTCATGCAGGAATACTATCAGCTCACCCCCGACCGTCTGGTCAAGCTCCCCGAGAGCGTCGATTTGGACGTCGCCGCGTTCACCGAGCTGGTATCTGTCAGCGTACACGCGATCACGCGCTTCAAGTCGGTCGCTCATAACCGCCGCGAGATCGTCGGTGTGTGGGGTGACGGCAACCTCGCCTATATCACCTCACTCCTGCTCAAAAAGATGCTCCCGCACAGCGAGATCCACGTGTTCGGCATCAACCGCGAGAAGCTCTCTGACTTTTCCTTTGCCGACGGTACCCACCTGACCACCGATATCCCCGAGGGACTGGCGCTTGACCATGCCTTTGAATGTGTCGGCGGCAACGGTTCTCCCATCGCGATCGAGCAGATCATCGGCGTCATCCGCCCCGAGGGCACGATCTCGATCCTCGGCGTAAGCGAATATCCCGTGCCGATCAATACGCGCATGATCCTCGAAAAGGGTCTGCGGCTCTTCGGCACCAGCCGATCGGGCAGGATCGATTTTCAGCGCACGGTCGAGCTGTACCGCGAATACCCCGAGATCCCGATCCACCTGAGCCGTCTGGTCGGCAATATCGTGGAGATCAACAAATACGCCGATATCAAAGAGGCGTTCGAGGTCGATATCAAAAAGGCGTTCGGCAAGACTATTATGCACTGGAATATATAAAAAGGCTCCCTTTCCTAAGGAGATTCCCCTGTTAGGGGAAATGTCCGCAAAGCGGACAAAAGGGTCTGCTGCCTCCGCTGAGGAGGGCTGTCAGCAAAGCTGACTGAGGGTTTATCAAATCAATCATAAAAGCACAGAATCATGTCGAGTAGGGTACGGCGCTTGCGACGTACCACATATCTGAAACGTATATTTCCTATCTAATGTTTTTTGATCAATATAACGCCCGTCATTCTCGGTACGTCATAAATGCCGTACCCTACAGAGAAACCACCTGCCATACATATAGTCGTTTCACCAAACTTTTCGGGAGGGGCTTGCTCCTTCCCTACATACCCTTGTGGGCCATCGGACACGCGTGTCCAAGCCCCTCCCCTACGCAAATAACAAAAGCTCACTATGAACAAACCGTTCACAGTGAGCTTTTTTATATCATATTCGATCAATACATGCCGCCCATGTCGGGTGCCGCGGGAGCTGCGGCGGGAGCCGGCTCCTTGATGTCCGCGACAAGGCTTTCGGTGGTCAGAACCATCGAAGCGACGGAAGCCGCGTTCTGCAAAGCAGAACGAGTGACCTTGGTCGGATCAACGATACCGGCGGAGATCATGTCGGTGTACTCCTCTTCCAGCGCGTTAAAGCCGTAGCCAACCTTATCCTCGCGGCGGATGTTCTCAACGATAACGGAGCCTTCCAGACCCGCGTTCTTCGCGATCTGCTTGATCGGCGCCTCGAGCGCGCGCAGAACGATCTGCACACCGGTCTTGGTGTCGCCTGTGGTGGTGTCGAGCAGCTTTGCGACAGCGGGGATCGCGTTGATCAGCGCTACGCCGCCGCCCGCAACGATGCCTTCCTCAACAGCCGCCTTGGTAGCGGAGAGAGCATCCTCGATGCGCATCTTCTTTTCTTTCATCTCGATCTCGGTAGAAGCGCCGACCTTGATGACCGCTACGCCGCCTGCGAGCTTCGCCAGACGCTCCTGCAGCTTCTCACGATCAAAGTCAGAGGTGGTATTCTCGATCTGCTGACGGATCTGGTTGACACGGTTCTTGATTTCGTTCTGGTCGCCCTGACCGTCAACGATGATGGTATCTTCCTTGGTGATCTTGACCTGACGCGCACGACCGAGCTGGTCAATAGTAGCGTCCTTGAGCTCCAGACCGAGGTCAGAGGTGATGACGGTACCGCCGGTCAGGATTGCGATATCCTGCAGCATTTCCTTGCGTCTGTCGCCGAAGCCGGGCGCCTTGACAGCGACCGCGGTGAAGGTGCCGCGCAGCTTGTTGAGTACCAGCGTAGTGAGCGCCTCGCCCTCAACATCCTCAGCGATGATAACGAGCTTTCTGCCGGACTGCACGATCTGCTCGAGCAGGGGCAGGATCTCCTGTGTATTGGAGATCTTCTTATCGGTGATCAGGATGAGCGCGTCGTCGATCTCAGCGACCATCTTGTCGGTGTCGGTGACCATGTAGGGAGCGATATAACCGCGGTCGAACATCATACCCTCGACGACCTCGGAATAGGTCTCGGCGGTCTTGCTCTCTTCAACCGTGATAACGCCGTCGGTGGAGACCTTCTCCATCGCCTCGGCGATCAGCTTGCCGATGTATTCATCCGCGGAAGAAATGGTGGCGACACGCGCGATATCATCGGTGCCGGAGATCGCCTTGGAGTTCTCGGTGATCGCCTTGACAGCCTCATCGACCGCCATGCTGATGCCCTTCTTGAGCACCATGGGGTTCGCGCCCGCGGCAACATTCTTCATGCCCTCGTTGACGAGTGCCTGAGCGAGCAGGGTCGCGGTGGTGGTACCGTCGCCCGCTACATCGTTGGTCTTGACGGAAACTTCCTTGACGAGCTGTGCGCCCATATTCTCAAACGCGTCCTCGAGCTCGATCTCCTTGGCGATAGTCACGCCGTCGTTGGTGATGAGCGGAGCGCCGAATTTTTTATCCAATACAACGTTGCGGCCCTTGGGACCTAATGTGATCTTGACGGTATCGGCGAGCTGGTCGATACCGGACTGGAGCGCCTTGCGGGCGTCCTCACCGTATACGATTTGTTTAGCCATAATTCATTTACCTCCCAATTATTCTACAATAGCGAGAATGTCGCTCTGGCGAACGATGGTGTAATCCTCGCCGTCGACCTTGACGTCGGTGCCGGCGTACTTGGAAGCGATCACCTTGTCGCCTACCTTGATGGTCATCTTGACCTCGTTGCCGTCGACAACACCGCCGGGGCCTACCGCGACAACATTCGCGAACTGGGGCTTCTCCTGAGCGGCAGTGGACAGAACGATGCCGGAAGCAGTGGTCTCCTCCGCGTCGTCGAGCTTGAGAACTACCTTATCGAGTAAGGGTTTGATGGTCATATCTATTCCTCCTTCAATGAATACAAAAAGTTGTTGCAAAGTCTTTATGACTTCTGCAAGCGCAACCGAACATCGGTTGTTTAGCACTCTTTATCCCCGAGTGCTAAATCTATTGTAAACCATAAATAGGAAAAAATCAAGGGGGTTTTTGCGATTTCATAAAAAGTTAATAATTCGGTTGAGATCGCCGCTTCTTTGGCTTGACCGGCTCCCCGCAATGACAAAAACACCGCCTGATCAACAGACGGTGTCGTGTTCTTCGTTATTCTGCTTTTGATTCGGCAGCCTCATCCGCCTTTGTGGCGGCGGGAGCCGGCTTTGTCTCAGCAGGCGGCTCGGTAGGCTTAGTCCACATCTCGACCTCACCGAGCGCGGTAGCCGGGATCTCGATGCCGAGCTTATCCCTGATCTCAGCGTTCACCATATTGGTGCAGTCGTGCTTATACGCGACAGGCAGGGTGGATGTCTTGACATGCTCAAACAGGATGTCATGTACCATGTCGGCTGCCTTTCTGCCGATGGACTCATAACTGATCACACTGGTAGCCAGCGCGCCCTGCGCGAGGATCGTTTCATCACCGCAGAAAATGGGGATCTTGTTCTCATGGGAGAAGGTGATGAGCGTATCGATATTCGCGTATAGGAACTTGTCGACCGGAACATAGATGGTCTCGGTTTTGGCTTCCTTGATCTTATCCAGAGCGCTGTCGAGCGAATCCTTGTCATCGATCGTGTACTGTGTACAGGTCAAGCCGATGTTCTCCGCCTCACGCGCGGCGACGATACCCTGTTCGACCGCGTCGGGATCGGTACCGCTGTACAGCGAGGCAACGGTCTTTGCCTTCGGCATCAGCGTTTTGATCAGGTCGATCTGCTCAAAGCAGGGCGTGTAGCTCGACACACCGGTGACGTTACCGCCGGGCACCTCGTTGCTGTCGACCAGTCCGATCACGTCGGGGCTGTTGACAGCCGCGAACACGACGGGCTTATCCTTCGTCAGCTCAGCCGCGGTCTCGGAGGCAAAGCGTCCGATGGTATACAGCAGATCACAGCCGCCGTCGAGCAGCTCCTTGATCTTGGTGCGGCAGACTTCCTCGTTATCCTCTACGACATAGGTGACCTCGATATTGCCCAGCAGGTTGCGCTCATCCATCTCGAGCATAAAGCCGCTGTAGCAATCCTTACTGGCGCTGCCCAGACCTGTCTGGACGATGCCGACCTTGTAATGATCACTGTAGATCGTTTCGGCGACCTGAGCGCCGGACACAACGGAATCATTGGTCGATATACTGTTATCTTTTTCGTTCTTGCTCTTAACAGCCATTCTGACAGCGAGGAAAGCAACGCCCGCGATCACAATAACCAATAAGATACTCAGCAAAACAATAGGAATACGTTTCTTCATGCAAGCCTCCTTATACGAATCTGAAAAGATTGTATGGCGGCAAAATCGCCGCGGTAAAAGTGCTTAACTATTCTGTTTATTATACCGTATTCTCAAATAAAAGTCAAATTCACGGATTATATTTCTAATATAGAATTATTTGTAATATTGATACACCTGACATTTCAGCGTGCCGTTATAGAGCTTGCGACGCTTATCGGCGACTCTGCCGAAGAGCTGCTCGAACCTATCGTCCGGAGAGATGATCGTATAGGAATGGAACGGCTTTTGGCTGAACTTCTCCCCCATCGCCCTATACAGATCGCGCGCCTGTTCGATATCGAGCAGCCGCTCACCGTAGGGCGGGTTGGTGATCACGCTCACCCGCTCAAAGCTGTCGGTATAATCACGGAAATCACGCTTCTCAAAGCGGATCCTGTCGCTGACTCTCCCAAGCTCCGCATTATGCCGCGCCAGCTCCAGAGAAGCGTCGTCGATATCATATCCGTAGCCCATGAACGCCGCGTCATCGCGTTCTTCCTCGCGCGCACGCTGACGCTCGCTTTCGATGACGGCGGGATCGATCTGGGACCACGCCTCAAAGGCAAATTCACGGTCGACGCCCGGCATGATGTTCAGCGCTTTGCGGGCGGCTTCGATGACGATCGTACCGCTGCCGCAGAACGGATCGACCACGATATGATCCTTTCGCACGCGGGCGAGCTCGACCATCGCGGCGGCGAGGGTCTCCTTCATCGGCGCGTCATTCGACAAAGCGCGGTAGCCGCGTTTGTTCAGCGCCGCGCCGGTCGTGTCGAGATAGACGCTGACACGGTTCTTGAAGATGCGGAACTGGATCTGATGCACGCCGCCGTCCTCCTCGAACCACGAGGTGTGATAGCGCTCCTTGAGCTTTTCGACGACCGCCTTTTTGATGATCTTCTGGCAGGCGGGGATGGAGTTGAGCTCCGAGCTCAGGCTGCTGCCCTTGACGGGGAACGCGTCGCGCTCGCCGATATAGCGGCTCCAATCAGCCGCCTTGACCCCCTCAAAAAGGGTATCAAAATCCCGCGCGTCAAACTCAGCCATCAGGATGAACACCCTCGCGCAAAGGCTCGAGCAGAGATTGGCGCGCACCAGGGTGCTTTCATCGCCCGAAAACAGCACCTTGCCGTTTTCGGCACGGACGTCGGATATTCCTTTGAATTTCAGATCGTTGGCGGCAAGCCCTTCCAGCCCCAGCAGACAGGGCGCGACAAACTGCATAGCATCATCCTCCTCTTATCAAGTCCATTATAACACGGAAACTGCCTTTCGGCAACGAAGAATCTTGTAGGGCGTGGGTTCGATGAAATCGTAGGGTACGGCGGACACACGTATCCAAATGCCGTACCGCAGCGGAACGTTAGGTAACAAATCCTAACGATCGAGGATACGAAGCATTTCCGTAGGGACGAGCAATGCTCGTCCGCATGACAGAAACGTTTCGATCCTATCTTTTGCTTTCGATCAATGAATCGTCCGTCATCCTCGGTACGTCATAAATGCCGTACCCTACGGAGTAGTTGATCTGCTTCGCATATTCCATCCATTTATCGGAAAGGTTGCGGGAGGAGCAAGCCCCTCCCCTACGATAAACGTTATATAACGAAAGCGGACAGCAGAAACGCTGTCCGCTCGTACAAGGGAAGAATCTAACGGAGCTTCTCCCCTGTCTTTCGATCAGTTAAGATCAGACGTTCTCGTTCTGATCCCGCGATAATTGAGAATGCCACGGCAATGAAAACGCAGTCTCACAGCCTTGCATCGACAATACCGTTTACTCGCCGGATGTCGGAACCAGCAGGCCGTATTTGCCGTCATCACGCAGATAGACGACGTTGACCTCGTTGGTATCCGCGTTAGTGAACATATAGAACTTGTGACCGACCATGTTCATCTGCAGGATCGCCTCATCCACAGAGATCGGCTTGACGGGGATCTCCTTGGTGCGGACGATGGTGTACTCCTCTTCCTCGATCTCCGGCTCTTCCGCGGGAGCGACCAGCTCCTCGAGAGAGCCTTTTCTGAGGCGTTTCTCCAGCTTCGACTTATTCTTTCTCAACTGACGACCGAGGACGTCGATACACTTATCTACAGCGTCATTCATCTCAGGCATTGTCTTTTCAGCTCTGTAAACCATCGATTTATCACGGATCGTGATCTCAACGGTCTGAGAGTTTTTGTCAACGGTGGCGACCACAAACGCCTGAGCCTCATCGGAGAAGATCTTGTCAAATTTTGAAAGCTTCTTCTCGACTCTCTGTTTGAAGTTGTCCCTAAGATTACACTTGCGTTCGGTGTAGGTAATCTTCATAATAATGCCTCCCAGCAATAATTTATTTACGACCGCCGCCGTTCCCGCGTCGGGAATAGCCGCGGCTCTCGCCACGTTTAAGGTCGGACATCTTATCCTCGGAGGTGCGCTTGAACTTGCTCATCATGTCCTCGAAGGATCCGCCCGACGAAGAGCTCTGCCACTCAAAGTCGCCCGGAGAGGTGACCGGAGGCGCGGGCTCATATTTCTTTCTCTGCTTTTGGGGTTCACGCGTACGCGGCTTGCCTTTCGCCGCGGGCTTTTTGCTTGCGTCAGCTTTTTCCAGCTGTTTCATCGACAGCGCGACCTTGCCGTCATCGGCGACGGAAATCACCTTGACCGTCACAGCCTGTCCGATCTTGAGGACGGATTTGATGTCCTCGATATAGGAGCGGGATATCTCAGAGATATGGATCATCCCGCGAGAACCATCTTCGGTCTCGACAAACGCGCCGAAGTTAGTGATGCCTGTTACCTTCCCGTTTACGATTTCGCCTACACTCAATGCCATTCAGTTGTTTTCCCCTTAACTCTTTACTGTGCCAAGGCCCCTCAGCCTTGTTGTGGTGATGTAAAATACTCAGTCACCGGCTACGTTGACAAATACACGCTCGCCCTCTTTGATATAATCAAGATCATCGCGGGCGATCTGCTCCGCCAAAGCGGAAAAGTCAGAATCCGTGCCGGTGGAATTATACAATTTTTGGATATCCTCGTTTTTGATCTCCTGTACCGTGATCTGCTCCTTGAGCTCAGCCAGCTCCGCCTGACGTTCGCGGATCTGGGAGCGGATGCCGATGATCGATACCATGGAGTAAACCAAAAACGCTACCGCAACCAAAGAGATCACGACGATCACAGGGCGGGACAGAAGTCTTCTACCCTCGCTCTGCGGCTCTTCTGCGCTGTCGCGTTTTCGCTTTGACGCGGTATGCGGTTTTTTTGTTTCTTTTTTGCTCATGATATTTATCCTTATTGTAGCGCCGACGTTGTCGTTTTGACCTTTCGGCACGATGGTTTTGTTTTTTCTCAGCCGCATATCGATGCAACTTATCTATTATTACACCTACATTATACAACAGATAGGCTATGGACTTCAATAGGTAATTGAAAAAAATTTGTAAAATTTTTCGTATTTTTTGTACAAAACTACGTATCTTCTTTGCCGAAAATGCGTACACCTTACCCATAACGCTGCCCAACGTAAGGCGATACGCTAAGAATCCGACCGCCTCACCGAACAGGATGAACGCACGCACATCTCCCTTGTTGAACGGCAGTGAAAACAGCGAGGTGATCACGCCGCACACCGCGAAGAATACAATGTCGGAGATCAGCACATGGATTTTTCCCGCGCGCAATACCATACGCGCGGCGCGGATCACATCATACAGCACGCCGAGTGCCGCACCCAGCACCAGTGACCACAAAAAGTAGGCGGTCTGGGCGGAAAGCGAGATCCCCATCAGCGGAACAGCCGCGAGCGCAGTGATCCGTTGGACGCGCCCAGATATTGCAGAGAGGTGATCAGCCCGTCGATCACCACATCGCCGCTCTCGAGACTCAGCTTGCTGATATGCAGTCCCGTGCCCTTGACGACCAAGGTCGCGTCGCTCAATTTGACGTTGATGGTCTGTTCATCGAACCCGGACACATCCTCTACCCCGCTGAGCGTAAGCAGCTTGCGGTTATCCAGCGTCAGGATATGCGGCTTTTTCATCGTATTTTCAGGCATAACAAATCCCCCATATTATCTTATACTATTTTCGAATAAAACAGCTTAGCATCTGTTGTGCCTAATTCCGTATAACTTTGTTGGACTCCTTGACATACGTCAGTATGCCTGCGTCGTCCGCCTCGTTCTACGGAATTATTCGTCAACATCTGATTAATCCGTTTTATTTGAAAACAGTATTATCTGTAGATAATATGAGGGTTTTTCTTCAAATATGCGTTTGAGATGTTCAGCGGTGGATATACATCCGCGTCATGTCCGGCTCGCCATCACCCTGCACCATGCAGAGATACTCCCAGCCGTAGCGCTCATAAAAGCCGGTGTGATCCGTCACCAGATACAGCGGACTGATCCCCTTTGCTTTCATATCGTCAACGACCATATTCAGCAGATGACCGGCGATACCCTGTCCGCGGTATGCCTCTTCCGTATATACGGCACACACGTTGGGCGACAGATCCTTTCGATCGTGAAAATCGTTTTCGATCACACCCAAGCCCGCGATGATCTTTTCACCGTCCAGACACAGGTACCAGCCGTTTTCCGTCTGTTCACCGAGATACTCTTCCATACATTCGAGGTACGCTTCTTTCGGAACACCCCATTTTTCGTGAAACCACTGCGCGGCGGCGTCCTTTAACGCAGGATCCTCACGCAGTGTGAGACAGCGATATGATTCCATAATCTATTCAACCTTTCTTTGTTTTGATTCAGCCTATAAAGGCGTGTACATCGAGGATACATCCTCTTTGCGGATGGTCTCAACCACCTTGTCGACGCGGAATTTGACGGAGCGGGATTCAAAATTCAGCTCCACCACGTCGCCGACCTTCACATCATAAGAAGCACGCGCGACCTTGCCGTTGACGACCGCCTTGCCCGCGTCGCATACCTCGTTGGCGACGGTGCGGCGCTTGATGATGCGGGAAACCTTCAAATACTTATCTAATCTCATCTTGACCTCCATATACAGTCATTATTTGAAGCAACTTTCTTCCTTCGTGCGCCTCCTTCAAAAAAGAAAGCTAATCTATTATAACGTCTTTGCGCAGAATCGTCAACCGCAAGAAACAGGGGCAGACCGAAGCCTGCCCCTGTAGCAAAGGTATATTATTCTAAATTTGAATTATGACCATTTACCGTCACTACTTCCCCATCCGGTAATAGTGTATGTTTTTCCGATATTGCCATTCAGTGAAAGGTCATCGGTCTGGTTCCAAACGCTGTCCCAACTGCCTGCTGACTCAGCCGGATTTTCACGAACAAAGATACAGTTAGAGTTTGCAGTTGTGTAGCTATCCGGAAGCTCAAAGCGATAAGTGCTGCCAACCTTTGTAGCGGTCAGCCACTCCCCTTCATCTTGACCGTCATTCCAAACATACAACTCAAAGCGTGCATTTGCCTGATCCCAAAGACTGGAACCGCCTGCATTCAGATAAACATAATTCTTAGCGGGCTCGGGAGCTGTGGTCGGCTCGGGAGCGGTAGTCGGATCCGGTGTTTCGATGTCATAGAAAGCTACTTGGTAGTTGCCTGTGCCATCCTTATCGGTCATGTATACGCCGGTAGCGCCGGTGAACGGAATGTCAACAGTCTGCTGTTCACCATCGTTAATGATGTAGTTGGTCATGCCGGCGGGCATCTCGAATGTATATCTCTTTTCGCCCAACTCATTGGTATCGAGATAAGTCATCGGAACGCCGGGCCACTCTACGGGCTCGTCTTCATCAGACCAATAATAAATATTGACAGTGCTGAAGCCCTTGTTGTTAGAGAAGATGATGGTTCTGTTGGTAACATCGGAAGCCTCAGTCGGAGCTGTTGTCGGATCGGGAGTCGGTGTAGAACCGCCGTCGATATAGAGATATCCGCCGAATGCGCTCCAATCAGCCTGATAGGCGGGCTTGAAGTAGACAGTGACGTTGCCCGCGTGAGCCGCGTCAACAGTGTAGTCGTTATTCATACCGTCGGGATACCATGTGGTGATCGCGCCGTTCTCGACCTTGACCGCCTTGACACCGTCGCCGGAGGCGAGGGTGGTGTTGAGCATATACTCGCCGGGGTTGGAGGCGTTCTCACTGAACTTGTAAGCGGATTCCGCTTTCCAATCGGTCATGGTACCGACCAGATAGTAACCGTCAGTGATATCAGAAGCGGGAGTAGTCGGCTCGGGAGCGGTGGTAGGATCATCACCGCCGACGATCTCATAGAACGCCACCTCATAGTTGCCGTCGGTGTTCTTATCGGTCATGTAGACGCCGGTAGCGCCGTTGAAGGTGATGTCAACGGTCTGCTGTGTGCCGTCGTTGATGATGTAGTAGGTCATACCGGCAGGCATCTCAAAGATGTAGCGTTGCTCATTATGCTCGTTGGTATCATAATACGTCATCGGAACGCCGGGCCAGTCTACGGGCACGTCGTCATCAGACCAGTAATAGATGTTGACGGTGCTGAAGCCCTTGTTATTAGAGAAGATGATGGTTCTGTCAGTGACATCGGGAGCCTCAGTCGGTGCCACAGTGGGCTCGGGAGCCTGAGTGGGAACGGGAGCATCCGTCGGCTGTGCCGAGGGCTCGATAAAGGAGGCGTGGAGTCTGAAATCGGGAAGGAGGATCTCACCGTTTTTGATGATGGGATCAACATCCTCATTAGACATTGCCAGCGTTACCATCTCATTGGTGACCTCCGCCTCGCCGGGCGCCTTGACCGTGTAATGGGATTTGATCAGGATAGCATTGTTGCTGTCAAACATAAAGCCGTTAACGATCGAAGGTGTAGACGCGTTATAGAAGATCGCGCCGCGGGTAGGATCATGATACTCCGGATCATCGGTCAGATCGGTCATATTACCGCCTGCCATGGTCGCGTTCATGGTGACCGGGAACATGCCCTCAAGGTCGATGATATCACCCGAAGTGGAATCGTACTGATCGGCAAGCTCGAGAACCGCGTTGGTGTAGAGCTGTCTGCCGTCCAGCGTACCGATTTCGCCGTTGTTATATGCGGAGGTGTTCAGTGTAGTGTATACCGTGAAGGTATCGCCGACATTGAATTCCAGTGTTTCGCTTCTGCCGTCAAGACCGCGAACGGTGACGGTCGCCTTACCAACGGGAGCATCTGTCGGAGCCTGAGTCGGAGCTGAGGTAGGAGCCTGAGTCGGAGCTGCGGTGGGAGCCTGAGTGGGCGCCGCGGTCGGAGCCTGTGTCGGTGCCGCGGTCGGAGCAGGAGCATCCGTCGGCTGTGCTCCGGGCTCAGTGTAGGAAGCGTGGACTGTGAAATCGGGAAGGAGGATCTGCTTCTTGTCAACGATCTTGGTCAGCTCCTGATTGGACATTGCCAAGGTCATCAGCTCATTGGTGATCTCAGCTTCGCCGGGCGCCTTGACAGTGTAATGGGACTTGATCAGGATCGCGTTGTCGTTATCGAACTTGAAGCCGTTAACGATCGAAGGTGTAGACGCGTTGTAGAAGATCGCGCCGCGGGTCGGATCATAGTATTCTTCATCCTCGGTCAGATCGGTCATATTGCCGCTCGCTATGGTTTGATAGCGGGTGACCGGGAACATACCCTCGATATCGATGATATCACCCATTTCGGGATCATACTCGTCGGCAAGCTCGAGAACCGCGTTGGTATAGAGCTGTCTGCCGTCCAGAGAACCGATTCGACCGTTGTTATATGCGGAGGTGTTCATTGTGGTATATACCGTGAAGGTATCGCCTACGTTGAACTCTCTTGTCTCGGACTCACCGTCAAGACCGTAAATCGTGACGGTCGCCTTACCTGCGGGAGCATCCGTCGGAGCCTGTGTGGGCGCCTGAGTCGGAGCTACGGAAGGAGCCTGCGTGGGCGCCTGTGTCGGAACAGGAGCATCCGTGGGCTGTGCTCCGGGCTCGGTATAGGAAGCGTGGACCGTGAAATCGGGAAGGAGGATCTGCTTCTTGTCAACGATCTTGGTCAGATCCTGGTTAGACATCGCCAGCGTCATCAACTCATTGGTGATCTCTGCCTCGCCGGGTGCCTTGACAGTGTAATGGGACTTGATCAGAATCGCGTTGTCGTTATCAAACTTGAAGCCGTTAATGATCGAAGGTGTAGACGCGTTGTAGAAGATCGCGCCGCGGGTCGGATCATAATACTCTTCATCCTCAGTCAAATCGGTTTCCTTGCCGTTTGCGATCGTTTGGTACTTGGTAACCGGGAACATACTCTCGGGATCGAGGAAATCACCCGATTCGGGGTCGTACTCGTCAGCAACCTCAAGGATCGCGTTGGTGTATACCTGTCTGGCATCCAGAGAACCGATTCGACCGTTATTATATGCGGATGTGTTCATTGTGGTGTATACCGTAAAGGTATCGCCGACATTGAATTCCTTTGTTTCACTTTCACCGTCAAGACCGTAGATCGTGACAGTCGCCTTGCCTGCGGGAGCATCCGTCGGAGCCTGTGTAGGCGCCTGTGTCGGAGCTTGTGTGGGTACTATGGTGGGAGCTTGTGTGGGCGCCTGTGTCGGAGCTACGGTAGGAGCCTGAGTGGGAGCCTGAGTGGGAGCCGCGGTAGGAGCCTGTGTGGGTGCCTGTGTCGGAGCTGCGGTCGGTGCCTGTGTGGGCGCCTGAGTCGGAGCTGCGGTCGGTGCCTGTGTGGGCGCCTGAGTCGGTACCGTGGTAGGAGCCTGTGTCGGAGCCTCGGTTGCGGGAGTTGTCCATGTGACGGTCATCTTCGCACCGGTCTTGGTAGTGAAGTCGAAGCCGGTCAGGTCGAGCTGCATCTTGATGGTGGTGCCGGGCTCGAGACCCTCGATCTTCAGGTTCTTGGGACCGTTGTAGATCGCGTCGGTCGTTACGCCGTTTACGATCACACCGTTGTCGCCGAGACCGAAGTTATGGGTCCATGCGTCGTTGATCGCGAACTTAAACTCAGGATCAGAGGTGTCGTACTCGCCGAGTGTGTACTCGATCTCGTAGATGTCGGCATCGCCTATCTTAGTCATGTGGTTGACTGCGGCAGCGGGATCCCATTCAATGTTGTTCAGCCAGTTGTCGCCGTCGGGAGTACCGTTACCTACCGCGGTGACGGACTGGACATCCAGACCGTCATCATAGGTGACGATATCGCCCACTACCCATGTCTTGGTGCCGTCGCAATATACGGTAAAGGTGCCTGCTGACTTGAGGTTGAAGGTGACGTTGTTGCCGGTCTCGTCGCCGATCCACTCGGAACCGTTCTTGACCGCCTTGAGCTGTACATCCTTCTTCGCGCCGTCAACAGTGTACGCCTTAGACCATACGTTGTTCGCGAAGGTCATGGTGTTGTTGGTGTCGTTACCGTTCCAAGAGGTACCGAAGATCGTGGTATCGTTACCTGCTACGATATAGGTATCGGCAGGCTGAGGAGCCTCGGTCGGAGCTTCGGTAGGAGCCTGAGTAGGCGCCTGAGTCGGAGCCTGTGTGGGCGCCTGTGTCGGAACAGGACCGTCTGACGGCTGTTCCTCGGGCGGGAGGAAGGAAGCGTGGAGTCTGAAATCAGGCAGGAGGATCTGCTTATTGTTCACGATCCGGGTCAGCTCCTGATTGGACATCGCCAGCGTCTTCAGCTCATTGGTGATCTCTGCCTCGCCGGGCGCCTTGACGGTGTAATGAGACTTGATCAGGATCGCGCTGTTGCTGTCGAACTTGAAGCCGTTCTTGATCGAAGGAGTGGACGCGTTGTAGAAAATCGCGCCGCGGGTCGGATCTAAGTACTCTTCATCCTCGGACAGCTCGGTCGCATTACCGTTCGCAACGGTTCGAGAGAGGGTGACCGGGAACATACTCTCGAGATCGAGGATATCACCCGATTCGGGATCGTACTCGTCGGCAAGCTCGAGGATCGCGTTGGTGTAGAGCTGTCTGGCATCCAGAGAGCCGATTCGGCCGTCATTATATGCGGAGGTGTTCAGCGTGGTGTATACCGTGAAAGTATCGCCGACATTGAATTCCTGTGTTTCACTTCTGCCGTCAAGACCGCGCACGGTGACGATCGCCTTTTCAGCGGGCGCATCCGTCGGAGCTACGGTCGGAGCCACGGTGGGCTTAGGTGCCTCAGTCGGAGCCGCGGTAGGCGCCTGAGTCGGTGCCTGTGTAGGAGCCTGTGTGGGTGCCTCAGTGGGAAGCGGAACGATTGTAGGTGTAGGTTCCTTAGTCTCCTCAGGCGGAGCCTCTGTCACAGGAGTTAAGGTAGGAAGGGGCGCATCCGTCGGAGCCTCGGTGGGTTTGGACGCTTCTGTCGGAGCTTCTGTCGGAGCAGGTGCTTCGGTAGGCGCCTGTGTCGGCGCCTCGGTAGGTGCGGAACCGGGCTTGTCGAATGTCGCGTTGACTGTCAGTGAAGCATCGGATGCCACAACGCCGTCGTCCACCAGCTTGGTCAGGTCGTCATCTGCCACTGCCAAATAAGACAGCGCGTTTCTGACCTCGCCGACGCCGCCGTTTTTGACTGTGTAAGTGGTCACGATAGCCAGATCGTCATCGGAATCAAATACGAAAGCATCGGATGTGCCGGGAGTAGACGCATTGTACTGGACAAGACCGGTGTCTCTGAGTCGACCCATCGCCTTATCGCCGAACACCGGGAATACGGTATCGGTATCAGTGAAGAACTGCTCATCATCAACAGGGCTTGTTAATGTCAGAACGGAATCGGTAAAGGTCTGCTCACCGCTGGCAGCAGCGATCTGCACATCTTCGCCGGATTTCTTAGCGTTCAGCGAGGTATAGACCGTGAAAGAATCACCGATGTTGAATTCCCTGGTCTCCGACTGACCGTTCAGACCGTAGATCGTTATGGTCGCGGTCGTGTAAACGGGCTCGCCGATACCCTTGTCCATCGCGATGGGTTTATGCGCGACAAACTGCTTGATCAAAAGGACGTCGTTGCCGTCGATGATCGGAGTTTCTTCATCTTTATAACAGTTGGCAACCTTGAACTCGATGGAATCGACGGACATCGAGTTATAATCAAGATATCCCTCTGAAAACCGTTTTGTAATCGACTTGTTCAATACCAAAACATCGGTGCCGTCGACGATACCGTCACGGTTGACATCGCCTAACAGCGCCGGTTCATACGGGGGATCCTGGTAAATGGTCTTGGTATCAGCAGCCGCGCCCTGCACCATGCCGACGGAAACGACCGCGAACAACATGGCGAGAACCAGGATCATGCTGATAACCTGCTTACAATTTCTCATGTTATCTCCTCCTAAATGGTTACCTGTTCGGGGCAAAACAGCCCTCAAACAAGCACAGTCAATTTAACAGAGCATACACTTCGGGTATACTCTCGCTATTATGAATATTATATTACAATCACGTAATCTTTTCAATAAATCCGACCTCCTTTTGTCGGAGCTCAGGCATAGAAAAAACAACCCTGTTTTTGGCAGTTTTGCACAATAGCGGAAGTTATTTTTAAATAATTCTCACAAAGAAAAATGAGCCCCCGAAAAGGAGGCTCATATGATTGGATCTTATTCTTCTGTCGGAGCGGCAGGAACAGCGGGGATGTAATTCTCCTCGAGTTCGATGTTGTTGTAGCGGTTCATACCGGTACCGGCGGGAACCAGCTTACCGATCAGAACGTTTTCCTTCAAGCCGACCAGCGGATCGACCTTGCCCTTGATCGCGGCGTCGGTGAGCACGCGGGTGGTCTCCTGGAAGGAAGCGGCGGACAGGAAGCTGTCGGTCGCGAGAGAAGCCTTGGTGATACCCAGCAAAAGCTGTGTCCAGGTAGCCTCTCTGAGACCCTCTTCCCCATTCGCGATACGCTCTTTTATTTCTTTATTCGCATAAAGAACATCGGTACGGTTGTACATCTGACCGGGCATGAAGTCGGTCGAGCCCGGATCGTCCACTCTGACCTTCTTGAGCATCTGGCGCACGATGACCTCGATATGCTTATCGTTGATATCAACACCCTGCAGGCGGTAGGTACTCTGTACCTCGCTGATCAGGTAATCCTGAACCGCGTTGGTGCCCATGATGTCAAGGATATCGTGAGGATTGACAGCACCGTCGGTGATCTTGTCACCCTTGTTGATGTGCTGACCTTCCTCGACCGCGACACGGAATCCGAAGGGGATCAGATAGCTCTTTTCCTCGGCGGTCTCGGTATTGTATACGATCGCGTGACGGGTGTTCTTGATCTCCTCAAAGCGAACGTCACCCTCGATCTCGGAAATGATCGCGAGATTCTTCGGCTTACGGGTCTCGAACAGCTCTTCAACACGCGGCAAACCCTGTGTGATATCCTCCGCCGACGCAACGCCGCCGGTATGGAAGGTACGCATCGTCAGCTGTGTACCGGGTTCACCGATGGACTGCGCGGCGATGATACCGACCGCCTCACCGACGGTGACAGGCTGACCGTTCGCAAGGTTTGCGCCGTAGCACTTCTTGCAGATACCGTGCTTGGAGCGGCACGCGAGGATCGAGCGAATCTCGATGCTCTCGACGCCGGAATTGCAGATGATATCCGCCTCACGCTCGCCCATGAGCTGATCCTTGGAGACCAGCACGTTGCCGTTCTCGTCGCAGAAATCGCGAACGAGGAAACGACCCATCAGACGCTCGTGCATCTCTTCGATGACCTGCTTGCCCGCCTTGATGTCAAAGACCTCAAGACCTTCGTTGGCATGGCAGTCCTCGTCGCGGATGATGACCTCCTGCGATACATCGACCAGACGACGGGTCAGATAACCCGAGTCGGCGGTACGCAGCGCGGTATCAGCCAGACCTTTACGCGCGCCACGGGAGGATATGAAGTATTCCAAAATGTTCAGACCCTCACGATAGTTCGCGCGAATCGGGATCTCGATGGTCTTACCGGAGGTGTTTGCGATCAGTCCGCGCATACCCGCGAGCTGACGGATCTGGCTCATGGAACCACGCGCGCCGGAATCGGCCATCATGTAGATCGGATTATATCTGTCCAGATTATCCTGGAGCTTTTCGGTAACATCGTTGGTCGCCTTTTCCCAGATGGAAAGTACCTTTTCGTATCTTTCCTGATCGGAACGCAGACCCATGTTGAACTCTTCGCGGATCGCGTCGACGTCCGCCTCGGCCTTTTCGATGATCTCCTTCTTCTCGGGCGGGATGGTCGCGTCGCAGACAGCGACGGTGATTGCGCCGATGGTGGAGTATTTGTAACCCTGCGCCTTGACGTTATCGAGCACCTCAGCGGTGACCTCGGTACCGTGGACGCGGATGCAGGCGTCGATGATCTTTCCGAGCTGCTTTTTGCCGACGAGGAAGTCCACCTCGAACTTGCAGACGTTTTCATCCTGTGTTCTGTCAACAAAGCCCAGATCCTGCGGAACGGCGCGGTTGAAGATGATCTTACCGACGGTGGTGTCGATGATCGCGCTCTTCTTCTCGCCGTCTACCTCGACCTCGCGTCTGACCTTGATCTTGCTGTGCAGGGTCAGGATGCCGGTCTGGTACGCCATCAGCGCTTCGTCGATATCCTTGAACGCCTTACCCTCACCGGGTTCGCCGTCCTTATCGAGCGTCAGATAGTAGGAACCGAGGACCATATCCTGCGTCGGAACGACGACAGGCTTACCGTCGGAGGGCTTCAAGAGGTTGCCGGCAGCCAGCATGAGGAAGCGAGCCTCGGCCTGTGCCTCTGCGGAAAGCGGTACGTGAACCGCCATCTGGTCGCCGTCGAAGTCGGCGTTGTACGCGGTACATACCAGCGGATGGAGCTTTAACGCGCGACCCTCGACCAGTACGGGCTCAAACGCCTGGATACCCAGTCTGTGCAGGGTAGGCGCACGGTTCAGCAGAACCGGATGACCCTTGATGACGACCTCGAGCGCGTCCCAGACCTCGGGCTTTGCTCTCTCGACCGCCTTACGAGCCGCCTTGATGTTCTGTGAGACCTTGGTCTCGACCAGACGCTTCATGACGAAAGGCTTGAACAGCTCGAGCGCCATCTCCTTGGGCAGACCGCACTGGTACATCTTCAGCTCAGGGCCGACGACGATAACGGAACGGCCGGAGTAGTCGACACGCTTACCCAGCAGATTCTGACGGAAACGACCCTGTTTACCCTTGAGCATATCGGACAGGGATTTGAGGGAGCGGTTGGAGGGTCCCGTGACGGGACGGCCGCGGCGACCGTTGTCGATCAGCGCGTCTACCGCTTCCTGCAGCATACGTTTCTCGTTGCGGATGATGATATCGGGCGCCTCTAACTCAAGGAGTCTTGCGAGACGGTTGTTACGGTTGATGACACGGCGATACAGATCGTTCAGATCGGAGGTCGCGAAACGACCGCCGTCGAGCTGTACCATGGGTCGGATATCCGGAGGAATGACCGGGAGAACCTCCATGATCATCCACTCGGGACGGTTGCCGGAAAGGCGGAACGCCTCAACGACCTCGAGTCTTTTACTGAGGCGGGCACGCTTCTGAGAGGTGGAGCAATTATCGAGCTCCTCCTTGATCTCAGCGGAAAGCGCCTCCAGATCGATCTCTGCGAGCAGATCACGGATCGCCTCGGCGCCCATGCCCGCGGAGAAATCATCCTCATACTTTTCCTTCATATCGCGATACTCCTGCTCGCTGAGAAGCTGGAGCTTAGAGAGCTCGCGCGCGTCGCCGGGATCGGTGACGATGTAAGAGGAGAAGTAGAGAACCTTTTCCAGTGTTCTCGGGGAGATGTCCAGCATCAGAGAGATACGGGACGGAATACCCTTGAAATACCAGATGTGGGATACGGGAGCGGCGAGCTCGATATGACCCATGCGCTCACGTCTGACCTTGGCGCGAGTGACCTCAACGCCGCAGCGGTCGCAGATCTTGCCCTTGAAGCGGATGCGCTTATACTTACCGCAGTGGCACTCCCAGTCCTTGGTCGGTCCGAAAATGCGCTCACAGAAAAGACCGTCGCGCTCCGGCTTTAAGGTTCTGTAGTTGATCGTCTCCGGCTTTTTGACCTCGCCGTAAGACCATTCTCTTATTTGATCGGGAGAAGCAAGACCGATTTTGATAGAATCAAATACATTATTATCCATGTTAGCCCCTCCTTTTTAAACTTCGTCGGATCCGAAATCGTCATAATCGAGCATGTCGTCCTGATCCTCATAAATGGAATTCTCATCGAACATATTGCCCTCTTCATCCTGATCCTCATCGAGCAGGAAGCCGTCCATCGAGGTCATGACCTGATCCTCCTCGAGCGTCTCGTCATCGGAAGCGACAACGATATCGTCGTCCTCCTCGAAATGCTGTTTGAGGTCGATCTCTTCACCCTCATCGTTGAGTACGCGGACGTCGAGCGACAGGCTCTGCAGCTCTTTGATTAGAACCTTGAAGGACTCGGGGATACCCGGCGTCGGGATGTTCTGACCCTTGACGATGGATTCATACGCCTTGACACGGCCGACAACATCGTCGGACTTCACGGTCAGGATCTCCTGCAGGGTGTAAGCGGCGCCGTAAGCCTCCAGCGCCCAAACTTCCATCTCACCGAAGCGCTGGCCGCCGAACTGCGCCTTACCGCCCAGAGGCTGCTGGGTGACCAGGCTGTACGGGCCGGTGGAACGCGCGTGGATCTTATCGTCGACAAGATGATGCAGCTTGAGGTAGTACATGTAACCGACGGTGACGGGGTTATCGAAGAACTCACCGGTTCTGCCGTCACGCAGACGGGTCTTACACTCCATGGAGATACCGTTCTGACGGAAGCATTCGCCGAAGTCGATACCGGTCTCGTCGCGCATGTCTTTATAATCTTCTTTATCTCTGATGCGCTCGAACAGTTCAAAGATGTCCTGCTCGTGAGCGCCGTCGAATACGGGAGTCATGATCTTCCAGCCAAGTGCCTTACAAGCGTAGCCGAGGTGAACCTCGAGCACCTGACCGATGTTCATACGGGAAGGTACGCCCAGGGGGTTGAGGACGATATCCAGCGGAGTACCGTCGGGCAGGAAGGGCATATCCTCCTGCGGCAGGATGCGGGATACGACGCCCTTGTTACCGTGACGACCCGCCATTTTATCGCCGACCGAGATCTTGCGCTTCTGCGCCAGATAGCAGCGGACGACCTTGTTCACGCCGGGCTGCAGCTCATCGCGGCTGTCCTCGCGGGTGAACACCTTGACGTCGACAACGATACCGCTCTCGCCGTGGGGTACGCGCAGGGAGGTATCTCTGACCTCACGCGCCTTTTCGCCGAAGATGGCGCGCAGCAGGCGCTCCTCGGCAGTCAGCTCGGTCTCACCCTTGGGAGTGACCTTACCGACCAGGATATCGCCGGCATGGACCTCGGCGCCGATGTGGATGATACCGTTCTCGTCCAGATCCTTGAGCATATCCTCGCCGACATTCGGGATGTCGCGGGTGATCTCTTCGGGTCCGAGCTTGGTATCGCGGGCGTCGATCTCATACTCTTCGATATGGATAGAGGTATATACATCGTCGCGGACGATCTTTTCGTTGATCAGTACCGCGTCCTCGTAGTTGTAACCTTCCCAGGTCATAAAGCCGATCAGGGCGTTCTTACCCAGCGAGATCTCGCCGTCCTTGGTAGCGGGGCCGTCGGCGAGGACTTCGCCCTTGACGACGCGCTGTCCACGCTCGACGATCGGGATCTGGTTGATACAGGTGCCCTGGTTGGAGCGCAGGAACTTGATGACCTCGTGCTCCTTGACCTTGCCGTTATCATACTGAACGGTGATATGGTTCGCGTCAACGCTCATGACGGTACCGTCGTCATCTGCCAGTACGCAGACGCCGGAGTCGGTACCCGCCTTGTATTCCATACCGGTGCCGACGATCGGGGATTCGGTCACCATCAGCGGAACAGCCTGACGCTGCATGTTCGCGCCCATCAGCGCACGGTTCGCGTCATCGTTCTCGAGGAACGGGATCATCGCGGTAGCGACGGAGACGACCATGCGGGGGCTGACGTCCATGTAATCGAACCTGGATGCTTTGAGCTCGACGAATCCGTCCTTATGACGGCCGACGACCTTCTTATGGACGAAGTGACCTTCCTCATCGAGAGGCTCGTTCGCCTGCGCGACATAGAACTCGTCCTCCATGTCAGCGGTCATATAGACAACTTCCTTGGTGACGATGCCGGTCTCTTTATCGATCTTGCGGAAGGGGGTCTCAACAAAGCCGTACTCGTTGATCTTCGCGAAGGTCGCGAGATAGGAGATCAGACCAATGTTGGGGCCTTCGGGGGTCTCGATAGGACACATACGTCCGTAGTGGGTATAGTGTACGTCACGTACCTCGAATCCCGCTCTGTCTCGGCTCAGACCGCCGGGACCCAGGGCTGACAGACGTCTTTTATGTGTCAGCTCGGCGAGGGGGTTGTTCTGGTCCATAAACTGGGACAGCGGAGAGGAACCGAAGAATTCCTTGATCGCCGCGGTCACGGGACGGATATTGATCAGTGTCGCGGGAGAGAGCGCCTCGGGATCCTGCGCCTGCAGGGTCATGCGCTCACGGATCACGCGCTCTAAACGGCTGAAGCCGATGCGGAACTGGTTTTGCAGCAGCTCGCCGACGCAGCGGATGCGGCGGTTGCCCAAGTGGTCGATATCATCGGTGGTACCGATATGCTCCGCGAGACAGTTCATGTAGTTGACGGACGCGAAGATATCCTCGACCGTGATGTGGTTGGGAACGAGCTCGCCCGCGCGGCGCTCGATCTCAGCCCTGAGCTCATCCTCGTTCTCGCAGGAGTCGAGGATCTCGCACAGTACGTCGAAGCTGACGCGCTCCTTGACGCCCAGCTCGGAGCAGTCGAAATCGACATAAGCGTTGATGTCGACCATGCCGTTGGAGAGCACCTTGACCTCATGACCGTCCTCGGCGGCGATGTAGACGAACTTGACGCCCGCGTTATCGATCTCAGCCGCCGTCTCACGGCTGACGGTGTCGCCGCGCTGTGCCAGCACCTCGCCGGTGCGGGGCGCGACAACGGGCTGGGTCAGGGTGTGGCCGGTGATACGACCGGCTAAATTCAGCTTTTTATTATATTTATATCTGCCGACGCGCGACATATCGTAGCGCCTCGGGTCAAAGAAGAGGTTATTGATGTGCGTTTGAGCGCTCTCGATGGTGGGAGGCTCGGAGGGGCGCAGCTTGCGGTAGACTTCGATCAGACCGTCCTCAACGCTCTTGCAGGTATCCTTTTCAAAGGTCGCCTTGATGCGCTTGTCGTCGCCGAACATCTCGACGATATCGCCGTCGGTACCCAGACCTAAGGCGCGCAAAAAGACGGTGATCGGCAGCTTACGGTTCTTGTCGATACGGACATAGAACACATCGTTGACGTCGTTCTCATACTCCAGCCATGCGCCGCGGTTCGGGATGACGGTGGAGGAGAACAGCTCCTTACCGGTCTTATCGTGGTTCATCTTGAAATAAACGCCCGGAGAACGAACGAGCTGAGATACGATAACACGCTCAGCGCCGTTGATGACGAAGGTACCGGAATCGGTCATCAGCGGAAAGTCGCCCATAAAGACGTTACTCTCCTTGATCTCACCGGTCTCCTTATTCAGCAGACGCGCGGTAACACGCAGCGCCGCGGAATATGTCGCGTCTCTCTCCTTACATTCGATGACCGAATAGTTCGGATGATCCACATCGAGGGAATAATCAATGAAGTCGAGCACAAGGTTGTTCTGGTAGTCGTTGATACCCGATACATCCTTGAACACTTCCTTGAGTCCGTCCTCGAGGAACCACTGATAGGATTTTTTCTGGATCTCGATAAGGTTCGGCATATTGATGACGTCTTCAATCTTGCCGAAGCTCTTACGCTCTGCTTTGCCCAATTTTACGTCTTTGACATTGACCAAAAGCACATCACTCCTTCTTTTGATAGTTCACGGAAAACACGGTTTGGATCACATTCTGACATCGATAAAAGAGCGGTATTGACCGCAGCTGCAGCGCACAACCGATACATGGGTTCTCGCTTACGCTCGATCAATGATCCAATCCCTCACCTGCTCACGCAGGAGCTCCCTTTACCAAAGGGAGCCTTGATGACAAGATTGTATCCAAATCACCTCTTGACAAACGCGTTCGACTTTGCTATTATACTTTGTCGAAAATTCCGTTTGACACGCAAGGCGTAAATGTTCCCATAATGATACATTCTAGTAGTTTATATGATTTCGTCAAGAATGTCAATAGATTTTTTAAAAAAGTTTGTTTTTAATTCCTATTTGCAATTATAAATAAAATCCTTTTGTTCTCGAAAGCGTAAGAAACACCCGACTACGTTTAATGTTTTATGCTGTGCATATCAACAGATGTTTATGAAAACTATACAATTCCGCCGTACTCCCGGCGATTATTATGAAAAAATGTACTAACAAAGCGGGAAAAGCTACCCTCTCCCTGTAAGGAATGTTACAAATGAAACTGAATTCCGAAAAAATCCAAGCATATTGTCCCGAGCCGGTCGCCGTCTGTCTGTACGACAGCATCGACTCTACCAATAATGAGGCGAAGCGCAGAGCCGATCACGGCATCTGCCTATACGCAACGACCCACCAGACCGCCGGACGCGGCAGACGCGGCCACAGCTTTTACTCCCCCAGGGACACCGGGCTGTACATGACCCTCTCCCTTCCCCTGTCCGCATCCGCGGCAAACGTGCAGAAGATCACCTGCGCCGCCGCCGTGGCGGTTTGCGAAGCTGTCAGCTCGCTGAGCGACATCGATCCGCAAATCAAGTGGGTCAACGATATCTATGTGAACGGCAAAAAAGCGGCGGGCATCCTGACCGAGCTTGTCAGCGACAGCGACAACCGCCCCCGCGCCGTGATCATCGGGATCGGGATGAACCTGTGTACCGAGCGATTTCCCGAGGAATTCGCCGACAACGCCGGCAACCTCGGCGATATCGAGGTCAACGCCCTGTGCGGTACCGTCACGGCAAAGCTGATCGACTGTTACGCGCACCTTGATGATAATTCTATTATAGAAAAATACAAAGAGCGGAGCTTCTGTATCGGAAAAACTGTCCGCTACAGCAAAGACAACGTCACCCATACCGCCAAAGCCGTCGATATCGATGACGGCGGCGGACTGATCGTCGAAGAAAACGGCGTGCGCACCACCCTCAACTCCGGCGAGATCAGCGTCATTCCACTGTAATAAAGCACAAAAACGCCCTGTATGCCAAGCACAGCATACAGGGCGAGCTTTTATTCAGTTTTCGCTATCACGAATCATTCGATCAGTCATATGGGTCGTGGACATAATAATCGTATACATAGCCTTCCTTGCCGTTATAGCGCACCTTTGCCCATCTGACATGATAGCCGTCGTTGACATAGCCATGATCCTCGTAAGTGCCGAGGAAGGTCATTGACGCGCCGCAGGGTATCTCAGCAAGCTTGGAGCTATTCTCGGATGCGGAGGATCTCAGCGCCAAAAAGCCGTCGTCGATCCCCTCGTTCACACAGATGGGATCGGTAGTAGGCGGAATGTCGGAGGGGTCGGCGGAGAGATAAGACGTACTGACGTATCCCGTGACTTTTCCATCGGAAACGCGGTACCACTTCGATGAAGTGCGTTCGATCAGCTTTACATCGTCGCCTCTCCAGAGCTTACCCAGCTGCTCGCTTCCGCCACTCGGGCTCGCGTGCATTTCCACATAGTTTCTGGCAGTGCTGTAATAGGTCGTAGAGGAAGGCGCCGGAGCAGGCGACGGATCCTCCTTTTTCGCTTCGGTCTTCGGCTCGGGCTTTTCAGTCTCGGGAGCCTTTGCAACATACAGCGTGATCTTGGTATCCGAAGAGATCTCGGCGTTTTTACCCGGAACCTGATTAAAGACCTTGCCTGCGGATTGTATTTCCGTTTCTTTTTCGATACAGATGGTATCGACAGCCGGGTTTATGTTTTTCAGCGTATTTTTCGCTTCTTCCTCGGTCATACCGGTCAGATCGGGCATTTTCAGCAGCTGTACGGTTTCTTCCGCAATGACAGAGGATGAATCGTTGTTGTTGTTCCGGGTGATGATCGCTACTAACGTGATCACGACCGAAAGCACCGCGATAAAGACCAGCAGTCCCGCGATGATCGGCGCATAGGAGCGCTTTTTCGGTACAGGCTGAGGCTGTTGAGCCGGATACTGCTGAGGCGGATACTGCTGCATGGGCGGACGATAATTCTGTTCCGGCGGGCGTTGATAGCCCTGACTGACACGCGGATCATTCTGTTGATAACGCGTATGATAAGCGTCTGCCGCGACCGTCTGATTCGGATCCATCGTTCGGTCATCACGCATGAAAACAGCGCCTACGACCGGTACCAACTCACCTCTGAGCGCCTGTTCAAACATCCCGATCAGCGTCGGCATATCCGGACAGCGGTTCTCCTTGTGGACCGCCATACCGTACATGAGGGTGTTCTCCATGGCGGGAGAGATGTTCACACCGCACTGTGAAGGCGGCTGCAGGATGTCCTGATAGACGCGGTCGATCGAATCGACCGGCGTGATGCCGGTGATCGCGCGGTAGATGGTCGCGCACATACCGTAAACATCCGTCCACGGGCCCTGTTCTCCATTGCGGCGATACTGCTCGGCGGGAGCATATCCCTGCTTGAGCATGATCGACATTGAACGGTTATCCGCATTGTCATAAACACGCGCCGCGCCGAAATCCATGAGCTTCAAGGTACCGTCACGCAGTACCATGATATTGTCGGGGCTGATATCACGATGGATCACGCCCGCGCTATGTATCTTGACCAACGCGCGCATCGCCGGAAGGAGCATCCCGACAGCCTGTTCCGGCGCAAGGGTACCGTACTGCTTGAGGTAGTCGCGCAGGGTGATGCCGTCAAGATATTCCATGACGATATAGGCAGTATTATTCTCCTCGAGAAAATCAATGACATTGACGACGCCGGGGGCTTCCTGAAACCTCGCCAGTGTTTTTGCTTCTTGCAAAAAGCGGGAACGACCTTTTTCAAAATACTCCTGTTTGTCATCGGAGGTCACCGCTACGGTATTGCTCACCGTCGTATTGCGGTTGCAGTACCCGAACGGATAGTACTCCTTGATCGCCACGGTGATCCCCAAGGTGTTTTCCAACGCGATGTAAGTGATGCCGAAGCCGCCCTCGCCGATAACGTTACCGAGCGTATAGCGATTGCCGATCACGGTACCGGGCGCGATCTGATGCGGCTGCAGCTCCACACTGCCCTGTGCGTGACAGTGAGGACAGATCTCAGCGTCACCTTTTTCACGCATACAATGATAACAGAGCATAGTCCCCCTCCAAATCCATTAATTTACATTTTTCATTATAAAACTTTTGACACTGTTGTCAATAATTTAAGATAATTCTCACAAACTGTTCTATATTTTTTAACGATTCATTCATAATTGACGGAGCTTCTCATCATTTGAACGGTTTAGTTCGCCTGCTTTGAACAGTCAGACAGTCGTCAGCCAGTAGATAAACCCATAGATCACAGCGGCGGTTGTACCGTATACCAGCACGGGTCCGGCAATAACGAACATCTTTGCCGCCAGCCCGGTGATCAACCCTTCCGCCTTGAACTCGATCGCGGGCGAGCTCATCGCGTTCGCGAAACCCGTGATCGGCACCAGCGTACCCGCACCGCCGTGCTTGGCGATCCGCTCATACAGATGCAGCGCCGTCAGCAGCACGCCGATGAAGATCAGCGTCACCGAGGTGAGGGTCTTTGCGTCGTTCTCCGAAAGCTCCGTCATGAGGAACAGCTCCAGTATCCCCTGCCCTATCGTACAGATCGCGCCGCCGATCAAAAATGCCTTCAGACAATCGATCCCCATGCGGCTGTTGCGTGAGCGCAGCTCGACCAGCCTGGAATAGTTTTCCTTTGTCATATCATCACCGAAGATAGTATCCGCGCGCGTTTACAAATTATTCAACAAAAATTTCATTCTACTTCTTGTTTTTATCCCCATATAGATATATAATTATACTGATTTAATACGGTCATTCCGAGAGAGCGCCGACAACGTGTCGCGCGACTGTGGGAATCTCAACCGATTTATTTGTCATTCCGAGGGAGCGTCGGCACACGTGTCACGCGACTGTGGGAATCTCAACCGATTTATTTGTCATTCCGAGGGAGCGTCGGCACACGTGTCACGCGACTGTGGGAATCTCAACCGATAATTTGTCATTCCGAGGGAGCGCCGACAACGTGTCGCGCGACTGTGGGAATCTCAACCAATTATTCCTATGAAAGAATCACGATATGAACATCCATTATTTAGATAACAGCGCCACCACACAGGTGTGTCAGGAAGCGGCAGACGCGGCGTACCGCATGATGCGCGAAAACTACGGCAATCCGTCCTCCCTGCACAAGGTCGGGATACAGGCGGAGACCGCTGTGGAAGAGGCGCGCGGGATCATTGCCGACGCGCTGAATGTACAACCAAAGACCATCTACTTCACCTCGGGCGGCACCGAAGCGAACAACACCGCGCTGTTCGGCGCGGCACAGGCGCTCAGGCGGCGCGGCGATCGCGTGATCGTATCCGCGGTCGAGCACAGCTCCGTCTATGAGAGCGCCAAGCGGCTCGGCGAACTGGGCTTTGACGTTCAATTCGCTCCTGTCACCGATCGGGGCGTTGTCGATATCGACGCGCTCAAAGCACTGCTCACCGACAAAACCATCCTCGTCAGCATCATGACGGTCAACAATGAAACAGGCGCCGTTCAGCCGATCGAGCAGATCGCGAAGCTGGTGCACAAGAACTGTCCCGAAGCACTGTTCCACTCCGACGCGGTACAGGCGTTCGGCAAACTACCCGTCAAGCCGAAGAAATGGGGCGTTGACCTGATGAGCGTCAGCGCGCACAAGATCCACGGCGCAAAGGGCTGCGGCGCACTGTACATCCGCGACGGAGCACGCATCCTGCCGCTCCTTTACGGCGGCGAGCAACAAAAGAAGCTCCGTCCGGGCACCGAAAGTGCCCCGCTGATCGCCGCCTTCGCGACCGCGGTCGGTTTTCTGAATTTATCCCAAAATGCGGATCATATCAGGGAACTGAACCGCTGCGCGCTGGAAAAACTGCAAGCGCTTGAAGGCGTCACAATTAACTCCCCCACCGACGCCCTGCCGTACATCATCAATATCTCGGTCAACGGCATCCGGTCGGAAACCATGCTCCACCATCTGGAGGAAAATGGAGTATATGTCAGCTCGTCCAGCGCCTGCGCCAAGGGCAAGCGCAGTTATGTGCTCGAGGCGATGGGGCTTAGTGATGACCGCATCGACAGCTCCCTTCGTATCAGCTTTTCACGATACAACACCACCGAAGATATCGACGCGTTGATCGAGGGCTTACAGAGCGGTATCGCCACCCTGCAACGAAAATAAAAGCCTTCCCCTTGAGGGGAAGGTGTCGCCCGAAGGGTGACGGATGAGGTGGAAACGTTAATGCCTTATCCCATAAAATGTTGATCCGGTCAGGGTTACACCTCATCCGACCAATTCGCAAGCGAATTGCCCACCTTCCCCTCAAGGGGAAGGCAAATACAGATTAGGAAGAAGATTATGCAAGAAATCATATTGATCAAGCTCGGCGAAATGGTCCTCAAGGGGCTCAACCGCCGCGCGTTTGAAGACGTACTTATCAAAAACATCAAATACCGTCTGCGCGGGCTCGGCAAGTTCACCATCAAGATTGCCCAGTCCACCATCTATGTCATCCCGCAGTCCGAGGACACAGACCTCGACGACGTATGCGAGCGTATCTCGGAGGTGTTCGGCATCGTCACCTTCTCACGCGCCTGCGTATGCGACAAGACGCTCGATGATATCCTCGCAAAAGCGCCCCTCTACTGCAAGGAATACTTAGAGGACGCCGAAACATTCAAGGTAGAATCCAAGCGCTCCGACAAGCGCTTCCCCTATAAATCTCCCGAGATCTCGGCACAGGTCGGCGGCAAGCTGCTCTCCACCTGTCCCCATCTCAAGGTCGACGTCAAGAATCCCGAGGTCACCGTCACCGTCGAGGTGCGCGACTTCGGCGCCTATATCCGATGCGCGACCATCCGCGGTCAGGGCGGTATGCCCGTCGGCACATCGGGGCTGGCTACCGTGCTCATCAGCGGCGGTATCGACTCCCCCGTCGCCGCCTATATGATGGCGAAACGCGGCCTAAAGCTCAACGCCGTCCACTTTGAATCTCCGCCCTATACCTCCGAGCGCGCGCGATTAAAGGTCGAAAAGCTGCTCAAGGAAGTCAGCCGCTTCGCGGGCTCCATCGAAATGCACACCGTTCCGCTGACCAAGGTGCAGGAGACCATGCGCGATCGCTGTCCCGAAGAGCTGTTCACCATCCTGCTGAGACGCGTGATGATGAAGATCGCCACCCGCGTCGCCGAACAGACCAAGTCCGGCGCGCTGATCACCGGCGAGAGCCTCGGACAGGTCGCGTCACAGACGATGTACGCGCTGAACTGCACCAACGTCGCCGCGGGCAAGATCGTGTTCCGTCCGCTGATTGGCATGGATAAGCAGGAGATCATCAACATCTCCCGCCGCATCGGCACCTTTGAGACCTCCATCGAGCCGTACGAGGATTGCTGTACCATCTTCACACCCAAGCACCCGCGCACCAAGCCCATCCTGCATTTTGTCGAGCAGGCGGAGCGTGAGGCGGAACTGGATGAACTGATCGAGGAAGCGATCCGAAACACCACGGTCAAGACAATCGACTTCTGATTATATTTCTTTTATAGAATCAATTTTTCATCAGGAACTAACAGAAAAGGCGCTTTTCTGTCAATAAAATGTTTGAAAGGGTCACCTTTCGGAAAGGATTTGTCATGAAAAAAATATTCACAATCGCAGTATCCGTCGTCCTGATCTGCGCGCTTCTCGCGGGATGCAGCGCAAGCAAGGGATTATCCGCCAACCTGGATTACGCCAAGGGCAAGATCGCGGATTTTGCTCACGATCAAAAACGCAATGAATCCGTTTTTGCCGGCGACGTCTTCAAAACTGCCAATATCGCCGCGATGCTGATCACCAAGGACAGCACCGAGGAGGATTTTGAGAAAGTCGCCAAGACGCTTTCTCTCGACGGATTGACGGTAGCGGATGAGACCCGTACCGTCGTCGGCTCCTATCCGGCAGGCGACAAGGACAAGAACCTGAAGGATCTCGCCGACAAGAAAGAATTTGCCGGCATCGTCAGAAATACCGCAGACAAGCAGATGACCGATCCGGTCTATCACGCGGAGGACGGCACCTACAGCCTGATGGCAGGCGTCAAGCGCACCGACGGCACCGGTGTTGTCATCATTACCTTGACCACCGACGCTTACGGCGATGTCGTCGGCGACAATCTCGCTGAGAAATGCGGCAACAATATGATCGTCGTCAAAGGCGATACCGTCATCAGCTCCACCGTCGACGGCGTTCTCAAATCCGATACGATCGATATCGTCAAGCTCACGCAGGACGATCTCAAAAAGGACGCTGTCAGCTTCACCTCCGACGGCACGAGCTACAGTGCGAAAGTCGCGAACGAGAGCGGTTATACCGTTATCTGCGCCGAGCCCAAGTAATCAAGGCGCTCCCCTATCCTACCAGACAAGAAGGATCTTCTATGTTCAAATGTGAATTGTTCTCTATCCAAAAGAATAAAGCCGACGCAAAGGCATATACGGACACAGCTGCCGAGATCAGCTCTGCTCTCGAAGTGGACGGCGTCGAGCTGCAGTACACCACCGAATGTGCCGCAGACGCCAAAAAGCTGTCAAAGGCGATCACGGAAAAGCTGAACGCAAGCGAAAGTGATCTGTTTTTGTTCGTCAATGCGCTCGATTCGACCGACAACAGCTCATTCCGCAAGCTGTTTTACAAAACGATCGAGAATCTCGAAGCCGGTATCCCGCGTGATGAAGCGCACAAGGATCTGACGCCGAAGCTCAAGGTCTCCTCTATCGGCGATCTGGGCAACGGCTATAAGGGCTACTGCTTCTCCTATTCGGGAAAGCGCTTTATCGCGCTGCCCTGCGCTTCACTGACAGGCGCCTCGCTCAAAGATGTGATCCGCGGCGGTATCGCGGGCGCCAACGATGTGTTCACGAAGAACGCGGCGCTCTACCCTGTTGGTATCGCGTTCTTTGACGCGAGCGGCAACGAGGTCGACGCCGAGCTCAATCAGATCGATCTGTCCAATGATGCCGCGGTACCGAAGAAAAAGCAAGGCTTTATCCAATCCTTTATTCCTCAGAAAGGGGATACCAAAAAGCAGAAGATCCGCAAGATCGTCGTACTGATAGCGATCGCCGCGTTCATCGCCGCGCTGATCTACGTGCTGGAGTTCTACATCTTCGGCCCGATGCGCAACAATGCCGTCACCAGCGAGATCCAGACCATCGCCCATAACAAAAACAACGAAGATGGCGAAGGTGAAGGCCCCGAACAGGATTGGGACGCGCTCAAGGAGATCAACGACGAGATCGTCGGCTGGATCACCATCCCCGACACCAAGATCGATTACCCAGTCCTGTATCACGAGGGCGACGACCGCTATAATCAATATTACCTCAAGCGCACCTACAAAAAGGAAAGCTCCGAATACGGCAGCATCTTCATTGACTACCGCTCTACCGAGGGCGAAAAATCGCGCAACGTCATCATGCACGGTCACGATATGCTCGACGGCAGTATGTTCGCCGGACTTCTGGGATACTCGCCGAAGGGCGATCTGAAGGGCGATCTCGAATTCTATCAGGATCATCCCATCGTCAAGTTCAACACCCCCGACGGCGACGCCAAATATAAGATCATCTCGGTGTTCAAGACCTCGACCCGCTACGAGCACGGCGAGTTCTTCAACTACATGCAGGGCGATTTTAACTCCGACGCGGAGTTCATGAACTTCGTCTACAATATGCGCGTGCGCTCGTTCTTCGACATTCCTGTCACCTGTAACGAGGGCGACCAGATCATCACCCTGTCTACCTGCTGTTATGAATTCTACCAGTGGCGACTGGTGGTCGTCGCGCGTAAGGTACGCCCCGGAGAGGATCCTAACGTCGACGTCAGCTTGGCGTCGCGCAGCTCCGATCCGTTGTTCCCGGATGTTTACTACAGCCGCTACGGCGGTACCCGTCCCGAGACCGAGACCTTCAAGTCGGCAAATGCCAAGGGTCAGGTTGACTGGTACGACGGCAAGGGTAATCTGGAGGGCTCGGAGGATCTGACCGCGACCCTCGCCTCCAACCCGACGGAGCCTCCTACCGAGCCGCCACCCACGGAAAAGAAAGGCGCTCCCAAGCCGACAGAACCGCCGGTCATCACCTACTACCCCGTCACCTACCGCAACTTTGACGGCAGTCAGTATGCCGCCTACAACGTCAAGGAGGGTGATCCGGTACCCACGCCGGGCGGTGACCCGGTCATGCCGGAGGATGACTACTACACCTATGTATTCGAGGGCTGGGACAAGGATGTTTCCGGCGTCGACTTCGACCATCTGAACGTCGGTATCGATATTTATCCCAAGTTCACCGCCGTTCCCAAGTAATAAACGTATCGGGGGAAGGGGTTCATCCCTATCCCCCGTCAACACAGCAAAGGATCGCTATGAAGTACAATCTGATTTTTTATCTGTCAAGAAAAACCTCATACTGTGAAAAAGCGCTGAGAAAAGCGCTCGCCCCCATCGGCGGCGAAGCGCATCTGATCACCTCGGCGACCACGCCGGTCGAGCTGGGGGCGCAGGTCAGCCGCAGCTTGAAACTCTGTCCGCTGACCGTCATCATCGGCGGCTTCGACTCCTTTGAGGACGACAACCTGCGCGTCGTGCTGTCGCGCGTATTCTCCAACTCCGCGCTCACGCTCGATAATATGCGCAAGTTAAGCGCAGTGAGCGGCAGCGAGGGCTATATCGTCAGGGATAAAAATCAGATCCTGCTTTCCTTCCCCGACTCCCCCGAGGACATCACGGAAATGTGCGGTGAGGAACTGTTGGAGTATATCGGGAGTAAACTATCGTCGGTTAACGGATAACGGAGAACGGTGAACGGTGTTGGGAAACGCTGACGCGTTTTGGATTGATATTTCATAGATGTAAAAATATAACGTCCGCGACTCTATGATGAGTTGCGGACGTTTTTATATAAGCATATTTGAATAAAAAATACTACAAATCGGGTGCGGGTGTCCCGCCCTTCACCGTTAACCGTTAACCGTTAACCGTTAACCGATCCTCATACCATCAGATCACATACCAGATCGCTGATCTCGGCGGGGTTGTCGAGGTTCAGACCGTTGATCAGTCTTGCCTGGGCGTACAGGATCTTGCTGTAATCGGCGAGCTTCTCTTTATCGTTACCGAACAGATACAGCAGCTTATCCTTGATCGGATGATCCTTGTTGATCTCAAGCACGGTCTCCGCCTTGATATTTTGACCCTCGGTGCCGGGCATCTTGTTGAGGATCTGCTCCATGCCGACGGACACATTGCCCTCGCTGGAAAGGCAGACGGCGTGGTTCTTCAAGGTGTTGGTGTAGCGCACCTTCGCCACCTTGTCGCCGATACTCTCCTTCATGAATTTAAAGAGCTCCTCGGACTTGTCATTCTCTTCCTTGAGCTGTGCCTTCTCTTCCTCATCGCCGAGGTCGAGGTTATCGGTACAGACATTCAGGAAATCCTTGTTATCATAATTGCGCAGGATCTGGACGCAGAATTCGTCGATGTCCTCGGTCAGGTAGAGCACCTCATAGCCCTTGGCAAGCACGCTCTCCACCTGCGGGAGCATGGCGATCTTCTCGACGGTCTCGCCGACCGCATAGTAGATCTTGTCCTGATTCTCTCTTGCACGGTCGATATATTCTTTTAAAGAAGTATACCTGCCTTCGTCGGACGTCTTAAAGAGCAGGAGATCCTGCAATTCCTCACGGTTCACGCCGAAGGAGGAATAGATGCCCCACTTGAGCTGCGCGCCGAACTCACGGAAGAACTGCTCGTACTTTTCGCGGTCGGTTTTCAGCATTTTGCCGAGCTCTGAGGCGATCTTTTTCTCAAGCGCCTTAGCGATGATCTTAAGCTGACGGTCATGCTGCAGCATCTCACGCGATATGTTCAGGCTCAGGTCGGCGCTGTCCACCAGACCCTTGACAAAGCTGAAATGATCGGGCAAAAGATCCTTGCACTTCTCCATGATCATCACGGAGCTGGAATAGAGCTGCAAGCCCTTCTCATAATCGCGGCTGTAATAATCATACGGCGCGTGAGACGGGATGAACAGCAGCGCGGTATAGGTCGCGTTACCCTCGGTGGACTGGCGGATCACCTTGAGGGGCGCTTCATAATCGTTGAACTTGCCCTTGTAATACTCGGCATATTCCTCATCGGTGACCTTGCTCTGCGGCTTCTTCCAGATGGGGGTCATGCTGTTGAGGGTCTCATCCTCATAAATGTCCTCATACTCGTTCTCGGTGCCCTCTTTGAGCTGTTTATGCGAGGTCTCCATGCGGATCGGGTAACGGATGTAGTCGCTGTATTTCTTGATCAGCTCGCGGATGCGATAGACTTCGAGGAACTCACCGTACTTTTCTTCCTCGGTATCCTCCTTGATGTGCAGGGTGATGACCGTGCCGGCTTTGTCCTTCTCACACTTCTTGATGGTGTAGCCGTCCGCGCCCGAGGATTCCCATACAAAGGCTTCGTCACTGCCGAACGCCTTGCTTTCCACCTTGATATTATCGGCGACCATGAACGCGGAGTAGAAGCCTACGCCGAACTGACCGATGATATCGATGTTCTCGCTTTGATTCTCTTCATCGGTCTTGAAGTCGAGTGAGCCGGACTTCGCGATGGTACCGAGGTTGTTCTCGAGCTCTTCCTTGGTCATGCCGATACCGTTATCGGTGACGGTCAGGATACGGCTGTCCTTGTCCGCGGTGAGACGGATCTCAAAATCATCGTGATCCATACCCACGCTGTCGTCGGTCAAGGATCGGAAATAGAGCTTATCGATCGCGTCGGACGCGTTAGAAATCAGCTCGCGCAGGAAAATCTCCTTATGGGTATAGATGGAGTTAACCATCATATCCAGCAGTTTTTTGGATTCTGTTTTGAATTGCTTTTTCGCCATGTTCATACCTTCTTTTTCATTTGTCATTTCATAGCTCTTTATCATGGAGGCAGCTTTTCGCCGAAGAATTGTTCCTCCGTATAAAATGACATTTTTTATTACAATATCTATTATACTCCATATTTTAGCACTGTCAAGTCGAGAGTGCTAATTCTTTTTTAAACTTTATGTGAACATCCGCGATACAGCTGTCTTTTCGTTATATGTCACCCAAACGCAAAGCAAATCGATTTCTGTAGGGCGGGGTGCTCCCCTACAAATCCGCTGAAACGTAACTCTTCACTCCTAACTCCTCACTCCTAACTCCTAACTCCTAACTCCTAACTCCTCATTAAAAAACGCCCGCGGCGATGAAACCACGGGCGCTATTATTATGTTATTATTCTTTTTCGGAAAATTACAGCTTTCTGATACGGATGATGCCGTCTACCGCCTCAGCGGCCTCGAGGGCGTCGGGATTCGCGCCTGTCACGTCGATGATGGTGTAAGCGTAATCGCCGCGGCTCTTGTTCTCCATGTTCTCAACGTTACCGCCGATCTTCTCCAGCAGATTGGAGATCATCTTGGGTGCGTTGTGATGGAACACACAGAAACGGGTATCGCCGGTTCTGGGCATGGAAACATTCGGGAAGTTGACGGAGTTCTTGATGTTGCCGTTCTCCAGATAATCCTTCATCTCGTCGGCAGCCATGATCGCGCAGTTATCCTCACTCTCGGGAGTGGAAGCGCCGAGGTGCGGAATCGCGACAACGCCGTCTACGTCGAGCAGATCGTTGGTAGCGAAGTCAGTCACATAAGACGCCATCTTACCGCTCTCCAGAGCAGCCTTGATGTCAGAAGAGACGACCAGACCGTCACGAGAGAAGTTCAGCAGGCGAACGCCGTCCTTCATCTTTGCGATGGTATCGGCGTCGATCATGCCGCGGGTGCCGTCGTTGACCGGCAGATGCAGGGTCACATAATCAGCCTGCGCGTACAGCTCGTCGATGTTGTTGACAGTCACAACGTGACGGGACAGATGCAGTGCCGCGTTGACGCTCAGATAGGGATCGTAACCGATGACATGCATATGGAGCGCACGCGCCGCGTTCGCGACCAGTACGCCGATCGCGCCGAGTCCGACTACGCCGAGGGTCTTGCCCTTGATCTCGGGACCGACGAATTGGCTTTTGCCCTTTTCAACAGCCTTGAGGTTATTGGGATCGTCCTTGAGGGTCTTGCACCACGCGATACCCTCGCTGATCTTACGGGAGCCGAGCAGCATGCCCGCGATCACCAGCTCCATAACGGCGTTAGCGTTAGCGCCGGGAGTGTTGAATACACAGATACCCTTCTCGGCACACTTGTCGAGCGGGATATTGTTGACGCCTGCACCGGCACGAGCGATCGCGAGAAGGCTCTCGGGCAGCTCCATGTCGTGCATAGAAGCGGAGCGGACGAGGATACCCTCGGGCGCGTCGCACTCGTCAACACAGTTATAATCAGCGCCGAAGCGCTCGATCGCAACAGGAGCGATCTTATTCAGCTTTAAAATGTTATACATATCAATTCTCCTTTTTCAAGGTCCCCTTTCCTAAGGGGGCTGTCGCAAAGCGACTGGGGGTTGCAACCCTCCGCCCTATCGGGCACCTCCCTTAGGAAAGGGAGGCTGATTTTGATTCTTATTTGTTTTCCTCTTCAAACTTCTTCATGAAGGCAACGAGCTTCTCAACGCCCTCGATCGGCATTGCGTTGTAGATAGAAGCGCGCATACCGCCGACGGTGCGGTGACCCTTGATGTTGATGAAGCCGGCTTCCTTAGCGGCAGCGACAAACTTCGCGTCCAGATCGGTGTCGCCGGTAACGAACGGAACGTTCATCAGAGAACGATCCTCGGGAACGACGGTGCCCTTGAACATCTCGGAAGAATCGAGGAAGTCATACAGGATCTTCGCCTTCTTCTCGTTGAGCTCCTTCATCTTCTCCAGACCGCCGACCTCGTTCTTGATCCACTCGAGGACGAGCTTCATGATGTAGATGGTGTAGCAGGGAGGTGTGTTGTACATAGAACCGTTATCCGCATGGATCTGGTAGTTGAGCATGGTGGGAGTGATATCTCTCGCCTTGCCGAGCAGATCCTCACGGATGATGCAGATGGTCACACCTGCGGGAGCTACGTTCTTCTGAGCGCCGCCGTAGAGCATACCGAACTTGGTAACGTCGAGCGGCTCAGAGAGGAAGCAGGAAGAGATATCAGCGATCAGCGGAACGTCGCCGGTATCGGGCAGCTCATGGTAAACAGTACCGTAGATGGTGTTGTTCATGCAGATGTAGAAGTAGTCGGCATCCTTAGTAAAGGTGCTCTTGTCGAGCTTCGGGATATAAGAGAAGGTCTTATCCGCGGAGGAAGCAACGATGTTGACGTCGCCGTAGCGGCCTGCTTCGGCAGCAGCCTTCTTCGCCCACTGACCGGTCACAACATAGTCAGCCTTACCGGTGCCGTTCATGAAGTTGAGCGGGATAGCGGCAAACTGGGTGGAAGCGCCGCCCTGCAGGAACAGGACCTTGTAGTTGTCGGGGATGTTCATGATCTCACGCAGGAGAGACTCAGCCGCGGTGATGATCTCGCCGTACTCCTTGGAGCGGTGGGACATCTCCATGACGGACTCGCCGGTGCCCTTGTAGTCGAGCATCTCAGCAGCCGCGGTCTTCAGTACGCTTTCGGGCAGCATCGAAGGACCTGCCGAAAAATTGTAAACTCTTGCCATAATATATACCTCCTAAATTTGTCAGGCGCAGGTGCTCTCACACCGCGCGTATTCAAGACAAAACATTGACATGATACGGGATCACTCCGAACGGAGCTTCGATTTCTCCCCATATCTGTTACAATTATATGACAATTCCCCTGTTAATTCAATAACAATCGAGAATTACGGCATAGTAATTTCGCAAAAAATCCCCGCCATTTTTATACATTTTGCAAAAAATCCGCCAAAATCTAACAAATTGTAATGAAGTATAACATCTTTTTAGGGAGCAAGGAGATAAGGGTGAGGAGTTAGGAGTTATGGGTGGGCGTTGCCCGCACCCGTTTGCTATTGTTTCAATCAAACACAACCGTATTAAAACATTTGAATCAAAATGCGAAGCATTTCCCGCAACTCCTCACTCCTAACTCCTCACTCCTAACTAAAAAAGAGCCGCCGTGATTATCCCACGACAACTCTGATTACTGTTTTTCCATTACATCGGGTTTGTATCGGTTGTTTCAGCTTTCTGTACATCTTCATATTTCCGATAATCCAGCACCTTCTCTGTCTTACCGTCACTTATGCGTACACGGCACAGTACACTTTCCAAGTTATTGTTGTAGTACACATATGTATCATCAAAAAGATACAGGCTGCGAAATTCCAGATCTGAATCCTCCACGAGGGTGCGGAGAGATGTGGGATGTTGGGTGTCGAGCTCATACAGAACACCCTTTTGATCGAAGTTTTCCGCAAGATAGAGTTTTCCGCCGCCGCAGTTGAACATCAGCCTGAGACCATCTTCTCCCGTATAGAGCGCTTCACAGGTATCATTTTCCAAATCTATATGGTAGATCGTAGCGTTTTCGCTACAGTAAACATCGCTTCCGTCTGCAATGATATTGTTCAAACCGGGGTTAGACGTTACGGAGTCCGCTACCTTGACTTTATCGACGGTCTTACCCTTTGTACAATCATATCGGCATAAATAAACGGTTTTTCCCACCGTCGTACCATAGTACACATACGGCTCGCTGATATACATACCGAAATAACCGTTTTCAAACGGATCAAACAAAACATCATTGATGTTTCCAACAGGCAGATCACTCTTGCTGATGATCGGCGTCGTCTTGTTATCACCGTCACAGCGAAAAACATCTTTTTCGTTATGGATATAGAGTCTGCCGTTGCAAACACACGGATACCAAAAACCGGATCGTTCTAACACGATCTTTGTCGGTTCTTTTATCGTACCTGTTTCTAAATCAACATGACGATCGGAATATCGGGAGTTCGAATCCTGATAGCCGATCTGAGGAACGCATAGCATATCATCGAGCACATACAGCGTATTCCCGTACCATATTTCGGATTCTCCTATATTCATCGGCTCCGTATAGACTATGCGAACGCCGTCGGACGATATCTCGCAAAGATTGTTGACCTCATATCCGGAAGCGATCGTATAGAGCTTATCGCCGATCTTCATAAGGAAATCGGAGCTGTTCACCATACTGTTGTTTTGATAATAGTCTGTTCCCTCAAATTCCGTTTCAGGCAGTTCATAGGAACGTCCGCGCTGCGCACAGCCGCACAAAACGCCCGCAAAAAGCATTATCACAAGAAACAAAACGGATAATCTGCGCTTCATATAATCTCCTCCCGAACAGAAAAAGCATTCCGTATACATTCTATCACACTCTTATAAAAAAAACAAGCAACAGCACAAATAACACAGGGGAGTCGACAGTTTTTATCAACACCCCTGAACAATCATTGTATTTAATTAAAAAGACCCCAAAACGCCTTATGCGCCATGTAGATATCCGCCTTGGAGATGACCTCAAAGGGCGCGTGCATGCACAGCACCGCTACGCCGAGGTCGACCACATCGACGTTCATGTTGGCGACGTATTTGGCGATGGTACCGCCGCCGCCGATATCGACCTTGCCCAGCTCGCCGACCTGCCACTTGACGTCGTTTTTCGCAAGCATGGCGCGGATCTCACCCATGAACTCGGCTGACGCGTCGGAGGTGTCATACTTGCCGCCGTGACCGGTGTACTTGCTGATGACAACACCCTCGTTGATGAACGAGCAGTTCTTTGCCTCATACACGGACGGGAAGGTGGGGTCGAAAGCCGCGTTGACGTCCGCGGAGAGGCACTTGCTCTTAGAGAGCACACGATAGCCCTCGTTTCCGTCGAGCTTAGCCAGATCATAGATGAAGTATCTGAGGAAGTCGCTCTGCATACCGGTGTTGCCGTCGGAGCCCGTCTCTTCCTTATCGGTCAGATAGGTGATACAGGTACATTCGGGCAGCTTGGTGTCGAAGATCGCCGTAACGGACGGATAAGCACAGCACTTGTCATCGTGACCGTAGCCGCCGATCATCGAGCGGTCAAAGCCGACGTCGCGGGTCGGATACGCGGGACAGAAGTTCAGCTCCGCGGAGAGGAAGTCGTTCTCCTCGATACCGAAGCGGTCGTTGAGGATCTTCATCACATTCAACGCGACAAGATCCTTCTCCTCGCTGTCGTCATAGGGTCTGGAACCGACAAGGATATTCAGATCCTCGCCCGTAAAGAGCTTCGACACGGTCTTCATCGCGCCCTCACGATCGAGGTGCGGCAGCAGATCGGTGATCAAAAAGCACTCGTCCTTGGGATCGTCGCCGATGCGGATGTCCACGGTGGAGCCGTCGAGCTTGACCACTCTGCCGTGCAGGGCAAGCGGCACGGTCGTCCACTGGTATTTTTTGATACCGCCGTAGTAATGGGTCTTGAACAGCGCCAAGCCATTATCCTGATACAGCGGATTGGGCTTCAGATCGATGCGCGGGGAGTCGATATGCGCGATTGCCAAACGTACACCGTTCGAGGTGCCGTTCTTGCCGATCACAGCCAGACCGATCGCCTTCTCGCGGTTGATCACATAGACTCTGTCGCCGGGCTGATAAGAGCCGTCGGGATCGAATTCCACAAAGCCCTCTTTTTCAGCCAACGCCTTGACGTAGCTGACCGCCTCACGCTCGGTGCGGGAGTTATCGAGGAACTTCTTGTAATCCTCGCAGTAAGCGTCCGCCTGAGCGAGCACCTCTGCCGAATAGGTCGCCGCGCCGCGGCGTTCTTTCATCATCAGTTTTTCTCTGAGTTCTTTTGCGTTTTCACTCATTTTGTACCTCCTGAATACGGATAACGGTTAACGGATAACGGTTAACGGTTGAAGGAGGGCGTTGCCCTCACCCATTTTTATCAATCAAAAATCCGCAGGGATTATTCCACAACTGTTCTCCGTTCTCCGTTGACCGGATTATTGATAATATAGTTTTTGATACAGATCATACGCGTGGCCGACGCGCTCGACGTAAGCGGCGGTCTCCTCATACGGGATGTTCGTCAGCGTCTTGCCGTCGGGCGATATGTTCGGATCCTGCAGCCAGCCGTCCACGGTAGTGGTGCCGGCGTTGTAGGCGGCGACAGCCGTATCGCGGTTGCCGTACTTTTGGAGAAGTACTGACAAGAGATAGGTACCGTATCGGATGTTGATATCGGGATCCCTGAGAGAGTCGGTGGAGTAGATCACCTGTCCGTCCAGGCTCTCCTGCAGCCAGTCAAAGGTCGAGGGCATCAGCTGCATCAATCCCAGCGCGCCCGCGGAGCTCTCTACATCCTCCCGAAACCCGCTTTCGGTACGGATGACAGCAAATACGAGGGGTTCTTCCACGCCGAACTCGGTCGCGTATTTGTGCACCTGTTCCCCGTATTGCTGTTGATAAAACATTTTGTATACCTTGCCCTTTGTTCCCTTATAGTTTGTGTCGGAAACAAAAAAGAATACCAGCACGCCCACAAACAGCAGGAGTACAAATGTCACGAGGAATCCGATCGCTCCGTGCCCCTTGGTATCGCGTGAATGTCGTCGGTCATATCTTCTGCTCATCCGCGCACCACCTTTCGCCGTATTGCCGCACCGCGTCAAAGAACGCCTCGGCGGAACCGTTATTATATAGTATATCGTCACAGTGGGCGATAAAGAACTCTTCACTGAGCTGTACCGACATCCGACGCTCCGCCTCTTCCCTGTTCAGCCCGTCGCGCCTCATGATCCTCTCTCTTCTAAGCTCGGGATCGGCGAGCACGCCGACGATGCGGTAGCAGAACACATCCTGTCGCGCTTCAAAGAGCTGAGAAGCGTCAAAAATAACGATGTCGCCATTATTTTTTTCAACCTGCGCGAGCATGATCTCGCTGATCTTGGGATGGGTGATCGCGTTGAGCGTTTCGGTATTCTCGGGTGACGAGAACGCGATCTGCGCGACACGCCGCCTGTCAAGACTGCCGTCGGGCAAAAGCACGTTGCCGAACGAAGCGCAAAGCATCGCTTTCACTTCACTGTCCTCAACCGCAAGTCTGGCGGCTTCATCCGCGCTGACGACCGGGAATCCGCACTCGGCGAGCAATCGCGCCGCTTCACTCTTCCCCGCGCCGGTCTGACCGGTCAGGCCGATGATCCGCTTTTCGGGCAGATCGATGACCTCGAACGCCGCCGCGCGGATCAGGCGGTTGTACAGCGCCATGCCGACGCCGGTCGCCTCGGGACAATGGGCATAAACAGAGGTCACATCCTCCAGATCATCCACCGCTCTAAGCGCGTCAAACAGCGCCTTTGCCTGCGCTTTTTCATCATCCATGCCGCCGATCGTGATACAGGGCATGTCGAGCTGCGGCTTATCCTCGTCATAGCACATTGCCGCGATATGCGGATCACGGGCGTACAGACGGTTCATATATGTGATGTAGCGCTCGTCACTGCCGCGCAGGAGCACGACTCTGGTACGAGGCGCGTAGTGCTTATACTTCATGCCGGGTGACGAGGCTTTTTCGTTGTTTTCCAGTTGATGGAGCACCGCGTGATCGACCTCGATCGCGCCGATGACGGCTTCGATCTCTTCACGGGTGATCAACCCCGGCCGCAGGATACGCGGCGTATCGGTCGCGAGCGTGATCACGGTACTCTCCACGCCGACAGAACAGCTGCCTCCGTCGATGACCGCCTCAATCCTGCCCTCCATGTCGTCGATGACATGCTGCGCCGTGGTCGGACTGGGCTTGCCGGAGGTATTGGCGGAGGGCGCTGCCAGTGCCAGACCGCTTGTTTTGAGCAGCCTTTGCGCGTCGGGATGGGACGGGATGCGGATCGCCACGGTACTCAGCCCCGCGCTGACTTCATCGGGGATGACCTCGCCCTTGGGCATAATGATGGTGAGAGGTCCCGGCCAGAAAGCCTGCGCGAGCTTCACCGCCTTTTCGGGGATCTCGGAAACAAGGCGCAAGCGTTCGATGTCGGAAAACTCCGCGACATGGACGATCAGCGGGTTATCCATCGGACGACCCTTCGCCTCAAAGATACGGCGTACCGCCTCACCGTCGAGGGCATTTGCCGCCAGACCGTAGACCGTTTCGGTAGGCATAGCGACCAGACCGCCGTCACGCAGGATGGCGGATGCCTGTTCGATATCCGATTGTGTGTTGGTTAAATGGTAGGTTTTCATCTTGTTAATTAGGAATTAGTAATGAGGAATGAGGAATTATGGGAAGCACTTTGTGCTTTTGATTCCTATATAAGTTTGAAAGGAACCGTTTCCTCTCATATTTAAATGGGTGAGGGCGGAGCCCTCCATCAATTCCTAATTCCTAACTCCTAACTCCTCATTGTATCTTGAAGTTGCTCCGCTCTTTGCGCGGTGACCAATGCGTCGATAATCTCGTCGAGGTCGCCGTTCATGATCTCGTCCAGTTTATACAGCGTCAGCCCGATACGGTGATCGGTGACGCGGCTCTGCGGGTAATTGTAGGTGCGGATCTTCTCACTGCGGTCACCCGAGCCGACCTGAGAACGCCTGTCGGACGCGATCGCCTCATGCTGTTTATCCTGCTCGATCTTGAGCAGGCGCGACTTGAGCACCTTCATCGCCTTATCCTTGTTCTTATACTGAGAGCGTTCATCCTGACATTCGACCACCATACCCGTGGGCTTATGGGTGATGCGGATCGCGGACGAGGTCTTGTTGATATGCTGACCGCCCGCGCCGGAGGATCGGAAGGTGTCGATCTCCAGATCGTTCGGGTTGATGTCGATCTCTACGTCATCCGCTTCGGGAAGCACGGCGACCGTCGCCGCCGAGGTATGGATACGCCCGGAGCTTTCGGTCTTGGGCACACGCTGGACGCGATGGGTACCCGACTCGAACTTAAAGCGGCTGTAGGCGCCGTCACCGCTGACGATGAAGGACACTTCCTTATAGCCGCCCAGCCCCGTCTCGTTGAGGTTGATAACCTCGAGCTTGTAGCCTCTGCGCTCGGCGTACATGCTGTACATACGGTACAGATCGTAGGCGAACAGCGAGCTTTCCTCACCGCCCGTACCGCCGCGGATCTCGACGATGACGTTGCGTTCATCGTTCGGATCCTTGGGAAGAAGCAGGATCTTGAGCTCCTCTTCCAGCTCGGGCAGTTTGCGCTTCGCGTCATCGAGCTCAATGGACGCGAGCTCCCTGAGCTCTTCATCGGACGACGCGTCGTCGAGGATCATCAGGCTGTCCTCGATGGTCTGCTGAGCGCTCTGGTACTCACGGTACTTTTTGACCACCGGCTCGATGGACGCGTATTCGCGCATCACCTCGCGGTAGCGGTCGGGGTTGGACACCACATCCGGCTCATACATCCGCTTTTCCAGTTCGTTATATCGTTTATCAAATATCGCTAATCTGCTGAACATTGTATCTCCCTGTTGAATGAGGAATCAACTCAGCCTTCCCCTCAGGGGGAAGGTGTCACCGGAGGTGACGGATGAGGGGACATCCTCTCCACAATATGATAGATTCGGTAAGGCTGTATGGCTACCGATAATGACGGAATTGCTTATCACTCTTTGTTTCATTGTTTAGCCGGATAAGTTAGCCCCTCATCCGACCAATTTGCTCAAAGCAAATTGCCCACCTTCCCCCCGAGGGGAAGGCTTTGACCTATACTAATCCTCACTTCTTATCACTTTCCTGATATTCCTCTCGACCTTCTTGCGGGGCACCATGACCTCTCTGCCGCATTTTTGACAGCGGATCTTGAAATCCATGCCGACGCGCAGGACGAGAAAACGGTTGTCGCCGCAGGGATGGGGCTTTTTCATGATCAATTCATCGTTGACGCGGATATCCATACGCCCCTCCTCAGTCCGTTTCTGATATCGTATGATTAAATGGTAAACCGTTCACCATTCACCATTCACCGTTAACCATACTCGATATTATACCATATATTGGCAGAAAAAGCAAATAACGTTTCTGTCATATAAACCATATATTGTGAAATTACTGTTAACACTTCTCAATATCTTGACTACGGCGGGCAGATGAAGTATAATGTAGGATGATGAATTGGAAATAATTCCGAAACAAACATGAAGGTACATTATGGAAGATAAACATTATTCTCTCAAACACCGGTTCGCGTTCGGCGCCATGACCGCGGCGCTGTTCTGTTTTACGCTGCTGGTGTACGGACCGCTCTCGCTGTATGTGACCGGTAACGATGAAATGTGGTTCAGCTTTCGATCGCTCCTCACCCCCGTCATCGTCGTATCGCTGATCGGATTTGTCGTGATGACGCTTTTACTCTCACTGCCCAAGGGCGTGTTCCACAAGGTGCTGTGCTGTCTGACGTTCGGTATCTCACTGGGATTGTACGTCCAGTGCAGCTTCTTCAACATCAGCTACGGCTCCGGTGTGCTGGACGGCTCCCAGATCGCGTGGATGGACTACACCACCTACGGCGCGATCGACTCGGCGATGTGGGCGGCGTGTATCGCGATGCCCTTTGCGCTGTTCATGGTATTCAAGCGCTCATGGCGGCATGTGCTGATGGTCGCGGCGGTGTTCATCATCTTCACCCAGATCGCGGGACTGTCGCTCGATTTGTACAAGAACCAGAACACACTTGACAAGCTCAGTCATGAGGTCACCACCGACGGCATCTATGAGCTGTCGGATAAGGACAACACGCTGGTGTTCGTCTTGAGTTCCATGGACAAAGAGTACTTTGACGAATACAAAAAGGAGCATCCCGACGTCGAGAATCAGCTCAGGGGATTCACCGAGTACACCAATGTTTTGTCAACAGGCTCCGACTCGCTGGTATCGGTACCGGCGATGCTGACCGGCGAGGTCTACAAGAAGGACGTCAAATACACCGAATACGTCAACGGTGCATGGAACGCCAACAATGCCTTTGACGTACTGCAAAAATACGACGCTGACGCCCGCGTCTATGCCGACGACAAATATTTCGGCAACGCCGCGGTGCGCAAGGTGGACAATATCTCCGACCGCGCCAAGGATAAGGACGCGTACAAGGTCATCGGCTCCACCATGTACCGCTACACGCTCTATAAGGCGGTGCCCCATTATATGAAGCAACTCTTCTGGATGAGCCTGAGCGACTACTCCAACTTCAAGAGCAACAATACCTATAACCCCGACGCCGACGACAAGTTCTTTGCCGACTATGATAAGGCGGAGGGCTTCACCTACACCGACAAGTATCCCTGCGCGGTACGTGTCTATCACCTCAAAGGCGCCAAAGCACCCTACCGCCTGACCTCAGAGGGCGAGAAGGATCCCGACGGCACCTCGCGCACGGAACAGATCGAGGGTGAATTCAGCTGTATCTTCAAGATGATCGACGACCTCAAGAGCAACGGTAAATTCGAGAACGCGCAGATCGTCATCACCGCCGACAACGGCAACGAAGATTATAACCAGCGCCCGATGCTGCTGTACAAAGACAAGAACGCCATCGATGTATACCGCACCAGCGCGGCGCCCGTGACCCTCTTTGATCTGCCCGCCACCCTCGCGTCGTCCGTCACCAAGGATTACGCGAAGATCGGCACCGGCAAGACCTTTGATGACGCGGAAAAATCCACTCCCAAGCGCGAGCGCTACTTCTACCGCAGCGTCGGCTCCAACGCGGAGTCACGCATCGAAGAATACCTGATCAACTCCGCTGAGCTCGATTCCAAAAAGATCAAGCTGACCAACAGCTATCTGCTCAACGGCGGCGTTGTGGAGAACTATGTGCTGGGCAAAGAGCTGACCTTCACCGAGGATGAGACCGCCGCCATGTACTGCAAATCCGGCTTCGGCCACACCAACGGCTGGCGCACCATCATCAACGGGCAGACTGCCCAGATGGAGATCCCGCTCGATGATCTGCCCGGCAACCTCACCGACCTGCACGCCTATTTCAACGTGCTCAATGTCTATGAGGAGACCGACTGTGTGATCACCGCCAACGACGTGACCGTCTACACCGGCAGGCTCGGCAATGACGCCCGTAACCACGGTTTGAACTTCCTGATCCCCACCGATGTGATCGGCAGGGACAAGACCATTCGCCTGACCTTCACCTTCCCCGAGCTGTACGAGGACACCGACGTCATGGCGCTGACCTCCTTCAAGATCTACAAGCAGTGACAGAACCGGAGAACGGTTAACGGAGAATGGTGAACGGTGAAGGGAGGGCTCCGCCCTCACCTGATTTGTAATACTCTCTGAAAAATGTGATGATAAACAAAACGTCCGCAACACAGAGTCGCGGACGTTTTATTATATTAGCCGTTATTCCAATCAAAAACGCGTCAGCGTTTCCCTTCACCGTTAACCATTCTCCGTTCACCGTTAACCATTCAAAAAAGAGCCGCTGCGTTTCCGCAACAGCTCTTCTCAAAGCATTGAATGTTAAAACAGATGCCTGTATGTCACGCCGTTGATGATAGGTGAATCAACAGCCAGCGTATCCAAAAGGCAGAACAAGGGCACGCGTGCCTTAGGCAAGATGACCCTTCGCCGTGATGACCTCGATGACCTGATCGACGTACTTCTCACAGACCTCGTCCGAGCCTGCCTCGACCATCACGCGGATGACGGGCTCGGTGCCGCTCTCGCGGACAAGGATACGACCGTCCTCGCCGAGTTCATCAGCGACCTTCTTGACAGCCGCCTGTACATCGGGATCATTCTGCGCGTCGGGCTTGCTCTTAACGCGGACATTCTTGAGCACCTGCGGATAGAATACGCAGGGTGCCGCCAGCTCGCTCATGGGCTTCTCCTTGGAGAGCATGACCTCCATCATTTTCAGAGAGGTCAGGATGCCGTCGCCGGTGGTGGCGTACTTGCTGAAGATGATGTGACCGCTCTGCTCACCGCCGATGCGGTTGCCGGTCTGCACCATGTTCTCATAGACATACTTGTCGCCGACAGCGGTCTTTTCATACTCGATGCCGACCTTGTCAAGCGCCTTGTACAGTCCGAAGTTGGACATGATCGTGGTGACGACCTTGTTGTTGAGCAGCTTGCCGCGCTCCTTCATATACAGACCGTAGACATAGAGGATGTGGTCGCCGGTGACGACGTTGCCCTTTTCATCTACGCATAAGCAGCGGTCAGCGTCACCGTCATAAGCGAAGCCGATATCCAGACCCTTTTCGACCACAAACTTCTGTAAGTGCTCGATATGGGTGGAACCGCAGTCGGTGTTGATATTATAGCCGTCGGGGCTGTCGTTCATGACATAAGTCTTAGCGCCCAGCGCGTTGAACACGCCCTTGGCGATGCTCCACGCAGCGCCGTTTGCGCAGTCGAGACCGACCTTGACGCCCTTGAAGCTGTACTTGCTCATGGAGATCAGGTAGCCGATGTAACGGTTACGACCCTCGACATAGTCAACGGTTCTGCCGATATTCTCGCGCTCAGCGACCGGGATATCGATCTTGCCGTCGATGTATTCTTCGACCTTCAGCAGGGTCTCTTCCTCCATCTTCTCACCGTTGCCGTTGAGCACCTTGATACCGTTGTCATAGAACGGATTGTGAGAGGCGGAGATCATGATACCGCAGTCGAAGTCGTCGATGCGGGTGATGTAAGCGACAGACGGGGTGGTGGTGACATGCATGATGTAAGCGTCAGCGCCGCTTGCCATAAGACCGGTGCACAGCGCGTACTCGAACATATACGAGGAACGTCTGGTATCCTTACCGATCAGCACCTTTGCCTTTTTGCCCTGATTCGCGCCGTAGTACCAGCCGAGGAAACGACCGATCTTGATGGCGTGATCAAAGGTCAGGTTCTTGTTCGCTTCACCGCGGAAGCCGTCTGTACCGAAATATTTACCCATGGGAATTACCTCTTTTCTACGATTTCACCGCTGTTTTTGTAAATGCAGTTCTCGGGAACAACACCGCGCACACAGGAGGTCGGATAGACGTTAGAGTGTCTGCCGATCACGGTACCGGGGTTGCATACGGCGTTGCAGCCGACCTCGACATAGTCGCCGAGCATCGCGCCGAATTTCTTGAGTCCGGTCTCGATCTTCTCGGTGCCGTTATGAACGACAACGAGCTGTTTGTCGGACTTGACGTTCGAGGTGATGGAGCCCGCTCCCATGTGGGAGAAGTAGCCCAGGATCGAATCGCCGACATAGTTATAATGCGGGGTCTGAACGTGATCGAAAAGGATGACGTTCTTGAGCTCGGCGGAGTTGCCGACAACGCAGTCAGCGCCGACCAGAGCCGATCCGCGGATAAACGCGCACTGGCGCACCTCGGTGTTCGGTCCGATGATGCAGGGAGCGCCGAGATAAGCGGAGTCAAAGACCTTGGCAGTCTTGTGTACCCACACCTGAGGCTCTCTCTCTTCATAGTCATCGCCGAGGGTCTCGCCCAGCGCGATGATCATATCCTTGATACCCTTTAACGCCTCCCAGGGATAGGTGAACTGCGAAAGATAATCCTTTGCGAGCGTATGGTCAAGGTCGTATAAATCCTTAATGGTATACATTGGTTTACAGTCTCTCTTTCTTTTCGATATCGAGGAAGTATTTGTAAGCGCCGACGGTCAGCTCGTCGCATGCCGCCTCATCGCAGGCGATGATCGCGCCGTTGTGCATCTGCAGAGCGGAACAGGTCCACTTGTGGCTGACAGAGCCCTCTACGGTCTCAGCCAGCGCCTTAGCCTTGTTATGGCCGTTGATCAGGATCAGAACTTCCTTACTGTCGGTAACGGTGCCTACGCCGACGCTCAGTGCCTGAGCCGGTACAGCCTCGGGGTCGTTGCCGAAGAAGCGGGAGTTGACGATACGGGTGTCGGTGGTCAGGTTGCGGACGCCGGTGCGGGAAGCAAGGCTGGTGAACGGCTCGTTGAACGCGATATGACCGTCAACGCCGATACCGCCCATGAACAGGTCGATGCCGCCGTAGAGAGCGATCTTCTCTTCATAGCGCGCGCACTCACCCTCGGGATCATCGGTCATGCCGTTGAGGATGTTGATGTTCTCGGGCTTCATGTCGACAAGATGATTAAAGAAATTGTCGTGCATGAAGTACCAGTAGCTCTGGTCATGCTCGCGGGGCAGTCCGAGATATTCGTCCATGTTAAAGGTCACGACATTCTCAAAGCTGACCTCGCCCGCCTTATTCATACGGACAAGCTCCTTGTAAACTCCGATGGGAGAAGAACCTGTGGGAAGACCGAGGACGAAAGGACGGTTCAAAAGCAGTCCCTTCTTATGGTTGTTGATCTTAGCGGCGATATAGTTCGCAGCCCACTTGCACATCTTATCGTAATTGTCCTGAATTACAACTCTCATAATAATTTCCTCCGTAAAATAGTAGGTTTGTATTATTGATAAAGCGACGAAAAAAACCTCTGTTACAGTGTTGATTCTGCTTTTTCGTTTCTCTCTTACGACACGCTGTACGCAAAATAATTTATGTAAAATACCTTCCGAGTATTACAGAAAGCTGCCCCTTGCAGCCTATGAAGAAACCACCTTGTGTGATCTCGCATGAGCTTGCGTATTTGCCGTGGCGGCATCCGCCGAATCTTTCGATAACCGCCAAACCTCGTCAACCTATTACGGTCCCGGCGCTAACAGACCTCTTGACCTCCTTTGAAAGGGCTGTTTTAAGGTACAGTATATACGGATACACCATACGTTAAAATTTTATCATAAGAGGGTCAAAAAGTCAAGAAATCCCTATCGAAACCCTATTGGCATTATGGTGCAAATATTTCGCTTTGGTGCGCTGATTTTTATGGAATAGTTGGAACGGTGAACAGTTAACGGTGAATGGAGAACGGAGAACAGTGAACGGTGAACGGTGAAGGGAGGGCTCCGCCCTCACCCGATTTGAATATTTCTCAAATCAAACACGATAATAAACAAAATGTCCGCAACTCACCAAAGAGTTACGGACGTTACTTTTTGCAGTCAGTATATCAATCCAAAACGCGTCAGCGTTTCCCGACACCGTTAACCGTTAACCATTAACCGTTCTCCGATCAATACCCCTTCGGGTTGTTCTTCTGCCAGTTCCAGCTGTCGCGGCACATCTCTTCGATGCCGTATTGCGCTGTCCAGTTCAGCCCTTCCTTCGCCTTGGCGGGGTCGGCGTAGCACTCGGCGATGTCGCCCGCACGGCGGGGCTTGATGTCATAAGGGATCTCGATATCGTTGACCTTCATAAAGGCATTGACGATATCCAGCACGCTGTAGCCGACGCCGGTGCCGAGGTTGAAGATCTCGGTGCCCTTGTGCTCCGCGGCATAGTCGATCGCCCTGAGGTGACCCTGCGCCAGATCGACGACGTGGATATAATCGCGCACACCGGTGCCGTCATGGGTGGGATAATCGTTGCCGAATACGCCGAGGCGTTCGAGCTTACCGACAGCCACCTGCGTGATATAAGGCATGAGATTATTGGGGATGCCGTTGGGATTCTCGCCGATCAGACCGCTCTTGTGCGCGCCGATGGGATTGAAGTAGCGCAGCAGCACTACGCTCAACTCGGGATCCGCGGTCGCGGCGTCGGTCAGGATCTGTTCATTCATGTATTTTGTCCAACCGTAGGGGTTGGTGCAGGAGGTCGGCATACCCTCTCTGAGCGGCACTTCCTCGGGGATACCGTAAACGGTCGCCGAAGAACTGAACACGATATTGTGAACGCCGCGCTTTTTCATCACCTCTAAGAGGGTGAGGGTGGTGTCGATATTGTTGCGGTAATAGCGCACGGGGATAGCGCAGCTCTCGCCTACCGCCTTGAGTCCCGCGAAATGCACCACCGCGTCAAAGTTCTCTCTCTGGAACATCGCGTCCACCGCGGAGCGATCCGCGACGTCCAGCTCATAGAGGATGGGACGGGTGCCGGTAATGGTCTCGATACGGTCGATGACCTTGGGTGAGCTGTTGTCAAAGTTATCGGCGATCACGACCTCATGACCCGCTTCGATCATCTCGACGGCGGTATGACTGCCGATATACCCGGCGCCGCCGGTCAGTAATACTTTCATAATATCCTCCTTTGTCGGGTGAATGATGCTGGGAACCGCAGACGCATTCAACCGCGTTAAAAAAAAGCATATACCAATCAGTTTACATTATGATGGAAGGTGTCCACCATGCTCTCTAGCTTCTTGACGGTCGCGTCATTATCGTTGGTCTCGACGATCTCATGCAGCTCATCAAGCTGTCGGTTCAGCTTTTCGGGATCGGTTTCGATCTGGTTGCCGATGAAGATCTTCTTGTTATCGGTCTTTTGCAGACCTTCTTCGTCCATCAACAGCTCCTCATAGAGCTTTTCGCCGGGGCGTAAGCCGGTAAACTTGATCTCCACATCACGATACGGCACCTTGCCGTACATGCGGATCAGGTTCTCGGCGAGGGTGGTGATCTTGACGGGATCGCCCATATCGAGCACGAAGATCTCGCCGCCGTTAGCGATCGCGCCGGCTTCCAGCACCAGCGATACCGCCTCGGGGATCGTCATAAAGTAGCGGATGATATCCGGATGAGTGACGGTGACGGGTCTGCCCGCCTCGATCTGTCGGCGGAACAGCGGGATGACCGAGCCGTTGGAGCCCAGCACGTTACCGAATCGCGTGGTGACAAATTCAGTCTTGCCGCCCTTGTGGGAATGGTTCTGCACGATCATCTCACAACAGCGCTTGGTAGCGCCCATGACGTTGGTGGGATTGACCGCTTTATCGGTGGAGATCATCACAAAGCGCTCCACCTCGTATTTTTCGGCAAGATTCACCATATTGAGCGTGCCGAAGATATTGTTCTTGACCGCCTCGGTCGGAGATACCTCCATCAGCGGAACATGCTTATGCGCCGCCGCGTGGAACACGACCTGCGGACGGTACTCCGCAAAGATGGTGTCCATCTTCGCGTAGTCGCGCACAGACGCGATCAGGGTGACGAGATCCAGACTGTCGCCGTACTCGATGTACAGCTCCTGCTGGATATCGTAGGCGTTGTTTTCATAGATATCCACGATGATGATCTGCTCGGGATTGTACTTGGCGATCTGGCGCACCAGCTCGGAGCCGATGGAACCGCCGCCGCCCGTGACCATGCAGATCTTGCCGTTGATAAAATCGCGGATCTTCTTTTTATTGAAGGTGATCGGAGGTCTGCCAAGCAGATCCTCGATCTTGATATCCTTGATCTGAGAGAGGATCTGGGTCGAATCGTCATCCAGAAAGAGCTGGCTCAAATAAGGCACCGTTTTGATACGGCAGCCGGATTCGGAGCAGTAGCCCATGATGCGTTTGCGCTCCTCCTCGGTGCAGGAAGGGATCGCGAAGATCACGAGGTCGATATTATACTGGCGGCATACCAGCGGGATATCCTTGGTGAGTCCGACGACCTCCACGCCCATCAGCTTGGTGTGGAATTTGGACGGATCATCGTCCACCATGCACACCGGCAGGATCATGTTGGAAGGATTGTTCTGATCCTGTCGCGCGTATTTGATCTCCTGCAGGATCATGCGCGCGGCGTTACCAGCGCCGACGATCAGGGTCCTGTCGTATTCCTCGCTGTTGAACTCGCCCGCCTGGATCAGGTGTACCACCGTGTTGCGGAAGCAAATACGGAAAATGCAGATCGCCGATACACTCAACAGCGTATCCAACGTCATAAACTCTACTGTAGGGGGCTTGTCCATCAGGTTCATGAACAGAAAACTCAGACCCAGACCGAGCACGACCGCCAAGGCGCACATGGCGATATCGCCTGCTTTGAGATCGCGCCAGACCTTGTTATACGCGCCGAATACGAACAGAAAGAAGAAGCAAAACAGCATACTCATGCCGATCACACCAACGATACGGACAGGCTGTACGGCAATACCCATTGTATTTCCGCGGGTCATAATACCGTACCAGCCGAGCAGCATATTGCTGAGCAGCGCCGATATCGCGATCAGCCCCGCGTCGGCAAGCATCAGAAATATTTTTCTGACATTCATTTTCTTCATAATCAAAACCCTTTTTATCTATACTATTCTTGATGCACACAATAAATCATGATAATTATACCGCATAACGCGTCTAAAGTCAATCACTTTCACATCGTACATTTTTTATAAAAACGCCGCATGATTATTGCCGCATCCGCCCGCATATTCCTCCTGTAAGCGCCATATACTTTATCAGAATCCGTGCGGCGAAAAGCACATGACAGCGGCCTTTTGACCGCCGATCCTTTTCTCCGCGCCACGATCAGGGAGGCTTCCATGAAAGGAATCTTAGAAGACCGCGCCATCCGTTTAGGCGAGTATATCATTGAGCATCAGAGCACCGTGCGCGATACCGCAGCGGTATTCGGCGTCAGCAAGTCCACCGTACATAAGGACATCACCACCCTGCTCCCCAAGCTCAACTCCGGGCTGTACAAGGAGGTGCGCGCCGTGCTGGACGTCAACAAAGAAGAACGCCACCTCAGAGGCGGCGAGGCGACCAAGCATAAGTACGAGATGTTGAAAAGAATGAGGAATTAAGGGAAACACTTCGTGTTACGATTCCTATAGGATAAGAATGAAGCGTTTAAATTACTTATATGGATCAGGTGCGGACAGCGTCCGCCCATAACTCCTAATTCCTAATTCCTAACTCCTAATTCTTAACTCCTAATTCCTCATTCATATTCCTAATTCCTCTTTACATTCTCCCTCATAAGGTGTATAATATATTCTGTATAAATAGGGCGAACAATGTTTGCCGCGTACAGGAGATATGTCTTATGATGAATATACCTTTTTCCCCTCCCGATATCGGAGAGGATGAGATCGCGGAGGTCGTAGATACCCTGCGCTCCGGCTGGATCACCACAGGCCCCAAAACCAAGCTGTTTGAACAGGAGATCGCCAAGAAATGCAACACAAAAAAGGCGGTATGTCTGTCCAGCCAGACAGCCTGCGCGGAAATGACCCTGCGTCTGCTCGGCGTAGGCCCCGGCGACGAGGTCATCGTGCCCACCTACACCTACACCGCTTCGGCGTCCATCATCTATCATGTCGGCGCGACGCCGGTGATGATCGACTGCAAGCAGGATTCCTACGAGATGGATTACGACAAGGTGGAGGAAGCGATCACCCCCAAGACCAAGGTCATCATCCCTGTTGATCTGGCGGGCGTGGTGTGCGATTATGACCGCATCTTTGAGATCGTCGAGAAGAAGCGCTCGCTTTTCAGGGCTTCCGAAAATCCGATCCAGCTCGCACTCGGACGCGTCATCGTTATGGCTGACGCCGCTCATGCCTTCGGCGCGCAGTGGCACGGCAAGATGTGCGGTTCCATCGCCGATTTCACCAATTTCAGCTTCCACGCAGTCAAGAACATGACCACCGCCGAGGGCGGCGCCGCGACATGGCGCGAGATCCCCGGTGTGGACAGCAACGATCTGTACAAGCAATATATGCTGATGACCCTGCACGGCCAGACCAAGGACGCGTTCACCAAGGACAAGGGCACCTCATGGGAGTATGACGTCGTCAACACCCAGTACAAGTGTAATATGCCCGACGTCCTCGCGGCGATCGGACTGGCACAGCTTCGCCGCTATGACAGGATGCTCAGCCGCCGCCATCAGCTGATCGCCCGCTACAACAAGGCGTTTGAGGGTCTGAATATCCAGGTGCTCGACCACCGCGGCAGTGATCACCGCTCCAGCGGCCATCTGTACTTTGTGCGCTTCTTAGGCAAGGACGCCGAGTTCCGCAACCGCTTCTATGATGAAATGAAGCAGCGCGGCGTCAACTGCAACGTCCACTTCAAGCCGCTGCCGATGATGACCGCCTACAAGCAAAAGGGCTTTGACATCATCGACTACCCTTATGCGTATAATATGCACAAGAATCAGCTGACCCTGCCCATGAACTCCGTGATGACAGATGAAGAGGCGCAGTATGTGATCGACACCTTCATTGAGGTGTATAACAAGTTGACGTAATAATGAAATAATAAAGAGGCTGCGCGAGCGGCCTCTTTTGGAATCGGCAAAAATTGCTTTTCCCCATATTTCAACCGATCCTCACCATAAGTTTAAAAAAAGTTCACTATTTCGCTAAAATATATATTATAATGTAAAAGAAAGAAAAAACAGAAACCGTGAGGTAACGCTATGAACAATCGTAAAATCCTTATTGTAGACGACGACCAGAACATCTGCGAGCTGTTGCGCCTGTACATTGAGAAAGAGGGCTACACCACTGCCATCGCCAACGACGGCGAACAGGCGCTGGAGCTCTTTGACCGTGAACAGCCCGCGTTGGTGCTGCTCGATATCATGCTGCCCAAGATGGACGGCTGGCAGGTATGCCGAGAGATCCGCAAAACCTCCGACTGCCCCATCATCATGCTCACCGCCAAGGGCGAGGTATTCGACAAGATCCTCGGTCTGGAGCTTGGAGCGGACGATTATGTGGTCAAGCCCTTTGAGGCAAAGGAAGTCGTCGCGCGCATCCGTGCCGTCCTGCGCAGAACGGGCAGTACCGAAGAAGAAGCCGTCAAGGAAGTCCGCTGGGACAAGCTCGTCATCAACCTGACCAACTATGAGCTGATCGTCGACGGCAAACAGATCGACACCCCGCCCAAGGAGCTGGAGCTGCTGTATCACCTCGCGTCCAACCCGAACAAGGTTTTCACGCGCGATCAGCTGCTCGACCAGGTCTGGGGCTTTGAATACTACGGCGACAGCCGTACCGTTGACGTACACGTAAAACGCATCAGAGAGAAAATCGACGGCGTCTCCGACAAATGGGAGCTGCGCACCGTCTGGGGAGTAGGCTATAAATTTGAAACAAAAGGCTGATCAAGCGAACAAAACGTCCGCTTCTTACCGTGGAAAAGCGCCGCACTTTCGCGTGCGGCGATCCCTCTTCAAAAAATATCTGATCTTCGGCATCTCGATCCTGCTGACCAGCTTCATCGCGCTGAGCGTGACCATGTACACCTTTGTCAACCGATACTGGGAAGAAGAAAAGAAGAAGACGCTGCTGGATAACGCCCACAAAGTATCAGAGGCGATCACCACCTATTCGTACATCATCCCGTCGGTTCATTCGCTGGTCATCGACGAGCATTCTCCGGTCGGCATCACGGTCGGCAGTATCTCGAAAAGCCTCGACGCCGACGTGCTGATCACCGACAATAAGGGGATTTGTCTGTATTGCTCGGAGGGTGACAACTGCATACACAAGACACGCGCCTTCCCTTCCAAGGTTCTGTTCGAGACCACCCCGGGCGAATACTTCTCCTCGGGTACGCTGGACGGCTACTATTCCGACAACCGCTATACAGCGGGCGTACCGATCGTGCTGGATTCCGACATCAACCCGTCGGCGTTCTGCTATGTCACCACTAAGGCGACCTTCCTTTCGGGACTGCCGGTCACGTTTTTGCAGATCTTCCTGACTGCGGCTGCGGTGATGCTGATCATCATTATCATCTTTGTCGCTTTCATGTCCTACAGCATGACTAAGCCGCTCAAGCAGATGTCATACGCCGCCAAGAAATTTGCTGTCGGCGATTTTTCCGTGCGCGTCAATGTCACCTCCGATGATGAGATCGGCGAGCTGGCGACCGCGTTCAACTATATGGCGGACAGCCTTGCTTCCAGCGAGGGAATGCGCCGCTCGTTCATCTCCAACGTATCACATGAGCTGAAAACGCCCATGACGACTATCGCGGGCTTCATCGACGGTATGCTTGACGGCACCATCCCGCCCGAACGACACGATCACTATATGAAGATCGTGTCCACCGAGGTCAAGCGTCTGTCGCGGCTCGTGACCTCCATGCTGAACCTGTCGCGCATCGACCGCGGCGAGCTGAAGGTCAACCGTCAGAAGTTCGATATGTTCTCGCTGATCATCACGATCCTCGCGAGCTACGAGCAAAAGATCATCGCCCGCAAGCTGCACATCACGGGTCTGGAGGACTTTCGCAGTATCATTGTCGACGCCGACCCCGATCTGATGTATCAGGTCGTGTATAACCTGATCGAAAACGCGGTCAAGTTCACCGACGAAGGCGGCACCATCCACTTCGGTGTGGAAGAGACACGCTATGATGTATCCGTCAGCATCACCAACACCGGCCCCGGCATCCCGCCGGAGGATATCCGGTACGTCTTTGACCGCTTCTATAAAACCGACAAGAGCCGCAGTATCGACAAGAAGGGCATGGGCCTGGGTCTGTTTATCGCCAAGACCATCATGCGACTGCACGGCGGCGATATCTATGTCGATTCCCGTGTCAACGAATTCACTACGTTCACCATCCGTCTGCCGAAGACCGTTCAGCAGACCCCCGAAACCAACAAGGATAAAGAGCAAAAATACGTAGAAGCGACCGTTGACAACGAAACGGAAGAATAACGCTATCGATCAGTCATTGCGAGAAAAGGACGCACGCGTCCAATCTCAACATATTAAGAATCATCTCACTATCATACTCCGCCGCGTATTGCCCACGGTAACGCGGTCATGGAAAAATCGTGGGCGGAAAGGAAAGGTATTTGAATATGGACGATTTGACGCCGAAAAAGGCATATCATCCCGAAGAAGAATACGAATCACTGGAGCTCGAACAGCAAGGCTTCGGAGCAGAACAGGTACAGGCTGACAGCGACGCCATCCCGGAACCTGTCGCCGACACTCCCGCCAATGAACCCCCTGCCGAAGCAATAAAGCCCGAGCCCATGCAGGAATACACGTTACCGCAGCAGCCTCAACAGCAGACGCCTCCTGCACAGCCTGTGCAGCAGCCCGCGGCTTATCCGAATACAACGCCCTACGGCTATCCCTACTACCCGCAGCAGCCGGTACAGCAGCCTATGCAACAACCGGTACAGCAGCCCGTGCAGCAACCCGTACAACAGCCGGCGCAGTACTACTATCCGAACACGGGGTATCAGCAGGCGCCGGTCTATCCGCAGACGCCGCCCCAACCCGATCAGTCGATCAAAAACTTCCAGCCCTACGCGCCCATGCCGAGTCAGGCGCCGAACCCCGCTCAGCCGGTGAATCAAAAGCCGCCGAAGGAGCCTACCTCCACCGGCACCAAGGTGTTCATCATCATCCTCTGCGCACTGCTCGCGGCAATGGTCGTGGGATTCGGATTCTATATCGCGAGCACACATCGCGGACAGGGTACACCCACGATCGATCCCGATAATCCTTTCTCCTTCGGAGATAACGGTGAGGACGGCGACGGCAACTCCGAATACGGCGTCAACCCGTTTTCCTTCAATCAAAACAGCGACAGCTACACCGACGTTGAGGACACCATCACCCTGATCGCCGACAACGGCGAGACCCAAAAGCGTGACGATGACAATCCCGATTCCGTCGGAAAGCCGGATGAGGACGCAAAAAACATCCAACTCGAGGATCTTCCCAAGGATAAGGATGACGCGAAATACACCACCCAGAGCGCGTATAATACGGTGAGCGACAGCGTCGTGACCGTCATCTGCTATCAGGATAAGATCACGGATGATATCGCCGACGCCGTCTCGCAGGGCTCCGGTGTGATCATCTCGTCGGACGGCTACCTGATCACCAACGCCCACGTCATCGGCAACAGCCGCGCCTACGCCGTCAGCATCCTGATGAACAACGGCGACAAGTATCAGGCGCAGATCGTCGGCTACGACACATGGACCGACCTCGCGGTACTCAAGATCGACGCAAAGGATCTCAAAGCGGTCACCTTCGGTGATTCCGAGAAGATCGCGATCGGCGACGATGTGATCGCGGTCGGCTCTCCCGGCGGTAAACAGTTCCAGAACACCCTGACCAGAGGCGTTGTGTCCGCCGTGGACCGTGAGCTTTCCGTCAACAAGAACGTGCGCTACATTCAGTGTGACGCCGCAATCAGCCCCGGCAGCTCGGGCGGTCCGCTGTGCAACCTCTACGGTCAGGTGATCGGCATCACCACCGCCAAGGTGGTCGCCGAAAACTTTGAGAGCATGACCTTCTCCATCCCCTCCGCGACAGTGGAGCGGATCGCGGGCGATCTGATGCACTACGGCTATGTCAAGGGGCGTACCCGCATCGGCTTCTCCGGCAAAGAGCTCGCCTCCGGCGATTACTCCGGCGCTCCCGCAGGCGTTCTCGTCAGCAAGATCGATTCGGAAGGCTCCCTCGCGGGCACCGATATCAAAGAGGGCGATATCATCACGGAGCTGGACGGCAAGACGATCACCTCCTTCCAGGATATCTACGATGTCCTCGACGACCACAAGCCCGACGATAAAGTAACCGTCAAAGCAAAACGCCCCTCCGCGGCAATAAAATAAACATTAAAACACAAAAAACAGCGCTTCCGCAAGGAGGCGCTGTCTTACTTATAATATTATTTGTAGGAGAGGGTCTTGACCCTCCCGGTACACATTCAATCGAAGTCAGATAAACGCAGAGCAAATGTCTGTTTCCGTAGGGATGACCATCGGTCATCCGCAGAATGACGAACGTATATGCTATCGAAAACGCAGGATAGAAAAGAAACGTTCCTGCCATGCGGACGAGCAATGCTCGTCCCTACGCTGACGTACCGATACATATAAAAATGTCATTTATACGCGGAGCAAATTATACCGTAAGGTACATCAAACACGCATATCCGTAAGCCTCACACCTGCGACAGCACCTCGCCCACCTTATCGTGGATCACGAGGTCTGCCATATGGTCATAGGGGGTCGCGTCGCGGTTGATCAGAATCATGTGATCGCCGCCGAAGCAACGCACATAGGATGCCGCCGGATAGACCGTCAGCGAGGTGCCCGCTACGATCAGCGTGTCCGCGCTGCGGATATCTTCGACCGCCTGCATCACCGTGTCCTCGGGCAAGGCTTCTTCATACAAAACGACGTCGGGCTTGATGATACCGCCGCATTCGCACTGCGGCACGCCCTCGCTCTCGGCGATCTTCTCCACGCCGTAGAACTTGCCGCATTTCATGCAGTGATTGCGCAACACCGAGCCGTGCAGCTCATGTACGCGCTGACTGCCCGCCGTCTGGTGCAGTCCGTCGATATTCTGGGTCACGACAGAACGCAGGATGCCCTCTCTTTCCCACTTGGCGAGCGTGAGGTGCGCCTTATTGGGCTTTGCTGTCAGGCACAGCATCTTATTGCGGTAAAAGCGATAGAACTCCTCCGGATTACGCACAAAGAAGGTGTGGCTGAGGATCTCCTCGGGCGGATAATCATACTGCTGATGATACAAGCCGTCAGCGGAACGGAAATCGGGGATCCCGCTCTCGGTCGATACGCCCGCTCCCCCGAAAAAGACGATGCGGTGACTGTTATGGATGATCTCTCTGAGTTTTTCGATGTCTGTCATACGGCGCCTCCTGTGCACTTTTTCTCTATTATAGCGCGCAAAAGCGGCGGGAGCAAGCCCCCACCGCTAATATTTCTTTATTCGGTTGAGATTGGACGCGCGCGTCTTTTTCCGCAATGACAATTCTGATCGGTTGAGATTGCCACGGCATAAAAGCCTCGCAATGACGATTTGAATGATATTTTTTGACATAAAAAAACAACCACCCTACTGGGTGGAAGCTTTTATGTGTTGGCATCTTCCTATTTTCACACTCCGTCGCCAGAGCACTATCTTCGGCACTACAGGGCTTAACTTCCGTGTTCGGGATGGGAACGGGTGGACCCCCTGCGTCATCAACACCAACTATGTTCTTTTCGGAACAGTTGCTATTATAGCACCGTCAATTTGAAAATGCAAGTACTTTTTAACAATTTTTTAATAAAATTTAAATTTTCGTAGTATTTCATAGTTTTATTTGACTATCTTATCCAATTTGAGTACAATAGAGATAAGTTGCTTTGATTCTGTCGAAACAAGGCAAAAACAGAAACCATGAGGTGTCACAAATGAAACGAATTCTTTCTATCGTATTATCCCTGTGCCTGATCCTTTCATGCGCGGCGATCTTCGGCGGATGTAATACCAAAACCTCCAACGACTGGCCTGTCACCATCGGCGACGTCACCATCGACAAAGAGCCCGAGAACATCGTGGTGCTCAATGATGTTTTCGCCGACGTCATCTCCTATATCGGCTATGACATCAAGATGGCGGGACGCTCGGAGGAATGTGATCAGGAATTCCTGCACGTTGTCCCCGTGATGGGCAAGGGAGCCGCTCCCGATACCGCGGCGATCGCGGCGGCTAAGACCGATCTGGTTATCGCGGATAAGACACTCAGCGCCGACGCGAAGAGCGCGATCGAATCCAACGGCGCCAAGGTCATCACCTTCGATGTACCCACCACCTCGGACGCGCTCAAGAGTCTGTATACCGATCTCGGCACTGCCTTAGGCGGTAAGACCACCGGCAAAGAAAAGGGCGAAAAAGGCTATGATGAGCTGCTCGATATGCTCAGCACCATGAACACCGCCACCTCCAACGTCGTACAGACGGTCGCCTACATCTATCTGGACGCAGACGGCAAGCCCTGTACCTTTGTCAAGGGTACGCTGGAGTACCAGTTCTTCAACTACAACGGCAACAGCAACGTATTTGCCAACCAGACCGCGCCGCCCATCAACCTTGACGAGCTTAAGCTCGGTTCTCCCAATTTCATCTTCTATGACAACGATAATGTGCTGGCGATATTAAATGCCGATCCGAGCCTTGCCAATGTCCACGCACTCTCTGAGGGTCACACCTATCAGATCCCGAAAAAAGCCTTCTTCCGCTTCGGCAAATCCGCCGAGCAGGCGATCTTTGATATGCTCAACTACATCGACAAGACCACCAAGGGTACGCCCGACAGCGCGACACGCGACTATTCCGTGCCCGCGACAACAGCTGAGACCGCAGCTGCTGCCGCAGACGCTCCCGCCGCTACCGAGGCTCCGGCCGCAACCAACGCGGCGCCCGCCGCGGCAAGCAGCCAAAACGACAGCGATGAGATCAACTTCAGCGTAGACGGATAACCCACAGATAACAGCAACAGCCTCCGTGAAAACGGGGGCTGTTTTTTCGGTTGAGATCGCCGCTGACGAGGGGGCATACCAAGTTTTTACCCCGTGACACATATCACTCAGAAGTAAAACACACAGAATATGTTCTTCCGCAAAAGGAAAGCCCCTCATAAAGAGGGGCTGTTGTATTTATCCGGTGACGGTCACCGTGCGCGTGACGCGCGTTTTGAGGTTGAAGTCATCAGTGATCGAATAGGTCAGATAATAGACGCCGGGCTTCTCGGGAATGACCTTGCCGGCGACCTTGACGCGGTCGGAGATATCATTGCCGCAGATATCGGCGGCGGTGACGCCGTCCAGCTCGTTGAAATGTCCGCCCTTCTTCAGCGTCAGATCATCCGCGCCCTCGAGGGTCGGCATTTTGCCGCGGAAGGGATTTCCCTCCGTATCGTCGGTGGGATCCCATGTCGCGCCGACAGGCAGCTTCGGGGCGTTGGGTCTGCCGAGCGGATCCGCCTTTGTATCGGCGTCGATCACGTGAACGGGCGTATTGAGCTCACAGTTGCGCATGATCCAATAGACGTCGGACACCATCATGCGGACACAGCCCTGAGAGGCTGGCTCGCCGAGCTTGTTGAACTCCGCCGTCTCGAGCGAATCGTGAGTGGTGTTCTCATAGGGGATGCTGTGGAACAAAAAGTCATCCTTGAAGCCCGAAACGAACATACCGTACACCTCGTCATAGAGCGGATGCCACGGCTCTTGGAAATAGATGGAGAAGTCGCCGGTGATGGTGGTGAACTCGCCGCCCTTGCCGCAGGAGCAGATCATCGCGCGGACAGGCACGGTGTACTGACCGTCCTGATCCTTGGTATACACGGTGACGGTATTGGTGCGGCGGTTGACGGTGATGCTGTAGATATCACGCATACCGCTCGCCTGATTCTGCGCGAGCACATCCTGATTCGCCTTGAGCGCGGTGGTCACCTCATCCGGACGCTCCGGCTCGGTGTTCTGGGTGACGGTGAACTGACATTCTGCCGTGAAATTACGTGCGGTCGCGGTGACAGTCGCCTTACCGACAGCAAGCGCGTCGGTGTGTCCGGCAGCGTCTACACGAACAACGTCGGGATCAGTTGATGTAAACTCGACCTCCTTCATGTTGATGGCAGAAGGCATACTCAGGATACAGACATCGCCGGTCTTGACATCCATCGTCGTCACCTTGTCCGCGCTCATCTGCATATTCAGCGCTCCGTTATCCACTGCCTTTTTACTGAGGTTCACAAAGCGCAGGACAACCATCACCGTCAATGCGATGATCACAATGACGCCGACAATGATCAGTATCTTCTTAGCCGGATTGCTCCGGGATTGATCGTAACGGTATTTGCTACCGTATCTCATTACTTTTATCGGTCTCATAACCCTGATTATACACGATTATTCACGATTTATCAAGTTACAGTTTATTTATCGCGAATATCACCGCAAAAGATTGAAAAAAACGCCGCGCCATGCTACAATTACAATATGAATGATTTTTGTCGATACGCGAAAAAATGCAATTCCTGTCAGTTGTGTAATCTCAACTATGAGGAACAGCTCCGACATAAAGAGAATATCTGCCGCAAATATCCGGGCAAGCTGTGCGCCGTCAAAAAGATCTCGCCCTCACCCAAGATCACGGGCTATCGCAACAAGGCGCAGTTCGTCTATAAGCGCGAGGGCAAGCGCGTCATAAGCGGTCTGTACAAATCCGCCACGCACAGTGTGATGGCGGCGGATCAGTGCGCCATCTGCACGGATACGGCTAACACGATCACCGCGGCGCTCGCAAAGCTCTTTTACAGCTTCAAGGTCATGCCGTATGACCCCTACACCGAAAGAGGCTGGCTCAAAAGCGTGGTCATCCGTGAGGCCGCGGCGACAGGCGAGGTGATGGCGGTCATCAACGGCGCGGACAGGATCTTCCCCGCCAAGCGCACCTTCACCACCGCCCTGCAAAAGGCGTGCCCGATGCTCACCACCGCCGTGATCGCGGTCAACCGTGACCGCGCCAAGCTCTTCACCGGCAAGCAGAGTGAGATCCTGTTCGGTGACGGCAGGATCACGGACGTCCTGTGCGGAGAAAAATTCATCCTCTCCCCCACCTCGTTCTATCAGATCAACCATGACCAGACGGAGCAGCTCTATCAAAAGGCGCTGGAGCTTGCCGGGCTGTCGGGCAGCGAGGTCGTGCTGGACGCTTACTGCGGCATCGGCACCATCGGCATCATCGCCTCCCGCAGAGCAAAATTCGTCCACGCGGTCGAGCTGAATCCCGCCGCGATCGCCGACGCGAAGCGCAACGCGAAACTCAACGGCGTCGAAAATATCCGCTTCACTGCCGCTGATAGTAAGGAATACGTAAGGAGATTAACAGAAAAAGACGCTCGCGTCGACGTCGCCTTCATCGACCCTCCGCGCGCGGGCTGTACCTCCTCCTTCCTCAACTCACTGGCGAGGCTCTCCCCTGACAGGATCGTCTACATCTCCTGCAATCCCGAGACACAGGCGCGCGATCTGCGGATCCTCGGCAGACTCGGCTACAAATCAAGGGTCTGCTATCCGTTCGACATGTTCCCTCACACCAATCATTGTGAGTCGATCGTGAAACTCACACGAGGTTGATTGATCTGATCAAAACACTTTTATCGGATCGACAAACCGCAGTTTAAAAAAGGAGGTACCGTCATGGGAAGGAAACAGGTGATTTCAAAGTTTTCCGGAATGACGATCGATATGGATTATATGCTGTGTATCCCATCGATTCATGCCTTATACGGCGAAGAAGAAGCTGTTATCGACTATGGCGGAGAAATCAGAAGTCGGAGCAGTCGATTTCCGGATGCGAAAATCAAACTACTGAAGCGTTGGATCGCTAAGCATAGAAAGGAAATAGAAAAGAATCATCAGAAATGCGGACACGATGAATATCCGCTTGATCCTATCAAGTCGTTAAGACTCATACTGAAAGACTGACCCATGAAGAATACAACAACACAAACATCAGAGAGCTTCCTGCTCAGCGCGATCCTGTCCTTTTCAGGCGGCTTACAGGACGCTTACACCTACAACATACGCGACAATGTGTTCGCCAACGCGCAAACAGGCAACGTTGTCCTGATGAGCCAAAGCTTTTTGACGGGAAACTGGCAGAGCGGTATCCACTATATGCTCCCCCTGCTCTCCTTCGCGTCGGGCATTTTCATCACCGAGCAGATCGAAGCGCGGTTCAAAAGCAATCAAGGGGTGCACTGGCGACAGATCGTCCTGATCATTGAGATCCTGCTGCTGGGCATCGTGGGATTCCTACCGCGGGAACTAAACATGCTCGCCAATATCCTTGTGTCGTTCTCGTGCGCGATGCAGGTACAGACATTCCGCACCGTACACGGCTACGGCTACGCGAGCACGATGTGCATCGGTAATCTGCGCAGCGGAACAGAGAGCCTGTCAAAATATCTGCGCACACGCGACAAGCCATTATTATATAAGGCGCTCCACTTCTTCGGCATTATTCTGATCTTTGCGATCGGAGCGGGTATCGGCGGCGTCCTGTCGACCCTGATCGGGATCAAAACCATCTGGATCTCGACGATCCTTCTGTTGATCGTCGTCATCATGATGGCAAAGGAAAGCCGATAGGCACGCAAAAAAACATCGTGCCGTTATCGTATCATACAACCGGTCGAGTTGATCGCATCAATCGCCGACCGTCACAGAAAGGTTCATTATGGTTAGAATCCTCGTATATTCCGCAGCGATCTTTTTCTGGGTCCTGCTGGTCATTTCATTCCTCATTGACAGAAGCAGATACCGCAACTGTTATTTTTTATTTCTCTCGCTGGCAAGCTCGATCATCGCAATGACGTTTTTGGCGGGCGAGCATCAAAAAACCGTGCTGGTCATATTGTTCAACATCGTCATCGTAACCCTCCTGATCGTACCGATCTTTTTGATCTGCAACGGTGTGGTGATGCTCCGGCGTGAAGGGCGAAGTATGGCGAACCTGTTGTCGCTGTTCTTCGGGATCATCATCGCCGTCGGCGAGATCGCGACACTGGTCGCGGTGATGATACCGATACTCGTCGGCAGAGAATGGGTCACAGAAAGCTATCTGCGCAACATCAGTCACATCAGTATCTTTATGAGCGTAACGGTCATCTATATCTCGATGTGCTTTGTGGTGTTCATGCTCTACTGCGTTTTTCTCATGATCATTCCACGCAAGCGTGATTTTGACTATGTGATCATCCACGGCGCGGGACTGCTCGACGGCGACCGCGTCTCCAAGCTCCTCTCCGACCGGCTGGATAAGGCGATCGAGGTCTATCACAAGGATCCGACCCCGCCGATCATGATCCCCTCCGGCGGCAAGGGCTCGGATGAGACGATCTCCGAAGCCGAGGCGATGGCGCGCTATCTGATCGACAAAGGGATCCCGCCCGAGCAGATCATCAAGGAGGATCAGTCTTTGACCACCTTTGAGAATCTAAAGTTCTCCAAAAGAATTATCGACTCACGCGAGGGCAGTAAATACACCGTCCTCGTCACCAGCAACTACCACGTATACCGCGCGCTGCGCTACTGCCGCAAAAACAAGATGAAGTGCACCGGCGTCGGCAGTCATGTGGCGTTCTATTACTGGCCGAGTGCCCTGATCCGCGAGTTCATCGCCGTCCACTCCGAGAAAAAGCATCTGATCACCTTCATCATCGGCTGGGTGCTGTGCATGATCCCGCTGATCGTCATGTGCTTTGCGCACTGAACATAAATGGAATATAAAAAACACGTGAGTCATTGACCCACGTGTAATATTTTGAAGAGCCTATAACGAAGCCTCCCTTTGGTAAAGGGAGGTGGGCTCGCTTGCGAGCTCGGAGGGATTGCATCAATTGACCGACCGAAGGGAGATACTCTATTATGATACTATGCGATATCATCTAGGTAATATCATTGAGATACTCGCTCCGCTCATACAGTTTCGTACAATCCCTCAGTTTTTTATCGGTTTGAGCCCTCCTAGCGGAGACAGCAGACCCTTTTGTCCGCGTTGCGGACATTTCCCCTAGCAGGGGAATCTCCTTTACAAAAGGGAGCCTTTTTAGTGACAGCGCGTCGCACGCGACCCCTTTACCAAAGGGAACCTCGGAACGGCTTACTCTATATAGACAAAAACTTTTTCGATAAAAAACACGTGAGTCATTGACCCACGTGTTTTTTCTTTATTAGAAATATCAGAACGGTTCACCGATCGGGTACGGTGTGTTGATGTTGGCAAGGTAGCGCTGGATCAGCGAGACGTCCAGCACATCCACCGAGTCGTCGCCGTTCACGTCGCCGTGGCTGAGCGTCACATCGCCATAGGGGATGTCGATGTACGCGAACCTGCGCAGGAGTACGGTGGTGTCGGCGGATTCGACAACGCCGTTGCCGTCGGCGTCACCGAGGATGAGCACCGGCGCGGCGGGCTTGCCGGTCAGGTGCGATACACCGCCGCTGCCCTCTACCGTGACGGCATACGTCTTTGTGATATTGTTATTCGACCTGACGGTGATGGTCGCCTGACCCTCGGCAACGGCAATGACCATGCCGTTCGCGTCTACCGTCACAACATCCTCATCACTGCTCGAATAAGTGAACGAGGCGATGGCGTTGGTGGGGCGCACATCGGGGGCAATATGGAAGATCGAGCCCACGCCCATCTTCGCGCCCGCCTTATCCGTCACATCCCACGGGATATAGAAATTAGTCAGCGCCGAAGCAGAGGAGTAATGCGACTGAACGGTGTTTCTGCCGAAGGAATCGGAGTCGGCGCACCCGACGGTCGTATTGCTCTTGATGGTGGTCGCCGTCGTGGTGGAGGTCAGCCAGATGCCCGCGTCCGAACAATAGCGGATACGGTTCCAGCGGACGTTGCTCAGCGTGCAGTCCGTAGCGAACAGACCGATATTATTGGTATTCATGATATCGTTATCTTCGATCTTGTCGATGCTCATATCATAGATGCCGATGCCGTACTTGCCGCAGTTCGAGATACGGTTGAAGCGGACGTTATTGACCTTGCCGCCTTTGCCGCCGTCGATCTGGATGCCGTTGACCTCGGCGCCGCTGATGTTATTATAGCTGACGGTCGAAGCGGAGGCGTTGGCGCGCACGACGATGCCGTAGTAATTGTCGTTATGGACGGTGTTTTTGGAGCAGACGATCTCATTGTCGGTGACGGATGTATTGCGCACATCCTCCAGACGGATGCCGTTGCCGCGCACATCGATGATATTGTCATGGATGGAAGCGCCGTCGATGTAGTAGTCGCCCGGAGGCAGACCGCCGCTCTCATCATTTCCGCCGACAGGAGAGGTCGTATCCAGCTTCTCGCCCAATACGGCGATACCCTGACTGGAATAGGAAGCGTAGCCGTCCGCGCTCGTGCCGATGTCCGTCAAAATGTTGTAGGCGATCGTGATATTGGCTTTGCCGGGCGCCTGATAGGCGTCGGTCGCATGGCTGTCCGTATTGCCCTTTGCCGCTAATTTGCTCGACAGATAGGTACAGCCGCCGGGCTCGGCATACATCGTGATACCGCGAGGCGCGTTTTCGATGATATTCTTGGTGATGTTCACGTTCGTCCAGTTGTGCCCTTGGATCGCGATACTGCTCATATCGGTAAAGTAATTGCCGCGGATGGTGATGTTGTCATGCGGACGGTTATGCACCGCCGTATGCGAGCCGATCGCGCGGGGCATATCCGAGAACATACATTTCTCGATCAGCACGTTGGTCATCGGCAGATCCTCACTGCGACCGTTGGCGACATGGAACGGATGGAGCACATCGAGCTGGATCGCCTCATAGCCGTAGTTGCCGGGGGTGAGCTGCTGATTCTCAAAGACACAGCCGCGGATGGTCAGACCGTCCACGCCCGCGAACTCGGTCATGTGACCCTCCTTCTCGTTGAGGAGCGTCACCTCGTCCATCGTGAAGTTTCTGGTATGGAAGGCTTTGATAATGGTGTTCTCGCCGAAGCCGCCGTCAAAGACGCCGCCGATCAGGTGGATATTCTCATACGCGTAGCCGGTCACACCGGTGTTGACGCTGTCCTCACTGCCGACACGCAGCATATTGCCCGCGCCCGCGCCATCGCGCCGCATGGTCACACCGCGCAGATCCAGCGTCGTGTTGCTGAAGATCCGCATAGCGCCGCGCATCTCATAATCACCCCTCGGAACGACGACCGTATAGGGCGACTCCGCCGTGGCGTGATCCGCCGCGTCATTCAGCGCGAACTGTACCGCGCGCGTAAAGCCGTAGTCGTCGATAAAATCCTCTCGGACATAGATATAACCCTCTGCCACCTCGGGCGCCGCCGAAGCGGAGATCACCGCCGCGCCGAGCACCAGCGTCAACGCGAGGATCAGACTCAGGCTGTGTTTGATTATTCTTTTCATCCAATCACCTCATTGGTATGTTTCATTATTATTGTAAAACAACTGAGGATAAAAATCAATAGCAGACTGTGAACAGATACAATATATTCACAGAATCGAAAAAGTTTTTTGAACATCTTGTCAAATTTGATTGTAATAGCAGGAAAACTGTGGTAAAATGGCATTGTATAAAAACACTCCCGCGACAGCCTGTTTCAGACAGTCGCGGGAGTCAATAACGAGGAAGTGTAGAACAATGAAAGCATGTAAAAAGGGCGTATCCCTGCTGCTGTCGATCCTCATCGTTTTGACGGTGATGACGGTCGGTATCGTTCCTACTACGCTGAGCGCGAGCGCGGCGAGCTGGAACGGCTACAACAACGGCGGCGGCAGACTGTACGGCTCCCAATCCTTTTTAGAGGCATTCGGCATCGACTATGACGAATACATGAACTGGATGGATACCCACGACGCGGACAGCGCCAACCCTCACTACTACTTAGGCACCCCCTACGCGCACAACGACCACCGCAATCCGCAGGGCGATTGCGCGGGCGCGCGCGGCGCTTATGACACCCCCGGTGTGGCGGCGATGAACTGCACGGGCTTTGTATGGCATGTCCTGTACAAATCCGCGGTCGCGTCCGGCGCTCCGAGCTACAAGATCAACCGCCTGAGCGTCATGGCGGGCGTACCCCAGTCATGGAACACCTACGACGTCAACCGCATCTGGTTCGACTCCGTCGACGACGCCTATGATTCCGGCGTACTGGAAAAGGGAGATCTGATGTGGCTGTACGGCACAGGCGACAACCACAACGCCATCTTCTACGGCGACAGCCCCAAGGACTGGATCTACTGGGACAGCGCCGGTGAGAGAAACCGCTACTGCGACGTCCACGCCATCGGCGACAGCAGAGGTCTGTGGGTCGCCAAGGTCACCCAGCCCAACCTGATCGAGCTGCAGATCGACACCGCCTCGGGCGGCAAGGGTACCAAGTTCGGCACCAAATACATGATCTTCAACAGCAAGGCAAAGGCACAGGCGGCGCTTGACCATCCCGACAGCGATTATTACTGGGATCAGCGCGAGGGCACCATCGTCCTCGACAGCAACGGTCACGGATGCTTCCGCAAGCAGAGCGCGCCCTCCGCGAGTGAGCTTTGGTCGGGCGGCAGTCCGCGCACCAATCACAGCTACTTTGACTCCGACGCTAAGAGAGTGGACAGCAGCGATACCTACTACGCGGTACAGTGGAGCCACGGCGAGGGCATCTCCGAGGATGACACCATCCACACCTTCACCGACTCGGGCAGACGCACCGGCAAGGGCTACCGCATCTTCAGCTTCAACGCGCCCATCCATGTCGACACGCCCGTATTCAGCGATATCTCCAGCACCTCCGACGGCGTACAGCTCAAGTGGAACGCCGTTAAGGACGCGTACAAATACCGCGTATACTACAAGAACCGCTACAATGACTGGAGCCGCATGACCGAGACCGCGTCGACCTCCTACATCGACAGCGACGTCCGCGACGGCTCGACCTACATCTACACCATCCGCTGTGTCGATCGCGACGGCAACTTCATCAGCGATTATGATACGACCGGCAAGAGGCACACCTATCATATCTTAGACACGCCCGCGATCACCTCGCTGGAGAGCACGACAGAGGGCGTCAAGCTCAGTTGGGACGCGGTACAGAACACGATCGATGACTCCCCCACCCGCTACCGCGTCTATTACAAGAGCTCACGATACGGCTGGCGGAAGATGACGGAGACCACCGACACCTCCTATGTCGACACCGACGTCAGCAAAGACGGCACCTATACCTACACCGTCCGCTGTGTGGACGCAAAGGGCAACTTTGTCAGCAAGTATAACACCACCGGCTGGAAGCACACCTATCTGGGCGTTGACACGCCGCAGTTCACCGAGACGATCAGCGAGCCCGAGGGCATCCGCCTGAAATGGAACGCGATCGATAACGTCTACGCGTACCGTGTCTATCGCCGCTCCGGCAGTGATTGGCTGCGCATCGGTGAGACGAGCGCGACTCAGTTCGTCGATCAGGATATCACCGCGGGCGAGACCTATGTCTACACCATCCGCTGCATCAACAGCGCGGGCAGCTTTGTCAGCGACTTCAACTCCGACGGCTGGAGCGTCAAATATAAGGGTATCGCGACGCCGCAGATCACCGAGCTCACCCCGCAGAGCGACGGCGTGAACATCGCATGGGGCGCTGTTGAGAACGCGGTCGACTACCGCCTCTATCGCAAGACACCGGGCGGCAGCTGGACGAGGATCGCGCAGTTGCCCGAAACCGCCTACTTTGACGGCAACATCGACCCGAACACCGATTACCTCTACACCGTGCGCTGCGTCAACGAGCAGGGCGGCTTTATGAGCGACTGCAACTATGACGGCTGGAAGGTGCATTATCAGGGTGTTGATACTCCGCAGATCACCGAAGTGACCGCGCAGAATGACGGCGTGAACATCACATGGGGCGCTGTCGAGAACGCGATCGACTACCGCCTCTATCGCAAGACGCCCGGCGGCAGCTGGACGAGGATCGCGCAGTTGCCCGACACGACCTATTTTGACGGCGACGTCACACAGAACACCGACTACCTCTACACCGTGCGCTGTGTCAACGAGCAGGGCGGCTTCATGAGCGACTGCAACTATGACGGCTGGAAGGTCAACTACAAGGGCGTTGAGACACCGCAGATCACCGAAATCGACAGTAACGCCGACGGTATCAGCTTCACATGGGAGCCCGTGGAGGGCGCGGTCAGATACCGTGTCTATCGCAAGCTCGCAAATCAGGGCTGGACAAGGCTTTCGGAGCAGACCGACACCGCTTACTTTGACAAGGACTGTGAGCTGGACACCGAGTATCGCTACACCGTGCGCTGTGTCAACGAGCAGGGCGGCTTTATGAGCGACTACAACAAGGACGGTTGGAAGGCGACCTACAGAGGCGTTGAGAACCCCGCATTCACCGAGGTAAAGAATGAGCCCGAGGGTATCCGCCTGAAATGGAACGCCATCGACGGCGTGACCGCCTACCGTGTCTATGCCCGCGGCAGCAACGGCTGGGATCGTCTGATTGAAACGACGGACACCGAGTTCTTTGACGACAAGGCGCCCTACGGCGCGACCCGCCGCTATACCATCCGCGCGCTCAACGATCACGGCGATTTCGCGAGCAACTTCAACGAGCAGGGCTGGACGATCACCTACACCGGCGTCGCCACCCCGCGGATCACCGCGCTGGAAAGCACCAAGGACGGCGTGAGCATCAAATGGGATGCCGTAGAGGGCGCTGTGCAGTACCGCGTCTTTTACATAGGCGACGACGGCTGGGAGCGTCTCGGCGTGACCGAGGACACCGAGTTTGTCGATATCGCCGCACCGATCGGCAAGAGCCGCACCTATACGGTACGGTGCCTGGGCAGCAAGGACAACTACATCAGCGACTACGACCGCACCGGCAGCACGATCGAATATCTGCTCCCCACCGAGCCCGAACAGGGAAACCCTCCTGTTTAATTAGGAATTAGTAATTAGGAATTAGAAATTTAGTTTTCGATAACACACAAAAGCCTTCCCCGCGGGAAGGCTTTTGTGATTTCGCAACACGTTACAGTGATACAGAATATTGCACCCGCACCCGATCCCATTCACCTCCCCCATCCACCCTGCATAGGATGATAGTACTGATCGTATCAGGAATTCAATGGGATAAGGAAGCAAGGTACATGATAAATTCAGATGTGATCTTCGGATTGATGATACCGTTTTGGGGCACGGCGTTGGGAGCCGCGGCGGTTTTCTTTATGAAGCACCGTTTCGGCAAAGGTCTCTCGCGGGCGCTCACGGGATTTGCGGCGGGTGTGATGATCGCTGCTTCGGTATGGAGCCTGATCATCCCCGCGATCGAGCAGTCGGAGCACATGGGGCGCTTCTCGTTCCTGTGCGCGTTCATCGGATTCTGGCTGGGCATCCTCTTTTTGTTCCTGCTGGATCGGGTCATCCCCCTCCTGCGCCGTTACTTAGACAATCCAAAAGCAGACACGCAGAGTAAAGTCGCTCAGAAAAAAGGCACGCGTGCCCGTGCCCTGATGGTGACGGCTGTTACGCTGCATAACATTCCCGAGGGGATGGCGGTGGGCGTGGTGTACGCGGGGCTCATGACCGGAACGCAGAACGTCACCCTCGGCGGCGCGTTGGCGTTGGCGCTGGGGATCGCGATCCAGAATCTGCCCGAGGGCGCGATCATCTCCATGCCCCTGCACGCACAGGGCAAGAGCAAACCGAAAGCCTTTCTCTGCGGCGTGCTGTCGGGCGCGGTGGAACCGATCTTCGGCGCCCTGACCCTATTGTGCGCCGCGCTGATCGTCCCCGCGATGCCGTATCTGCTGAGCTTCGCGGCGGGCGCGATGGTGTATGTGGTGGTCGAGGAGCTGATCCCCGAGATGACGCAGGGTGAGCACTCGCACATCGGCGTGATGTTCTTCGCCACAGGCTTCACCCTGATGATGTCGCTGGATGTGGCGCTGGGATAGAAAATTAGTGGTCAGTGATCACTAACCACTGACCACTGACCACTAATCACTCTCAGAATTTCAGATCATACCACAGCAGGAAGGCGTAGATCGCGTAGACGCGGTTCCACAGCAGCGACTCGCCGCCGACAAAGCGCTCCCACAGATCCTTCATCTGATCCTGATCGAAGAAGGTCTGCGACGATCTGCCGAAGAGCTTCTCCTTCACGGGCTGATTATAGCGCTCATCCGCGAGCCACTGACGCACCGGCACGGGGAATCCGACCTTCTTGCGGAACGCGGACTCGTAGGGCAGGATACTGCTCGCCGCCTTGCGGAACACATATTTATTCTGTTCCTCGCGGAACTGATATTCGGACGGAATACGGCTGGCGACCTCAAACAGGCGGTAATCGGAGAACGGCGTGTGCAGTTCGATCCCGCAGGCGGTGGAGGTGCGGTCGGTGTTGAGGTAGATGTCGCCGTCGAGCCAGAAGGAGATATCCATCGTCAGCTTGGAATCGAGCTGATCCTCCTGCTTCGCTTCTTCCCACAGCTCCATCAGCGGATCGGAGGGCTTGACATTCTCGTCAAAATCGATCATCAGCGCCTTGACGACGTCCGTATTCATGATATGGGAGCAGGTCAGATAGACCCAGTCGCTCGGGATCTTGCGTTTATGAGCGTTGTAACCGCCGAAGAATTCGTCGATGCCCTCGCCCGAATAGACGACGTCGGCATGCTCCTTGACCGCCTGACAGCCGATGGAGAACGCCACCGCGGAGGCGTCGCCGAGGGGCTGACCCATCTTATCCATCACGGTGGGGATGCGCTCAAAATACGCCTCGGGAGTGATCATCTTGACGCGGAAGCCCTTATTGAAGTGCTCGGCAGTCTGCCGCGCGAGGTGCGCCTCGCTGAAATCCGCTTCCTCATAGCCGACGGTGTTGGCGCACTGCGCGTCACTCGCCGCCAGCAGATAGGAGGAATCCACGCCGCCGGAGAGGAACGATTCCTTATACGGCAGCTCGGTATCCGCGCGCTCCTCCTCGAGGATCTCGGTCACGACAGCCTTGATCTCGTCGGCGAACTCGTCGATGGACTTGTCCTCGGGGCGGAAGAGCGGCTTGAAGTAACAGTTCTTCTTGAGGCTTTTGCCGTCCCATTCGAGGAAATGACCGCCCCCCAGCTTGTACACGCCCTCATAGAAGGTCTCTTCGCCGATCGGATAGCCGTAGAACAGATATTGCTGGAGCATACGCATGTTCAGGCGCTTCTCAATACGGCTGTCGGTCACGATGGCGTCGATATCGCCCGAGCAGAGCAGTTCATCGCCCGCAACGGCATAGAACATCTGCTTTTGACCGACCGGATCGCGGAACACATAGAGCTTGTCCGCCGCGTCGTCATAGAGCGCGAACGCGAATGCGCCGAAGATGTGCTCGGGCAGCTCCGTGCCCCATTTCTCAAAGCCATTGATCAGGATCTGCTCCTCGCGCTGTTCGCGGCTGAGCGGGGTGATCCCGAGCTCCTCACAGACTTTTTTGAAGTTGCGGATGTATCCGCTGTAATAACGTACCTGTACCATGTTTCTTCCATCCTTCCGTGTCAAATTTTGTCAAAATTATACCACTGCTCTTGATGATGGTCTCGATCAGATTGCGCTGGCGGGAGGTACGATCCCAGTCGTCGCCGGAGAAGCTGTACTCGGGATTACCGCCGAGGCTCTCCTCGCCGCGGTCTCTTGCGTACCAGAGCGCCTGATAGCCGTCGAGGTGTACCATCTGCTTTTCTTTAGACGGATCATAAGTCAGGAACGAAGTAACGTCCGTCTGATCGTTGACGTCGATCTGGGCGTTGATATACTTGATCTCTTCGAGTGTCAGCTCGATATCGACGCCGCCGAGGGCTTCGATGACCTGACGGAAGGACGAGAAATCGACCGTCGCGTACTTATCGACCTTGATACCGAAGTTGGTCTCGATCGTGTCGATGGAAAGACGCTCGCCGCCGAAGGTGAAGGCGGAGTTAATCTTGTTGTCGCCGTGTCCGGGGATACTGACGTAGGTATCGCGCTGGAAAGAAGTCAGCTTGAGCTTCTTGTTCACGTTGTCGATGGATAAGAGGATCGTCGTATCGGAACGGCCGTGGTCCTGTTCTGTCGCGGGTGAATCCTGACCGAAGAGCAGGATATTCAGTACGTTGTCACTGGAAAGCAGTGTCGCGCCGCCGCTGGCGATGGAATAGGTAGTGGTCTCGGAAACGTTAGTGGTCGCCGTAACGGGTGCGGGATCGAGCTCTTTGAACGTCATACTGTCGAGAACTTTGTAGTAATACAGTAATCCCGAACCTACAAGGAGCATGATCAGGGAAAGCACCAGAACGAAGATCCTGCGTCCCAAGCCTTTATTCTTTTTCTTCCTAGGCTGCGGTCTTCTGTTGTCTTTCCCGTATGCTTTATCGATGTCTTCCGTTGAAGAAATATCGACAAAGTCGTCGTTATAATTAGCCATAAAAACTGCCGCCA
>NZ_JAEQMG010000116.1 GCF_016680995.1 Ruminococcus difficilis | reverse complement strand
CGGTAACGATTAATCTCGGAGCATGGCGCTCTGTTTTTGCAGTGCCCTCAAAGGTTGTTGACGAGGGTCTGAAATTTTCGGACGGAGTAAAACTGAAAGTACTCCTCTATGTTCTGCGCAATGCGGACAAAACGCTTGACAACAAGGATATTTCGGCTTGCACCGGCGTGAATGTAACGGATATTCCCGAAGCGCTTGATTACTGGGTAAGCATGGGTATTCTTCAAAAGGACAATCAGGTTTATTCGCCTGTGAATAATTCTGAAAAAGAAATATCATCACTGCAGGAACCTGTTTTTCAGGAACCGGAGGTAAAGGAAACCCCCATAGCCGAGGAAATCCCTGCGGAACCTGAAAAGCCGCATTTCACGGTCACAAAGCCGCAAAAGCCCGACTACGTGTTCACGGTGCAGCAGCTTGCGGTTGACGAAGAATTGAAAATTATAGTAAGCGAAGCACAAACAGCGCTGGGCAAGACGCTGTCAACCGCTGATATCTCGACGCTGCTCATGCTTAAGGACACCTGCGGACTTCCGCTGGACGTAATACTGATGCTCATTCAGTACGCAATCAGCCTTGACAAGGGCAATATGCGCACGATTGAAAGGCTCGGCGTTTCTTGGGCAAACGACGGCGTTAATTCGGTTGAGGAAGCCGACAACAAAATCCGTCTCGCAACCCAGCGAACAAAATGCTACTCTATTGTTTCCTCGTCATTCGGACTGAAAAACGCCGGTTCGCCTAGCAAAAAACAGCTTGACTACTGCAATACTTGGGTTTCGGAATGGAAGTTCTCTCCCGATATGCTTCGCGAGGCGTACGAGCGCTGTGTGGACACAAAAGGCGAAATGAAGTTCAACTATATTGACGGCATATTAAAGCGCTGGCACAGCAACGGAATCCGCAATAAAAACGATCTTGCGCAGTTTGAGAACGCAAAAAAGAAAAAGGAACCTGTCTCCGCAGCCAGCTCATATGATATTGAGGAGCTTGAACAGATTAACAGACTTGATGATTTTGAATAACACGGGAGAACTTTATGGGATACAGCAGCATAATTCAAAAAAAGGCGGCTGACAGGCTTGCGCAAAGACGTCTGGAGGCTCGCCGCAACGCGGATTTCAGACGCGAGGAAATCTTCGCAAAGCTTCCGCGAGCTGCAGAGCTTGAAAAAGGTATCGGAAACAGTGGAATCCGCGCCGCGAGAGCGGTTGTAGCCGGCGGAAACGTAGCCGAGGAGCTTGAAAGGCTGAAAAACGAAAACCTCTCTATGCAGGAGGAGCTTAAGCAGCTTCTTGTCACAAACGGTTATTCCGCTGACGCTCTCGAACCGGACTACACCTGCAAACGCTGCTCGGACACGGGATACTACGACGAGAACGGCATTACGCTGATGTGCGGCTGTCTGAAACAAGCACTGACCGAATGCGCCTGCGAAGAACTGAACCGTCACGCACCGCTGACTCTCTCGACCTTCGACAGCTTCCGCATTGACTTCTACCCCGACGAAGCAGACCAGAACGGCATTAATCCTCGTCAGCACATGGATAGAGTTGTTCGCTACTGCAAAAGCTATGCGCATAACTTTACAACCAACTCGAAAAGCCTGCTGATGTGCGGCGCGACCGGTCTGGGAAAAACCCACCTCTCCCTCGCCGTTGCAAACGAGGTTATCCGCAGAGGATACGGGGTAATCTATGTTTCGGCTCCCGCGATTATCGCGCATTACGAAACCCAAATGCGCCGGAGAACCGAAAACGACGAGCTGCTGGACATGGCGACTGACTGCGACCTGCTGATTATCGACGATCTCGGTACGGAATTCAACAGTCAGTTCTCGGTTTCGCACATTTACAATCTGATTAATTCGCGGCTGCTCTCGCGCAAGCCGGTTATAATCAACACCAACCTCACAATGCGTGAACTGGAAAAGACATATTCGAACCGATTGGTTTCACGTTTGAACGGAGAAGCCGAAAAACTTAACTTCTTTGGCAGAGATATAAGAATCGCGAAAAAAAGATTAAATTAATTTTCAAAAACCCTTGACAAAACGTCCTAAATAATATATAATAACTACTGTTGCATACGGGATGCAAACACATAGCGGAATGGTGTAACGGTAGCACGACAGACTCTGACTCTGTTTGTTGGGGTTCGAATCCCTATTCCGCTGCCAAAAGCCTCGAGTTTCTCGAGGCTGTTTTTTTCGAGGTGTAGCGCAGTTTGGTAGCGCACATCGTTCGGGACGATGGGGTCGCAAGTTCGAATCTTGTCACCTCGACCAAAGCTCTGATTTGAAATCAGGGCTTTTTCTTTTGCCGTAAACAGCCGAAAACCGCATAAACACTGAACAAATCGATGGGCAAAAGTTCGATTTTATCAATGACAGTTGCAGACAGTTGAAGATACTTAAAAAGACATATTCTACACAGAAAATACACAGTAAAAAAAGCTCCCGAAGTTATTGAAGCCTCGGGAGCTGTTTATTATATATATGCAAAGTATAGTTACCGTCCGTTTCCAATACAACAGGAACATATGGCGCATATTTAAAAACATGGGATAAGCGTAGTTTTAAGGATTTAGAACTATCAAGATTTGATGTTTATAATAATGAAAGACCTATCGTTTAGACCATCGGAGCTATCGTTTAGACTTTTGAAAGCTATCGTTTAGGTTTATGGTAGGAAAAGTTTAGACCTTCGGCTATCGTTTAGATATTGGGGTTATCGTTTAGACCATAGATTTGAGAGTCATTTAAGATTATTGCATATTAAACCATAATTTTTTTATACAGCTCTTTTAAGTCCTCAACGCTTGTATCCCTCGGATTTCCCGGACGGCAAGCATCGGCAAAAGCGTCGGCGGCGAGGACATCCAAATCCTCTGCCTTAACCCTCTCGTTCTTCTCGGGGATTCCGACATCACTGGAAAGCTTCTTCACCGCGTCAATCGCCGCTTTTCTGTACTCGTCCTGCGACATATCGTCAACGCCTTCAACACCCATAGCGCGAGCGATTTCACGGAATTTTTCACCTGTGTATTCTTGATTGTACTCCATTACAATCGGGAGCATCATCGCGCAGGCAACACCGTGAGGTGTGTCGTAATGCGCGCCGAGGGTATGCGCGATGGAATGCGCAATTCCCAGACCGACATTGGAGAAGCCCATTCCCGCGACATACTGTGCCATAGCCATCCCCTCGCAGTTTTCGGGAATGTTGTCAACCGCACCGCGCAGGTGCTTTGAGATCAGGCGGATCGCCTCGAGGTGGAACATATCTGTCATTTCCCACGCTGCTTTAGTGGTGTAGCCCTCAATGGCGTGTGTCAGCGCGTCCATACCTGTTGCCGCTGTCAAGTCCTTCGGCATAGAGGACATCATATCGGGGTCAACGATTGCAACCTCAGGAATGTCGTGTTCGTCAACGCAGACAAACTTGCGCTCTTTTTCGGTGTCGGTGATAACGTAGTTGATAGTAACCTCCGCCGCTGTGCCTGCTGTTGTAGGTACCGCAATGGTCGGGACCGCGTGATTCTTTGTCGGAGCCACATCCTCAAGAGAACGGACGTCCTCAAATTCGGGATTCGTAATAATGACACCGATTGCCTTTGCGGTATCCATGGATGAACCGCCGCCAATCGTGATGATAGAATCCGCCCCGCAAGCCTTGAATGCCTCGATTCCGTCCTTGACGTTTTCAATGGTCGGGTTGGGCTTGATGCCGGAATAAACGGTGTACGCAATACCCGCCTCGTCGAGCAAGTTGGTCACCTTGGCTGTCACGCCAAATTTGATGAGGTCGGGGTCGGAGCATACAAAAATATGCTTGAAGCCCTTTGTTTTTGCGATTGAGGGAATTTCCTTAATCGCTCCCTTTCCGTGGTGGGAAACCATGTTTAGCTATTTATTCCCGCACATTATCAAACGGCTCCGCCTTGAAGGATTCTTTTGAAAATCAAGCGAATCATTATAAAAATTTAATACGGGAACATCCCAATTGGAAATTAATTGATATTTACAGCGACGATGTGTTTGTAGATGGAAACCCAAATCAAAACCATGAGTCTTTCAATAATCTAATCTCGGATTGTAAATCAGGAAAGATTGATTTGATTATCACAAAGAGCATCAGTCAGTTCTGTCAATCACTGTCTGACAGCTTGATAGTTATCAAAGAATTATCTGAATTGCCGCATCCTGTCAGCGTCATTTTTGAAATTGAAGGCATTTGCACTATTGGTGATATTTGATTAAGATGAAATAAATAGAAAATCACCGGAATCACACGGAGGGTTGTTATCCATACAAGGTAATAAAAATCCCCATACAGAAAGTTTTCCCGCGCCGGTTATGGACAACTGCGCGGCTTTCTGTTATGATAAAACATAGAAAATTTCTGTGGGGTGTACGGTTATGACTTACGATTTTACAACCATTATGGATCGCAGCGGTAAGGACGCATTGGCGGTTGACGCGATCGGCGCTTACGTCAGTTGGGCGGTTGTTCCGACAAAACCGAAGGACGGCTTTTCGGCTATCCCTATGTGGGTAGCTGATATGAATTTTCCCACAGTCCCCACGATCCCGCAGGAAATCATCAAAAGAGCAGAACACCCTGCCTACGGTTACTACATCCCCACAAAGGAATATTACGACAGCATCATCGGCTGGCACGAAAAGCGCAACGGTGTAACGGGCTTGAGCGCCCAAAACATCGGCTACGAAAACGGCGTGCTCGGCTGCGTCAGCACGGCTATTCAGGCGTTCACCACACCCGGCGAGAAGATATTGCTGCACAGCCCCACCTATATCGGCTTTACACATGTGTTGGAAAATACAGGCAGAGTCGCCGAGCTGAGCCCGCTGAGGAAGGACAAAAACGGCGTATGGCGGATGGACTATGAGGATATGGACAAACGCATACGAAAGAACCGCATTCACCTTGTCATCCTTTGCAGTCCGCACAATCCCTGCGGCAGAGTATGGAAACAGGATGAGCTTGAAAAAGCGATGGAGATATTCCGCAAAAATCAGTGCGTTGTCATCTCCGACGAAATATGGTCGGACATTCTCCTCAACGGACACAGGCACATTCCTACTCAGAGCATTTCCGATGACGCGAAAAACAGAACTATAGCCGTTTACGCGCCCAGCAAGACCTTTAATCTTGCGGGCTTGATCGGAAGCTATCACGTCATCTATAGCGATTACCTCAGAGACAGAATGAGAAAGCAATCGGATATGAGCCACTACAATTCGATGAACGTGCTGTCAATGCACGCTCTAATCGGCGCGTACATGCCTGAAGGACACCTTTGGGTGGATGAGCTGTGCAAGGTGCTGTCCGAGAATGTCAACGATGCTTTTTCGTTTATTCAAAACGAATTTGACGGCGTTGAGGTATCAAAGCCCGAGGGAACCTATATGCTGTTCCTGCATTGCGAGGCTTACTGCAAGCGGCACGGAATCGGGATAGACGATTTGATTCAAAGAGGCTGGGACGTCGGCGTAGCGTGGCAGCAGGGCGCGCCGTTCCACGATCCGTGGGGAATCCGAATGAATCTCGCGCTGCCGCATTCGCTTGTAACGGAAGCGATGGACAGATTGAAGAAATATGTGTTTTTGAAATAGAAGAGCAAATCGGAATTCAGGAGATCATAATATTGAAAGTAAAAACAGAAAAGAAAGCGAAAATACCGATAATAATTATTTATTCTCTCGTTTTTTACGGAGTCTGGGCGTTGTGGGAATTATTCGGCAGAAGCGCGGTCGGAAGTGTTGTTTCCGACGAGGTTATTCTTTCATTCATAACAGAAGGAATCGTTAAAGTTCTGGTCTGGGTTTTGCCTGCGGTTTGTTTAGTGCGGTATTTCAGGGATGAAGTATATATCGGATTAAAGGATATGTTTACAAATCGGGTGAAGCTCCTTAAATATATCCCTGTATATCTGGTTTTTACTGTTTATTTGATTATTGGCACTTTTATTCGTAAAGGCGGATTGGCTGTCAGCGACAGCTTCAGCTGCAGCGATTTGATTGATGTTCTTTTTGTAGGTATTACGGAAGAGATGGTTTTTCGCGGCTGGCTGTTGAATGTTTCCGTCAGCGAAAAAAGAAAATGGCTGCCGATAATTATCAATGCGGTCATGTTTCTGCTGATCCATTTCCCGATCTGGATAGCAAACGGAATGTTTATTGATAGTTTCACAAGTCTGAATTTCTTGTGTGTGCCCATATTGAGCGTCATTTTCAGTTGGTCATTTATAAAAAGCAAAAGCATCTGGATCCCGATTACCCTGCATATGTATTGGGATTTGCTGACGTGTTTGTTCTATTAGTGATTTTATGACTGTTGAACGTTATTCCAGTGACGAATCACCCGAATCCGAGAATCAATTTATCAGGAAACAAGAAATGAAAGGAAGCATACGGATGATAATCTATTTTAGCGGAACGGGAAACTGCCAATATGTTGCCGAACAAATCGCGTCGGCGGTCGATGACAAGGCGGTTTCTGTTGAGGACAGCGACGGCAAAATTGCTTTGAAAAAAGGTGAGATTTTCGGCATTGTATTTCCAACACACTTTTGGGAGGTACCCGCCATCATGCGCGAGTTTCTGGAGAAAGCCAACATAACCGCAGAGGGAGAAATCTACGCTTTCGCCATTGCGACCTACGGCACAACACCGGGCTGCAGCGGAACGGACGCGAAGAAACTTTTGCAAAAGAAGGGCATTGATCTCAACGCTGCATTCAGCCTTAAAATGCCTGACAACTGGACGCCGATGTTTGACCTGAGCGACGCCGAAAAGGTGCGCCGTCAAAATGTTGAAGCCGATAATAAACTTGCGGAGTTGATTGAAAATATCAAAGCGAGGGTGAATGGCAACCACGCCACGCCTAAAGCGCCGTATTTTGTCCGCACGTTGTCGGATAAAATGTATCTGAAAGCGCGCAGGACGAGCAATTTCTATGTTGAAGATTCTTGTATCGGATGCGGCCTGTGCGCCAAGCAATGCCCTGTGCAGGCAATCAAAATCCAAAACGGCAAGCCAGTCTGGACAAAGGAGCACTGCACGCTATGCCTGCGCTGTCTGCACCTGTGCCCGAAATTCTCCATTCAGTACGGCGACGGCAAAACCAAGCGCCACGGGCAGTATCATCATCCGTAAAAAATATTGAAAACGAGGTGTTAGTGTAAATGATGTACGCAATCGAGATGTATTTTGACAAAGTAACAGAAGAAAAAATCATGCGCTTGGCGCAAAAGATCGCCGACGCGGGACTAAGCACGAAGTATCTGGAATGGAAAACAAGACCGCATGTGACATTGGCGGTTTACAATGATATTGACGTTGACAGGTGCGCACAGCTGCTCGAAAAGTTTGCAAACGACCATAAGACATTCCCTGCGCTCTTTGATGCCGTCGGAATGTTCAACTACACGAAAACGATCTTCCTGTCACCGATAATGACGAGGAGCATATATGAGCTGCACAGCGAGCTTTACGTGCTGATGCAGGAATTTGAAGCGTCGGCATGGGCGTGGTACAAGCAGCCCGACTGCTGGGTGCCGCACTGCACGGTCGCGCTGACTTCGGAGGATGAAGAAAACGTTTTCTATAAGGCAAGCGACTTGGTTCTGCATGCATTCAAAAAGCTGGAGGGTGTTTACACCTCTGTCGGCTTGGTGAAAATTACATTCCCCGT
>NZ_JAEQMG010000115.1 GCF_016680995.1 Ruminococcus difficilis | reverse complement strand
GGTATTGGCAGCTTGCCGCATAGTCAAGGTTGCAACATTGCAGCAGTATAGATACCTGCAATCTTGCAATGTTCCTTTTCGGGAAGTGACAATACAAAAGTTTTTGCTGGGTGCAGGGAGCCCTTTTCAAAGGGCTGCCCTTGCCCCTCGGAGAGCGCAAAACCTGCTCGCAGGTTGCATTTTTGATAGCTCTGCTGTCAAAAGTGCTTTTGCGTTACTCTTGGCAAGAGTAACAGAACCCGAGTAAGCAATTCAGTAAAAAGATAGATGAATATTATTAGAGATTTGAGGTAGATAAATGAAGAGAACGATCAGCGCTATGGTGGGTAAAGGCTCTGTCACGCACAACAGCCGAGCGTTTACGGCGGAGAACGTGGACAGCGAGCGTACCCATTTGAATATAGATTACTGTAATGAGCCAATCAAGAAAGTGTATCACGAAATGTTTGATGAAGCTCTGAAACAGTACAACGATAAACAGAAACGCAAGGACAGAAAGATAGCCGATTATTACAAGCATATTGAGTCCGGAAAGCAGGAAAAGCTGTTCCACGAGATCATCTTCCAAATAGGCAACAAGGACGATATGTCTGCGACAGGAGAACACGCCGAGCTTGCGAGGACAATCCTCGACGAATACTATCAAGGCTTCCAAGAGCGCAATCCCTACCTGCGAGTGTTCTCCGCTCACCTTCATATGGACGAAGCGACGCCGCATATCCATATCGACTTTGTACCATTCACCACCGGGAGCAAGCGAGGTTTGGAGAAACGAGTTTCGCTGAAACAGGCTATGCTTAATATGGGCTTCAAAGGCGAGGGAAAGAGCGACAACGAGTTGAACCGTTGGATACTTTCCGAAAAGGAAGTCCTTGCTCAGATTATGGAGCGGCACGGTATCGAGTGGGAGCAGAAGGGCACTCACGAACAGCATCTGTCCGTCCTTGATTACAAAAAGCAGGAGCGAGCCAAAGAGGTTGCCGAGCTTGACAGGGAGATTGAAGAAAAGCAATTAGAGGTCAAAGGACTGAAAGCGACGGTTGAGAAAATCGAGGAAGCAAAGGAAATTCTCGGCGACGTCGAAAAGCAGCTTGACGAAGATCCGCAACTGCAACTCCATGAGCCGCAGGGCTTGATGACGGCAAAGAGCTACAAGAAAAAGTTTGTAGATCCGCTGATTAACCGGTTAAAAAACCTTGTCCGAACCGTCCTCGCCAAAAGTTATCAGGGCTGGGAGAATTACCACCGTATCAATAATCTGAACGGCAGATTGCACCGTGAAAACGAACATCTGAAATATGAAAACTCCAAGCTCAAAGAGCTCAACGGTATGCTCCGTGAGCAGAACAAAGGGTACCGCCTGTTGGAAAAGGTTTTCGGAAAGCGCAAGCTCAATGAGATTATCGAGCAGGCGAGAAGTTTCAAAAAGTCAAAACAGCGTGACGCACGCTAATATATTATGAAAGGTTGATGAACAATGGAAAAGAGAATTTATGACAAGAAAACAGGCATTCAATACGAGCTGCAAGGCGATTATTACCTTCCGTGTCTGACGCTCCCCGAACAGCCAAAGGTTGAAATCGGTATTTGGGGCAAGCGGCATTTGCGCTACATCAAGCAGCATCATAAAATCCGCTATACCAATCTGATGACAACCTGTAAGCTCACCGCATATCTCGCCGACATTGACGAGCAGGCAGAGGATATGTTCTTTCGGTTAGTAAAACAACTCGCCGAAAAAGAAGGCGTAACCGAACAGCTCAAAGCAGAAAATCAAATGTTGTGGGTTGCAAGGATGAACAATATTCGCAACCGAGCAACAGAGATTGTAAATACAGAGTTGGTTTACACCTGATAAGTGCAGCCGCCAAGTGGGTTAACCTCCTGCTTGGCGGCGTTTTCTATTGACAAATGAGGCGGACGATGTTATTATTATGTTACTATTAGTAATATCGGAGGGATGGGTACGGACTATATTATTCTTGGGTTGTTAATACTCAGCAACAGGACAATTTATCAATTGAGAAGCCGAATTGATAAAGGGCTGAATATTATGTACAGCAGCAGCACCGGAAGCATTCAGGCAGCTATAAAGAAACTCCTGAATAACGGATACATTGATTACCGTGATATTCAGGATAATGGAAAGAAGAAAAAAGAATACTATATTACCGATGCCGGCAGACGGGAATTTAACAACTGGATTAACAGCCCCATTGATTCTGCGGGGATAAAGTGTCCCGAACTATCGAAGATTTATTTTATGGGTTTTTCAAAACAGGAAAACCGTTTTGAAAATACTCAGGAGTACATTACTGAATTAAAGAATAAATATGATTCATTGAAGATGATTTGCGATGAATCAGGATTATTCATACGATCAATCAATTACGATAATTTGGATAATGAAGCGAAAGATATTATTTTTTATCAGCTTGCTGCCGCGCGTTTTGGGCGTGATTTAATGTCTTTTGCAATCAAGTGGTATGAACAATTTTTAATTGAAATGAGGAAATGTGATGAATAGACAAAGAAAAGCAATCATAGAAGCAAACAAAGTATCAACAGTTGAAGAGTTTGTTTTGGGCGGTTATCTGCAGAAGGTGCTGATAGAAGGAAAATACGAGAATCTTCCAGTAGTTATTACGTTGCACGGCGGTCCGGGTTCACCAATTCCGTTCTGCGTCGGTGCAAGAGGCTTGTTTCCCGAATTCACGGATAACTGTATTCTTGTGTCTTGGGATCAATACGGTTGCGGTATCAATAATGCAAAGCTGCCCGACGATGTATCTATTAATGACTTTGTAAATATGACCATTGAGTTAATTAAGGAAATCAAAAGAAGATTCCCTCAAAATGCTGTTTGGCTTTTAGGAATGTCTTGGGGATCGGTTTTATCTGCAATGGTTGCGGAAAGGTCTTCTGAAATAATTGACGGGGTGATTACATATGGTCAGGTGCTCTATCAGCTGATGCAAAGCCAAGAAACAATAGATGCGCTGATGAAATCTAAAGCACCCCAAAAACTAAAAATCGAACTCAAAACAGCTGTTGATTCCAAAGAATTTAATAATAAGACGGCGATGAGACTGAGTAGTGCAATACGTAAGTATACATACGGCTACAACAATCCAAACGAACCGAAAGCTAAAGTGGGCAAAATAATCCGTGGCATTATGACAAGTCCCGATTACAAATTCAAAGATTTTAAGGCAATTGTAATGAACGGTTATATGAAAAACACAAGCCTTATTACGGAGCTGTCAGAGCTTGATTTGCGTGAATCTCTGAAAAGCGTGTCTGTTCCGTATCATATCATTCAGGGAGAGACAGATATAGTAACTTGCACAAGCAGTATTGTTTCCTTCGTTGAAGAATCTGATAATCCAAATCTTACTTGCAAAGTCATACCCAACAGCGCACATATCCCCGGTGTGAACGGAATGCAGGCTGTATTTGAAGAGATACGCAAATTGAATATTATAGGGAATAATGTATAAACAATTAAACTCACCTGTAACGGCAAAAGGTTTATGGTAATTATATTTACCCTAATAATCAAGTTTTGCTCCTCAGAGGGCGCATAAACAGCGCCTTTTGAAGCCTAAAATCGTTACACTGTTTCGATTGCAATAAAGATACGAATAATATACAAATCCTATTGAAAACAGAACTAAAATGCGGTATAATAACCGTACAGAAAAGTTTATCCAACACAGCTAAATACTCTCGCTGTTATCAACGCTGATAACAAAATGATAACAAGAGGGGATATAGGCAGGAGAATATGGATATATCAAATAATCAAAAGTACCACAGATAGCACAGATAATAATTCATACACAGATTTGTTTATGTGCTATCGAGTGGGAATAAATTTCTAATTTAGAATTATAAATCACAGCCGCCAAGTGGGACATTCTCCTGCTTGGCGGCGTTTTTCTATTGTGAGATTGGCTGTTCTATGGTACTGTTATCATAGCCTTAAAATTTTTTTCTATATTTTTGGGATATTTTGCTGTTTTGAGTTGTTAGTATAGTGAAAGGTCTTTCAAAAGCATCGTAAGGAGATTGTTCCTTTGTTGCTATTATCTTGGAAAGGGGAGGAATGTATGGAAGCTGCCGAGTTTAATAGAATTGCAGGTAAATATATCGATGTTGTATATAGAACAACGCTCAGTTATTGCAAAAATAAAAATGACGCTGAGGACGCTGTTCAAAATACATTTTTGAAGCT
>NZ_JAEQMG010000114.1 GCF_016680995.1 Ruminococcus difficilis | reverse complement strand
ATCTGAGGGGAAGGCTATCATACCACCAGAAAGGATTCTATCATGTTAGTTTTATTTACCGATACCGATACCGATATCACCCCTGCCGAAGCGAAGGAATTCGGCTATCATCTGATCAGTATGCCGTACTCGATCGACGGCGTCACCACCTATCCCTATGAGGATTTTGACGAGTTCGACGCGCACGCGTTCTACGATCAGCTCCGCGGCGGGGTGCTCCCGAACACCTCGGCGATCTCCACTCAAAAGTATAAGGATTACTTTGAGCCGCATTTCAAGGCGGGCAACGATATCCTGTATGTGCATTTTTCGCGCAATATGACGGCGACCTTTGACAACATGGATATCGCCGTCAAGGAGCTGTCGGAGCAATACCCCGACTGCAAATTCTATGAGATCGATACGATGGGCATCACCCTGTGCTCCCTGATGACCGTCAAGGAGATCGGCGATCTGTATAAAGAGGGCAAAACCGCCGAGGAGATGCTCGAATGGGCAAAGACCGAGGTGAACAAGGTCGGCTGTTATTTCTTTGCCGACGACCTCAAATTCTTCAAGCACAGCGGACGCGTGTCCGGTATCGCGGGCACGATGGGTACCCTTTTGGGCATCCGTCCGATCATCTATATGAACGAAGAGGGCAAGATGGTCTCCGTCGGTAAGGAAAAGGGCAGAGTCAAGGCGATGGAGCGCCTGTTAAGCTTCGTTGATCAGCTCGGCGAGAACGTCAAGGATCACCGCGTGCTGGTCGGTCACGCCGACTGCCGCGATATCGCCGAGGGCATCGAGAAGATGCTCAAGGAAAAATACGGCGATGACCTGCGCACCGAGATCGTGGATGTCAACCCGACCGCGGGCAGCCATTGCGGCCCCAACACCGTCGGCGTCTGCTTCCACGCCAAGAGAAGATCCCTGTAAGAGTGGTCAGTAGTCAGTGATCAGGGATCAGTAGGGACGACCAATGGTCGTCCGTGTCCCACAGGGACATTCTCCAAGCGAAAGAACGACCTGTTATTGATGCATCACGAAATCGAGGAAATATATGATCACCATCAAAGAAGTATCAACCAAAAAACAACAAAAGCAGTTCATCGATTTCCCGCTCGATCTGTATCGGGACAATCCGTATTTCGTCCCGCCGCTGTACGGTGACGAAAAGTCGATGTTCAAAGAGGACTTTATCTATAACGACACTTGTGATATCGTCAACTTCCTCGCCTATGACGGCGACAAGCCCGTCGGCAGGATCCAGGGGATCATCCAGCGCGCGTCGAATCAGAAGAACAACGAAAAGCGCGTGCGCTTCACCCGCTTCGACGCGATCGACAGCCCCGAGGCAGCCGCAAAGCTCTTCGGCGCGGTAGAAAGCTGGGCAAAGAAAAAGGGCATGGACACGATCCACGGCCCGCTCGGCTTCTCCGACCTCGAGCGTGAGGGACTATTGGTCGACGGCTTTGACCAGCTCTCAACCTTTGAGGAGCAGTACAACGCGCCCTATTACGCGACGCTGATCGAGGGTCTGGGCTTTGAGAAGGAAGTCGACTGGACAGAGAGCAAGATCTATCCACCCGACGAGGACGACGGCACCATGCGCAAGATGGCGGACTTCGTCATGAAGCGCTACAACCTGCATTTCGGCGAGGCGAAGAATATCAACGAATTCATCGAGAAATACGGCGACGATTTCTTTGGGCTGATCGATAAGGGCTATGAGAATCTTTACGGTACCGTGCCCTTTACCGAGGCGATGAAAAACGAGATCATCAAGAGCTTCAAGCTGATCGTCGACACCAAGCACGTCGCGATCATCCTTGATGAAAACGATAAGGCGGTGTGTATCGGCGTATGCTTCCCCTCGATCGCGAGGGCGGTGCAGAAATCACGCGGTAAGCTCACGCCGTTGGCGCTGATCCGCCTGCTGCGGGCGATCAAGCACCCGTCGGTGATCGACTTCGGTCTGATCGCGGTCGACCCGACCTATCTCAACCGCGGCGTTTCAACGGCGATCTCCGCTGAGATTTTGAAGATCCTGCAGGATGACAGCATCGAATACGCGGAAACAAACCTGAATTTAGAGGACAACGCCGCCATCCAGAACCAGTGGAAGCGGTTTAAGGAAGTCAAGCATAAGCGCAGAAGAGCCTATGTGAAGAAGATTGATAGAACGTTGTGATGTAGGGACGAGCATTGCTCGTCCGAGAATGACGGACGTTTTTGATATCGAGAAAGTTTGATAGGGAATAAACGTTTTAACCATGCGGATGGTCAATGACCATCCCTACGGATAAACAGAGCTTCACCTGTAAAATACTACTTGCGATGATATAATTTGGGAGGAGCGATTCCTCTCCTACCAAAAGGTAATTATTATGAAACTGATTGTTGACTGCTTCGGCGGCGATAAAAGTCCTGCGGCGAACGTCGAGGGCGCGGTGCTCGCCTTAAAGGAGCATGATGACCTGAGCCTGATCCTGACAGGCGACGAAACTATCATTAAAAATGAGCTTGACCGCCTCGGCTATACGGGCTCGAAGCTCGAGATTGTCCACGCGCCCGAGGTGATCACCGGCGAGGATAAGCCCACCGACGCGATCCGTCTGAAAAAGGAAAGCTCGATGATCAAAGCGATCGCGATGCTCCGCAAGGATCCGGAGATATCCGGCGTGATCTCGACCGGCGCTACCGGCGCGCTGATCGCCGCGGCGACCCTGCGGATCGGACGGATCCGCGGCATCCGCCGACCTGCCTTCTGTCCGCTGCTGCCCACTATGGACGGCGGCATCGTGGGCATTTGCGATTCCGGCGCGAACGTGGATATCACCCCCGAGATGCTGCTGCATCAAGCGATCCTCGGCTCGGCGTATCTCAAAAACGTCTACGGCGTCAAAAATCCCCGCGTCGCGCTGCTGAATGTCGGCGTGGAGAGCGAAAAGGGCGACGACCTGCGCAAAAAGGCGTATCCGATGCTGGGCGCTTGCGACAGTATCAATTTCGTCGGCAATATGGAGAGCCGCGATCTGCTGTCGGGCAAATACGATCTGGTGGTGTGCGACGGCTTCTCGGGCAATGTGCTGGTCAAGACGACCGAGGGCACGGCGCTGGAGCTCCTCAAAAAGCTGAAAAAGGATATCTATTCCAAGACCATCTACAAGATCGGCGCGCTGTTGATGAAGAAGATGTTCATGGAAGAAAAGGAATTCATGAACTACCACAACTACGGTGGCTCGGTGCTACTCGGCTGTGAAAAAACCATCGTCAAGGGTCACGGCAGCTCGGACGCCAACGCGGTGCGCATCTGCATCGATCAGGCGTACAAGATGTCCGCCGGCGCGATGAACGCCGAGATCGAAAAAGCATTGGAAGAGTTGAAAGGATAAAAATGTAGGGACGAGCATCGCTCGTCCGTTTGGCAGAATCGTTGTATTTCTATCTATGGCTTTCGATCATTGAAACGCTCGTCATTCTGCGGATGACCAATGGTCATCCCTACGATAGAATCGATCTGCTTCGCTTAACAATAAATCATTTAGGGAGGAATAACATGTTTGAAGATTTAAAGAAGATTCTGGATGAACAGCTCCATCTGAACGGCATGGAGATCACCAAGGAAAGCCGCATCAAAGAGGATCTCGGCGCGGACAGCCTCGACGTCCTGCAAATGCTGATGACCATCGAGGAGGAGCACGGCATCGTCATCCCCGACGAGGAGCTCGCGAGCTTTGAGACGGTCGGCGATATCCTCAACTTTTTGGAGAAGAACCGGAAGCAATAAGACAAAAACGAGAACAGCTCCCTGTGACTTTACAGGGAGCTGTTATTTTATGTTAGGGTACGGGCTTGGACACACGTGTCCGACGTACCGCATGGTTTTTGATAGATGTCATCTTTTAGCAAAGCATATTCCTGTTTCCGTAGGGATGGTCATCGACCATCCGCAGAATGACGGGCGTTTCTGTTTTCGAAAACGCCGGATAGGATCACAACATCTCTGCTTTGCGGATGACCGGTGGTCATCCCTACGGAAGGATTGATTTGCTTCGCATATTAATGTCATCTTTACAGATGCTTCGGGAGGAGCAAGCCCCTCCCCTACAAGAGGATTCTGCTCCGATTTGTGGGATTGCCACGCCCTAAAGGGCTCGCAATGACAAAAGAGCATTTTTGCAAACAAAAAAAGCAGGCTCAAAGCCTGCTTTTAGCGTATACTGATTGACAATTATCGATCATATGACCTTATGCGGAAGCGTTCAGACGCTTTGCCAGAGAAGACTTCGCTCTCGCGGCAGTATTCTTGTGCAGAATACCCTTGGTAACAGCCATGTCGATTTTCTTAGTAGCAAGACGTACCGCCTCAACCTTATCATCAGCGTTGGTATCTACCGCGATATACGCCTTCTTGATGTAGGTCTTGAGGGCAGACTTGATCGCCTTGTTCTGAGCGGTCTTGGTAGCGATGACCTTAACGCGCTTCTTTGCTGATTTAATATTCGGCATTGTCCCACCTCCTTAAAAAACAATAAATAGTAATCCGAATTCGGTTTAACACGGCACCGAAATCGGGTATAAACGCTTTCACGTACAATCAATCATACCATTAATACGCGCAAAATGCAAGCATTTTATGGATTTTTGCGGGATTTTTTTGATGATAGTATTTTTGAATGTACCTTGGCACAAGATGTTGTGGCAAAAGGCTCCCTTTGGTAAAGGGAGCTCCCTCCGCAGGAGGGTGAGGGATTGTATAAATGGAGCAAAGCGACCACTGCCTTTACCAAAGGGAAGCTTGGAACGCATATCGTTTATTCTCTGTTTCGCATCACAAAGTACCAGATCAGGCACAGCACCAGCACCACCAGCGCGACGCCGCGGTAGATCCATCCGTATACGCCGCTCTTAAGGTCCATCGGGGTCAGCGCGTTGATAAGCTCCCAGACGCCTAAGAATACCATGAAGCCCGACAGCACGAACATCATCGGCTTGCGATAGCGGGTCACGGTCACATAGATCAGGTATCCCGCCAGCAAAAACCAGATGACGGTATATAAATATCCGCTCATTGTGCCTTCTCTCTCTTCTTACGTTTGGACTTCTTGCGCGTCATCAGCAGCATGAAGATGTAGTACAGCACGATTAGGATCGTGCCGATGCGGTTGACATAATCCGGCACCGCCGAGGTGGGGTACAGCTCATAGATAAAAAATGAGAAGATCTGCCACGCGCCCTGAAAGATCAGGTAGAACGCCATCGGGCGCAGCAGGGTCAGCTTGCGAAAATACGGCGTGAGCATGATGATCGCCGCCGCAAAGCAGACGATCGCCGTCACAAAGGTAAGGATCATATTGTTAGCTCCTTTTTACATTATTATATTCATCGTCATTGCGAGGAGTTGGTAATCAAGCCAACGACGTGGCAATCTCAACCGAATTATATATAGTATAAAGACATTGTCGAAAAATGTCAATGATGGAGGCGGGTAATGGTTAACGGTTAACGGAGAACGGTTAACGGTGAAGGGAGGGCTGCGCCCTCACCCATTGATAAGTGACACTGCAACGTTTACCGTAGGGGAGGGGCTTGCTCCTCCCGCGTCGGAAAAAGTCAATGATGGAGGCGGGTAATGGTTAACGGTTAACGGAGAACGGTTAACGGTGAAGGGAGGGCTCCGCCCTCACCCATTGATAAGTGACAATGCAGCGCTCCCCTACAAATCCTCTGTAAACTTTCATTATAATAATAGGAATCAAAAATCCGCAGGATTTCCCACCACCGTCACCATTCACCGTTACCCGTTCACCGAGAGAATTTTCCTGTTTAACAAAAAATTCACAAATAAAATATTGACTTTTTCTGATTTTGGGTTATACTATGTATTGTAGTTAGCACTCGAACACCGAGAGTGCTAAAACAGAAAAGAGGGATTCAGATATCCGTCATGAGAATTTGGTATCTCGCTGACGCTCGATCAATGATGCAATCCCTCAGTCGCCGATCGGCGACAGCTCCCTTTACCAAAGGGAGCCTTGTTAGGCGCTCCAATGACCGCAGGCAAAGGAGGCGACAGTATGGGGCTCGCGTTACGAAAAGAGAAGATACTGTCCGCGGTGATCGATACCTACATCCGCACGGGTGAACCGATCGGCTCCAAGGCGCTGCTGGAAGAAACGGATCTCGGCGTATCGTCCGCGACCGTCCGCAACGAGCTCAAGTCGCTTGACGAAGAGGGTTATCTCCACCAGCCGCACACCTCGGCGGGTCGCGTACCGACCAAGCAGGGCTATCGCTACTACATCGATAATCTGATGAAGCCGGCGATCCTGCCCGAACGACTGCGCGAGAATATCGAGCGCGGCATCCGATCGGGCGCGGGCGCACCGGAGAGCATCCTGAGCCGCACGGCGATGGTACTGTCGCAGCTGACCAAAGCGGCGTCCGCCGTGACTACCCCGTCCTCCGACGAGGCGAGGATCCACAGGATCCGCTTCGTGTCCACCGGACGGCACACCTCGATGGTGGTGCTCGTCACCTCCAACGGCATGGTCAAGTCGAGGCTGTTCCGATGCGAGTTCGTCCTCACGCCGCAGCTGCTGCAGATGTTCGACAAGGCGGTGAATGAGGCGTTCGCGGGCGTCAAGCTCACGGATGTGACGCAGGGTTATTTACAAACTGCCGCTTCGGGCATGGGAGAGCTGACGCTCTTCATCCCCGATGTGCTGATCGCGCTGTATGAGGCGGTGCAAAACGCACTCGAGGTCAATGTGACCGTCGCGGGTCAGACCAACCTGCTGTTCTCGGACAACTACGATTTTGACAGCGCGCGCAACACGATCCGCTTTTTGAGCGATACCAAATCCATTTCGGGACTGCTCAACAGCAGTCGTACCCATATGATCTATCTCGGCGAGGAGAGCAAGATCCCCGAGCTGAGGGACAGCGCGGTGGTATCCGCCCGGTATGAGATCGGCGGAGAGAACGCCGGCGCCGTAGCGGTGATCGCGCCGCTGAGGATCGATTACAAAACCATTATGAGCGAGGTCATCTTCGCGGCGGGATGCGTATCCCGCGCGATCGGTGAATTGCTCTAAGGAGGATAGATTTCGATGAAGAAAGAAAAGAAGAAGCCGGAGGTTGAGGAAACCGAGAAGGTGACCGAGGAAGAAAAACCGGCAGAAGAAACGACGGGAAAGGAAGAAAAGAAGGAGCCGACTGCGGAAGAAAAGCTGCAGGAGGAGCTGAAAGCGGAGAAGGAAAAATACGTCAGGCTCTATGCCGAGTATGACAACTACCGTAAGCGCACCTCGGCGGAGAAGCTCCAGATCTATGACGACGCTACCGCCAAGGCGGTCAAGGAGCTGCTGCCCCTCGCGGACAGCATGACGCAGGCGCTCGCGCAGTTCGACGGCAAGGAAGTTCCCGAGGAATTCACCAAGGGCATCGAGATGATCGCCGCTCAGCTGAAAACCTGCTTTGAAAAGCTCAAGGTCGAGCCGTTCTGTGAGGTCGGCGATCCCTTTGATCCCGAGCTGCACAACGCGGTGTCGATGGTCGAGGATGAAGCCTTGGGCGAGAATACGATCTCGGCGGTCTATCAAAAGGGCTACAAGATCGGCGACAAGATTATCCGCCACGCGATGGTCGTTGTGGCAAACGCGTAATCGGTGAATGGTGAACGGTGAATGGTGAACGGTGGTGGGAAAGCCTGACGGCTTTTGGAATGTATGCCGCGGATAGTGCGGCAAGCTCAGACACTCTGTTTGACATTCGTTATGATATAAATCATTATATAAATCGCCGCGGATGCGCGCATCATGCGGCAACCACTATTATTCAGTTTTCAATTTTCAATTCTAAGTATTCATTACTATGGAGGTATTTATTATGGCTAAAACAATCGGTATTGACTTAGGTACAACTAACTCTTGTGTAGCAGTTATCGAGGGCGGCGAGCCCGTCGTCATCGCAAACGCAGAAGGCGCGCGCACCACTCCTTCCGTCGTCGCGTTCAGTAAGAACGGCGAGCGTCTGGTAGGTCAGGTAGCAAAGCGTCAGGCGATCACCAACCCCGATCGCACCGTATCGTCCATCAAGAGAGAGATGGGCTCCAACTACAAGGTAAACATCGACGGCAAGGCGTACACCCCGCAGGAGATCTCCGCGATGGTGCTCCAGAAGCTCAAGGCTGACGCCGAGGCTTATCTGGGTGAGAAGGTCACTTCCGCCGTCATCACCGTTCCCGCATACTTCACCGACGCACAGCGTCAGGCGACCAAGGACGCCGGCAAGATCGCGGGTCTGGACGTCAAGCGTATCATCAACGAGCCTACCGCGGCGGCACTGAGCTACGGCATGGATAAGGAAAGCGACCAGAAGGTCATGGTATACGACCTCGGCGGCGGTACCTTCGATGTATCCATCATCGAGATCGGCGACGGCGTTCAGGAGGTTCTGGCGACTGCCGGTAACAACCGTCTGGGCGGCGACGACTTTGACCAGCGTATCATCGACTGGATGGTACAGTCCTTCAAGACCGAGACCGGCGTTGACCTGTCCGGCGACAAGATGGCGATGCAGAGATTGAAGGAAGCGGCCGAGAAGTCCAAGATCGAGCTCTCCGGCGTGACCACCTCCAACATCAACCTGCCCTTCATCACCGCTGACGCGACCGGTCCCAAGCATCTGGATCTCACCCTGACCCGCGCGAAGTTCAACGAGCTGACCGCTGATCTGGTCGAGAAGACCATGGGCCCCGTCCGCACCGCTCTGTCCGATTCCGGTCTGTCCATCGGCGAGATCAACAAGGTTCTGATGGTCGGCGGTTCTTCCAGAATCCCCGCGGTTCAGGACGCTGTCAAGTCCCTGATCGGCAAAGAGCCCTTTAAGGGCATCAACCCCGACGAGTGCGTCGCGATCGGCGCGGCTATCCAGGCTGGCGTTCTGGGCGGCGAGGTAGACGGCCTGTTACTGCTCGACGTTACCCCGCTTTCTCTGGGTGTTGAGACCATGGGCGGCATCATGACCAAGATCATCGACCGCAACACCACCATCCCCACCAAGAAGAGCCAGATCTTCTCTACCGCGGCTGATAACCAGACGCAGGTTGAGATCAATATCCTCCAGGGTGAGCGTGAGTTTGCCCGCGATAACAAGCAGCTCGGTCTGTTCGCGCTGACCGGTATCGCTCCCGCTCCCAGAGGTATCCCGCAGATCGAGGTCACCTTCGACATCGACGCGAACGGTATCGTCAACGTATCCGCTAAGGATCTCGGCACCGGCGCTCAGCAGCAGATCACCATCTCCAACACCTCCAACATGTCCAAGGACGACATCGACAAGGCTGTCAAGGAGGCGGAGCAGTATGCCGCTGAGGATAAGAAGCGCCGTGAAGAGGTCGACACCAAGAATGAGGCGGAGCAGGTCGCTTATCAGGCGGAGAAGCTCATCACCGACAACGGCGACAAGATCGCTGAGGATGACAAGAACACCCTGAACACTAAGATCGCCGCTGTCAAGGACGCGATCGGTAAGAACGACACCGACCTCATCAAGGCGGCAAAGGACGATCTGATGAAGAGTCTGCAGGATATCGGCGCTAAGATGTACCAGCAGGCGGCTCCGCAGCAGGGCGCTGCTCAGCCCGGCCCCGACATGGGTCAGGATCCCAACCAGGGCGGCAGCGACGGCAACGTATACGACGCGGATTATAAGGACGTTGACTGATAGTCGGTCAACAGTGAACGGTTAACGGTTAACGGTGAAGGGCGGGCGCTGCCCGCACCCGAAACCAAAGCCTTGACTTAACGAGTAAATTCTTTTATGATATACGGGCGGGTAAGGCTCTCTTTACTCGCCCGCATCATACGTTAATAAGATAATCGGTTGAGATTGCCACGGCACAATACTGTGCCTCGCAATGACAATCGGTAGGTGGGTGAAACCATGGCAGATAAACGAGATTATTATGAAGTCTTAGGCGTGAACAAGGGCGCTTCGGACGATGAAATAAAAAAGGCGTACCGTCAGGCGGCAAAGAAGTACCATCCCGACCTGCACCCCGGCGACAAAGCGGCTGAGGAAAAGTTCAAAGAGGTCAACGAAGCGTACGAGGTGCTGTCCGACAGCGAGAAAAAGGCGCGTTATGACCAGTTCGGTCACGCGGGCGTCGATCCCAACTACGGCGCCGGCGGCGCGGGATCGCCTTTCGGTCAGGATATCGACATCGGCGACATCTTTTCGAGCTTCTTCGGAGGCTTCGGCGGCAGACGTTCGGCAAATCCCAACGCGCCCCGACGCGGCTCCGATGTGGAAACGACCATGTATATCAGCTTTGAAGAGGCGGCAAAGGGCTGTAAGAAAACCGTGCAGTATCAGGCGATCTCTACCTGTAAGGACTGTAACGGTACCGGCGCGCAGAAGGGTACGACGCCCAAGACCTGCTCCGCCTGCGGCGGCAGAGGTCAGGTGACCATCAACCAGCGTACTCCCTTCGGCACGGTGCAGACCTCCCGTCCCTGTGACGCGTGTAAGGGTCGCGGAAAGATCATCGAGACCCCGTGCCGTACCTGTAACGGTCGCGGTCAGGTGCGCCGCAAAAAGACCGTAGAGGTCAACGTCCCTGCCGGTATCAACGATGAGCAGGTGCTCAACGTCGGCGGACACGGCAACTCCGGCGTCAACGGCGGTCCCGCGGGCGATCTGCATGTCTATATCGGCATCCGTCCGCATCCGATCTTTGAGCGCAGAGGCGACGATATCTGGTGCGATCTGCCGATCACCTTCGCGCAGGCGGCACTGGGCGCGACCGTGACCGTGCCAACCCTCGACGGTAAGGCAAGCTACGAGATCCACGAGGGCACCCAGCCCGGCGATGTGTTCAAGCTCAAGGGCAAGGGTGTGCAGCACTTAGGCGGCAGAGGCAGAGGCGACCAGTTCGTCCGCGTCGTCATCGAGGTACCGAAGAACCTGAACAACAAGCAAAAGGATCTGATCAGGGAATTCGACGCCGCAATGGGCGATAAGAATTACCAGAAACGAAAAGGCTTCAAGGATAAATTGAAGGATATTTTCGGTTGATCGGATGAAGAGTGTCGAGGGATCTTGACGTGCCGACTTTGCAGACGGATCGCAGGTATAGCGGTTCGGAAAACAAGAACTGTAAGATCCTTTGAGCAAGCTCTCGGAATGACAATACAGATCTATCTACAGACCGGAGGACCCGCAATGCGGGTCCTTTTTTATGCATAGAAGCGATTGAGATAATAAGGGGTGACAATCCGATGCACCCCCCTTGAAAAAATAATGAAAAAAAGGAATAATATATTTGTATACATTTTCATCCGAATTTACCGGCTTAGCGCTTTAAATTGATAAAAACTCTTATGCAACAAGCACAAAAATTGTTGACATTTATATGGTACTGTGATATATTATATTTAAGTATCTATAATAGGTTTATAATGAGGGAAAATGTCTGATAATTATACTCAACCTGAGCAGGCTGTGACCGACCCTACCGAAAAGGAAACCGACGTTCGGAACACGGAGAAAACACCTGATAAAGCAGAGCAAAGCGCTGAGAAAAAAGAAGAGCAAAACGCTGAGAAAAAAGCGCCGAAGAAGAAACAGACGAAAAAGAAAAAAACGACGGCGCAGCTGCTGACAGGATTCCTGATCAAGCTCGCGGCGATCGCGCTGGCGGTCTGGCTGCTATTTACCTTTGTCCTGGGGCTTGTCATCCATTACGGCAACAATATGCACCCCGCGATCCGCGACGGCGATCTGATCATCAGTCTGCGGATACAGCGTCCGTTTCTCAACGCCGCCGTGCTCTATGAGCATGACGGAAAGATGTGTCTGGGCAGAGTAGTCGGAATGCCCGGCAACACCATCGATATTTCCGATGTGGGCGCGCTGACCGTCAACGGTACCGCTCCCGCGGAGGAGGTCTTTTATCCGACCTATCGCTGTGAGACCTCCGATATCAGTTATCCCTATACCGTAGGCGAGGATCAGGTATTTATCCTCAATGATTTTCGTGACGATACGAACGACAGCCGTATGTTCGGCGCGGTCAGCATGAAGGACGTCAAAGGACCCGTCCTCCTCATGCTGCGCAGAAGAAGCTTTTGATTTGCACAGACCCCATATTACCGAAGCTATGTTTTGCTACCATCATCTATAATACATAGCGAGGCGTGCGGAAGGCGCGCCTTTTCGTGCTTTATTGATATCGGTCAACCGATCGAGTACAACGGGCAACAATGATGTTGCAGCTTCATCCGAAAAGGTCATTGCGAACCTCCCTTAAGAGGTGTGGCGATCTCAACCTATAATATTTCGTCATTGCGAACCTCCTTTAGAAGGTGTGGCGATCTCAACCTATAATAATTCGTCATTGCGAACCTCCTTTAGGAGGTGTGGCAATCTCAACCTTTTCATATTGACCCCCGGCGTGTGCCTTTGCTCCCATGGGTGGGAGCTTACTGATTCTGTATGCATTTTTGCAGAAAATAAATATTTTTTATCCTAAGGAGGAAAAAACCATGAAAACACGTTTTTCAAAACTCATGGCGATCGTAATGGTCTTCGCGCTGATCGTTGCTTTTGCCGCAATCCCCGCTTCGGCGGCAACCACCTACACGCCTATCGGCGGAACCACCACGATCACCAAGAATCTGGTAGTTGATGAAGACGCGAATATCCCTGATATCACCTTCGCCTACACCATCACCAGAGGTACAGCCGCTGCGGCAACCGCCAATACTATCGAGATCCTCGCCAGCGACGTCACCGCTTCTATCGGCAACGCTGCATTCAGCAATACCGACACCGCAAGTACCCATGCAGGTCTGCCGACAGACGCGCAGGGCTCAACCACAGCGGGCAAGAAATACGCCCAGAAGAGTGTTACCGTAACATTCCCGGCGAATTCGTTCACCAAGCCCGGCGTTTACAGATATGTGATCAATGAGACCGACGGACAAAAGCCCGGCGTTACCTATGATACCACTCCGCGTTATCTCGACGTCTTTGTTGTGGCTAATGCCAATGACGAGCTTTCCGTAGACAGCTACGTTCTGCGTAACTCCGCGACCACGATCGGTACTGACGGCGCATACACCTCTGATCCTGATGTAAAGAGCTCCGGCTACACCAACTCTGTCACTCAGTATGATTTTGATTTCAGCAAGACGATCACCGGTAATCAGGGTGATAAGAACAAGCGCTTTACCTTTACGCTGAACATTACCAACGCGAACCCCGGAACCTATCCTGTTGAAGCGACAGACGTCACCGGAAACCCGACCACCATCACGATCGGTACAGACGGCACTTATACCGGCACCTTTGACTTAACCGACGGCAGTGATTTCAAAGTTCTGGGTCTGAACGCGGGCGCGGTCTGCACCGTCAGCGAGGACGCGCAGGATTATACCGCCAGCTATGTTGTTGACAACGGCAGCACTGTAACCGGCAACAATTCCGGTCAGATCGCTCTTACCGACGCGAATCACAGCGTTGCTTTCACCAATGAGCGTGACGGCATCATCCCCACCGGCGTTCTGCTGACCGTAGCTCCGTTCGCGATCGGTCTGCTGCTCTTCGGCGCACTGGCGATCTTCTTCATCGCGAGAAAGAAAAAGAGAGCGGAAGAGGAATAATCCTTTCCGAATAACGCGTTATCTTAACGCTTCTCTGACGCGGCTTTTGCCGGGTCATGATCTTACAAACTCCGACAGAGGTTAAGTGGGCAATGATGAATTCGAGCGCGTGAATCGCGTGCTCAGCCTTTTGGCGTGAATGAATCAGTGGCTGCTTCGTTCTCGTGCGCGTGTTCGGCGGTTTGAAAATGCTTGAAAAAGCTTGATTCCCCTAAGATAAGAAATTGAAGGGAGGCAAAGGTATGCTGCGAAAAACGATTCGATTTATGGACTCCGCCGTCAATCGAATTGTAGCTATCCTTTGCCTCCTGCTGTTTCTTATATGCCTTTACGCCATGATCGACGCGGTCAATGTCTATCTGAACGCGAACGATAAGAGCGTACTCAAATACAAACCTCAGCTCGGTCACGGCAGCGAAGCGCTCGGAGAGCTTTCCGATGACGCCGTCGCGTGGCTGACGATCGACAACACCTCCATTGACTACCCTGTGATGCAGGGCAGGAACAATGAAGAGTACATCAACAAAGATCCATTCGGAGAATTCTCGCTGTCCGGCTCTATTTTTCTGGACAGTAGGAATCGTGCGGACTTTTCCGACCCTTACTCGATACTCTACGGTCACCATATGGAGCATGGAGCCATGTTCGGCGCTTTGGATGACTTTATCAAACAGGAATATTTTGATCAGCACCGCACCGGTACGCTGATCACGACCTCGGGGCAGGATTACACCATCCGGCTGTTTGCCGCCTGTAAGGCGGACGCGACGGAAAAGACGGTGTTCGATCCGCCCGACAGCACCAATGAAGAATTGCTGCAATATCTCAAGCAGCACGCGGCGGTCTTTGAGCCGCAGGGCGTTGACGCCCACAGCAGAGTACTGGCGATGACTACCTGCCAGTCCGCCGAAAACGTAGAGCGAATGGCTGTTTTCGGCATATTAACACCGGTCACATAACCGATAAGGAAGTATTCATGAAAAGAGTATTTGCTTTCAGCGTTGTTTTGGCGCTGATCTTCGCTGTGCTGGGCGCTCATGGTAGCGCCGCTCAGACAGTGCCCGTCGATATCTGGGTAGATATCAAAAACGGCGGCACGGCGGTCATTATCACAGAAGTCAACAGCCCCCTGCCCGATCGGTCGAGTATGACGCTCGCCGACGGACAGAGCGAGGCGTTCCATATCGATTTCTCCGAAGAAGGCACCTATGCTTATTCCATCAGGATAGAGCCCGACGACAGAGAGATCACCTTTGACGATACCGTATACCGTGTCAATGTGTTTGTCACGGAGGAAAGCGGAAGGCTGTATACGAGTATCGTGATCTACAATCAAAAAACCGGCGGCAAGTACTCCCCTCAGGGGTACGATGAGCCGTGCACGGTCACCTTTGTCAATGACTTTACCCCCGATGAGACGACCGCTCCGACCCAGTCGGGCGAGAGTGAAACGACGTCCGAGACGGTCACAGCGACAGATCGGGATTCGGGAAGCGCAAAAGGCGATTCAGGCGATTCAAACGATGACGCGAACAACGCGTCGAAGGAATCGGACGTCAAGTCCCGTCCGCAGACGGGCGACGATTCACGGCTGGACTTTTTTCTGCTGCTTGCGATCATCGCGTCAGCGGGACTGTTCATGCTGTCGGTATTCTATTACCGCTCTGTTGTGAAAGAAACACAGAAAGGATAAATCTTTACTAACGAAACCGACTTAGAAAGTTCCGGAAAGGAGGGTCGGCATATGCGATCATACAACAGAATATTGTCAGTCGCCGGTAGCCTGCTCTCCTTGAAGAAGCATCCGCGCGGAAGAGTCAGCCGCCGGGTCATGTGCCGGATCTTCTGTATGGTGTGCGCGCTGACAATATTATTATCGAGTTTCCCGCTGTCCGTATTTGCCGTGACCGGCTCCGACGGACTTCGTAATCAAAGCATCGAGCTGAATCTGGACACCGATCCCGACGCGACCGTCAAGCTCAACGGTATGATGCCGCACAACGCCGTCGCGACCGTCACCGACGTGACCGGCGACTATGCGGAGGACGTCGACGCGCTCGAACCTTCCTCGGTCATCGCCGCTTATGACATCACCATCACTCACGGTGATAAGGAATATCAGCCCGACGAGAAAAAGCCGATCCATGTGGAGATCGCCCATCCGGGGATCAGCGGCAGTGCCGAGACAATGCTCGTGCATATCAAGGATGACGGTACCCGCGAGGAGATCGAGGACTTTACCGTAGAGGACGGCAAGCTCAGTTTCTACGCGACGGGCTTCAGTATTTATGAGATCGTTGAGATCAACAACGGAGGCGCGACCGGCGGAAATGCGCAAAACGTCGCGGAGCTCACAGAGCAGGAAGGTCTGACCTTTGGCTTTAACCTGTATTACGGCTCGCCGCCGAAATACTTTACCTCTCAGCTCAACAGTAATGACGCCCTCAAAGAAACTACCAATCAAGCAGAGGCCGCCGTCTGGTTTTTTGAAGAGGCCGGAGACTGCTTGAAAATGTATACCTATGTCAACGGCGTCAAGAAGTATCTGCATAATAAAAACGCAAATCTTGTGGAGTTGTCGGAGACAGCCGCGGATTCGCTTGAGATCCATATCGCCGCTTCAGCACCCCGAGGCTTTTATATCAAGCAGGACGGCGCGGAAAAGTGGATCCAGCATTCAAACGGCGGCGGAGGTATCCGTTATTATACCGATAACAATAACGCGACGAACTCTAAGATCTATATCCGACACGCTATGCCGCAGGGTATTGATATCACCGCGATCGAAAAGCTCACCGAAAAACCGTACGGTCTGTTCCATTACTCGGATGGCTCTACGGTCGGTAACGCGCTGATGGCGCAGGGCGATACACACTCTCTGGTCAAGCTCGTCCTGACGGCAGAGGGCAACAACCGTATCCTTTATGTTGACGAGAACAACGAGATCGATCAGTGGCGTTTTCAATACGATCCTTCCGACGGAAAGTTTACCGTGTCGGTCAATAATGCGTCCGGTACGCAGTATCTTTGCGCCGACAGCAACGGCATATCGACAACGGGCGTTCCCGCGAACGCCGGAAAATTCAACGTGCATATTTCCGAGGATCACCGAATCCAGCTGGAGTCAAACGGATATTTTGTGACCTATGAGCCCAGAGGGCAGGATGAAGGCGGCAGCCGCTTCGGCGTCACAACAATCTCCTCCGACAGCTTTACGTGGCTGAATCTTCTCGACCGTGCGTCGTTGGAAGACAACGATCTGATCACCTTCTCCGCCGACCGCGTGAGCGTGTCCGATATCCCGAACGGTCAGAAGGTCATCGTCTATGTGCGTGTTTGGAACGAAGAAGAGCTGCGCTATGATATGTACGCGGTCGACCGCGACGGCAGTCTCTATCCGTGCTATGCCTCGGGCGGTAAGATCATGTGGCTCGGCGACGATACCGGCTCGCTCGAATGGGAGTTCACCGAGTATCTGGATGCGGTCACAAAGCAACCGAACTATTACTATGAGCTGTACAATCCGTATTCCGAAAAATACCTTGCACCGCAGCTGACGGGCAATCAGGTCCTGTCCGAGAACCCGATCGGTATCAATATCCCCGGCAGAAGAGACGGCGAGTTCTACAGCAACGTGATCGCTTGGGACAACACCCGATACGCTTATATCGGTCTGCGTCCCAACGCGGACAAAACAGCGCTCGAGCCCTGTGCCGAGTCCGCGGCACTGCCCTTCTATTTCGCCACGCTGGAGGAGCTCAACCTCAGTGACCGACTGCACGAGGTGCCGACGCTCGATAACAACCAGTACGGCATCAAGATGAAGATGGTCGATTTCGGCGTGCGTGAGGGAAAGGATTACGGCGCTTCGGACGGAGCCGACGTTACATGGGACTATTTCAACGGTGCGAACTCAGGCACCTTGACAACGGGACTTCTCAGTTCTTATCTGGATGAGAACGGTTATCCCATCGCTACACCGACCAACAAAAACTTCGGCGGCGCTTATGCCGGCGCGAGAGATGTCAACCACCTGTTCCTCGAGAGAGTACATGAATCGAGCGGTTATTTTGAATTTGACAGCACCCAGAACTTTGCGACGCTGAAGAAAAACAACGGAGACGGAACCGTCAGCTGGAACGACGGCGAGAACGGTGAGACCAACTTCACTCTTTACCATGAGCTGGGTACTCACGACAGAACATCGACAGCGAACTCGCTCAAGCACGGTCAGTTCTATCCGTTTGATACCATCCTGCCCGGCGTTTATGCGCAAAAGAACCCTCAAAACCTGTATTCGTCACTCACCTCTCCGAGAGCTGATATCGGCAGACTGCCGGAGGATGATCCCAGAAAATACGAACAGCTTCATCTCATACAGACAGAGGCTCCCAAAAACGCGGACTACTATTTCGGTATGGAAATGGAAGCTTCCTTCGTACAGACGCCGTCCGGTCTGGACGCGTGGGGTCATGATATCATCTTTGAATTCACCGGTGACGACGACTTCTGGCTGTATGTTGACGGTCAGCTTATTCTCGATCTCGGCGGCATCCATTCCGCCGTTATGGGTACGATCAACTTCCGTACCGGCGACGTCTACTATGATAAAGCCGGCACCAGTATACACGGAGAGATGGGTCATTCCACCCTGCGTCAGCTTTTCTCCGAAAACTATATGAAGCAGCATCCCGGCGCGACGCAGGCGGAGTTGGATGAATATCTGTCCGAGTATTTTGTCGAGGGAGAAAACATCTTTAAGGATTATTCCACCCACACGATGAAGGTGTTCTATATGGAGCGCGGCGCTAACGCCTCCAATCTGCACATGCGCTTCAATATCGCGGCTGTTACGCCCGGACACGTTGTCGTTTCCAAAAACGTCAGCGGTGAGGGCGCGGATGAGCTCGACACGGACTTTCTTGAGTATCCGTTCCAGATCTACTATACCCTCCCCGAAGGTCCCAACGGCGAGCCCGGTGAGGAGCATCTGCTCGGCAACGATGACGAAAACGTTCGAGTGACCTATCAGAACTCCAACCACCCTGTCAACTTCGTCCGAAAATACCGACCACCGGGATTCACCGAAGAACAGGCGTATAATAATATCTACTTTATCAATCCGTCGAGGAACGCGGAGATCGCCTTCCCCGATGAAACGATCACCTACAGGATCGTGGAGTGTGCCGTTAACTCCTCTGTTTACGGTAATGTCACGATCAACGGCGAGGAGGTTCCCGATGACAGGATCGAGATCAGGGGCGATCTGAGGAGCTACTCATCCGAGACTGGCTCCGCTCAGCTTCGACCGAGTATCTCCTTTGACAACCACGTTAACGATAATGTGATCAAGGACCTTTTGATCACGAAAAAGCTCCTGGATGAAAACAATCAGGAGGTTACGGACGATCCCGCCACCTTCAACTTCAGACTTTCGATCTCGTCCGTTGAGATTCCTGCAGATCAGATCCCGCGTGCGAATATGTACAGCTACCTTGTACTTTCGCCGGATAAGAATATGTGTCGATACGATCCCGATACACAGGGCTTTGCGGAAACATCCATCAGCTATTCCCGCGCGAACTACAGAGCGATTCAGAACGGTGAGATCTCCGGCCTCAGCGTCGATGACGTCACCTTCAAAACCTCGGGCTTCGGCGCGATCTCGGGCATCCCGGCGGGCTACACGATCTGTGTTCCCGGTCTGCCTGTCGGCTCTGTCTTCAAGGTCACCGAGGATCCCAAGACCGGCTACGGTCTGATGGGCTATGAGCGCGTCATGGGCTCCAAGATACATGAGGATGGTCATGAGGAGGAGATCCCCTCTTATCTCCAGTATGACGATAATCCGCTGAATGTCGGTAAGGTCATTGCCGATGAAAACCCGCAGATGGAGGTTCATAACCGTAAGGGCTACGGTATTACGGCGAAGAAGGAATGGAGCGATCTGAGCATCACCACCGGACACAGCTCGATCTATACGGCGGTGTATGTGGACGGCGCGCTGCTCGAAGGCTCCGTCAAGCAGATCAAATCCCCCGCGACCTCAGCCAACTATTTCTGGACAAGGCTGCAGCCGAACGCAGACGGTAGCGAACGCACCGATCTGGACGGCTATGTGATCAGAGAGGTCACCATCAGTAATCCGGATCCTACAGTGTCCGATGACGGTACGGTCACCGACGCCGGCACGGTAACGCCGCTCGCGTCAGGCGACAGAGTCAATCTGGTCGCGTCGCGGATCGACGCCGTCACTCCGGAGGGAGAGGATAATGACCGGGCGTATGACTATATCGTTACCTATGATCAGAACGATATCTCGAATACCTCGCGCGAGGATACCATCACCAATATCCGTGAGGGCGGTATCGCGATCCGACTCTTTAAGTGGGATTCCGATATCCCGCTGCGGAACGGTCAGTTCACCCTGACCGACAGCTCCGGCAATACGGTGGGCACCTATTATTCCGACTCGGACGGCTTGGTGACCGTTCTGTATGACTTTGACAAGAATCAGACCTATACGCTGACCGAGACCGCGGCGCCGAGAGGCTATGTCGGACTGCAAAAGAATCTTTGCTTTGAGGTGAACAACGACGGTTCCGTTTCACTGTTCTATGAGGACGGCACCGAGTGGGGTACCAAGGACAGCACCGATCTGAAATGGGCGAACGGTAAGCCCGGCAGTAACGGTCTGAGCGCGTATGTCGACGTCTATAATAAGCAGTTCAATTTCAAGGTCGCCAAGATGGACAGTGAAGACAGCGGCATGATGCTGGATAACGCCCACTTCGCGCTTTATAAGCAGACGAATACCACCATCGGCGGTTATGAAAAGAACCGCGATCCCATGACCGGCTTTGAGGATATGGTCACCGTGAACGGTGAGCTGTATATCTGCGGCGGCGACAGCGGCAGAACCATCAATCCCGGCAGCGCGGGCTCCGTCTATTTCCTGACAGAAACCCAGGCGCCGCTGACCTATACACGGCTCGAGGACGATATCGTCTTTCGTATCTCGCCGCTCGGCGTACCATCTCTGATCAGTGACTCCTATAACGGTCAGCTGGTCGAGACCGAGGACAGCTATATCTATACGCTGAGCGTACCGAATGAGAAGAAAAACGAAAACAAGATCCTCACCGTCCGCAAGGTGGTATCGGGCAGCGCGGCGGATACCGATCTGGAATTCGCCTTTACCCTGACGGTGGAAGGCGCCGAGCCGACCGACACTTATGAGTGGTTGAAAAACGGCGTCGCGCAGAGCGAGGGCATTCACTCCGGCGACACGTTCTATCTCAAGCATAATGAAACGGCGGAGTTCGCCGTACCGCAGAACGCAGAAGTCACCATCAGTGAGCAGAACGGCAATTATTCGGCGTCGTTCCAACTGGATGACGCTCCGTCAGAGCAAACGAACACCATGAGCTTTACCGTAGTGGATGATACGATGCTCGTAGTGACAAACACACTCGGCCATATCATTCCGACCGGTCTGTTTGACACCATGCTTCTCTTGTGGGAGATCGTGCTACTGCCGGCAGGCATCGCGGCGTTCTTCCTGTGGTATCGAAAGAAACACTATCGTTTTCCGTTTCGCTGAGCGTCACCGTTGACATAACAAAATGATCAAGCCCTTTTACAGCTTTCCTTCTGTAAAAGGGCTTTTGTTCGTTGTGAATAATTGTACGATAGGTTGCTGTCCTAAAAACAAGTCAAATCTATGGACAAAACCTATATGTTTTGATACAATGAATGTAATGATTCAACGGAGGGTTGAAAATGAGCGTGATCGGAGAGCAAATCAAAAAGTATCGTGTCCAAAAGAAATACACGCAGGAGAAGCTCGGCGGCATGATCGGCGTCACGACGCAGGCTGTTTCCAAATGGGAGCGCGGAGGTACCCCCGACGCGGAGGTTCTGCCGCGGCTTGCCGACGCGCTGGGTGTCAGCATCGACGCGCTGTTCGGCAGAGAGGAGCAGGATGTACAGCTCTTGCTGAGCAAAAAGCTGAGCTCACTGCCGAGTGAAGAGGCATTTCGTCAGGCGTTCAACTATTGTTGGTCATTCATCCCCGGACTGACGGGCGACGAGAGCTTTTCGGAGAGCTTTTACGAAGCTTTTTCCGGTCATCTCGTTCAGCAAACCGAACAAAGCCCGGATTTCATCGCGAAGCTCCTGCGTGACGACGGTTTGACGATGGCGCGGATGTCAAATGATTTCCGCTATTTTTTCCTGATGGTACGGCCGCAGGAGGACAGCATTCTGTCTTATTTTGAAAGTGAAGAAGCCATCCGACAGGTCTTTGCGCTCTTAGCGGATAAAAAGATACTGAAGACTCTCTATTATCTTTATACGGTGTCCAACATCCCGGTCACCACCCAGCTGATCAGTCAGGGAACAGGAATGGAGCTGAGCGAGGTGGAGCGCTGTATGAAGACGCTATGTGACAAAAAGATCGTGCATCCCATGAAGATCGCCTCGGTAGACGGGGAGATCAACTCGTATATCATCCGCTTTGAGGCGAACGTAATGCCGCTGCTTTGTTACGCGGACGAGATCGCCAAGGGATGCCAGTACCCGTTCTTCGGTCTGTGTGACAGAGAAAAACCGCTTTTTTAAACTGTCGGTTGAATCATTCTCCGATCTGTTGAATAATCGATTAAACAGTTGCTTGATATTGATCGGGCAGCTGTTTTATTATAGTGGTAGTAAACGACGCACTCATCATTGTTGAAAGGATGGTTTTCATGAAAACTGTTTTGACGAAATATTGCGCTTTGATCCTTGTTATCTCTCTTCTGACCGCTTGTGATGCTACGGTCGTCAGCGCGGAGGAGATAATCTATCAGCCGCAGACCTCCGTCGAAGAGGCGATCGCTCAGGCGGGATCAGCGACAGGCGGATCGATCGCCACCAACCGTATCTACTTCCAAATGCCCCGATTAGACAGCTGGTACAGCGAATACGGCGTTTATCATAACCGATATTACGCGGGCATTTACTGGTGGAACGGTTCCGTTCAGCCGCAAGCCTATCCCGGCTATCGCGCCTCTGTCGATCAATACGATCAGGGCGTCTACTATGCCGACGTTCCCGCCGACGTTATCAACGTGATCTGGAACAATGGCTTTTTCGCGGAGCAATCGGAGAACCCCGATATATTTGATCAGCATTGTCAGACCGAGATCATCAATATCGAAGAAGCATACGCGGGCGACTATGATACCCTCCCCGAGGGCAGTCCCAACCAAACTGATATGGACGGCTGTATCTTCATCGTCGATCCCGATCCCGAGATCACCACAAGTCCGTACATCCCCAACAGACCGTTCGTCGGCAACTGGTATGTTTACTACGGGGACGGCTGTTACGGCAGCTACGCGACAACGAGCGAGAACTTTATCTCCCGTGACGAAAACTGCTTGAACCCCGATCACTTTGACGAACAAGGCGTCCATATCGGCGGCGATCATATCAAAGCGCCCGATGTTCCCAATGATACGCTCGTCTACGGCGACGCCGACTGCGACGGTGCGGTGACGATCCTCGACGCGACTGTGATCCAGCGCGTATTGATCGAATATCCGCAGGATGTTTTCAGCGAAAAGGCTGCCGATGTGGACGGAAACGGTCTGGATGTGACTGACGCGACCCGGATCCAGCGATTCACGGCAGGGATGATCGATCACTTTCCGATCGAAAACGCCCTGGTTTGATGTCCGATCAACTAAAAAAGGAACAAAAAAATGAAAGCGATTATCACAAGAGCGATCTGCGGTGTTCTTTGCGTTGTATTCATCATGATCACCGCGGGATGTACCGACCGAACCAAAGAAACACAAAGCGCCGAAACCGCGTCGGAAACGATATCGACCGATAAGAAAGATCGGCTCGACGAAGTGTTATCGAACAACAGCTTCAAGGGTATTGTGCAGATCACCAAGGGCGGCGACGCGATCTATCAATATGTCGACGGCAACGATGATAACAAACAGCCGTTGACGATCGACGCTTCCATGCCCATCGGCTCCGTATCAAAGCAATTCTGCGCGGCATGCATCATGCTGCTTTGCGAGCAAAAGAAGCTCAGCGTAGACGACACCTTGGAGCGCTATTTCCCCGCATATCAATACGGCGACAAGCTGACGATCAAAAACCTTCTCAACATGAGCTCCGGAATCAAAAACCACCTGGAGCTGGTGGATCCGAAATCCTTGGGCGCAGATGAACAGGACAACGTCGATACCATCAAGAAAGCGATATTTGACGCGGAATTGCAATTTGACCCCGGTGATGATTACGGGTATTCCAACTCCAACTACTTTTTGCTCGCCGAGATCGTGGAACAGGTGAGCGGCATCTCCTATCATGAGTATCTCAGAAAAAACTTTTTGGAACCGCTGGAAATGACCCACACCGGTTTTACGTATGGGGCAGCCGGGGATAGCGACCGTAACTTCACGCTTTCCGAAGCGTCGTCAACGCAAGCGGAATTCTACAATCCCGGCTTGACCAAGGGAGCGGGCGACGTGGTATCTAACGCGGCGGATATGGATCGGTGGATGCGCGGACTCAGCGGCGGCAAGGTGATATCGACCGACGCTTTCCGACAGATGACGCAGGACGTCAATCCGTACAGCTCGGAGGAATACTGCTACGGTTTTTGGCATATGTCATACGGCGGCGCGGGTCACGTCGGACAGATCCCTCCGCATTTCGGCGCGGTGGATTACATCAATACCGACCGTGATGTGTACCTGTTCGCTGTGTCCAACACCGGATCCGGCATGTCGTATGTACAGCAGATCCCGAGTGCGCTGCTGAAAATACTGTTTGAGGATAAGTAAAGCAACATGAAAAGACTGACAGCGATTATGCTGATGGCGGTGATCGTGACATTACTGCTTGCATCGTGCGGGGAAAACGGAAACAATGACCTCCATACGCTGTATTTTAAGGATATCGAGAAGAGAAAAGAAGTCGTCGCCGTTTTTGAAAATCATGAGAGCAAGGCTGCGACTGAGGTCAAAATGAAATCAGTCGGCGAGGATCAATACGGCTGTACCTATTCCTGCGAGGGCGACCCTTCTGCTTATGATACGGTACACTTCAGTTATGACGGCTTCCATACTACTAAGGTCGCGTTCAACCGCTGTGTCAGCGGATGGTACAATTCCAAACACGGTTTTCTGCCGTATACCGAGGGGTCGGATGATCCGTATGAAAGCCGTGTCCTTAACTGCGTCGATTCCGATGATACTTTTATCTACAACAACGAGATGTATGACGACGTGACCTTGACCTTCAACGGCTATGACAAGGTCTTGCATATATGGACGCCGGACGATTATGACCCGTCCTCGGATGAAAAATACGCCACTGTTTATCTGCTTGACGGGCAGGTTATGATCTATCTGGGTTTTCCGGGCGAGACGCTTCTCAAAAGCGAGAACGCCGATGTGCAGGTACAGAGTATGACGGCGGCGACCGGCTATCAGGCGATTGTCGTGGCGGTCGATACCTTTGGCGACGCGAAGCAGGATTACACCCGAATGGATGAGCTGGTGCCCGATTTAGGTGAGCTTGCTTTCGAGGAAGAAACGAAGAAATGCGGAACGCTGCTCTCTGATTTTATCGCAGACACGGCGGTTCCTTATGTTCAGCAGCATTACAATGTTTATACCGACGCTTTGCATACCTCTGTCGTCGGCAAGTCTCTGGGCGGACTGGAAGCCTTCTATATCGCGTTGGAGCATCCTGAGCTCTTTGGTACGGCGGGCGTTATGTCGCCTTCATTCATGCTGTACACGGATGAAAGCTGGCGGTCGTATCTCAGTAAAAAGAGCTTTGATAAGCAAGCTCCTTTTCTGTATTTCTACTGCGGGAATGAAGAAGCGGACAACGGAGATGTGACCGATGAGATGGTCGCCCGCATCAAAGAGATGGGTTATCCCGAGGATCGGTTTGCCTATCGTCGGGAGGAGATAGGCGGTCATGAAACTTCCTTCTGGCGCGGTATTTTTTCAGAATTCTTGAACGCGATGGTTTATCAGGGCAGATAGACGCATGATTTTGATCAAGGGGATAAAGAAAATGAAAAAAGTATTATCATTCGCTTCCATTATCATCATCATAGCTGTTCTTCTCGCCGCCTGCGGTGGCTCCGACAGTGGTAAAACAGCGGAAACAACGGCGCCTGAGCCCGTGACGAATCTGTCAAAGCCCGACATGACAAAATGGCATTACAATAAAGAATATGATCTTTACTATCAGGTCGGTATCGCCTATTGTGAAACGCCTGCCGACGAACACTATGAACAGCTCGCGGTCTTTGTTCCCGGCGCGTATATGGACGCGGCGGATAACGGCGACGATACCTATACCTGCAAGCTGAACGACAGCGCTCAGCTGAGCGGCTATACCGCCCTGAACGCGCCGGTCACGATGGAGATCCACACGCCCGGTTATGCCGCCGCTGAAGCATTGAGCGAGGAGTTTGTGTCCCGGAACAAGGCTATCTTAGAGAATATCGCGGCGATCACCTCGCGGGGAATGATCTATATCTCTCCCGGCTGCCGCGGCATCCGTGAAGGCGCTCCCGCGGGCGTTACCGACCTCAAAGCGGCGATCCGTTATCTTCGCTATGCCGATGATGTGATCCCCGGCGATATGGAGAGCATCTTTGTATGCGGCATGAGCGGCGGAGGCGCGCAGGCGGCGATCCTCGGCGCGTCCGGCGACAGCGCCCTGTATGCTCCGTATCTGGAAGCAATCGGCGCGGTACAGGGAGTGTCCGACGCCGTCAAGGGCACGATGGCGTGGTGTCCCGTCACCAACCTCGGCACCGCCAACGCGGAGTACGAGTGGATGATGGGCTGTACCCACAAGGATCGCAGTGCGGAAGAAAACGCGATCTCCGACGGATTGGCAAAGGCGTATATGCAATATGTCAACAGAGCCGGCTTCAAGGACGCCAACGGCAAGGCGCTGACCCTGACGGAGTCCGCGGAAGGGATCGCGCAGGCGGGCAGTTATTATGAGCATGTCAAGGGCGTGATCGAGACCTCGCTCAACCATTACTTGACCGATACGAATTTCGGCAACAGCTCCGCGCAGGAGTATATCGACAGCCTGAACGCGGATCAAAAATGGATCACCTATGACAAGAGCACCAATACCGCCAGGATCACAAGCGTTGCGGATTTTGTCAAACACTGCAAAACCGCCTCCGACGGAATGTTGGCATTCGACGCACCCGGGAGCAACATCTTACTGTTCGGCTGCGGCGACGGGAAAGGCGCTCACTTCGACAGCATCCTTGCCGATGTGCTGACCGGGCTGAACAGCGAATACGCCGCGGAATACAACGACGATCTCAAAAAGACCGATCCCCTCGGTTACAGCATCAAACAGCGCGTGAATATGTATACCCCGCTCTATTATCTGATGGAGAGCGAGGACGGTTACGAAACGGCGAAGGTCGCGCCCTGTTGGCGGATCCGTTCCGGGATCGAGCAAAAGACAAACGCGCTGACCACCGAGATCAATCTGGCGCTCGCGCTGGATCAATATGAAAGCGTTGACAGCGTTGATTTTGAGACCGTATGGGAGCAGGATCATACCGAGGCGGAGCGTTTCGGCAACAGCACCGAAAACTTCACCGCGTGGGTCGATCACTGTATGAAAGGCTGATATAAAGGAGAATTACCGTGATGATAAAAAAGATACTGTCAGGAATATTATGCGCCGTGCTGTGCGTTTCGATATTGACGGCGTGTTCCGATCCCGCGAACAGCACCGCCGATTCCAAAAAGGCGGTCGGTGAACTGCTGCGTCCGCTGACGGTCAGAGCGCCCAAGAAGTACAGCGAGATGACCGCGACCTTTCTGAACACCGGGACCGGTGAAACATGGCAGACGACAATGACGATCAGCGAGGAGGACGACTGTAACATCTTTCGCTGTGAGGCGGACGTCAACAAATACAACATGGTGCATTTTACCAGCGACGGCAAGGACAGCATGGACGTCGCGTTCAACAGCTTCATCAGCGGCTGGAACGTCGAGAACGATATGCTGCTGCCATATACAGTCGGCGAAAAGCCTGTCTATGATCCGCAGTTTGAAACAAAGACGTTTCAGTTTGACGGGCGGGAGAAAAAGGTCTATATCTGGACGCCAGAGGATTACGACGAAAAGGCTCAGGAAAAGTATTCCGTCATCTATCTGTTTGACGGTCAGAGCGTTTTGGCGACCGGCAGAGACAAAGGGATGGATAACGATATGGTGTGCTGGAATGTCAGCGAGCACCTTACGAGCATGATGGATGTGACCGAAAACAAGGCGATCCTCGTTGCGGTCGACAACTCCGACGCCTTCCGAATGGATGAGCTGGTTCCCGATCTGGGCGAGATAAACATGGAGGATGCGCCCGAAAACGCCAAGGCGGAGGATCTGACCGAAAAGCGCGGCAGTGCCTTCGCGGATTTCCTCTGCGATACCGTGATGCCGTATATCAACGAGCATTATCATGTCCATACCGACGCAAAGCATACCGCGCTCGCCGGCAGTTCTCTGGGCGGGCTGGAGACCTTTTACACGGTGCTGTCCCATCCCGACAAGTTCGGCACGGGCGGCGTGATGTCGGCTACCTTTGATATGTACGCCGAAAAGGAATGGACGGCATTTCTCAAGGACAAGCTGAAAATGAAAAACGCGCCGTTTTTGTATTTCTACGCCGGCAGCTATCACGCGGATAACGGCAATGTGACCGAAACGATGTATAACGATCTGATCAAGAAAGGCTACGCCAAGGAGAAGCTCGTATTCAGCAAGTACGAGCCCGGCGAGCATCTGATCGAGTATTGGAGAAGCATCTATCCCGAATTTCTGGAGGCTGTGTTCACACAGAATGTTTCGGCATTATCCTGCGGCGTTCCGGTGCAATATGAGGATACCACCGATCCCCTCGAGAAGTATCTTGAAGAACTCGACCTTGATCCTAATGACATCGAGCCCGGCTATGTCTATTATGATAACAGTGAGACGAAATGGGATAAGGTCTATGCCTACTGGTGGGGCGGGCTGGCGTTCAACAGCTTCACCCGGGATCCGTATTATTACGCGGAGTGGCCGGGCTTTGAGATGGAGCGCTTAGGCAGCTCCGATATCTATCGTGTCATAGCGCCTTGGGGCAACACCGGCATCATCTTTGATTCCGGTGTGACCGACAAAGAGGTCGCTCAGGGCAAGACAGCGTTCCAGACTACCGATATCCCCTACAACAACGACCTGATCGGCAAGCTCTACAAGATCGATATGTCGGTCGATCCCACACCCGATCCCGGCAATATGAAAACAAAATCCCGATATTCCGCCGGAGCATGGTCGGATTATTCAGAATAGTCAAACCGCGGTAAAGATACCGCACTGATCACGGACGATCCATTGACAATGCGAGAAAAGACGCGCGTCCGATCTCAACCGATAGAATCATAATACGATAAACAAAAGACAGGGCTGTCACAGTGTACCCCGACCCCCGAAAGTTAGATTGAGAACTAACTTTCGGGGGCTTTTTGTATGAGAGTATAGTCATAATGATCGGAAACAAACCTTATAAAAAATCCGATTAAAAAAATATAGTATTTGCAAAGAAGTTGCAAAGTTCGGGCTGTTATACTGTAGCCACAGTCAAAGAGAAAAGCCGAGGCTCGGAGCCCTCGGATAACGACGGACGAGGACTGAGCTGTGAAGTCGCAGCAGGCGACGGAACAGATCAGACGAGTAGGAGTTA
>NZ_JAEQMG010000113.1 GCF_016680995.1 Ruminococcus difficilis | reverse complement strand
CTCCAGACCTGAATCTCGTCGGGCTCTGTGAGCCAGAAGCCGCTCGTCGAGTAGGTCGTGCCGTAGAAGTTCGGGTATATCTCGACGTTGAGCGCGGACTTTTCTATCGGCTTCTTGCCAAGCGATTCGCAGAGCTTTGTGTAGCCGAGGTAGGCTCCCGCGGTCGTCCAGTGGTGGTCGGTGCGGTAGTAGAGCTGTTCGCCCCCGGAATACGCCTGCTTGAAGCTCTCGCGCAGGTCGACGAAGGTCATGCCGTTCTCCTCGAGGGTGCGCTTGGCGGTATTGAAATAGCGGTCGTCGTTGTAGCGGTCATGTATCATCGGCAGCTTGTCGTTCGCGATGTAGCCCGTCGAGGGCGCGAGCATCACGGTGACGGGTATCTTGCCGAGGTTCTGCTTGAAGTCGACGATAGCTGAGAGGTTCTTCTCGACGCTGTTCTCCGTGGGTACGGGCTTGTTTATCAGGTAGCCGTCGGAGCAGTTGTAGACGCCAGCCGCGCCGTTGTTGCCCGTGCCGAGGGCGTAGTAGGCGTTGAAGCCGACCCAGAGGTTGCGCGCGGGGAAATGGTCGGCAAAGTAGCTCTCGAACTCCTCGCCGAACTTGCCGCTCGAAACGCTCTGGACGGTGACCTCGGGGAACTTCTGGAGGTAGCGCTTCTCGGAGGAGCTGTAGTCGAGCTTGGGGTTGAAGATGAACCAGATCGCAAGCCCGAAGATGAACGCGAGAAACAGAAACGCGGGCAAAAATCTCAGCTTGCCGCTCTCCTTGTTGACGACAGGCTCGGAATCGGCGTAGATTTTCGCGGAAAGCGCCATCGGATCCTTGCCGTCGCGCTCGGTGCGGTAGATCCGCGTCTTGCCGTTGTCGTCCTCCTTGCTGAATACGCGCGTCTTGTCGTTCTCGATTATATTTTGAATTGACTGAGGTGTGTGTTTCATTTTGTTCACCCTTTAGAATCTGAAGTACAGGAAGGGATTGTAGCTCTGCTGAACGAGGCTCGCCGTGCTGACGAAGAGTACGACGGCGCAGAAAACGGTCTCGGCTATCCAGACGTACTTTCTTTGGCTGACCTTTGAGTAGAGGTGCGCGCCGAGAGGTGTGCTCGCCAGACCTGCGACGACGAGAACCGGCAGGTAGCTGAGCGTCAGGTTGAGCGCTGTCTCGCTGAACACTCCGTTGCCGAAGTTGAAGAGGTCGCCGAGGAAAGCAAAGAGCTGATTCACGTCGGTGAAGTAGAACAGTCCCCAGCCGATCATGACGATAAAGAGGGTGTAGACGTGGCGGAGTACCGCGGGGAGCTTGTCGAGGAACCTGCTGAGGACGAACTTCTCGAGAATCAGGAGAAGGCCGTAGTAGAGTCCCCAGAAAATGAAGTTGTAGGAGGCTCCGTGCCAGAGTCCCGTCAACCCCCAGACGATAAGAAGGTTGATGATCTGACGGCGAACGCCCTTGCGGTTGCCGCCGAGCGGAATGTAAACGTACTCCTTGAACCATGTTGACAATGAGATGTGCCAGCGGCGCCAGAAGTCGGTTATCGAGGTGGAGATGTAGGGGTAGTTGAAGTTCTTGAGGAACTCAAAGCCGAACATATTGCCCAGTCCGCACGCCATGTCGGAATAGCCCGAGAAGTCGAAGTAGATCTGGAAGGTGTAGGCTAAAATTCCCACCCATGTGCCGAGCACTCCGTTCTCCTCCGTATTCGAGAACATCGCCGAGGTCAGCGCGCCCATCTGGTTTGCGATGAGAACCTTCTTGCCCAGTCCGACGCAGAAGAGCTTTACGCCCTTGGTGAAGCGGTCGAGGGTCTCGCGGCGGTGCTCAAGCTGGTAGGCGACGTCGCGGTAGCGGACGATGGGACCCGCGATAAGCTGCGGAAACAGCGCGACGTAGGTTCCGAAGTTGATGAAGCTGCGCGATACGGGCGCGTCGTTGCGGTAGACGTCGATGACGTAGCTCATGGTCTGGAAGGTGTAGAAGCTGATGCCTATAGGCAGGCTTATCTGCACCGTCGGGATATTGAGGAAGGGCAGCAGATTTACCGTGTCGACGATCAGACCCGTGTACTTGAACACGGCGAGAATGCCGATGTCTAGCGCGCAGGTGAGTATCAGGAATAGCTTCTTTTTCTTCTGGTCGGAGCGGAACTTGTCCACGAGGTAGCCGCCGAGGTAGTTGAAGAAGATGTTGAACACCATCAGGAACACCAGCATCGGCTCGCCCCAGCCGTAGAACAGAAGGTTGATGAAGAACAAGAAGATGTTTCTCGCCTTCCGTGGAACGGCGTAGTAGATAACGAGGGTCACCGCGAGATAGGCGAAAAGAAACACGAGGCTTGAGAATACCAAGCAATCATCTCCTTAGGTTGATTTCGCATATGGTCATACATGGTAATTGTACCCTAAACTGTGTCTTTAGTCAAGAAAATTTTTGAGAGCGGAGAGTTTTCTCAAAGACAGGCGCAGCAGGAGAAAAAGAAAACACCTGACCCGCCGTTGATGAAGCGTCAAGGTCAGATGAACCCTTAAAAAGGCGGAGATAAAATAAGCCGGCGCGTTGCCGCGCCGGCCTGAGAGATTCAGCTGTATTCAGCCGAAAAGAGGGTTTTTAGTGATTACTTGCTTCTCTTCTTGAGAACAACTACGAGGAGTGCGCCCGCGAGGAGAATGAGGCTGCCGCCGATGATCATGAACATCATTGTGCCTGTGCCGCCGGTGATGGGAAGTACGGACTTGGTATCCTCTACTTCGATCTTGTTGGTGGTGCCCTGAGCAACGTCGAGGTTCATAACGAGCTTGCCGCCCTCTTCGGAGATTACGGGAACGAGCTTGACCTCATACTGGAAGGTGTTGAGGTTGTAGCCCTCGGGAGCCTTGGTCTCCTGTACATAGTAGGTGCCCTTGTTGAGGCCTACGAAGGAGAGGTTGCCGTCCTTGTCGGTCTCGCCCTTCTTTACAACTGTGGTCTTGTCATCTGCGAAGAGGGTGAACTCGGCAGGATTGTTCTTGAGGGGTTCCTTGGTCTCGGCGTCGATCTTGAGAACGTCGATCTGGAGGGTGAATACGTATACGGTGTCGCCGGGAATGAAGTGTACCTCGGTGTCAGCCTTGTGTACATACTCGAGGTCGTCGTGGTTCTCGTTGCCGATCTTGCCGACCTTTGCGGACTCGTTGAGAACGCCCTTGAAGTCAACTACTACGTCGGTGTAGCTGTAGAACTCGTCGCCGTCGAGAACGCTCTTGGCGAGGTCTACGCGGAAGGAGGTTGTGCCGTCGTTAGCGGGAACGATGGTGAACTCGGTATCAGCGAGGATTCTGTCGTTAGCGCCGCTCTTTACGAGCTTGACCTTAGCGGAACCCTCGGTGTAGGTGATGCCCTTCTCCATTGTATCAACGATAGCGTACTTGTCGAGCTTGTCGGTGGTGGAGCCTGCTACGGTAGCGGTGAGGCGGAAATCAACTGTGTCGCCGATTGCAACTACGGTGTTGTCGGTGAGCTTCTCGCCTTCAACGATGTACTTGTGAACCTCGGGCTCTACGTTGATCTTGGAAGCGAGGTCAACTACCTCGTCATAGGTCTTCCATGCGCCGTCCTCGTAGTAGGGAACGGGGATCATGCGGCTCTTTACGGTCTTTACGGTTGAGGGCTTCTCGGTGCATCTTACATAGTATACGCCGGCAGCTACGTCAACGTTCTTTACGCCTGTGTCTGTGGTCTTGTAGGTGAATACGGGAACATAGTCGGTCTTGTCCCACTCGATAGCGTCAGCCGCCGCGAGAGCCGCTGCTGTGTCGCCCTTCTTGAGAGCGGCAACAACGGTGGGATATTCAGTGCTGTCATATGTACCCTTCTGGGTGTCGATGTCTGCGACCTTGATGATCTCGAATGCGAAGCCTTCCTTGGAGCTTGTAACCTTGAGCTCATAGGAAGTTGCGGATACTACCGCGAGAGGGATCATTGCAACGAGCATGAGAGCTGCGAGAGCAATGGCGATAACTCTTTTAGTGGTTTTCATCATTAATTCTCCTTTTCTAAATTACTTTACGCTGTGTGCGGATTTTTTACCTGACTTCTTTGAGAAGAAGAATACGTAGCCTGCGAGCAGTGCTGACGCAAACGCGAGAAGGATTGAGCCGACAAGCTTGAAGGTGAACATGCCTTCGCCGCCCGAGGTGGGTGAGGTGATCTTGCCGTTCATGTAGGTGAACTCTACGTCGTATACGCCCTCGGTGGGAACGCGGAAGAAGGTGAGCTCACTGTTGAGGTTGTGGTTGTCACCGGGATCGGTCTCGGCGAAGCAGTACCACTGATACTCGGGATTGCTCAGAGTCCGGCTTGCGTCCTTGTAGAGGTCGAGGTCATTGAAGGTCACCTTGCCGCCGCCGGTGGTCTTGGCGTCAACAACGGAGCCGTTTGCGAGAACTTCATCTCTGCTCAGACCGTCGGAGGTTACCTTGAAGAGGGTGAACTCGATGCCGTCTACGGGGTTGCCTTCCTGATCCTTCTTGATGATTGTCGCGCTGCCTGTGCGGACGGGGTTGTTGAAGGTTGTGCCGTCGGGATAAGCCGCTGTCGCCGAAAGCTGAATATCGCTTGCGGTCTCGGTCTTCTTGACGGTTACAACTGCCTTTACGGTGTTGGAAGCATAGGTGATATCGGTGTTATTGCCCTTTGTTTCCTTGATCTCGTAGTTTAATACCGCCTTGCCGTCGGTGAAGTCGCCGTCGCGGAGGTATACGGTGTTGCCTGTGTCAGCCTCATTGCCCTTGGTGTACTTGTAGGTGATGGTGCTGAATACGATGTTGCCGTTCTCGTTGTTCTTCTTCGTCTCGTCGAGGCCCTTGCCCTTCGCGGTGAAGGAGAAGTCGTTTGCGGACAGCTTGTAGCCGGATACGGTCTTGAGTGCGCTGAGAGTGATGCTTGTCTGACCGGGCTGCGGACGCCGGTTGACAAACTCAACCTCTGCAGACGGTATCTCGCCTGTCTCGTCAATGATGGTCACGGTCTTGACGGGCTCTGTGCACTCAAAGCCCTTAGCGTCGGTCTCCTCGAAGGTGAGTACGGTGTCTACGGGATAGTAGCCTGTAACAAACCTTGAGGTCTCGTCCTTGCTTACGTTAATGATGATGTCGTCTTTTACAACCTTGCCGTCAACCTTAAGGCTGAACTTGAAGTCGACGTCGGGCTTGAAGCCGGTGCCGTCGATGTCCTTTACAACCTTGTAGAGGATCGCTCTGCCGAGCTTCTGGTTTGTGAAGGTGGGAACCGTTGTCTTGTCAACAGACGCGCTCAGTGTGATTGCATTGAGTGTTTCTGTCTTCTTGACATTTACGGTCACGTTGTATGTGTTGTTGTCGAAGGTGATGTCGGGTCTGTCGGCAGGAATTTCCTTAACCGCGAAGGTGTACGCGACTGTGTCGGAGCTCGCGAACGCGGACTTGTCAACGAGAATGGTATTAGCCTCGGCTTTGTCGTCTGCGCTCTTCTTGATGCGGAAGTTGATCTTGTCGAAGAGTACGTCGCCCTTTACGTCGTTCTGAGCCTGCATTGTGATGCCGTTGCCGTTCAGCTCGAAGAGGAACGCCTGCTGATAGTCGGCGATGTCTGCGCCCTTGATTACCTTCTTAGCGGGAACCTGAACGTCTGTCGGGTTGAGGGTCTCGCGGGTGTTGGTGATGGTTACCGTGGGTGCGGGTGTTTCCTTGGAAACGGTCACGGTCGCCTTGTCGATAGAAGCGGTCATGCCCTTGGCGTCGGTCTCCTCAACCGTTACGGTAGTGCCGTAGGGCAGCTTGTCGTACTTGACGCTCTGCGCGGCGCTTACTGTGGTTTCCTTGACGTCTGTGGTGCCGTCGGGTGTGGTGATGGTGACCTTGATCGGGAACGCTTCGGTCTTGTATGCCTCGAGATTTGCGCCGTCGAAGTCCTTGACGAGCTTCTTGATCTCTACGGAGCCTACAGGATAGCCGTTCTCGAAGGAAACGGTAACGGGAGCAGATGTGTCGCCGTTCTTGGACTTGGTGATAACGGGAGCAGAGATATCAAGACCGCTCTCGCCCTGCTTGACTGTGTAAACTACGGAATATGTAGCTGTATCGTAGATGATGCTGCCGTCGTTGCCTTCGATCGCGCTGTTCTCGACGACCTTGAACGCAACGTCGGTGCCCTGACCGTACGCGTACTCGGGCGGGAATACGATTGCTGCGAATTCGCCGCTTGTAACGAGCTTGCCGTCCTGATACTTGTCAAGGGTAACGGTGGAGGTGTAATCCTTGAGTACGGGGTTGTTAGCCTCGGCTGTCATGGTGAAGCTGAACTTGTTGCCCTTAGCCTCGAGATCAACGCCTGCGTTGAGAGCGTCCTGAGTAAAGGTCTTGTTCACGCCGAGAGTTACCTGACCGGGTGCCTGAAGGGTGTTGATGACCTTGGCTGTGCTTGCGGTCTCGCCTACGGTAACGATCTGCGGATCGTAGGTCACGGAGTAGTTCGGGTACTTAGCCGACTGCTCTGTTACCTTGACCTGAGAGCCCATGGGCAGTCCGGAGAGGGTGTAAACTCTGCCGTCGTAGAGGTCGAGGGTTGCGGTCGCCTCTGTTTTGCCGCCCTCGTAGGTGTAGATGTAAGGAATAGCAGCGAACTCCGAAAGGGTGCCGTCAGCCTTCATGAGAGCGATCTCAACGTCAGCCTTGAACGGCTTAGCCTTCTCGGCGTCGGCAGCGTTCCTTACTTCCTTGGTGATCTTAATGTCGCCTAAGCAGTTATTTACGAAGGTGTCGCTTTCAGCATTGTCTTTGCCCTTTGCGTATGTGCCGGAGACAAATTCGAGAGTGGTCTGAGCCGCGGTCACGGTTCTCTTGATCTTGACGGTGTAGGTTATCTCGTCGCCGTCGTAGAAGATGTTAGCCTTCTTGCCGTCTGCTTCCTTCGCCTTGTAGGTGAGGGTAGCGATATCGTCTGTGAACTTGCTGTCGTCGAGGTAAACTGTCTTGTTTGCAGGATCCTTTGCGGTCTTGCTGTACTCGACGTTTACTGTGCCGAAGTCAACAACGCCCTGAGCGGTGTTCTTGACCTTGTCGCCCTTGAGTCCGTCGCCCTCGAGCATCTCGAACTCGAACGCGTCAGCCTCGAGCGTGCCGTAGTTGAACTGCTTCTTGAACTGTACGGGGAAGCTCGTGGTGCCGGGCGCCTGGCGCTTGTTGGTAACTGTGATTGTTACGGGGTTCTCGGCTGTGCTTGTGCCGTCTACGGTAATCTGCTTCGAAGCCGGGTCGTAGGACGGGGTCATGCCCTTGGAATCAGCCTCGTTGACCGCTACGACCGTGTTGTAGGGCAGGTCGTTGATGGTCGCTGTGAAGCCGTTAGCCTTGTTGAGCGATACGGAAGCCGGGAACTGTGTTGTGTCGCCTGTGTAGTCGGTGGGATAGGTGTAGGCAATGTCGATCTTGAAGGTTTCGTTCGTGTCGTAGGGTTTGCCGTCGGAATCGAGAACCTTCTTGATGATCCTTGCGGGAGCCTTCTTCCAGCTGTTGGTGAAGGCCGGAGGTGTGTTGGTCGCGTTGCCGTAATCAACGGCCGCGGCGTATGTATACAGACCCTCAACATTGCTCCGGGGAGTTCTGGTTACGGTAACGGTTGCCTTGTACTCTGTGCCGTCGTAGGTGAGGAACGCGTTGTTGCCTGCTGTCTCTGCGATGGTGTACTCAGCGGTGTACTTGTCGTCCGTGAACTGGTCGGGCTTGATAACGATGGTGTTATTGCCTGTAGCCTTGTCGTCGGAACGAACCTCGAAGGTGATTGTGTCGAACTTGACATTGCCCTGAGCGTCGTTTGACTTGGTCTGGCTGACGCCTGTTCCCTTGAGGGTGAACGCGAAGTCCTCGCCCTTGAGAGCAAAGCCTTCTGCGGCCTTCTTAGCAGTGATGTCAACGGGAAGCTCTACCTTCTGGTTGAGTACGGTGACTTCGCTGAGAGCCGGAGGCGTAATTCCCGAGCCGTCGCCGCCGTCGGAGATGTAGTCGTTGCTGCCGCCTGCTGTGGCGTTGGTTGCCTCAGTCGCGATCATTACCTGTTTGGGAACGTAATATGCGAGATAGCCCTTGGCGTCGGTCTCGGTGATTTCGACCTCGGTGCCAATGGGAAGCTCGGTGATTACGTATGTGCCCTTGTTGGTGATGGTGATTTCGCCTTTTTCGTTGTCAACGGTTTCGCCGTTGAGTTTGAACGGCTTTACGCTGAATGCAGTTTCCTGCGGATACTTGATCTTTACCTGTGCGGTGAACTCTGTGTTATCGCTGTCGACCGTCTTAGCATCCTTGTCAATAACTGCCTTGGCGAAAGTCACCTCGCCTACCTTGTACTTGTTGGTGAAGGTGGGTGCAGTGAGTACGTTGCCCTGACCGTCGGTGTACTTGGTTTCGGTGATCTTGAGCTTGTCGCCGTCGTTCGCCGCTGTGATGGAAACGTTGATCACGGACTTGTCGTATTCAACGTTCGGAACTCTGCCGGTTGCCTCGGCAATCGTGAAGGTGCGGGTTCCTGCGTGATCAAACTTGATGGGTGTGAAGTCTACTGTCGCCGATTTGGCTGTTACGGTCTCGGAGTAGGGTTCTGCGCCCGCGGTGTTCTCGGTGATCGTGAACTCAAACTTTGCGTTTTCGATGTTCACGCCTGCCTTAGCCGCAACGTCAGCGTTCTCGAGAACCTTTGTTACGCTTACGGGAGCCTCGCCGGGAGCCTGACGCTTGTTGGTAACTACAACATTGAACGCCTGACCCTTTTCGGTGATCTTAACGGATTCGGGTGATACCGACGGAGAATACTCAGCGCCGGGATTCGATTCAGATACGGTAACGGTGGTGCCTACGGGCAGTCCGTCGAACGAAGCGGTCTCGCCGTGCTTGAGCGAGATCGACTGTGAAGAACCGAGCTGATATGTCTTGCTGCCGCCGTTAACGGTGTAGTAGAAGGGAACGCCGTTGGGATAAGTATTGCCGTTGAAGCTGAAGCTTACGTTGATGGTGAAGGCGGTATTCTTATCCTGATCGTCAAGCTCGCCTGAATCTCTGGTAACCGTCTTTGTGATGCTTACGCTGCCTACGTTGTAGGGGTTCACAAAGTCCGTGGTGTGGTCGGGATTCGGAACTGAGCCTACCTGATCGGGAGGAATATTGGTGAGCTTGTTGTTCGCCTTGTCGTAGTAAATGATGATCGTCGCCGTCTGATCGGCGGGCTGGTCGATAGCCTTCTTCTGATCGTCGGTGAGATTCTCATGTACGGTAAAGGTGAATTCCTTGCTGCCGCCGTTCTTGAATTCGGCGGGATCGATATAGAAGATACCCTGAGCTTCCTTGCCCTTGTCAGCCTCGTTAACAGTGAAGGTAAGCTCCTTGAAGTCAGCGGAGCCTGTATCCTTGGCGGTATCGGTGATCGTCTTGGTGTCAACAAGAGTACTTCCGCTCAGGAGCTGGAACTCATAGCCGTCGCCGAGGGTGGCTGTGCTCTTGTCCTCGAAGGTCTTTGTAAAGATAGTCTTGTTTACAGTAACCTTGTCTGTGGTGGGCTCGGGGAGCTTGCGGATATTTGTGATAGCCGAGCTGTTTGTGCCGTCCTTTGTAACGGTGAAGCTCTCGGGCTTGACTTCCTTCCGGTCGAAGTTCGTGCTGTTTGAGATATCCTCGCTGACTGTGACGGTGGTGCCGATGGGTACGTTCGGGATAGTGATTGTATCGCCGTCCTTGATCGTGAGCTTGCCCTTGTCGGCTGTGCCTTCAGAGGTATCGTTTCCGTTCTTTACGGTGTAATCGAAGTCGTAGAGCGGACCGTTTGTGCCGCCGAAGTCGAGAGATACCGTGATCGGGAAAGAATCGCTCTGACCCAGATCGCCCGAATTAAGGCGCTGGTTGATGAAGTCAACGGTCTCCTTGCTGAGAGTTACGTCTGCAACCCTGGGAGTGTTGACATAGTCAGCCTGGAACTCAACGTAGTCGTATGTATCCCCTGACTCGTTGAGGAAATTCTTGGAATCGGTGGGAACGTCCTTCGTGCTGTCGCCTTCGCCCGAACCGAGATTGCCCTTGGACGGGTTAGCGGCGGTATTGTCGGTATAGTCGAAGGTCGTGTCATAGACGAGCGAAGAATCCGTCTTTTTCTTCTGGGTGACCTTTACGTCCTTGCCGACGGTGAAGGTGCCGGGGAAATCGGATCTGCCGTCGTCGCCCAGAGAGAAGGTCTCTTTGTTGCCGTCGGTATCCTCAGCTACAAACTCAAACTGTGAAGCCGCCGTGACGTCGTCAACAAGACCGGGGTTGATATCGGTGGTGTTGATCTTCTCGGTAACGATTACGTTGTTGCCGAGAGGAGTCATGGTGAACGACATGTCGCAGTTACTCTCGATCATGCCGCGCTCCATGTAGAACACGGTCATCTTGTAGGTATGAGTGTAATCAAAATCAAATACCTTGTCGCCCGAGCCGTTTGCGACGGCGTTTACATGACCTGTCATTTTGCCGTCGAGGAAGGTGACCTTACCGACGCTCTTCTTGTGGTTACCGCCCATGTCGAGCACAAGGTGTGACTCGCCTGTTGTGTTGTCGGTAACGAACATCCAGAGGTCGTCGTCGCCCGCGAAGTCAAATGAGATCGGGGTAGTGCCGTCGGAGGTATAACCGCCCTTGGGAACACGGAAGTTTACATCCATGCGGATACCGAAGCCGTGGTCGAGCTTCTCGCTGCCCTGGATACCCGCGTCGTCCGGGATTATCTGCCATGTGTAGGCAGGGTTCTTGGTATAGCCCTGGGGCTTGCCTGTAACGTAAACAGCGCCGTCCTTGATATAGCCGTAGGAAAGATCCTCGGTCTGCTCGGAGCCGTCACGGTTTGCAAGAATAACGCCCGTTACCTTTTCCCAGTCCGAAGCTGAGATCTTGCTTAAATCATAGTAGAAATTCTTGCTGCCGTCGGGGTTATTCTGAATCCATTGCGTATCGCGTCTGTTATTCCAGTCAGTGTCAAGACCAATGAAAAACAGTGTAATATAATCCCAGCCTGAATCGCCTGTGCTGAGATAGAGCTTATTGTAGGTCGTGGTGGTGGTTCGGTTGAACGGATAAATACCGTAGCCCGACTTGTCATCGAACATAAAGTAACCCTTACCGTCTCTTACAGCATGGTCTGTGCCGTGCGAATAATGCGCAACGGGACTGTTGCCGTCCAGACCGGTAAAGTACACGTTATCCTCAGCGACCATGTTGTTTGATTCAGTGGCGCTGCTGCTTGAGGATGACTTGAATGAATACTTTGTATAGCCCTGTTGATTGTCAATGACAAACGGGAAGCCGCTCTTGATAACCTGTCCGTAACTACCGAGCGCATCCTCGTCAAAGTAGGGAGCCTTGGTGTTCGGGGTAACCATGAGCTGATCGTTAGTGAGCGAATCCTGTACAAGACCCTGATAGCTCTGGTGCTCCTCGCCAATACCGGTGAGAGTTACGCCTTCCTCGTATTGCTTTGAGTCCTTTCCTACTACGCCCTTACGGGAGTTGTTCGGATCGTGAACAAAGTTTGTAAGCCCGTCGATGGCGCTTGTGTAGGGTCCGCCGTGATCGCTGCTTGCGTAGGGTCCGTCGTTATCGTTGTAGAAGTTGCCGAAATACAGCGGCTTGCTCCACGACGAATCATTCGCGGCGATACGGCTGATCAAACTGTTGAGTCCGTCAAACGGATACCAGTCGTCGTTCGAACCGCCGTGGCCCGTACCTGCCTGAATCGGATTTCTCCAGCCTTTTGTTGTTTCGGCGTCAGACAGATAGTCGTAATACTTGGCGTTAGCCCAGAAAATTCCGTCCTGCTTTTCGTAAGAACCGTTCTTCGCACCAACGCTCGAGTCGGATTCTTCCGCAGCGGACGCAACAACTGTGCTTACAAGTGGCAATGTACCCGTGCCGAGTATTGCCAGTGACAGAAGTGAGGCTGTTATCTTGCGTTTAAGATTCAAGCCTGTGTGTTTGCTGTGTTGCAAATAAATTCCTCCTTCTTATAAAATGCCGGCGAAAAAACATACAAGATTGTATAATTATTCGCCTTACTCCTTCGTATTGTCAAAAAATTAACAAATTCAGGCGCAATTTGGTAACTTTTCGATATATACTCAATCATAATTATAATCGAAAACAACATTTCATAATTTTATATTAGAATTATCGGAAAGAAAATTGACAAAAATATTCCCAATAGTGCATTGTATTATATGGCGAATTTATGGTATACTGTTAAAAACAGACAAAACATCCGATATATCGGACGTTTTGTGTGATTTATACAGCATTTTATCCAAGGAGTGTTACCATGAAAGACTTCGGGAATATCCGTTTCAGCGGCACCTTCCGCGATTATCAGGCGCGCGTCCTCCAAAACGCCAACCGCCACCTCGCCGACAGGCGCATTCACATCGTCGCCGCTCCCGGCAGCGGCAAGACCATTCTCGGGCTTGAGCTTATCCGCGGACTGGGCAAGCCTGCCGTAGTGCTCTCGCCCTCCGTAATTATCCGTCAGCAGTGGGGTGAGCGCTTCGAGGGCAGCTTCCTCCCCGAGGGCGAGAACGCGGACGGCTACGTTTCCTTCGACCTCAAAACTCCCGCGCTCATCACCTCCGTCACATATCAGGCTCTCCACGCCGCGATGAACAGGCTGCAGCTCGACGACCGCGACGAGGAAACAGGCGAAAGCGAGAACTTCACGGGCTTTGACCTCATTAAGACGATGAAGGAAGCCGGCGTCAAGACCGTCTGCCTCGACGAAGCCCACCACCTGCGCAGCGAATGGCAGAAGGCTCTCGAGAGCTTCCTCAAAAAGCTCGGCAGCGACATCACCCTCATCGCGCTCACCGCCACACCGCCCTACGACTCAAAGGCGAACGAGTGGAAGCGGTACCACGACCTCTGCGGCGACATCGACGAGGAGATATTCGTGCCCGACCTCGTCGCGCAAAAGACACTCTGTCCGCACCAGGACTACGTTATCTTCAACTACCCCACCCAAGAGGAGCTGCAGATGATAAACGAGCGGCGCGCAAAGGCAGTCGCCCAGGCTCAGGCTGAACTCAAAAGCGGGATTTTCGCTCAGGCGGTGCAGGAAAGCGGTATACTATTTAAATGGGCGAACTTTGAGGAGGAAATCTACGCGCGTCCCGAGGAATTTGCCTCGCTCTTAATGGCGGCGGCTGTGTCGGGCGTGAAGCTAAGCGCCCGGGCTCAGCGGCTCGTCGCGGACTACAGCGACCGGAAGCTCAGTTCCGACGACCTCGAGCGCGCCATGCAGCTTATCATCGACCGTCCCGACCTCTTCGGCAGGGAACGCGCCGAAGAACTCCGCGGCAGACTCGAGAGCCGAATGATGCTCGACCGCGGCCGCGTCTGCATCGAGAACAACGCCGCCGTCGAGAAGGCGTTCATATCCTCCGTCGGCAAGCTCGACAGCATAGCGCAAATCGCACGGAGCGAGATGAACAACCTCGGTAAAAATCTGAGAATGCTTATCCTCACCGACTTCATCAAAAAAGACCTCGTGTCGCTCATCGGCAGCACCGAAAAGCTCACGACGATGGGCACCGTGCCGATTTTTGAGCAGGTGCGCCGCTCGTGCAGCGCCGATATCGCGCTTCTCTCGGGCACGCTCGTCATTCTGCCCGACAAGATCCTTCCCCGGATAAAGGAAATGGCTAAGTCCGCCGACGTGGGCTTCTCGTCAGCTCCCATCGAGGGCGTAGGCTACAGCAGGGTGAATTTTCAGGGCTCCAACAAGAACAAGGTCTCGCTCATCACCGAGGCGTTCAACAAGGGGCTGTTCCAGATTCTCGTCGGCACAAAGGCTCTGCTCGGCGAGGGCTGGGATTCTCCGTGCATAAACTCGCTTATCCTCGCGAGCTTCGTCGGCAGCTTCATGCTCTCGAACCAGATGCGCGGCAGGGCTATCCGCACCGACAGGAACGACCCTCAGAAGGCTTCGGATATCTTCCACCTCGTCACCCTCGACCCCACCGTCAGCGACAGACCCGCCGGCGCGGACTGGGATACCGTCAGCCGCAGGTTCGACTGCTTCATGGCGCCTGCCTACAGCAGCCGCGTTATCGAGAGCGGCACCGACAGGCTCGATATCATCAAGCCGCCGTTCAACGCGCAGACCGTTCCTCAGCTCAACGGACGAATGCTCGCCCTCGCCGCCGACAGGGAACGCATGAAAAAGAGCTGGGAGGTATCCTACCGCGCGACTCCGACGCAGAAGCCCGAGGTCAGCGACACGGTCGAAACAGAGGGCGTACCCGTCAAGCTCGGCGGCGGCAGCCTCACCACCGCTATCCTCACGGCTGTGCTCTTCGGAATACTTATACTCATCGTCATGGCGGCGCTTTGCGTGCCGTTCTGGATAAGGCTAGTGCTCGTGCTTATCCTCGCGGGTATCGGAATTCCCGTGTGCATAATGCTGTTCAAAAAGGCGAACGGCGCTTCAAATCCGCTCGAAAACTTCCGCATAGCCTCAGACGCTGTGCTCGAAACGCTCAAAAAGGTCGGCGTTATCACCTCGCGCGACGCGAAATCCGAGATTTTCAGCGAGAACGGAAAGCTCTTCGCCGCTCTCAAGGGCGGTACCCAGCGCGAAAAACAGGTTTACTCCCAGGCTCTCGGCGAGCTGCTCTCGCCTATCGACAACCCGAGATACGTGCTCATGGGCGACAGCAACGGAGTCAACAGCATGGCAGTCCCGTCGGCGGTCGGCAATAAAAAGGAAAACGCCGAGATACTCGCCTCTCTGCTCAAAAACAGAATGCAGGTCGTCTACACGCGCAGCGAAAAAGGCAGAGCCGCGCTGATGCTCTGCCGCAAGAATTCGGTCATGGGTCAGGCGAAGAAGGTCAATGTAAAGCGAGCGTCGATTTAAATTGAAAATGAAAAATGGAAAATGGAAAATTTTGGGCGGGACACCCGCACCCGATTTTTATTGCCGCAAAAACAATAACCCGGAGCGAAGCGACCCGTAATTTTCAACTTTCAACTTTCAACTTTCAATTAAAAAGGACGGAAGGTTTCCCTTCCGTCCTTTGCTTATGCCTGTGCGAACTTCTGCTTTACCTCGTTGATCTTGCACTGCTGTACCTGCTCGGTCGGGTACCAGCCCTTGGACTGCATCTTCGAGTAGATCTCGTCCTGCAGCCGAAGAGATGCGTTGAGCGAGGTGTTGAACGTCTGGTGGACGTCCGTGCTCGAGGATTCGATCGTGCCGTGCATGAACAGCTCGCATGCTCCCTTTTCGAGCATGAGCATATTTTCCATCAAATCTCTGTCATTCATCGCGCGCACCCCCTTACAGCAAGCCCATGAAGCTGCGGAATATCTCGCTGTGCTTCTGCTCAAGCTGCTGAGCAAAGCGTTTCAGCTCGCCGTCCTCGATCCTGCCCGCGGTGTCGCGGCACTGGGTCTGGAAATACTGCTCGTGGCCGAGCGCGTCTTCAACATACAATAATTCTTTTTCTGTCATGTCAATTACCTCCTGTGAGGTTATTGTTGACAGCTTCTCCTCAATTATTCAATCTTCGTGAACATATATGAGGTCGCCTCGTTGTTATAATAAAATGTCAGCGTGAGCACTCCGCGGTCGTACTTGAGCTTCTCTTCCTTGTTGCCGTACATGACATCGACCGTGGTCTGGTTGAAAGTGTAGCTGCCGTTGTTCTCAACGCCGCCGAGGACTGCCTTGCAGCTTCCGTCCTCCTTGAAGTCAAAGCTGAATTCCTTGCCTTCGCTCTCGAGCTCGGAAAAGTTGATGGTCTCGCCCTTTAGCTTGACCTTCGTCGCCTGCCATTTGCCGACGATTTTTGAGTTGTCGTCCGAGCCGCAGCCCGCAAAGCACAGCAGCACAGCTGCGCATATCAACAGACACGCGATTATTCTCCTCACGTTTCTCACCCTTTCGGTATCATTATAATCAGTATAGCACGCTTTCGGGCGTTCGTCAAATCCCGTCGGATTTTGCAGAGGCAGGTTTTGGGGGTAATTTTGCGGTATTTGCATGGAAATAATTCATTTTCGCGCTGCAGGAGCGGTTCTGACGCGCCGTTTTGCAATTATTGGCTGAAAAAACTGCATTTTATGCGGTTTATTTGTACGTGCGCCGATATTGACAACCGCCGCTTCGCTATGGTATCATGTATTTGTAATCTTATATCAGAAGGAGTATGCACAATGGCAAACATTGATTTAACAAAGTACGGCATCACAGGCGCCGCCGAAATCATTCACAATCCCTCCTGCGAACAGCTCTTCAAGGACGAGACCGACCCCTCTCTCGAGGGCTTTGACGTCGGCGTTGAGACCGAGCTGGGCGCTGTCAACGTAATGACAGGCGTTTACACAGGCCGTTCACCTAAAGACAAGTTCATCGTTATGGACGAGAAGTCAAAGGACACCGTTTGGTGGACTACTCCCGAGTATCCCAACGATAACCACCCCGCTACCGAAGAAACATGGGAAGCCTGCAAGAAGCTCGCTCTCGACGAGCTCAGCGGCAAGAAGCTCTATGTCGTAGACGCTTTCTGCGGCGCGAACAAGGACACCCGCATGGCTGTACGCTTCATCATGGAGGTCGCTTGGCAGGCTCACTTCGTTGAGAACATGTTCATCAAGCCCACCGCTGAGGAGCTCGAGAGCTTTGAGCCGAACTTCGTTGTTTACAACGCTTCCAAGGCTAAGGTCGAGAACTACAAGGAGCTCGGTCTGCACTCCGAGACAGCCGTTCTCTTCAACGTTTCCAGCCGCGAGCAGGTTATCCTCAACACATGGTACGGCGGCGAGATGAAGAAGGGTATGTTCTCTATGATGAACTACTTCCTGCCGCTTCAGGGCATCGCTTCAATGCACTGCTCCGCCAACACCGACATGGAAGGCAAGAACACAGCTATCTTCTTCGGCCTTTCCGGTACAGGCAAGACCACCCTTTCCACCGACCCCAAGCGTCTGCTTATCGGCGACGACGAGCACGGCTGGGACGACAACGGCGTATTCAACTTTGAGGGCGGCTGCTATGCTAAGGTTATCGGTCTTGACAAGGAGAGCGAGCCCGACATCTACAACGCTATCAAGAGAGACGCGCTGCTCGAGAACGTAACCGTAAAAGAAAACGGCGTTATCGACTTCGACGACAAGAGCGTTACCGAGAACACCCGTGTTTCCTATCCCATCGAGCACATCGAGAAAATCGCGAAGAACGTAAACGGCGTTTCTGCGGGTCCCGCTGCCGAGAACGTAATCTTCCTTTCCGCTGACGCGTTCGGCGTACTGCCTCCCGTATCTATCCTCACTCCCGAGCAGACTCAGTACTACTTCCTCTCGGGCTTTACCGCTAAGCTCGCCGGTACAGAGCGCGGCATCACAGAGCCGACTCCCACCTTCTCCGCTTGCTTCGGTCAGGCGTTCCTCGAGCTGCACCCCACAAAGTACGCTGAGGAGCTCGTAAAGAGAATGGAAAAGAGCGGCGCAAAGGCGTACCTCGTAAACACAGGCTGGAACGGCACAGGCAAGAGAATCACCATCAAGGATACACGCGGCATCATCGACGCTATCCTCGGCGGCGACATCAAGAACGCTCCCACAAAGACTATCCCCTACTTCGGCTTTGAGGTTCCCACAGAGCTTCCCGGAGTTGATACAGGAATCCTCGACCCCAGAGATACATACGCAAATCCCGCTGAGTGGGACGAGAAGGCTAAGGATCTTGCCGCAAGATTCATCAAGAACTTCGACAAGTACACCACCAACGAGGCAGGCAAGGCTCTCGTTGAGGCAGGCCCCAAGCTCTGATTTCAGAGTTAAATCGCTGATTGACAGAGGTTTGGCATTACGCCAAGCCTCTGATTTTTTAGAATTAAAAAGGCTCACCCTTACCGAGTGAGCCTTTAATTAATCTATTGTCAGCTTGCCTTCTTGCTCTTGAGCGAGAACTTGCTTTCCTCTCCTCTGAGGAGCTTTGCGAAATTCTCGTGGTGGCGCAGAATGATCAGCGCAGCGCCCGCGATAGCGAGGATCTCCACCCAGATGTTCGCAACTCCGAGGAACGGAAGGATTATCGGGCAGAAGAGCGACGCCGTGCACGAGGCGACGGACATGTATTTGAGCGTGAAGAGCACGAGTAAGAACAGCGCCATTGCCATGAGCGTCATTCTCCAGTCGACGAACCAGATCGTCGCAAAGCCTGCCATGAACGCCTTGCCGCCCTTGAACCTGTACCACACGGGGAAGCAGTGGCCGAGCATCGCGCAGAGTCCCGAGAACTGTGCGCCGAACTGCCACTGGTCAAAGTACGCCCACATCACCCACGCGGTGATGGATACGACGAACATCGTCTTGACCACGTCGAAGATCAGCACCAGCCATGTGACGAGTCCGTTGCCGTAGACGCGCTTGTAGTTGGTAAAGCCCGGATTGCCGCTGCCCTTTTCGCGGATATCCTCGCGGTGAAAGAGGCGTGAGGCGACGATCGCGCCGTTGAGACCGCCCATGAGGTAGGAAACAACCGCGGAAACCGCAAGTACGACCGCCATCATCATACGGTGAACCTCTCGCAGCTCTTGCCCCAGCTGAAAATGCCGATAGCGTCGGCGCCGATGGACGCGCCGATGATGGGTCCGATGTAGCCGATCTCGACCTTGACGTCCGGGAGCTTCTCGTTGAGGAGCTTCTCAACTTCCTTAGCCTCGTCCTCGCAGTCGGCGTGAACGACGTATATGAACTCGTTGTCCCCGGGGATAATGCCGTCGACGGTCAGGTTAACGATCTCCTCGAGGGAGTTGAGACGACCCTTGACCTTCTTGATAGCGATGTTGTCGCCGTTCTTGTCGGAAACGAGAATGGGCTTTACGCCGAGCAGGTTGCCGAAGAACGCTGAGGAAGCCTTTACTCTGCCGGCAGCCTTGAGCGCGTTGAGCGAGTGAACGGTTACGAACTGGTTGACGTTGTTCTTGAGCTCGTCGAGCCTGTCGGCGATCTCGTCAGCGGAAAGACCCTCGTCGCGGAGCAGAGCGCCCTTTACGGCGACAAGACCCTCGCCGCCGCAGGCGTTCAGAGAGTCAACGCAGCGGATCGTTGCGTCGGGATAGTCCTTGAGCATCTCCTCGGCTACCTTTCTGCCTGTGTTGACGGAGCCTGAGAGCTTTGAGGAGCAGGCGATGTAAACGATGTCGAAGCCCTCGTCGAGGAACTTCTTGAAGCCGTTCTCAAAGTTTACGGCAGGAACCTGAGTTGTGGTAACGCGGTTGCCGTCGCGGATAGTATCGTACAGATCCTTGGGGCTGTAGTATTCCCAGTCGAGGCTCGCGGGAGTTTCCTTCGCGTCGCGGACTGTGAACATCTGCAGATAATCAATGTCATACTTCTCTCTGATCGACTTCTTGAGGTCTGAGCAGGAGTCGGTGACGATTTTAATCTTTCTCATTATTATTCTCTCCTTATTCCAATATAATTATATAGTCATAAATCGGCTGGCCGCCGTCTATCATAACAACTTCCGTGCGTCTGTACGCCTTCGAAAGCTCCTTCTGCAGCTTATCGCTCTCGTCGGAGCTTACGTCCTCGCCGCAGCACACGAGCATGATGTCGTAGCGCTTGGCGTTCATCTTCTCGGCGAGCACAAGCGCCGCCTCTGCCCTGTCGGGTGAATCGACATATATAGTATCGCCGACAAAGCCGATGTAGTCGTCCTTCCTGACGCTCACGCCGCCCATCTCGGTATCGCGGACAGCCTTTGAGACCGTGCCCGTTACTACGTCGGCGATGATCTCTTTGAGCGACTCGATGATAGCGTCGGTGTCGCCGATCTCTGTGTCGAGCATCGAGATAGCTGCATAGCCCTCGCCGATCGTCTTGCTGGGTACGACGCGCACGTCGGAGCCTTTGTAAATCTCAGCCGCCTGATTCGCGGTCATGATGATGTTTGAGTTGTTCGGGAAAACGAAGATAACGTCGGCGTTGATCTGCTCGAACGCGGAGATCATATCCTCCGCCGAGGGGTTCATGCTCTGGCCGCCGTCGACAACTACGTCGCAGCCGAGGTTGAGGAAGGTTTCCTTTATGCCCTTGCCCGCCGCAACGCTGACGATTCCGAAGGGCTTTCTGGGCTTTTCGATGCGTGACTTGAAGCTCTCGCCGCCGTGAACCTCGTTGTGCTGGAGGGTCATGTTCTCGACCTTTATCGTGAGGAACTCGCCGTACTGCTGTACGTGGTTGAAAACGTCGCCGGGCTTCATTGTGTGGACGTGAACCTTGACAATGCTGCCCTCCTTGAAGCAGACGACGGAGTCGCCGACGCTGCCGAGCCACTCAATCAGCGGATTTACGTCGAAGGTATCGATGTCGACCTTCGCGCGCTGCAGGCGGAGAAGGAACTCCGTGCAGTAGCCGAACTCGAGCACGCTGTCCTCTGTGAAGGCATTGAGGTCTACGTTCTTTCTCGCCGCCGATGTTTCGGCAAGCTCGGTCATCTCGCCCGAAAGCGCCTTTGCCATGCCCTCGGCGATATAAATAAAGCCTGCGCCGCCGCTGTCGACAACGCCTGCCTCCTTGAGCACGTCGAGCAAATCGGGTGTGCGCTCGAGCGAGCGGCAAAGCTCGTAGTGCAAGTCCTCGAAGTAGGTTTCCATGCTTGTTCCGCCCGTGATACGGGTGCCCGCGTAACGGACAGCGTCGCGGTATACGGTGAGGATTGTGCCCTCGACGGGTACAGACACCGCGCTGTAGCTCTCCTTGACGCCGCTCTCCATCGCCTTGTGGAAGGTGCGCACGTCAGCCTCGTCGACGCCCTCAAGACCGCGCGCGATTCCCGCGAAGATTCGCGAGAGGATTACGCCGCTGTTGCCGCGCGCGCCGAGCAGCATTCCGTTCGCGGCAAGACGCGCAGCCTCGCCCACGGAAGCAGGTTCGTCCGCGAGAGCAACTACGCCCGCGTCGATCGTCAGAAACATATTGTCGCCCGTGTCGCCGTCGGGGATCGGGAATACGTTGAGGTCGTTGACCTCCTTGACCTTATTCTTTAGTGAAGCGGCGCCGTTTTTTATCATCGCGGCAAGCAGCGCTCCGTTTACCGATGTTGTATTCATATTAACTCCTTGAAGATAAATTGCGGACATTATCCAAACTAATTAATTATAACACATAATTCGACATATTTCTACAGTTATTGTAATGTTTTTGCTGGAAATTTATCGGCTTTTTCACAGCAAACCGCCCGTACGTCAACCCCACCTATTGACTTTTTCTGCCGGAAAAGGTACAATAATGCCATGAAAAGAGGAGGCGGTGTTATGAAAAACAACCAACCGAAATCGAATAAGGGTCTGATAGCCGTTATGGTGCTGATTATCGTCGTGATTCTGATTCTCAGCGGCGTTGTCGGATATATGCTCTTCGGCGAGCAGCTCGGGCTGACAAAGCTCTTTTCGCACGAAACCACCGCTCCCGCGACCGAGGAAATAACCACCGCCGCCGTGACTACCGCCGAGCCTACCACAGCGGAGCCGACATGGGAGGTTCCCGATATCGTCGGCATGAAGGCTAACGACGCTTACACCGCCCTCAACCACGCGGGCACGAGGTTCGAGATCAAGCGCGAGTACAGCGAGGACGTCGACGCCGAGCACGTCATCAGCCAGAGCCCCGACGCGGGTACGGTCATCAAGGACTCTGAGAAGGTGCTCGTCATCATCTCGAAGGGCGTTGACCAGCCGAATACAACTCCGCCCGCGACCCAGCCCTCGACGGGCGCGACCTCGCCGACAAAGAAGCACAGCTCGGGCAGCTCCGGCGACTACATTCTCGACGGCTCCGACAAGCGATACGTCAGCTTCAACGAGGTCACTCCGCTCAGCGAATGGGAAATGACCATCGCGCTCAACGAGATCTACGCGCGCCGCGGCAGGAAGTTCAGCACGCCCCCGCTGCAGGAGTATTTCAGCTCAAAGAGCTGGTACAAGGGCACGATCTCGCCGTCGGACTTCAACGAAGGCTCGCTCAATCAGTATGAAGCGGCAAATGTACAGACTATCCTCGCGGTGATGAGTGAACGCGGATACAGATGATAAAAAAACACGGGTCAGTTCAGGCTGACCCGTGTGGTGTTTTAAAAGTATTTATTAATTGCTTCTTCGTGCAGCTCTTCGCCTATCACGATTATGATTTCCTGACCGTTTTTTATCGGGGTGACGGACGTTTCCTCCCTGGTCGCGTTCAGCTCCTTCCAGCCGCTGTCGCTGAAAAAGCCCTTTATCCTGAACACGTTGCCGCAGCTCTTGTCCGCGAAGATTTTCTCTACCTTATCGCGCAGAACGTCCTCGGTGAAGCTGCGCTCCATGAAGTACACCGACTGATAGCCCTCGGTGTCGAGCCGCTTGACAAAGCTCTCGCTGCGGTAGCCGCTGCCGAGAATTTCCTCAAAATCCGCGTCAGTAAGCTCGTCCCACGGCTTTGTGATAACGTCCGCGCCGAACCTGCGCGCACAGCCGAAGCGTTCCGCCGCGCGGTTGAGACGGCTGATCGTGTTCTGAATCTGCTCTGGAGTCGCGTTTTGGGATTTGCTCAGCACTACCCTGCCGGCGCCTGCGACCTGAGAGAGAAGGATATACTCTGACTGCTCGCTGAGCTCGCCGAGATTCGCGTCGACGACCGCGATAACGCTGCCGATTTGGTACCAGCTGTCGAGCGGCGGCTCGCACAGTGAGTCGAAGAACTCGTCAACGTCAAAGATACCCGACGGCTCGATCAGCACGCGGTCGTAGTCTGACATTCCGAGCGCGATCAGCTTCGTCTTGAAACGGCGGCGGTGGCAGTCCGCGCAGCAGCCGCCCGCGACAGCCTCAACGCCGCAGCTCTCGCCCTCCAAGTCCTGCAGCAGCATTACGTCGACATTGACCGCGCCGTAGTCGTTCTCGAGAATACCGACGCGGCTTCCGCGCCGCAGAAGGAAGTCTGTATAGCGGCGGATAAAGGTCGTCTTGCCCGCGCCGAGAAAGCCCGTTATCAGGTCGATTTGCTTCATCTTCCGAGCACCGCCGCGAAGTCGCCGAGCTTTGCCTCGTTCTCCTTGTGCGCGTCCTTCTTGTTAGGCTCGAAGAATATCATCTCAGGCTCGATCTTGTCCTTTCCGAGGCACTTAGCGAGCTTTCTGTTAGCCTTCTCCGCTCCGTTGCCGAGCTGTGTGAAGAACGCCGCGAGCTCCTTGCCGCCGAGAGCGTCCCTGTTGTCCTCAATGAACGTGCGGATCGGCGGTGCGGGCGAGCTCGCCCATACGGGAGAGCCGAAAACGACGCGGTCGTATTTCTCCGCGTTGAAGTGATATGGCTGCAGCTTCGGCTTTGAGCCCGCGACAGCCGCTCTGCCGCCGACGATGAATTTCTTCGCGCCCTCATTCGGGTACTCCTTCACGGGGGTGAGCCGCAGCAGATCAGCGCCTGTTTTTGCGGCGAGCTGCTGAGCGATTTTCTTTGTGAATCCGCCGAGGGAATAGTAGACGATTACGGTTTTCATATCAGTGGCTCCTTTCGCAGTCATTATTATATTATACATAATATTATAAACTTTTGGGATGATTTTTTCAATAGATATTGCAGAAATACTGTGCCTTGTGTTATAATAGGTACAATCTTTTGTCTTGAATGACATAATGAAAAGGAGAATTGAAGAAAAATGGAAAAAAGAGGTATGTGGAGTTCCCGCCTTACCTTTATCCTTGCCGCTGTCGGTTCCGCGGTAGGATTGGGCAACGCGTGGAGATTCCCGGGTCTCGCCGCTAAGCACGGCGGCGGTACGTTTCTGGTGGTTTACCTGCTGGCAATGCTGCTGATGGGTATTCCGCTTCTTATGATGGAGATTTCGATCGCGCGCAAGTTCCGCCGCGGCGCTATCGAATCCATGCGCGGTATCGGCAAGAAATGGGAGTTTGTCGGCTGGGCGGCAACCTCAAACGCGTTTGTAATCGTCTGCTACTATTCGGTTGTATTCGCGTGGGTTATCCTGATGTTCGTAAACTCGTGGCAGTTCGCGGGCATGACGGCTGACAACGAGGCGGCTTCAACCCTGTTTTTGAACCTGACACAGACCACAGCCGCTATCGACGGCGGCAATATCCCCGGCATCGTGCTCGTTTGTCTGCTCATCGCGTGGGGTCTGATCTTCTACTGTATCCGCAACGGCGCGAAGTCCGTCGGCAAGGTAGTAAAGTTCACCGTATTCGCCCCCGTAGTTCTGCTGCTTATCATGGCGGTCAAGGGCTGCACGATGGAAGGCGCTATGGACGGCATCAAGATGCTCTTCGTTCCCGACGTCAACGCGTTCTCTGACCCGACGCTCTGGGTCGACGCTATCGGTCAGGTATTCTACAGCCTGTCGATCATGATGGCTATTATGTTCGCTTACGGCTCCTACGTCGGCGACGACGCGGATATCGCGGCTGACGCGATGATCATCGCGTTCTCCGACATGGCGGTCAGCGTTCTCTCGGGTATCGTAATGTTCTCGACCATGGGCGGTACCGGAATGCTCGGCGACATCACCGCGAGCGGCATCGGCACTGCGTTCTTCGTATATCCCACCGCGATCGTCAACCTCACCAACATCGGCTGGCTCAACGCGGCGTTCGGCGCTATCTTCTACTTAATGCTTATCACACTCGCCATCGACTCGGCGTTCTCTATCGTTGAGGGTATCTCGGCGGCGATCTCCGACAAGTTCCACCTCAAGCCCAAGACCGTAACCATCGCGGTCTGCGCTATCAGCGGACTTATCTCGCTCGTATTCATTACACAGGCAGGTCTTGCGTGGCTCGACATCGTGGACAACTGGACTAACCAGATCAACCTCATTCTCATCGGTAT
>NZ_JAEQMG010000112.1 GCF_016680995.1 Ruminococcus difficilis | reverse complement strand
ATCCAAAAGTTTAGATTTTCCCACAATGCTTATCTTTTGGTCTTTGGTTCGGAATAGTGTAGTGCTGGCGGTCTATCTCTTGTTTTCGGTTGCTTGCTTCCTTACCGTACATGAGCATTCGCGCCGGGATTGTCGTTGCCGTAGCCTTCCAAAAGATTAACGACGCCCCACGCGCCGAGACCCGCACCCAGCGCAATAACAAGAATTTGAAGCGTATTGATTGCGTTTGAAAAAAAGCCCATTAAATTCCTCCTGTTTGATTTAGATTTAGTTTTGTCAATGACTGTAAATTGACTTGTAATTGAGTGAAATTGTGTGTTAGAATGTATTTGAAATAAAAATACCGCCCGTTACTGTTTGAACGGCGGTAACAAATGAATGATGTAGTTTTTCAGGGAGAATCCCTTATCCTCAAACAACAGCCTCCTTATTCCGAATACTGCGCCAAGTCATCGGCGCTGATTTCGTAGTTGATAAACCGCTCGTCCTTTTTCGGCTTTAAGCGGGTGGATAAAAATTCTTCTATATTAAAAGCGTTCTTCGGATCGTAATCCGACAGATACTTATAATATGGGTGTTTGGTAATATCGAACTTGTTGGAGAGAAACGGCCGCACGCCGCGAACCTGCAACAGGCACTTGCCGCCGTCCATGACGGCGATCTCGTCCATTGACATCAGATCCTTGCCCAGCTTTTGGAAATTCTGCCCGTGGCTCTCCTGATTGCCCTTTGTGACGCTCTCGTTATAAAGGTCTATCGTCTCCTTGCCCAACAGGGAGTTCCAGCTTTTCAGCGTGGTTTCCTCCTTGCCGCCGAGAAATAATGAGCTGTCACAATTCCCTATAATGGTATCGGCGTTATCCTTATACAAAGCCTTTAACTGAGACTGCGCCTGCAAGACAAGGCAAGCGGAAATCTCTCTTGATCGGATCGTCGCCATCAGCCTTTCCAGATTCGGGATCTGACCGATATTCGCCGCCTCGTCGATCAGGCAGCGCACATGAACAGGCAGCCTACCGCCGTAAACGTCGTCGGCACGCTCGCACAGTCGGTTGAACAGAATGGAATAAATCAGGCTGATAAGAAAAGCAAAGGTGCCGTCGGTGTCGGACATGATCAGAAACAGCGCCGTCCGCTCGTCGCCGAGCTTATCTAAATCCAGCTCGTCATACATGGTGATCTCCCTGACCTCTTTAATGTCAAAGGGAGCCAGACGCGACGCGCAGGAAATCAAAATAGATTTTGCCGTCTTGCCTGCCGCGAGCTTGTATTTCTTATACTGCCGCAGCGCGAAGTGATCGGGGTCTTTCTGCTCCAAAGCGTCAAATAAAAGGTCAACGGCATTTTTGAAATTCTCGTCGTCCTCGCGCACCTCCATTGCGTTCAGCATTTCTACCAGCGTCGCGAAATTCTGCTCATTAGCCGGCGCTTCATAATAGATGTAACCGATCAGGGCGGTATACAGCAGCGTCTCCGCCTTGACCCAAAAATCGTCGCCTGCCTTGCCCTCGCCTTTGGTATTGGCGATAAGCGTAGTGACGATTTTCAAAATATCCTTTTCGCTGTGAATGTAGGCAAACGGATTGAAATGCATGGATTTTGAAAAGTTGATTGTATTAAAAACCCTTATCTTATACGGCTCATAAATGACCTTACCCTGCTTATTCCGCACAACCTTTCCGTTCTTATCGCGTTTCGGTGCGCCGCGTTGCAGCAGCTTTCCGCACTCCACCAAAACCGTACCTTTCGGGTCGGTGATAACATAGGAGCTGTGCATTTGCATTAAATTTGGCTTGATGAAAAAACGAGTCTTGCCCGAGCCGGAACCGCCGACAACCAGCACATTCTTGTTTCGGGCGAACGCCGGATTTTTCGGTCTGCCGGACATCATCAAACCCTCGGTCGCGGTCAATATAATGTTATTCCACCTGTCAGCGTCCATGTACGGCGCAATATCCTTTTTGGTGCCCCAGCGCGCGCTGCCGTATTCGACATTCTTACGGTACTTCTTGGCGTTTTTGCTTTTGACATATACAATCAGCCTTACTACCGCCGCGCCGATTATTCCAATCAGAACATCTATAAACGCGGAGGGCAGAAAGTGACTGAACGCTGCCGAAAAGCCCTGATTCAAACCCAACAGCTTTACGGAAGTGTCAGCACCGGGCGCGAGCCGGATAGCCTCGCCGAGCTTAGAAAACAGCCAGACAAAAATCAGGTACGGAGAATTTGGTATGATATATTTCCTGATAACTTCGTTTCTGTTCAGAGTTCGGGACCTCCGTGCTCCTTGTTGCGGACGCGATCTTTTCCAAGAGTTTTGACAAGCTCCTTGAATTTGCGAAGCTGTGCCACCAGCGACGGTCTCTTGCTGCGGTCAAGGTCTTTATTGGTAAACGCCTTAAACGCTGCGGTCAGCGCGTCAGCCTGATTCGCCTTGAAATATACCGTCCAGCGAGGCGGCTTGCTGCCGACCTCTTTTTCTATGTGATACCTAATCTGATATTTCCGCGCGTAACGCTCAAACGAGCGCAACCGCCCTGACACCTCGATCGTATTCATACCGCCGTCGCCCTGTGCCAACCGTTTCAGACTGTTGCGCCCGACCTTGACGGAATGGCGCTGCTGCTGCATTTTATGAAGCGCCGCCGTAATCGCGGCTTTCAGCACCCGCCCGGACAGCTTTGCCGCCTGAACGGTGATCGATACAGTCCTTTGGTCGATTTCTTCCTGCAAATTATTCCTCCTTCCTTAACTCAAAACCGCTTCAAGTGATTTCTGCTGCGGCTCGCGGTTGTGGTCTTTTTCCGCCTGTGCTGCCTGAATCCGCGCGTGCTTCATCAGCGTTTGGATAACAGAGGGCGCGTCGTTGACCTCGGATAAATCCTTTATCATCCCCCTGCACCCGTCGGGGAGATAGTCGACAATATCCTCACATGCCTTGTCAAAAGCTCCGGTAAAACCCCAGCAGCTATCCACGACCTCGCCGCTTTTATACAGCTCGTAGCCGTAGCACTCGCCGTTCAGGTACGCGTCGTACTGCTCGACCTCGCCGCGAAGCAAATCCTCCGCTTTGCTCCTTATCTCCGGCGTGACCGTCTCAACGTCGTATTCCTCACGAACCTTATCTAAAGAAGCAAAAATGATTCCCGTCTGTCCGCTGTCCCACGGATCGTTAAAGCTGTGAGTGCTGACGGATAACCCGCTGTGGTCGAGAAGATAGACAGGCAGCACGACATACGCCTTTTCAATCTCTGACATAAGCTCCTGATTTTTTGCTTGGATTTGCTGCAAGGTCACAGGCCATACGTCGAACCTATCCATTAAATCCTCATACTTTTGCTCTCCCTGCTCACCGCCGCCGGCTGCCTTGATATACAAATCCTTGATCAGCTCGTCGGAGTTTTTGTAACCGTGTTCGTCGCCCAAACTGTAACGCCGGTGAAAACAAATCATGGTTCCAAAATTTTCATCTTCACGGCGCGGATCGGGAAAGAAATCGTCATGCCGCACGATCAGCAAATACGGCTCCTGAATCGACATCCACATTACAGCTCAGGACCCTTTTGAGGCTTTTCGGGCGCGCCGTCGCCGGGTACAGGCTGTTTGACAGCGAGGATCTTACCCGCGATCCTGACAAACTTTTCAGGGTGCTTGAATTCCTCCTTGAACTTCTCGGCAAGTTCAGGCGAGAGACTGCAAAAGTTTTCCTCTCCGAGACCGCAGATAAAGAAGTTGCCGGCGATAATATCGTAGATTTCGCCGTCCTCGGTTCTGAGAGCGCGGTTAAGCGGCAAGCCTTCGAGCTTACCTTCCTCATTGCAGACAAGTCCGACCAAATCCTCATAGGGATAAACCGCCTGAATATTTCCGCCGACGGCGGCCTGCATTGCTTCAAGACCGTCGCTGATCTCGGTTTCATAAGGCGCCTTGCCGGGCTCCACCATTAAAACATTCATTTACTTTGTTCCTCCTTCCGTTTTGCTCCCTTCGCGGGAGTAGAGCTATTGGTTTTGCCCTCCGTCAGCTTTTTCAGCACGGAAGGCTTTTTTTCATTAGACAAGCAATCGCCGCCTTTGATCTCATTGATGATCTCATCGGCGGTTTTGTTTGAAGGGACAGGCGCTTGACCTTCAACCGTATATCCGGGCAATAATACGCCGTTTACCTTGAAATATTCAGCGTAATTCTGCGGTATCGGCGGTGAGATTTCTTTGAAATACTGTGCAAAGGCTTTTTTGCGACCCTCGATATATTTTTCCGCAGCCGCTTTATCGGTGTAACGCTTTCGCCTTTGACCCGCGATCTCAACACAGCAGCCGTGCTTTGGCGATCGCATATCCACATCCCACGTAACATACCACGCGACAGGCACAGATTCTTGTTTTGCTCTGTCGTATTTGGTTTCTTCCCACACAGATACGGTCATTTCGTAAACCATATTGCTGATCATATCACGGTCATGGTAGTTCTCGTGAATCCATTGATTCGACGTATGCGCGACCGCGTGAGTATTCAAGTATTCCAAAGCGCGGTCATACGTCTTAGTGATAGCCGCCTGCCGTTCCCATTCACAAATTGAATCCTTGATTTTGGAAAAAATCACTTTCTCCGCTTCAACGCTCTGATCTCTTGCTTTTGATATGCTCTCAGAGCCCAAGCCGATAAAAGGAACCAAATCAATTTGATTGTCATAATAGTCCTGTACAACGGTATGCTCGATTTTCAATTCACTGCCGGGCGTCAGTTCGTCACCGTAATCTAAAACACCGTAATATTTTTCGTTTCTCAAATAAACCTCCGTTAAGTAATTTCCGGCTCGTTTTTCTTTTTGGAAGGCGCAGCCGGTTCCGCCTTTTGCTGAGATTTTGTGTCGCTGATTTTGCCAAGGACAGAGAGCTTTTTCGTGTCAGGCATAAATTCACCGTCGGAAAGCGCGTTTAAGAAATCGACTGCTTTTACGTCCGTCGTCAAAGGCGGTTTACCTTCTACAACATAACCGGGCAGCAATAAGCCGTTCTTTGAAAATCTATCCGCGTATCTTTCGGGGATCGGCGGCGATATTTCAGTGAAAAGATGCGTATAAGCCTTTTTCCTGCCGTCAATGTATTTGAGGGCGGCGTCTTTGTCTGAAAAACGCTTTCTGTCCTGACCCGCAATTTTCTTTGTACGATATTCGTCCGGCGTGTTCAGACTGACGCCCCAAGTGACAATCCACGCATCGGAAACAAATTGACCGGTATCATTGTCATAATGATTATCCTCGTGCAAGCTGACGGACATTTTATAAACCATGTTGCTGACGATCTCGGTGTCACGGTAATGGGATTGCTGCCATTGATTCGATGTGTGCTCCACCTGCGGAACTCTTTTATACGAAAGCGCACGGTCGATCAGCATTGTCAAAGCCGCTTTCTGCTCCCAAACCTCGGCAAGCTCTTTGAGCTGTTCAAAAACCTTCTTCTCACCGGAAACTGCAAGCACCCGCAGCTCGTATAGCTCAAAATAGGACGCGTTTACAAGAGGAAGGAGTATTTTATCGTTTGGCTGAAAGCGCAGATCATGCTCCAACCTCAGCTTTTCGCCTTCTTCCAGAAAATCACAATCATTCGCACTGTAATATCCTGTTTTTCTCATTGGTACCTCCTAAAGCGCCGGCTCGTTTTTCTTTTTGCAAGGTGCAGCCGGCGCCGCCTTTTGCTGTGTTTTTGCCTCGCTGATTTTATCCAGCACAGAGGGCTTTTGCGCGTCAGGCTGAAACTCACCATGCTCAACAGGAGCAATTTCAAGCTGATTCAGCGCTAATTCAACGCGCCGTGTCTCCTGTGCGTCGTTTGCCCATACTCTCATTCCGGCTTGCAGAATCTCATACATATTTTCTTCTTTGTTCACGCACTGATAATAAAGCTCGCGTACTTCTTCAGGGCTTTTCTGCAATAAATCTGAAATGTCGTAATCGTTCAGAAACAATGTATGTTCCAGCTTTACATGATTGCCGGGCTCAAATACGTCGTCCTCAACGATATCGTATTTTCTCTTTTCTTCCATATAATCACCGCCTATAACGCTTGTTCCTGACTTTTTTTGTTTGTAACAGGCGATTTCTGCGCTGCCTTTGCCGCCGCGAGTTTTCCGAGTACGGACGGTTTATCCGCGCTGAACATAGAAAGCTGCTCAGGCTTTTTCGCCGGAGCGGGCAACGACGGCGTTTCCTCGGTATGGGTGAAAACGAGCTCCTTTTTCAGCTCCGCGATCAGATTATCAAAGGCGGCGTTGATCGCCTTGCGATCCTCGCCCTGCGGATAAGCCTTGATGACTTCAACGACGACGTTTTTATCCGTTTCCAGACCGACGCAGCTTTCGGCGTGGCCGACAAGATAATCCGACTGATAACCCAGCTTATCCTTGACGTAACAAGCAAACGCCCGCGCCGTCATCTCAACCTCGCTGTCCCAATAGCCGCCGTCCTTCTCGGTGGTATTGCCCATTCTCTGTGAATTTTTGTAGTATTCGGTCGGTACGCGCCCGATCACCGGCTCCGTTTCATCTTGAAGATTCCGCATAATGTACGCCTGAACGTCTAATGATTTACGGTCGCTTTTCGGAATGACGTGACCCGTGAGCTGCTTTCTCAAATCACTCAACTTTTCAACACTGTCCTCAGCGCCGGTTAAAAACTCAGCTTTCAAGGCGGCATATTGTTCAGCTATTTCCGGATCGTTCGCACGGTCAACGCAGGACTTCATTATGGAATCAGCCCAAGAAGCGGCGCTGTTTCTCTGCCGCTCTTTGTTCTGCGCGGCGCGCGCCTTTGCCTGCTCCAAGGTTTCGGGCTTTGACTTGATAGCCTCGACCAGCTTTTTCATCGGCTCATACTTCCACGAACGCTCGGAAAGCAAACAGCCCGCGTTTTTGATACCGCCGAGGTAATCGTCCAGCGCGTGCCACCACTCATGGGCGAGAGAGCCCGCGCCGTTCATTTTGGTGAGATTGATAACCTTGCGCAGCGGTTCATAATGCGCCGCCGCGTTACCGCTGCCGCGCGCTCCGAAGGCGATCGCCAGTGTTCCGCCGAAAGCAATATCCTTATCGGAGATATGCAGCGCCGCCGCCAAATCCTTTAACGCTTCAAAGCCCATATTGAGTGAGGCTTGACGGTCATTTTGATTCAGCCAGTTGCCAAATTCGCCGCCGCGAAATCCGAAGGTGTCAAGGTAGTGCTGTCCGGTGATCTCCTGACCGTTTCTGAAATCAGGTCCCGTCCGGTTGATATGCTCCAACTGCGGCGGGACAAAACGCTGTTTGCCGCTCTTGGTACGGCTTTTCGCGTACTCCTGCACCCAGCGCAGCGCCTCGTCGCGCGTTTCAAAGTTGGTCTCCAAAATATAGTGGCCGTGTGTGACATAGTAGGTGTCGGGTTTCCAGTCGCCGTTGCGTGAATAGCCGTTGCCGTCATATTGCCTGATATTGTAGCCGCGCGGTATCTTTTGCTCCTTCGGTACCAGAAATTGCGCGTCCTTTGCGCCGCGGGCAAAATCGTGCTCAAACTGAGCGCTTGAAGTGATCCTGATTGTGTACCGCAGATTTTCCGTCAACGCCGGATTGTGCGTATAATCGCGCGTCCGCTCATAGGCAGTCCGCCCGTTCCAATCCTGAACAGAACGCAGATAACCGTTTTCTACATAGAAGTCGGCAAAGGCGGCTTTCGCGTCCTCTACATTGCGAACCTTCTCCATGACCTCTTGAAGCTGACGGACAGTTGTGATATACTGTTTTTGCTGATAGTATTTATCCTCGGAATCATAGACCCGGTAGTATCGCGGCGTTGCAGGTACCGCGTCGCGCACCTTTTTGATGTAATAAACCACGCCGATCGGCACGCCGTCGTCAAGCATAGCCTGATAGTCGGGCTTTTTCCAGATATTATCCTTTTTGACGTACTTCTCAGCCTCGCGCTCGTTCATCTCGTCGAGGTCGTCGGTGTATAAACCTCGGACGCTCCACAAATCTTTTTTCGCGCCGCCTATCTTCTCGCCGAAATCCTCATGTATCTGTTTCGGCATTTGATTCCTCCGTCTCTACGGAAATCTTGCTGATAACCTCAGGACACGCGCTGTAAATCTGCATGATGCGCTTTGCCGTGCCGCAGGGCTTGACCGCGCCGGACGTCCAGAGCCGCACCGTCGCGGGCGTGACGTTCATCAGGATCGCGAGACCTTTTTCGTTCATATTCAGCCTGCGCATTAAGGAAAAGATTTCGTCCGGCTCAAAGTCGGGACATTTGGTTGCTCTCGCGATAACCTGTACCGCGTTTGTTTTGTTTTTCATTTTGCCTCCTGTCTACATTGAAAAAGCCGCCTGTTTTTCACGGCGGCGTCGGTTATTTTTACTTACTTGCTGTAATCGGATTTGCAGCATTTCGTTGTAATCTTTGCCCTCTCGCGGAGGGTGAACCCCAACGCGGATATCCTTGAAACCGGGATTGTCCCGCAGCATAGCCTGAATCTTTCGGGCGTTCTTCAAACCCGCACAGTCGTTGTCCAGATAGAGATCGACGCGCCGGATTTCGGGGTGACGCTCCAAAAAAGCGAACAGCGCGACATGCGAGGTGCCGCCGAGCGAAAGGCGGTAGCCATTCCACTTCCAGCCGTCGAGCTCCTGCAAGGTCGCGTGAGAAAGCGCGTCGATCGGCGCTTCAAAGACAGCTACCTGACTACTGCGCGGTTTTTCCGGCGGTAAGCAAAAGCTGAACGCCTTGTCGCTGCCGTAAACGTCTTTCTTGACCTGCTCGTAAATCCCTCTCATACAGGCAAATTTTATTTTGCCCGCTTCGTCCTTACCGACGAACACACAGACGGGAACGATCTTCTCGTCCTTCTTCGGCTTATATTTGCCCTCGTAAAGCAAACCCAACTCACGGCACCGTTGAATCACCCTCGCGCTGATCCCGCGTTTTCGCAGATATTTGAAATATCCGGTCGCGCATTTCTTCGGCCACGGGAGATACAGCTTTGCCGGACGCTGTTGCTTTGGCTTGCTGTCGTTTTGGGAATATGCGGCTTGCGGTGAAGCTCTTGCCGGCGCGTCTCCGATCAGACGGGAAACCGCTTCGGCAAAACTGTAACCCCGTATCTCCATCAGGTAGTCCAGAGCGGTAATGCTTTTTCCTCGGCTGTTCCAGTACCAGAAGTTTTTTGCCGTCACATAGACCAAGCTGTCGTGCTCGCGGTGACGGTAATTACGACCGTCCTTCTTCAAAACGACTGGCTCGTTTGCTTGCAGATAAGAAAACAGGTCAGCTTGCCGCGCCTGTTGAATCTGCTTCTTTGTAAAACGGGTAGTCATCACCTTCCTTCATCGAATTTTGAAATAAATTAAGGCGCCTTGCGGCGCCCGTGCGTGGGATAATCGTGATTGACCTCAGCACGGTAGTATTCGTCCATCGTAGCCGGCGCGTTGAACAGCGTTGTCAGCACATACGCCTTGATATTTCCGACCTTGCTTGTGTTTTCGTCAAGGCAGTCGAAAACATACTCGATATGCGCGGAGTTGATATTGAGCAACCGCGCTCTGACAACCTCCCGCGGCAGATCCCCTCCTGCGATCATACAATACGGAGATTGAGATACAACCGCTTCAAGCATAAGCTCAACAACAGCGTCTAAACGTTCAGCGCCATAGCGATCGACAAGTATATCGTACTCAATATTGCGCTCGATTAGCTCACGATACGCGCGCGCGCCTATCTTATCAATCTTATCTTTGATTTCTTTCGTATTTGATTTTTTAGTTTTTGATTGTTTAGTATTTAATTGTGCGGGTTTCTCCAACGTTGGCGCAACCAGTGTTGGTGTTTCCTGAGTTGAGTTTACCTGAACGGGATTTTCCCGTTTAGGTGATTCCGGTTTAGGTAATTCCGGCTCAACCGATTTGCTTTCCGGCTGTTCGTGAATGGTGTACTCAATATCTCCGAGACGACCGTTCGGATAGCGAAACCTCCGACGCGTAAGATAACCGTGATCCTCCAGCTCCTTGATCGTCCTCGAAATGGAGTCCACGCCGTCCCTGCAAATACAAGCCAGACCTTTCAGCGTATAGTCCCAATCCTCCGGCAAGGAAAGCATAAGCGACATCAGTCCCTTTGCTTTCAAAGACAGATCGACGTTGCGCAAATGGTGATTGCTCATAATCGTGTAATCTTTTATCTTTTCAACTCTGAAAACTGCCATTAGTTTTCCTCCTTTCGATTTGCAACAAAAAAAGACGTCCCATCAAATGATGAAACGCCTAAATATAGGTACAAAAAAAGAGCTGACTTTATATTTCTACAAAATCAGCCCTAACCAATTATTCATAAAGAAAAAGCTCACTGCTTGGTGTTGGCATCTCCCTATTTTCACACCCCGTCGCCAGAGCACTATCTTCGGCACCACAGAGCTTAACTTCCGTGTTCGGTATGGGAACGGGTGGACCCTCTGCGTCATCGACACCAACTAAAAGCAATGAGCTTTTGTGGCTCCCCCAACTGGGCTCGAACCAGTGACATCATGATTAACAGTCATGCGCTCTACCGACTGAGCTATGGAGGAATATACAATTTTTCTCGGATTTCTCCGAAGTTTTTTGTTGAGTTTGCATAAATCCCAACTATTTTCCTATCATTAGCCAAGCAATAGAATCGGGTATTTTTCTATCTACTCGCTCTACCGACTGAGCTATGGAGGAATATGTTTACACCTTTTCAGATGTATTTTCAGTGGTGACTCGTGCGGGAATCGACCAAGCGCTTCGCTCTTGATGGCTCGCATCACAGATGCTCACCGCTTTGAGCTAAAAACAGTCCACCGGACTGTTTTCTTAACGCTCAAACCCTCTCGGGTTCGATTCCGAAAGCAGAATCATTATCGAAACGTCATCAATTGATAACGTGTTTCAAACAATTTGGTGACTCGTGCGGGAATCGAACCCGCGTTGCCAGCGTGAGAGGCCGGAGTCTTAACCG
>NZ_JAEQMG010000111.1 GCF_016680995.1 Ruminococcus difficilis | reverse complement strand
CCCCCCCCCCCCCCCCCCCCCCCCCCCCCCCCCCCCCCCCCCCCCCCCCCCCCCCCCCCCCCCCCCCCCCCCCCCCCCCCCGTTTTGACAGAGGGGATATCGACGTGCTGAATTCCTACTTCGGCTACACGATCCACAATGACCGCGGCAAGCCGACCAACAGCGAATTCATCGCCATGATCTCCGACCGACTGCGCCTGCAGATCAAAAACGCGTCTTGACGCTGCTAATATAGCTGCAACAACACCCGACCGGTGATCCGACAATTGTTTCTGTTTTCAAAAAGCTCCCCGTTTGATATAACCGTCAAACGAGGAGCTGGTTATTTTTTGGGGTTATACTAATCTCAGATAAAAAGCGGACAATCTTTGCGATCAATTTTTTATTTGAGTTAAGTATGAGTTACCCTCCTTGCTTTTGCATTTAAAAAACAAGACACCCGATAACGGGTGTCTTGAATCAATCTTTATGTTGGCAGATAACTGCCCTGTGCTAAAAGAATCAGTTAGCGATGATTTCCTCGGTGTCCTTATCAAAGATGTGGAGCTTGTCAAGGCTGAAGCAAACCTTGATCTTGTCGCCGACCTTGGACTTGGAGGTAGGAGCAACGCGCGCGGTAATGGGCTGACCTGCGATATTAACATACAGATAAATTTCAGCACCCATCAGCTCGGTTACGTCAACGGTAGCGTCAAACTGCATGATGGCCTTGTCCAGCTCTTCCTGCTCGTCGTGAACATGCTCGGGACGGATACCGAAGATAACTTCCTTGCCGACATACTTCTCGAGAGGATTCTCTTTGCTGTCGTTGGGATGGAGCTTGTCGCCGCGGCACTTGTCAGCCGGAACGGGAACTTCGTATTTGTCGAACTTGAGGACAAAGTTGTTGCCCTTCTTGTCAACGGTCGCGTTGATGAAGTTCATCTGAGGCGATCCGATGAAGCCTGCTACGAACATGTTGCAGGGATAATCATAGAGGTTCTGCGGGGTGTCAACCTGCTGGATAACGCCGTCCTTCATAACGACGATCCTGGTACCGAGCGTCATAGCCTCGGTCTGGTCATGGGTTACATAGATGAAGGTGGTGCCCAGTCTCTGATAGATCTTGGAGATCTCGGTACGCATCTGTGCACGGAGCTTTGCGTCCAGGTTGGACAGCGGCTCATCGAGAAGGAATACGCGGGGATCACGAACGATGGCACGACCCATGGCAACACGCTGTCTCTGACCACCGGACAGAGCCTTCGGCTTTCTCTCGAGGAACTGCTCGATACCGAGGATCCTGGCAGCCTCAACAACTCTTCTGTGGATCTCGTCCTTGGGCATCTTTCTGAGCTTCAGACCAAACGCCATGTTATCATAAACGGTCATATGCGGATACAGAGCATAGTTCTGGAATACCATTGCGATATCTCTGTCCTTGGGAGCAACGTCATTTACGAGGGTGTCGCCGATGTACAGCTCGCCCTTGGAAATATCCTCGAGGCCTGCAATCATTCTCAGGGTTGTGGACTTACCGCAGCCGGAAGGACCTACAAAGATGATAAACTCTTTGTCAGCGATTTCAAGGTTGAAATCCTTAACGGCGGTTACATTGCCGTCATAAATTTTGTACACGTTTCTTAATGATAAACTTGCCATTTAAAAATACCTCCGTTATTTGTAATAGATTTATTACATATATAAATATAGCACTTTTCGCAAGTTTTTACTATACTGATTTTAACTAAATATTTCGTCTGTATTTTATTTAAATTAATTACAAAGTAAAATTTTTAGATCAAATTTAGTACATATTGCCGAAAAAAATCTGAGAAATTTCCAAATTTGTCAAAGATTTACAGCTTCCTATGGGCAAATTGCTATCAAGATACAAATTTCCGACAGATATTCGTTGAAGGTGCACAACTTTTCTTCCACAAATAGCAAACATCTTCTTGACCTGATGGAATTTTCCCTCGCAAATGCCGACCACGGCGACGCATTTGTCGCCGCCGTCCGCCACACGCAGCCTTGCCGGCATACAGCGCGTGCCGTCCGCAAAGACGATGCCGTCACGAAAACGCGCTGCCATCTCCTCCGTGACCG
>NZ_JAEQMG010000110.1 GCF_016680995.1 Ruminococcus difficilis | reverse complement strand
TCGAACACCATCCGCGCGACTATGTACTCACGCCGCTTCGAAATCAGCATCATGAAATCTGTCGGCGCGACCAACTCATTTGTACGAATGCCCTTCCTTGTTGAGGGTATGGTCATCGGTCTGATTTCCGCGGTTATCGCCACAGGCGCTCTCGCCCTTGTTTATCAGGGCGTCGGCATGGTGGTCGAGAACGCTCAGTCGATGTTCGACTTCATTCCGTATCTTGACGTACTGCCTTACGTCGCCGCGGCGTTCACCGTATTCGGCGTGTTCGTCGGTTTCTGCGGCGGCTTCCTCTCGATCCGCAAATACCTGAAAATGGAAGGCAATGAAATACTTGGATGGTAATTCCCCGAAAGGAGCAGAATATATGAAAAGATTAAAAATGATTATCTGTGCAATGCTCAGCGTCTGCATCGTATCCGTACCGGCTTTCGGCTCGGTTGTCTCCGTCTCGGCGGAGGAGGACATCGACTCTCTCCGTGCACAGCTCATTGAGCTCAAGGAGAAGGAGTCCGAATATAAGACTATCCTCAGTCAGTCGGAGAGCGAGATCGCCGATCAGAAGGAGTATAACGACGCTCTTGTTGAGAAAATCAAGGTGCTCAGCGAGAAGATCAACCTCACCAACGAGTCTATCAGCAAGCTCAACGAAAGCATTGCCGAAAACCAGAAGAAGATCGATGAAGGCAACGCCAGCATCGAAGGTCAGCTCGACGCGCTCTGCACGCGTCTCAGAGCGATTTATATGGCAGGCAGCGCCAGCGACCTCGAGATCATTCTCGGCGCAAAGGATTTCTCTGACCTTATCGACAAAATGAACCTCGTCAAGAGCCTTTCGAAGTACGACCGGGATCTGATTGACCAGGTAAACACCAAGCTCGACGAAATTCAGGTGAGCAAGGACGCTATGCTCAAGGACAAGGAAGCGCTTGTAGCCGATCAGGAGTCGCTTGACGCCGATATGAAGGATCTCAACGACACTCTTGAGACCAACAAGGACAGACTTGCAAATCTTGAAATTTCAAAGACCGACGCCGAGAACGTTCTCAGCAGTCTCGGCGACAACAAGACCGAGCTTGAGGCAAATATCGCCAAGATCCTCGAGGAGCAGCAGGCGGAGGCTCAGAAGGCTATGGAGGCTGCAAAGAAAAAGAGCAGCTCATCGGAAAGCTCAGGCAATTCGGGCGGTTCATCAAGCGGTTCAGGCAGCTCGGGCGAGCAGAAGGCAACCGAGCCTGCAACCACTTCCGAAGAGGATCCCGAGCCTGCAACAGACCCGAGTCCCATCTACACTCCCGATCCCACACCCTCGAGCGGCAGCTATGTATGGCCGGCTCCCGGCGTTTACTATATCAGCTCAGACTACGGCGATTCCGCTGACAGAGGCTACAGCCACAGCGGCGTAGATATCGCGGGTCCGATGTACAGCAGCATCGTTGCGGCTGACAGCGGCACAGTCATCGCGACCTATTCGGGATGCACCCACAACTGGGGCAAAAACGGCGACTGCGGCTGCGGCGGCAGCTACGGCAACTACGTAATGATCGACCACGGCAACGGCAAGTGGACAATCTACGGACACCTCGCGAGCGTAAATGTGAGCGAAGGCACCACTGTTTCCGCCGGACAGCAGATCGGCACGATGGGTTCCACCGGTCACTCCACAGGTCCGCACCTCCACTTTGAGTGCCGTCTCAACGGCTCCACTTATGATCCCGACGTTGAAATCGGCTACAGGGCTTTGATGTAAAAGGCGGCGGCAATGACAAAATGTAAGAAGTTTTTCTGTACATTGCTCAGCGTTTGCCTTGTTGCCCTTCCGCTGACCGGAACAGTGTTTACCGCGTCCGCGGAGGATTCGGCAGAGGAAACCGTGGAGGAAACCACCACCGACACCCGTTCTTTGGCAGAGAGAATTTCGAACCTCGGTCAGAAGAAGGAAGAATACGAGAAGATCCTTCAGAAAAACACCAAGGAAATCGCGGACAAAGAGGAGTATACTACCGCTCTTACCGAGAAAATAAAGGTGCTCAGCGAGAAGGTCACGCTTACCCGTGAATCCATCACCAATCTCACCGACAGCATCTCCACCAGCCAGAGCGAGATCGATCAGGCAAATTCCGATATCGAGGGACAGCTCGACTCTCTGTGCAAGCGGCTGCGCGTTATCTATATGGCAGGCAGCGCCAGCGATCTTGAGATCATCCTCGGCGCAAAGAGCTTTTCGGATATGATTGACAAGGTCAACCTTGTAAAAACGCTTTCGAAGTACGACAAGGATCTGATTGAAAATCTCAGCACCAAGCTCGCCGATATTGAGGATAAAAAGACCTCGATGCAGGCGGACAAGGAACAGCTGCAGAAGGACGAGGAAACCCTCAGCACCGATTTGGCAGACCTCAACAAAACGCTTGAGGAAAACGAAGCGCTGCTCAAAAAGCTGCGCGATTCCTCGGCGGAGGCACAGGACTTCCTCGCCGACGCGGACAACGAGGAAACTCTTATGGAGGCTCAGATCCGCAAGTATTTTGAGAAAAAGTCGCAGGAAGGCAATATCATCAGCACCGGCAAATACGTTTGGCCGTGTCCGGGATTCTATTATCTCTCCTCGGTATTCCACGAGAACCGAACCTCCTATTTCCACGGAGGAATCGACATAGCCGGCGGCGGAATCATGGGTTCGCCTGTGCTTGCTGCGGACGCCGGAACGGTTATCGCCGTATTTACCGGCTGTACCCACAACTGGGGCAAGGAAAAATGCTGCGCCTGCGGCAGCTACGGCAACTACGTGATTATTGACCACGGCAACGGCAAGGAGACAATTTACGGTCACCTCACCAGCGCGGGCGTTCAGTCCGGCGATACCGTTAAGCAGGGTCAGGTAATCGGTTTGGTAGGTTCCACCGGCAATTCCACGGGACCTCACCTTCACTTTGAGTGCCGTCTCGGCGGCGAGAAATACGACCCCATGACAGAATTTTAAAATAACTCAGGGCGAGCTTCGTGCTCGCCCCTTTTTATTGGAATATTACTTGCTTGCCGTGCATGTCAATTATGAGCTTTTTGTCGGCGCAGCCGTCCTTTTCGATGTAATAATGATCAACCGGGAAAAACAGCGACGGCTTGTTTTGGCTTTTTTGCAGCGTTGTGATATAAGTCGGTTTTTCGCCGTTCACGGTAATTTCGTTTTCGGTATTATCCGGATTTCGACTTGTTATCAGAATCAGATAAAAGGTTTTGTTCGCCTGAGTGTTTGTTACGGCGATACAGGAGATTTTCTCGTCCGCTTTGCCCGAGGTACGCGTATAGCAGTGGGTTGCGGAGTACGCGTCGCAAATGCCGTATCCGCCGTTTCGGATATTCAAGGTATGGATCTTTCCGTCGCAGGACGCCGCAAAAGCGCAGTCGCCGTATTCGCGCAAATACAGCTTGTCCGACGGGACCGCACTGTATCGGAACGAATCCTCTATGGTCGAAAAGGTCATGAAGTGCTCCTCATACGGAACAAAGGCAGCCGCGCCAAAGCAGGTGATGAGCGCGGTGAAAATAGCCCATCCCGAAATTTTTTGGATATTGGGTTTATCAGGGTTTGTGCTTTTGCCGACGCGCAGGACTCCCGTCAGCAGAAGAACGGGAAAGATGATAAGTCCCGCGAGAAGAATGATGATAACACGAAATAAATAATACATTTAGGCGACCTCGGACGCAAAGGAATAACTGATGATATTTCGGCAGACGACGGCGCGTACTGCACCTCGTCGATCAGCACCGGAGGAGCGTAACGCTGTAAAACAGCTCCGGGTCTTTCTGCGCCAGCGCACGGATGGTGGGGTTGTCCAGACTGACGCGCTTGCGCTCGGGCTCCGCCATGCGTTCCAGCAGGGTGGACTTGCCGACCTGCCGCGGACCTGTCAGGAGAAGCACCGGGAATGTGTCGCTGATATTCCGCACGGTTTTCTCAATCGTTCTTTCATAATACATATGAAGCACCTCAATTTAGCAAATCTAAACTGCTACTTTAGATTCTACTAAAAGCAAATTCTTTTGTCAATATAAAATCAGCTTTCATTTTTTTCAACTCGCTACCATCAATTCACATGAGAGAGCCGTTCAAATCAACGCATACAACTCAACCGACCGCCGCCGCGCCATGGAAAACACCCATTTCATTTTTTCTTCTGTTGGAATCATTATCCTTTATACGCTGTTGCAATCAGAAGGTCAGAACATCTTTCAGACACAGATCAGTCGGATCGGCACCCGGCGCAGACATCGGGGAACGACCGCTTGCAAAGCACCAACTATCTGTTGTGTCAACGCTTGTGAAGAAAATAAGTGTAGATGCTCCGAACGAGAAAACATCCGTCTTTTCGCTTGCGAGGACATAATATTGTCCCGAGGGCTTGAATTGGTAGATTTCGGTATAGCCGACAGAGTTGAGATAGTCAGCTACATTCATGCCGTTTGCTCTTGCCGCTTTACATATCTCATTGATCTGCGCCGGAGAAACACTGTAGTTGTTCTTGAAGAAGGATTCATACGAAAGAGCCCAGTAGCCGAAATTGACCCAATCATGGTAATGCATGGTGAATACTTTGTTCTCATTGCCGTGGTCGATGAAGGTCTTAGGGTCAATACTGTTGATTTTTTCGCACTCGCGGAAAACGTCGGCGCAGGTTTGCGAAAGCTGATTCTCCATGTTGACGATGTCGTTGTAGTGATTATTCTTGATCAGTTTGGAATAATCCTCCCGAATCACGCCGAGGGTGAGATTGCGTCGTCGATGGTGACATTGCCGTCGCCGTTTGTGTCGGCGGCTTTTTTCTGAGTATTGTCAAGCTCAACAAGCTCGGCGACCGCTTTTTGTATCATGGTAGCGTCGTCGATCGTCACCTTGCCGTCGCCGTTCACGTCGCCAATCATCGTCTGAGCATTGGGCTTAGCCGCTATCACGGCTTTCTTAGAGAGCGTTGAGCCGTCGTATATTCCCAGCGAGGGCGAGCTGTCCCATGTAGCCGAGCTCTTTATCTCACCACCCTTGGGCGTGATGATTTCAGCATCGTTGAGAGTGATTTCGCCTAAGTAATTAATTGCGCTGTTGCTGCCCTCTGCGGTTACGTCCGAACAGTTGATTGTCAATTTCTTTCCGCTCGGAGAAGAACCGCCGTTTATACCGATGCTGCCGCTCACATTCAGCGCGGTTTTGTCTACGGTAGGCTCGATATCTCCGTCTCCGTCGTATGAGATACCGCTGCTCTTGCCTGTCACGGTCAGCGTACCGCCGCCGGTGATGGTGGCGTTCTGAGTCAGCTTAATGCCGTTTACCTCTCTGCCTATGATACGGCAATCGCCCTCGACAACGATATTCAGACCCTTTATGCCGAAGGTCGCGCCCTGCGCTGTTTTGGTTCCTGTATCGATGATCGCGTTTTTCAGGGTCAGCGTGGACTTACCGTCAAATGTGATTTCCATTTCACCGTTTTTAAACCGCTCCTTCGCCTCGCTGCTGTTTTGGGCGATGACCGGAGTGAGGATGTCAATGTTATCGACCGTTATCTGAGTGCCCGCGAGCCAGACGTCATAGCTGATCGGCTTAAAGATAAAGCTGTTATCATCGGCGTAAAATTCGGCGGCAGTGCCGCTTTTGCCCCTGATGATGAAGCTTGTGTCTTTCTCCTCGCCGGTATGGAAGCCGAAAGCCATGCCGCCGATATTGGTGACGTTCTCGGGGATCGTGACCGTACTCAGGTTTGTTGCATAGAACGCTTTTTGTCCGATAATCTTCACACCGCTGCCCAGTTCCGCTGATATGCCCCCTGGGTAGACATTTTTTGAACGTATACCCAGCCACATCGCAGCCGCTGAAAAAAGACGTGCGGTTTTCAGCTCTGAAAACATGGTCGGGCAGCGGTCAAAGACCACGTAACTCACGTGCGCAAATAAGCTATTCTGCACGTGATATCCCTGATAATGAAATGCAATTGACGTGCGTTTCGCACGTGGAAAACACTGTTTTTATTCAAATTGGCGTTTTTGTGTTGAAAAATGCTTGACAAAATCGCGTGTCTGTGGTAATTCTGTGGTAATATATCTCTTGCAGTGAGTTAATGTCATTATGCAGCAACTAAATATTTAGGGGTATAGCTCAGTTGGTAGAGCAGCGGTCTCCAAACGTCAACCGTGACTCAATTCCCCGCATTATTACTGGATTTCTCAGGCTTGAAACGTCGGTTTCAAGCCTTTTTTCGTGTTTTGATTTTTGCAAGTCGATAAAGTTATTTATGCAAAATCGAGATCAAAACCAGCAAAAGATTTCGCTACAGCATCAAAAGACCAGCAATTTTTCATTAGGTTGGAAAGAGCGATTATTCCTCGCCAAAAATCCACGGCTGATACTTTTTAGAGTTAGTTCATCTCAAATTTCATATCGGTCTCGCCCATCGAAAACCAATTAAATTTATTCCTCATCATAAATCTAAATTCTATCCAAATAAAGATTGAAACGCTGCACTCACCAAGTAATGTCAAGTGCAGCGTTCATAGTTTAATTTGTAAATGCTCTCAACCTGTCGTCAGTATTTTTTGCACGTTAGAAAACAGCTTTTCTTTGATTTAGCATCGCAAATTTTGACCGATAGGCAGCTCATATCTCTGACAACAGGTAAAGCAAATAATCTGTCCTGCCATCCATGATACGGATAACACTGACTGAGTTTTTATCAACTCTATATATGGCAATGTAATTTGAGAGGATTAAATATCTCAAGTCTGTTTTCTGCCCAATCTTCGAGGACAAATCCAACCCCAAGTATGGATTTGATTTCAGATTTGAACACCCCTTCAGTAATCTCTCGACGATTCTCGCTGCTGCTTGAGGATTTGCCAGTTCGTTTTTGACGTAATTCTTTATCTCATGTAAATCCTGCCGGGCTCGCGGCGTATAGCGCAAAATCATGCCTGCACTCCGAATTCAATCAACATATCTTCTTCCGAAATCCAATCCGATTCCGACTTTACGCTGTCCTCGCCTGCCTTGATATCCGCAAGCAAAAGCGCAATTGCCTGCTGACGCATAACTTCCTCGCTGTTTTGATTCATTAGAAACGGCAGTCCGCCTACATTGAGCGACTGCTGAAAGAATGCGTTTACCGCGTCGGTCAATGTCATTCCGCATTTCGCATAT
>NZ_JAEQMG010000011.1 GCF_016680995.1 Ruminococcus difficilis | reverse complement strand
TTGGCGGAAGCCTCGAGACAGCCCACTGGGCAGACGAACTGACTCCGCGCGACACCGATCCGTTCAGCCGTTCCTCGATAGGCTGGCTGATAAATCCCGAGTTTGACATCACGAAAAACACGCTTATCGTTACGGCTGTATCCTCTGACAGCAGGCGCAAGCTGATTTCGATTCTTCGAAACAGCGGCAGGAAGGTTGCGACAATCGACGTTCCGCCCGCTGACAATAGCGAGAATTCGATCAGGTTTTACACCGACCAGCTTGTGACTCTCGCGGAAACGATCGGCAGGCATACAGGCAAGCGCTTCAATGTCCGTCACCTCAGAGCTTCCGTCAGGAAGGTCGCCTCTGCGCACCGCCAAAGACAGAACTTCCTCGATACAGCAGCCTTGGCAGGCGGCTTCATCACTGACGAGGCCGTGATTCTCGCTTCACAGAGCATGTACTTTGCCGACAGCCTCGACGAATGGCTGCTTCATATCACCGCTCTTGTAAATGAGCTTGAGAATATTATGAATCACTATGCCTACAGACGCAAGGACAGACCGCGTATCCTTATCCTCGGCTCGCCCGTTGTGTTCCCGAACTACAAGGTTCCGCAGCTTATAACTTCTGCGGGAATGAACATTGCCGCGGTTGCCGACAGCCTTTCTCTGGAAGCGTCAATCGAGCTCGGCAGAGCGAACCGCTTCGGCTCAGCCGACAATCTTCTCAGAAAGATCGCGCAGATCCACCTGAGCACGATTTCCTCAGGCGCGAGAATATATAACACGGGAATGTACTCATACGTCATGAACCTGATCAAGCAGCTCAAGCCCGACGGGATCGTCTGCCATATCCTCAAGGGACAGATTGAGTACGACTTTGAGCTTCCGCATATCGAGAAAGCCGCGGAGAAAAAGGACATTCCCGTATTCAGACTCGAAACCGACTATCAGTATCAGGATATGGAGCAGCTTCGAATCCGCATGGAGGCGTTCGGCGAAATGCTGACGCAGCGCAGGCTGGTTGCGCGAAGGTACAGACACACCGCATAGGAGGCGCGATATGAAGAACAAGACAGCAGGAAAAATACTCTTCGCCGTTTTTGCCGTCGCTCTTTGCGTTGCGGCGTACTTTGCGGCAGATCTGGCATTTTTCCAATACGACGACCCTGTCGAGAGAGCCACGCTGAGCGTTGTCAACGACGGCGAAGCGCTCTCGTTTACATACGATAAAGACGCTGTGACTCTGCACAGCGGAGATAATACAACGGTGTATGCGCTCACCTACAGCGGCGCGGCTGTTGTTGAGAACACCTACATCGAATCGCTGCCGTCCGATTTCGCGGGCAGCTTCGCGGCGGTTCAGACGGGTATCAGGGAGGACACAAACGGCGACGGCGTGACCGAGAATGTCACCAGAGTCGCCAAGACAGATATGGAGTACACTCAGGGCTACGACGCCACCGCGAACTCCTTCCTCAGCGACGAGATACCGTTTGAGGTCGTCTACAAGGACAGAGAGAGCTTCACGGTTTACTTTAATTCCGAGCCCGTGAAAAACTCAGAAATCACGGTAACTCTCGCCGACGGCACGGTTAAAACCCTTACCACCGACGAAAACGGCGATATTACGGGACTGAATCTCAACGACGTGAGAAACGGTCTGACCTTTACCTACCGCCCCGACGCGCTCAATACCTATTCGATCAACTATCAGGTTGAGGCGGATACGATATTCACCACACGCTGGCTGTCCGCAATGCTTCCGTTCGGTATCATCATTCTGGTTTCGGCGGTTTGTATCACCCTCGACGTTCTCCTTCGCAAGCTGCTCTACAAAAAAGAGAAGCTGCCAGTCGGCAAGACGGGAGTTATGGCGAGGGACAAAAGAAGAAAGCGCTTTGTATTCGGCTTTGAGACGATACGCTGGATTATTATGATTCTCAGCTTCGCGCTTCTGATTTTCGGCAGCAGACTGACGGGAACGGTTTTTTCAAACGTTCAGCTTCCTGTTTTCGCCTGCCCGTACAACCTCGACCAGCTCACAGGCTCGGCGTGCTACATGCTCAGCCACCTCGACGTGCTTGTCAGCTCGTGGAAGGAGATACTCGCCTTTTTGGGAACCTTCCTTGTATGCGCGGTACTTCTCGGAAGAATCCTCTGCGGCTTTGTATGTCCGTTCGGCTTTATTCAGGACGTTGCTCATGAAGCGCGTCAGGCTCTTCACATCGAGGGTATCTCGCTCAACGAAAGGCTTTACAATATTCTGAGATTAGTGAAATGGGTAATGCTGATCATCTTCCTCGGCATCGGCTTTGTCGGCGGAAACTTCTGTGACTTCTGTCCGGCAATGGCGCTGTCACCGGCGCTCGCGGGCTTCAAGCTCAGCCTCGGACTCGGCGGATTTGTCATGGTGATCGTGCTCGTCAGCGGCTTCTTCAAGCGCAGATGCTTCTGCAACGTCTGTCCGCTCGGCTTTATCCTCGGACTGACCCACAAGATCTCGCTCTTCAAGCTCAAGAAGGACGCGGTAGCCTGCACGGAATGCGGCGCTTGCTACGAAGCGTGCCCGATGGGTATCAAATCCGTATTCACCGTCCGCGAGGGCAAGGGCGATATCAGAGAAATCGACGTTACGACATCTGATTGTATTATGTGCGGCGAATGCGTCCGCCGCTGTCCCGAAAACAACGCGCTTGCGATCACCTTTTGCGGCAAGAAGATCTACAACGCCGACCGCATGAAGTTCATGAAGCAGTACGCGCCGCCCAAGAGCAAAAAGAAAGGGAAAAACCATGAATGACTATATTGAAAGAAAAACCTCTGCCGAAGAACGCAGAAAGCAGAGATTTGTCAATAAATCGGCGGCGGTTTCCGTAAAGTACCTGAGAAAGGTCGACGAGCTGCCGCACAAGCCCGACGCGCTCGAGCCTTTTATGAATATCCTCCGGCATGTTTTTGTCGACATGCAGGGCGCGGTTAAGCCCGATGATATGCCGACAGTCGGCACCTACTGTGTGATGGTTCCGCCAGAGCTCATCTACGCCGCGGGCGCCATGCCGGTAAAGCTCTGCGGCGGCAGCTACACCGCGTTTAATATCGGCGACGATATCGCTCCGCGCGACGTCTGTCCTTTGGTAAAGGCGGTCATGGGCTTCCAGAGCATCGGCGTCATGCCGATTTATCAGGAGTGCTCGATGATGGCTGTCCCGATTACCTGCGACTGCAAGAAGAAGCTCGCGGGATACCTCGGTCAGCACCGCAGAACCGTAACGCTGCACGTTCCCTCGGGACGCGACCGCGACGAGGACATGGAGCAGTACGTCAGAGAGCTCTACCTGTTCAGCCAAAGCCTTACAGAGCTGACAGGCAGGCAGCTCAGCTACGAAAGGCTCTCGTGGGCGTGCGGACTCACCGCCGCGGCACAGTACGAGCTGTCGCGCTTCATAGAGCTGAGGCGCAAGGCTCCGCTCGTGATCAAGGGCACTCACTATATGGCTGTTATGAACGCCATGAGCTATACTCACATCTCACTCTGGACGGAGTATCTCAGCGCGCTCAACGACGAGCTCGAGCAGAGGATAAAGCGCGGAGAAATGGCATCAAAGGAGAACCGCCCGAGAATCCTCATCACAGGCTCGCCTATAGTATTTCCGAACTTCAAGCTTCCGCTGCTTATCGAGGAGATGGGCGGAGCGCTCGTCGGCGACGAAACCTGTATGGGAGAACGCGGAGCCTACGATCCCCCCGCGATCGTCGATCAGAGCACGGACGGGATAATGCGGGCGCTTGCGAACAAGAGCACACGTCCCTGCACCTGCCCGACCTTTACAGACAACAAGCGAAGGGTCTACAGAATCATGCAGATGCTCAAGGACTACAATGTACAGGGCGTTATCTACCACGTTCTGCGCGGATGTCTTGTTTACGACTACGAATATCAGGTGCTCGAGGAAGAACTCGGCAAGCTGAATATTCCCGTTATCCGCGTCGAGAGCGACTATAACGAAGAAGATGTTGAACAGCTCAGAATCCGCGTAGAGGCGTTTATCGAGCTGATAAAATACGGAAAGGGGTAATTTCGATGAAGGTATACGCAGGACTTGACGGCGGCTCAACCTACCTCAAGGCCGCCCTGCTCGATGAGCACAAGAGGGTGATACGCACAGGCGTCACCTCAACAGGTATCGACAACAACACTTCCGCCAAGAAGCTGCTCGCAAAGCTGATGAGTGAGAGCGGAGTCGGAAGCATAGCATATACGATGGCGACAGGCTACAGCCGCAAGATTCTCGAGGTCGCGGACGACGATGTCAGCGAGATCACCGCCCACGCCTACGGCGTAAGGGTCACGGCACCGAGGGAGTACCACCCGGGCATGATCGTAGACATCGGCGGTCAGGACAGCAAGATAATTTATCTTGACTCCAACTACTCGGTCAAGAATTTCAGCATGAACGACAAATGCGCTGCCGGAACAGGCAAGTTTATGGAGGTCATCGCGCAGATACTCGAGACGACTATCGATCAGGTCGGCCCGCTTTCACTCGAGAGCAGCGCGCCCTGCGACATTAACAGCACCTGCGTAGTATTCGCGCAGTCAGAGGTCATCTCGCTTATCGCGCGCAAGTACGACCGCCGCGATATACTCTCGGGAATGCACCTTTCAATGGCTAAGCGCATTATCAAGATGATGAAGAAGAGCGAAAAGAACGGCGACGTCCTGATGACCGGCGGCGGAGCATTGAATATAGGACTGCGAAAGGCGTTTGAGGACGAGCTTATCCGCGACGTGTTTGTGGCGAACCATCCTCAGTTCAACGGCGCGATAGGCGCGGCGCTGCTCGCGAGCGAAAGGGGCTGATCGTATGTTAGCGGAAGCGCTCACAGCTGCAATTTCCGTCGGACTCGGCTGCGGTATCTGCTGCGGCACTTCGGCGTCATCGTTTCTGGCGGTATACATTCTTTCCGAGGGCGGCGGTTTTGCTTCCTCGATGAAGCATGTCGGGGGATTCTTCCTCGGAAAGGTGCTTGCCGTCTGCTCGATCACTACCATCTGCGCTGCGATCGGAAATGTATTCATCGACGAAAACGGATATATCGGCGGCTTCAATCTCCACCACGCCATGTCGTGGATAATGCTCGCCTCGGCGCTGTTTCTGATTTGGAAATGGTTCAGAGACCGTAAAAAAACCTGCTCAAAATGCGGCGGCAAGTGCTCGTCAAAGAACATGAGCCGCGTGATCCCATCGTTTACAGTAGGACTTGCCTACGGAGCTACACCGTGCGCGCCGCTGATTATGGTCGCGGGCTACGCAATCACTCTGTCAATTCCGGAAGCGTTTCTGCTCGGAACAGTGTTCGCGCTCGCAAGCTCGCTTTCGCCGATGCTACTGATATTCGGACTATCGGGCGCGCTCAGCGGCAAAATCCGCTCGCAGCTCGGCAAGGCGATGCCGTGGGTTCAGCTGACGGTATATATCGCGTTTTTGATTCTTGCAATAGTATCACTGTTTTGGTATAATTAATAAAAATGACAACACTATGGAGGTGACCTGACTTGCGTATATTATTTGCCGAGGACGACCGCGACATCGCGAAGGCGGTACAGACGCTTCTGGAGCGTTCGGGATATTCTGTCGACGGCGTTTTCAACGGTCAGGACGCGCTTGACTATATTGAAACAGGCGAATACGACGGAGTGATTCTCGACTGGATGATGCCAAAGCTCAGCGGCATTGAAGTGCTCAAAAAAATGCGTTCGCAGGGCATAGCCACACCAGCTCTCATGCTCACGGCGCGCGACGCTGTCGAGGACAGGGTCGCGGGTCTTGACACAGGCGCGGACGACTACCTTCCGAAGCCGTTCGCCGCTTCCGAGCTGCTCGCACGCGTCCGCGCGATGCTCAGGCGCAAGGAGGACTTCAAGCACGACGTGATCAAGTTTTCGGATATCGAGCTTGACAAATCCGCCATGTCAATCAAGTGCGGCGCAAAGAGAGTCCGCCTCAACAACAAAGCCTTTCAGCTTATGGAAATGCTCATTGAGCACAAGGGTGCGGTGCTTAGTATTAATCAGATAATGGAACGTATCTGGGGCTGGGACAGCGACTCCGAGATCAACGTCGTCTGGGTCAATATCTCATTTTTACGCAAGAAGCTCACAGAACTCGGCGCGCACGCTCAGATCAAAGCCGTCCGCGGAGTAGGATATACATTGGAGAATACGCTATGATGAATCAAATTCGGCAGCGCTTTATCCGTATCGCGCTGCTAGCGCTTACTCTCGCCATGCTGCTCGTAGCAGGCTCAATAAACATGGTTCATCTTGTCAGCACTATCGGCGAGCTCAATACGACCCTTGACTACCTCGTCGAGAATGAAAACGCCATCTCTCAGGAAAAGCAGAAAAAAGGCGGCTTCCAGAACGGCGAAGGCGAGGGAGAAGGCAGGCACGAAAACGGCGCTACAGACGACAGCGGCCAGCAGCTAAAGCAAAAGGGTCACAACCATATGCAGAGCACTCTCGAGGAATCGAGGTACTTTATCGCTATACAGAGGACTGACGGTGAGCTTTTACTCGGAGTCGGCTCAAAGGAAACCGACTATACCGAAGAGGAGCTGCTCTCGATCGCTGAGGGCGTTTTCGCGTCAGACAGCAGCTCGGGAAATACGGGCACATATATGTATCGTATCACCAACAAGGACGACGGCGCGAAGGTAGCCGTATTCCTCAACTGCGAATCGAAGTATTCCGAGGTCGCGACGCTAGCGTTGATTTCATTATGCGCCTGTATCGCGGGAATCCTTCTCGCGTGGCTGGTGGTATTTCTTCTGAGCAATCAGGCGATAAAGCCGATAGTCGAGAACATCGAGCGCCAGAAGCAGTTCATCACCGACGCGGGTCACGAGCTCAAGACTCCGCTGACGGTAATTTCCGCCAACATGGACGTTCTGTCAATGGATATCGGACAAAATGAGTGGATTCATGGTACGCAGAAGCAGGTTTCGAATATGCGCAAGCTCGTCAACGAGCTGATCTATCTCTCGCGCATGGACGAGGCTGATTCGCACCTCGAGCGCAGTGTTTTCAATCTCTCAAACGCCGTTTCGGACGTATCCGCACCTTTTGCGGGCATGGCTGAGTTCAACGGCAAGAATCTGATTTTGGACGCGGAGGAAAATCTCACGCTTTGCGGCGACGAGCAGGCTGTCCGCAGACTTATCAGCACCCTGTGCGAGAACGCTGTAAAGCACGCTCCCGAGGACAGCGATATCCTTATCACCCTCAGCCGCTCGGGAAAGAACATCGTCTTTTCAACCGAGAACGCCTCGAAGGAACCGCTTAGCGAGGAAGCTCTGTCGCACCTCTTCGACCGCTTTTACCGCGGCGACGAATCGCGCTCAAAGGAAGAAAACAGCGGCTTCGGCATAGGTCTTTCAATAGCGCGCGCGATAACGGAAAAGCACGGCGGCACGATCAAAGCACGGATCACCGAAAACGGAAGGCTGCAGATCATCTGCACGCTTCCTCAGAATTAAAACAAGCAGAAGCTTTTAGCATTGCTCCGCCTCAGGGAGTCAGCTACGCCACCGACATAGCCGAAAAATACGGCGTGACCTTTGAGCAGATCAAGGAGGACATCGACGGAAGAAGCTAATTGCCTTGTGGGTTTAATCCTTAAGAGGGTAGAGGGTAAGCTTGTTTTCATCGCCGCAGATACCGAGGAAAATCTCCTTGGCGTTCTTGTAGCCCTGTTCCTTGAGTTCCTTTTGCAGCCACGTTTCGTTGAGCCCTTTGCGCTTGAGGTTATCGCCGATGACTCTTCCGTCCATGATGACCTCTGTGCCGATATGCTCAGTCTCAGGCGAAAGCGCTATATCCTCGGGGTTCAGCGGACGCTTTGTGCTGACGGGCAGGATAGAGAGCTTGCCGTTGTATTCATAGACCGCAGTCTGGATATCGTCGAGATTGAAATACCCTTCCTGCCTGCACAAGAGCAGGAATTCGCTGAGCTCCAGCTTTGCCTTCTTCATGTTTTTGCGGTACAGCTTGCCGTCGTTCAAGATAATCGTCGGCGTACCGTTGATGAATTTCCTGCTTCGAGGGAATTTCCTCGTCAGCACGCTGAGCACCACCGTAATTATACCGAACACTATCATCGACACAGTCGGCTTCCACCATGGTTTGTCGAGCGTTGTCGCAAGCTCCGCGGCGATCGAGCCTATTGTGATTCCCGTGATGTAGTCAAAGAACTCGAGCTGTGCGACCTGCTTGTGACCGATGATTTTTGCGATTATAAACAGAACCGCCGCTGAGAACAGCGACGCCAGTATTACCGTTAAAAATTCCATTTTTGTCCCTCCGATTCAAGTACTATTATTCGCGGCCGGTTTGGAATTTATTCCTCGTTTTCTTCAGATGAACTTCAGACGGACGTATTATAATGAATAAAAAAGCTGATAAAAGGAGTATTTATATGAAAAAGCTTATCGCTATAATTTCCTCAGTAATGATTATTTGTTCGACCGCTGCGTGTTCAAATGTCAGCCCGTCGGACACCGAACAGACGACCGCTGCCGCAATAACCGCTGACCAGAAGGAAGCGATGGACGGCGTTCTGAAAAGAAACAACTTCAAAGGAGTTGCCAGCCTGACGAAAAACGGCGAGGTCATCTATCAGTATGTCAACGGCAAGGACAAGAGCAATAACGACCTCACCATCGATTCCTCAATGTACATCGGTTCCGTTTCCAAGCAGTTCTGCGCGACCTCGATAATGATGCTGCGCGAGCAGGGCAAGCTAAGCGTTGACGATAAGCTCGAAAAATATTTCCCCGAGTACGAAGTGGGGAAGGACATGACTGTGAAGAACCTGCTCACAATGCGCTCGGGAATAATTGACATGGTGAACGAAGCGACGTGCGACGGCGTTTCCTTCGACAATACCGAGGACGAGAATATAGCCGCCGTCAAGGAGTGGATTTTCGCGCAGCCGCTCAAGTTTGAGCCTGATTCGAAATACGCCTATTCCAACTCGAACTACTTCCTGCTCGCTGATATTGTCAAGCAGGTTTCGGGAAAGCGCTATCACGACTTTGTGCGCGAGAATATTTTTGAGCCGCTCAAGATGACTCACTCGGGCTTTGTCGAGGAGGTAAAGGACAATCCCGCATGGGCTGAAGGACTTACGAGGGGTGAGGATAACGGCAATGTGATTGAAACAGGTCTTTCCAACGGCGCGGGCGATATCGCATCAAACGCTGCGGATATGGATGCGTGGATGTCGGCAATTTCCGAGGGCAAGCTGATTTCAAAGGAAACCTTCCTCGAGATGACAGAGAACTATTCGCCCGACGCGGGCACAGGCTACGGCTACGGACTGATGAAGATGTTTGACGGCGGTACGGGTCACCCGGGCGCTATCGGCACATATAACTCAATCGACTATATCAACGTCGAGCGCGGTCTGAGACTGTTTGTTTCGAGCAACAAGAGCTCGGCACAGACCTATATTGATTCCTTACCGGGAGCGCTGCTGAAAAACATAATCCAATAAAAATCAATCCTCAGCAAGAATGACCTGCTGAGGATTTTTTATTTTTATGCGATTGTAAAAACCGCGGTGACGATCATGTCGCCGCCGTCGATTTCTGCAAAAATATCTCCGTTCATTTTTCTCATCAGTGTGCGGCAGATGTAAAGTCCCAAGCCGCTGCCGCTGTTGCTTCCGGTATTTGAGCCGCGCCAGAAGCTGTCGAAAATATGCGGCAGCTCGTTTTCGCTGAGAGTACAGCCGCTGTTGCGGATATGTACGAGCTGACAGTCGTCCTCTCTCGAGAAAGCAATAGATATTTCCTTGCCATTGCCGTATTTCACGGCGTTTTCGATGATGTTTTGCAGAACCTCAACGCACCTTTCCAAATCGCCAGACAGGATACAATCGGAAAAGCTCTCAATGGAAAAGTCGATTTTCAGCAGGTTCAGCTTGTCGGTGTAGAATGCTTTGATTTGGCTTATCAGCGCCGAGAGATAAAACTCGCCATTATGCACTTCCAGATTCAGAAAGTCGCCGCTTGAAGCTTTGACGATTCCGTCCACATAGCCGCGTATTTCCTCGCACTTTCCGTTGATGTTCCGCGCGACCTCGAGCTTCTTTTGCTCGTCCTTGTACAAGCCCTTTTCGAGCGCCTTTGCGTACAGCTCAATCACGCCGAGAGGAGTTTTTATGTCGTGCGAGAGTGAGAGCACCATCGTCTTGTTTTGCTTTTGCAGCTCAAGCTCGGCTGATTTTTGACTTTCGAGCTTTTCGCGGAGCAGGTCAAGTCCCCACAAAAACCTGCCGAAATAATTGTCCTTGCTTTCCTTAAGCGGCGCCGTCAGATTGCCCTTCGCAAGCTCCGTGGGATAATCGCTGATTTTTTCAAACGGTCTGATGATCCTGATGAAGAGAACCGCCATCAGAACGAGCACAAACGCCGCCACAACTCCGAAGCTGATGTTGAACAGCCTGACTGCGGTGCTGTTGTCGGAATTATATGAATAGTCAAAGCGGTAGAGAGTGCCGCCGATATCCTTGACAAGATAGTCGCTGTCGCCGCTCTTGAAGCCGTCTGTCAGCTTTTCAACATTTGTGATAGTCGGATAGTCGGACAGGGAATAGTCATCGCCGTTTTCTATTTTTACGGCGATTCTCTGCGCCTCAACGCGATAAGGGCGACCTTCGTCACCCTTGCCTGCGTTATTTAAAATGAAATTCGCTCCTGTAAAAATCACCGCGATCAGAGCGATGACGGCAACCGTCAGTTTGATATAGCTTTTCATAATTACCTCTCGTAGCGGTACCCGACGCCCCAGACAGTCACAATGTGTTCGGGCTTTTTTGGGTTGGCTTCAATCTTCTGTCTGAGCCATTTGATGTGAACCGTCAGCGTCTGCGGTTCGGAAAAGCTGTCAAAGCCCCAAATCTGATTGAACAGATAATCCTTGCTGAGAGTTTTGCCGGCGTTTTCGGCGAGCAGCAGAAGCAGGTCAAACTCCTTTTGTCTGAGGTCGAGAGGTGTGTTTCCCTTGTATGCAATGCGCTTGCTCTTGTTGATTTTCAGGAATCCGTCTGAGAGAATGTCTGTCTGATAACGCCGCGTGAAGATGCCCTTTATTTTTGCGAGCAGAATATCGATGTCATACGGCTTCTCGATGTAGTCGTCCGCGCCGAGGATCAGACCGTTGAGCTTGTCGTCCTTTTCGGTTTTCGCGCTGACAATGATGATCGGGGTATTGGCGTTCTCGCGTATTTTGCGGCAGACCGCGAAACCGTCCAGGGAGGGCAGCATAATATCGAGTATCACCAGCCTTGCGCCTTCCGATTCAAAGGAGTTTACGGAGCTGTCGCCGTCCGCACAGTGCTTTACCGAATAGCCGTCAGCTTCCAGAAAATCGCACAGCAGCGCTGCCATTTCGATATTATCCTCTACAACAAGAATGTCGACCATTTCTTTTCACTCCAAAATCCGATTACCAGCCCTGCTCAAGCAGCCAGTTGTTCAGGGCGCGTTCCTTTGTTCTCTCGTCGCTGCCCTCTAAATTATACTCTCCCTGAATATTCCCGTCAACAATATAAAGCACGCGCGAGCATTTTGCGGCGACCTTCGCGTCGTGGGTCACGAGCATGATTGTGGTGCCGTCCGCGTTGATTTTACACAGCTCCTCCATAACCTCGTTGGAGCTCTGACGGTTGAGCGCGCCTGTCGGCTCGTCGGCGAAAATCATCTTGGGACTGTTGATCATGCTGCGGCAGATACATGCCCTTTGAAGCTGACCGCCGGATACCTCGTTGATGTCATTGTCGGCGATTTCAATGATTCCGAGCTTACGCATAAGCTCCTTGCCGCGCTCGAGCTTTTCCTTCGCGGAGAGAGTGTTGGCTTTTGACTGGCGCGCCGGAAGAATGATGTTGTCGAGTACCGAGAGATTCTTGAGCATATACATCTGCTGAAAGATAAAGCCCATTTCGTCAAGTCTGAGCGCCGCAAGCTGAGTGGGCTTGAGCGCGGAGATGTTTTTACCGCCGAAGAGAACCGTACCCGCGGTCATGCTGTCCATTCCCGAAACGGTGTAGAGCAGGGTAGACTTGCCCGAGCCTGACGGCCCCATCACGGCGACCATCTCGCCCTCGTCGATTGAGAAGCTGACGTTGCGCAGGACGTTGTTCTGTCTTTTGTTGGTGATATATGTTTTACAAAGGTCTTTCACTTCAATAATTTTAGCCATAGTAATCCTCTTTCTTGATAAATCGATCGTTTGACGCGCTGTTGATGAACATTTCCCTGATTGGTGAGTTTACAAAAGGCGCAGAACGTGCCCACCGGCGCCTTACTCAACAGTGTTGATTTCGTTTGAATTGACCTTGCGTATCCCGAGCGCAGTCAGGAATACACTGAAAACCGTTGCCGCAAAGACGATAGCGGGATATATGATGCAGGTTTTGAGTACGTCGGTGTCAAAGATAATGTTTTTCGCGCCCATCATCTGGAAAATACCGCCTGTCGCAAGCTTGCCGATTGGGTCGGCGAGAGCGACAGAGAGCAGTACCGCCGCAATCATAATGATCGCGATTCTGAGCGTCTGCCAGAATATTATTGAACGGTTTTTAAAGCCGATAGCCTTGAGCATCGCTATCTCACCGCGTTCCTTTGTGAGAAAACTCTTTTCAAGCAGTACCGCGACCAGAATGTCGATCAGTATGATGATCGGGAGCAGCAGATTAGTAACATCGTCCATTATTCCGCCGACGCCGCCGACGCAGTAGTCCACATAACCGCCCGCGCTCATAACCTTGTCGCCGGGGTACATTTCCCTGATCGTATCCATTCTCTTTTGTATTTCGGAATCGTCCGGGTTGTCGCGGAAACGAACCTGAAAATCGTTTAAGCCGACAAGATTTTTGAAACCGTAGGTCTGTCCGGGATACAGGCGTATGTTGTCGCCCATGGACATCATTGTCTGGTACGTCGCCGTAATCATGCACTCTGTTTCTTCATCGGCGGTTTTTACCGTGACGGTATCTCCGATTTCCGCGCCTAATTTGTCCGCGATAATATATGACACGGCGATCTCATGCTTGTTCTGCGGAGCGGTACCGTCGAGATACAGATATTCGTCGGTAGTCATGTTGATACCCTCAGTGCCGTGTGTTTTCAGTTCGGTGTCGCCCTTGATAACGACGACGTTCGAAATCGTTTCAACAAAGCAGTCAGCTTCCCAGCTTTTTTCTGCAAGGTCGGATTCAATTTCAGCGATTCTTTCATCAAGCCTTTTTCTGCCTTCATCTACCATGTATTTCTCAAGCGAGCCCGATTCAACTAAAGCCAGATCGCACTCAGCCATATTGATCCAGCCGAGCAGCTTTCCGCTCTGCATTGTGGAGGAAATATTCAGGCAAACCATAAGCATGGAAATTCCCACAAAGAAGGTGAACAGCATGATCAGAAACCGCTTCGGGCTGCTGAGAATATCGTTGACGGCCATGAAGAATACAGGTTTTACGGGCTTTTTGCCGAGCCTGATGATACCCTTCTTTTTGTATCTTTCGCCTGTTGTGCCGCTTCGGATAGCGTCAACGGGCGTGAATTTTTTCACCTTGCGTGTGCTGAAAAAGCAGAACAGCACGATGATACCGACAACCGCAGCCGCACAGAGAATACTGAGAATAACGGTGCCCGAGTTGTCCATCACGATGCTCTGCGAAACCATTTTCAGCAGCATACTGCCGAACGGGATCGAAACCGCAAAACCGATCACAGCGCCGGCAATCGAGATCGCGAGATATTTTACAAGATATAGCGAGCGGATTTTGCCGTTCGGAATACCGATCGCCTTCATAATTCCGATCTGACGGTATTCCTCGCTTAGCGTAAAGCTGATAGTGAAGCGCAGGATCACGACCGCGATCAGAATCAGCGCGATGCTGACGATGAGCAGAATGCCCGCGATGATCATTTCCATTATATATGTAAATTCTATCAGCGAGCGGTCGCCGCCGAAAGCCACAGCGTCACAGGCGGTCAGAGCCTTTTGCAGCGCGGGAAGATCTGTGGTGTTAATAAAGCTGATGTAGAACAGATACGGCTCGATAGGTTCTGCTTTTTCAAACGCCTTGTAGTCGTTCTCCGAGAGCAGGAACCTCGCGTTGCCCATCATGCGCGAGCCGAGCACCGCGTCCTTGAGCGTATCCTTTACCGTAAAGGTCCGGGTGACATTGCTGACCGTCAGCTCAACCTTGTCGCCGACCTTCGCGTTGCTGTTGTCGAGTAATGACCGGCGCACATAAACCTCGCCGTCAGCTACCTCTGTTATTTCATTGTCGCTGCCGTCATAATATTTTTCGATCTGATGTGAAAGACAGCTCGCGAGACTGGTGTTTGCTGCGTTCTGAGTATCCTGCGCCGTTTTACGTCCGATGAACTTGTGACCTGACAGGAAGATGCATTCCTCCTGTCTGAACTCTGTCACACCCTCGGCGTTCTTCACAGCGTCCTTTACCGTCACGCTGCCGCCGCTGCGCTCAAAGGTCATATAGTCGCCGACTCCTGCCTTGTCAAAAAAGCTGTCGAGCGAGCCGGTCACCGCCGTCAGATTTGTCACGCTCGAGGAAACGAACATCACAGACAAGATGACAAAGAGCAAAATGATGATATTCATTGTCTTTTTGCGTTTCAAGTCGCGTTTCAAAATGTCAAAAAACATACGCATTCTCCTTACTGAGTATATTGTATCACAAAAATTGCTCTTGTGAACCTTACAGCATGAGTATAGCGGAGAAATTATTAAATAATCCTTAAATGAAATAATATTTTTTAAAACGATGAAAAAAGCGCCTGCCACTCAGGCAAGCGCTTGATATTTGTTATTACGAGTCGTAGAAATGCTGTCCGTCGTCAGTTACAAGCCGTTCAGCCTTCGGGTACTCAAAGATTTTGGAATTATCCCGGTTTGCTTCGAGGTAGTCAGCGAATTCCGCCGCGTACCATTTTGCCATTCCGAGGTTGTGCATGAGGTAATGACCGCAGTTTACTGGAGCGGCGCCGGGAACCTCCTGAGCGTCGTTGACCGATCTGAAGGCTCTCAGCAACAATTCATAAATCTCACGGGGAGAGCGGCTGCCCTTGAGAATGAGGTAAAAGCCTGTCAGACACCCCATGGGACCCCAGTAGATAACCTCGTCCTTCCAGTCGGGGTCATTTCTGAGAAAGGTCGCGATGATGTGCTCGAGCGAATGCATAGCCGCCACATCGATAACGGGTTCTCTGTTCGGTCTTTTCAGTCTTATATCATAGGTTGTCACAATGCTGTCGCCGACAATGTCCTCACGGCTGAGAAATATGCCCGGGACAATGGCTGTATGGTCTACGGAGAAGCTCTGTATCATTTTCATGTCCATAACACCTTTCATTATATAACGTATTATCTGTGTGGTTAAATCATAACACAAACGGGCTGAAAATTCAATATCAATATGTCATGGGCAAAAACGTAAAAAATCACCCTGCGTTCCAAAAAACGTGGCACAGGGTGTTTTCTGATAATTAAGCCATTCCGAAGAAGCTGAGGATATTAAATCCTGTGGGCAGCGGTATCGTGAACATATATATAGTAGCGAGCACAACGCCTGCGATCGCGATAAAAAGTACTACAACGCGGTTCGGCAGGTTCTTGAACACGCCGACGATACCTAACAGGAAGAGTACAACGGAATAGATAACGTTGACAAGGTTGTAGGCGTCGCCGTTTCTGTTGTCGCGCTTGCCTTCCTCGAGAAGCTCCTGAGACTGAGCGATAAGATTATTTGATTCCTCAAAGTATTTATCGGTCATTCCCTCTACCTCAAAGGGAGAGGACATTGAATCGTCCATCTGATTCATAGCATCACTCAGGATCTGACTGCTGTTCTGCTGCATGAAATAGTGCATTTTGTCTTCATAGATTTTCGCTTCCTCTTCGTTGCCCTTCATTTTGGCAACCTCAGCGTCGAGTTGATAATCGATCGCGGTATTCCATGCCATCAGATCTGAGAGATACATCTGCATAGCTGAGTTATAAGCGGCGTTTCCCTCGGAAGCGAGGTTGTTGCTCTTTGTGAAATTGGTTGCCTGATTGCCGCCGTGAAGCGAGCCGATCCAGGTTGCCCATGCCGTGAGCAGCGCTGTTACGCCTAAGAAAATAGCTGTGATTACCTCAATTCGCTTTGCCGTGAACAGCTTTTTCTTTTTCGGTGTTGCTTCTTCGACCTCTTCTGTTTCTGTCTCTGAAGCTATTGTTTCAAGTTCTTTGTTATCAGTTGACATGATTATTCCCCGTTCATTTTTTACACACATTTTTCTGTGCCTGTAGCAGTATAACATATTGCGTTCTCAATAGCAATTGTTTTATAAGATGTATTTGTCCCTGTATAATGATTTTATATAAAACTCCATCAAATGCTTTAAGTTAAGAACGAATTTTGTAAAAAAAAGCAATTACTTTTTCGATAGCACGTAATGTTAGGGAGAGCATTCAAAAAAAGAACGATTTATTTTACAGGACAATTGCTGACGATCAGATAGCAGAAAAATAGATTTTGAAGAAAAGTGTTCTTTTTTCGTTGCGGTTTTATCGAGCCCTAAGTAAAACAGCCTTTTTTCATGTAAATCAAATAGGTTAACAAATACCTCTATGAGTTTTTTACAGCGGCGTTTTTTCTAAATACGAATAATGAGAAAGTCTTTATTCTGATTTGTCAGATTTAGATTAAATATATAAATAATATAAATCTTTTTATTAATAATGTTTAAGAATATTTTACAAAAGGGTTAAAAACTGATAATTATAGTAGTATTATTGTTCAGATAATGCTAAAATTAATTAAGTAATTTGAGCATAGCGCACAAAAGGAATAATCAATACTCACCGCCTTGTTCTGACCGGACAACGCGTTCCGTTTGATGAATCAAATGTGGAAAACGGACTTCTAACAGTTGAAAAACATGCGCTTATTATTGATCCCGCTGTTTGGGTGTTTGCCGGATTCGTATTGTTCGTGGTAATTATGGTAACTATTACCTTTATCAGACGTATGAAATCAAAGCAGTCGAAATCAAACGTGACCTGATTGCGTCAAACATCACGTTTGCCGTTCAATTAACAAACATGATTGTATTTTATTGCAGCTTTCGGTAACGATGAGATATCCGAACTGTGCTTTCCTTTTTCGCACAGTATCATAACTAATTATTTTAATTTAAAAGCGCGGGATAACCGGATGGTATCCGCGCTTTTGTGTTGAGATTGATACAGTCAAGCTGTATGATAATGATTATATTTTATGTATCAAATAAGCAAACGCCGAGCTAAGAGCAAAGGCTCGTCCCTAATTAAAAGAGTATCTTGACGATATATCTGACTATGAGAACATCTTTTTCGTGGATCCCAAATGGTGTGAAATTACCCTATGGTGTTTTACCGTCAGCTTGGAATCAAAATCGCGGTAGAGGCACTGAAGTAGAGAATTTCCGAGTGCAGGGATTTGCAGTCAGCTATCTCTATAATTTCACTTTTGCCGAGGGTGCTTTTTTGTTTCGTCAAGCACCTGAGTGACTTTTTTTCGAGCATACGGCAGTCGAACTTCTATTATATCATTATTGTTCGATTTGTCGAAAAAATTAATACCGTTCGTCCCTAAATTTGACCGTTAGTCCCGAATACCTTGTTATAACCTGTATTTTTTGCTATTATAATCCTGAAAAATTATAACAGGAAGTGTTGTGTATGCTAAAACGACTATCAAAAAAAGCAGGACTTGTCGTCACGGCTGCTTTGCTGTCTGTGCTGATAGTTCTGTCATGCGTTATGCCCTCAGTGGTTTCGGCGGTTCAGACATCCGATGAGTCCGTCGGCGGAATTGTGACGAGCTTAGCCACCAAGGAAATGAAGAAGTTTGCCTATGACCTGATCGACCGCACTATTCTGGCAGGATTGGGCAAGGCGGCGTCCTCGGTTGAAAACGAGAATGTTCAGATGGTGCTCAACGCCACGAGAAAGATCCTCGGCGGCGGTCAGGGCGTCGCTAACTCCAAAATTCTTTCGGCGTGCAGCGAGATTCAGCAGCAGCTTTCCGAGCTGGATCTGACCGTCCGCGCCGCAACCTCTCACACAAACAGTCTGCTTTCACAGTTGAACGTGATCATCACCAAATACGCGTTCAATGATAAGGTATCGGAAGAGCGTTCGTTCGACGACAAATACAGAAGCGTCATCAATAATTTTACCGATCTGAACGATGCGCTTCAAAAATACTGCAAAGACTCGAACGATCCCGATGCGACCGAGAATCAGCTATATGAGGATTTTCATAATCTTCAAACCGCTTACAGTACGGTATCCGCATATTACGACGGCATAAAAACCGACGGCGCCGATGCGGTTGAGCATCAGGACGGCATCAACTTTGACAGCGACCTGACCGGATATCTGGAGCTGATTTCTCCGTATTCGCCGTCGCAGGCATTGTCGGATGATTTATCGGACACTAACGGTTGGGGTAACCGCTCCGATAATCTGACCTATCTCGATTATGCGGAGGAATGCTATAAGGCACAGATCGTCGGCGAGAACCAGATGTACGATCTGATGACGGCGAGTATCGGCGACGCCGCCTCTCCGCTGATTACCTATCTTACCGCCTACCAGCTGTACGCGAGCTACAAGGTGTGCCTGCTGAACTCCGACGTGAGCTACTGCGATGATAAAGATAAAGAGTCGGACCGCCAGAAGGTGGTATACGACACATGGTCGTTGTTTGATAAACGCCAGAAAAAGGCTGTTCGCGGCGTCTATCAGCTCTGTTCGCTCTATCAGAACCAGCTCACCTCTCTGATGCGCGGTTACGACATGATGCAGAATATGCAGATGGACTATCAAGAATACGAAGAGCATAAGGTTGAAGATAACCTGCTTCAAGATCTGACGAGAAAGCTTAAGGCGTATGTGACCGATGCCGACCGCAAGTTTTATCTGATCAAGCCCTATGGCACCTCATCCGTATACGCCGTCAGCAACTACAAGGTTGAAAAGACCCAATTCACCACACAATACCTATATTTTAATTATAATATGCCGGGTGATTACTGTCCGACTCAGGATTATTTCAATCTGCAAAAAACAAACGAAAACAGCAGGGACAGAGGCTTTAAAACAATCACCAACGGGGAAGATCTGAATGACTTGCTTTCGCCGAACATCTGGGATTCGTCCGGCAACCAACTTGACGCATACCTCAGAAATGTCGCGGGACTTACCCAGACGGCGAACGTCGAGAGCTCATACAAGTCTGCTTCAAACGACTATGACGATTTGAAAACGGGCGCCTATGTCATCCTGAATGAAAGCGGCTACGACAACTCAAGCAACAAGATGCAGATCCTCAACGAGTCGATGCCGATTCTCGGTTCCGCAAGCTCTAACCAGTTCAACGTGAAAATCGCCGATCTTCCTAATAGCGGCAATAACCCTGTGACGATCATCATGAAGAACTACGAGACCATCAGCCGCAATATAAAGGCGGAGGGCAGCGGCGCGGCAGTATCGCTGTACTGCGGCGGCAACAAGCTTGCCGACGGCGGTCAAAAGGTGAACAGCGGCTCCGCAGTGGAGCTGCAAATGATGCCCGACAGCGGCAAGGCGATCGACACTATCAAGCTCTATCGCGCCGACGGCAGCGAAATGACCACCCTTTATAACAGCAACCAGACAATGAAGGATTCCAAAACGGGCGACCAGAAAAGCGTCGATGTCACCGATGTGCTCTGCGAGGTGAGCAGCGGCTGCTATAAGCTTGTATTCTCCTCTCCCTATCAGGATTGCACAGTCAAGGTTACCACGAAGAACGCCGCGACCCCTCGCCACAGCGTCACCCTGCTCAATTCCTTCGACGGCGACCTGCAATTCGGAGAACACGACAGTATCTCCCGCAAGGAATTTGCCGAGGGAGAGACGGTCACCTTCTTTGTACGTCCCTATGAGAGCGGCACGGTGACGAAGGTATGGCTGCTGGATGAGGACACCACCGAACCCGAGCAGCACGAGCTGAAGAACGTGACCTGCTCGCCCTCCGATGCGCAGTGCTTTGCGCCTACCGAACGTGCGTATTCCTTTGTAATGCCGGCGCAGGACGTTTTTGTCAGAGCGGATTACGATAAATCGGGTAAGCTTTTAATATTTGATACCGATAAATTTGTATATGACAATAACGGCAAGCCCACCAGCTATATGAAGGTTGGCGGCGGCTGGCTCTACATCGGCTGGGATTTTGTTCCCGTTGCCTACAACGCCGGCGAAACGGCGAAGCTTGAAGCGGTGACGGACGACAAACACGTTCTGAAATCCGTCAGTGCACACGGCGAAACCAGCAACATGGATTATCCCGTCACCATCATAAATAACGATTACACTGTGACGTTTGACGCGGAAAACCCCGAGAACATCGTGGTGGTTCCCGAATTTGCTGAATTGGAAAAGGACTATACCGTTACGATCCGAGATTCCGTGGTGCATGACAGAGGACTGTTCTTTGTTGACAGCGACGGCAAAACCCTTCCCGTCTATGAGATGAAGTATGATGAGGGCGATACCGTTACGCTGATCGCCACCATCAACGAAGCGCTGACCGGCACTATCGTCATCACCGATGAATGGGGCAAGGATATCACCGAGAATGTTCCGCTCACTGTTGACGAGGATGCCAAGACCATCACCTTCACTATGCCCGCCAAAAACATCACACTCAACATTCCCGATTACCATGATTTCCACAATGGCATTTGCCGCGACTGCGGTCTGTATGAAACGCCCATTCAGGGTGAGGACGGCTGCTATCAGATCAGAAACGCCGGCAACCTGTTCTGGATCTCCGCGCTGGTGAGAAACGACCACACCCACGCGATATTTGATAATCAGAACAAATCGCCGAAGTTCAAGCTGATGAACGACATCACCCTTGAAAGCCTTCAGTGGGAGCCGATCCCTGATTTCGGCGGCGTTTTTGACGGACAGGGCTTCACCATTAACGATTTCTACTTCAGCAAAACGGTCACGAATCATGATGAAGAAAACATGAAGTACGGATTTTTCGTCAACTGCGATGGGGCAAAGATCCAGAATTTTGCCTTGAAAGGAAAAGCGGAGTTGGACTATCACCGCGAAGACACTTATAATCCGTACTCTTCAAGCGTGCTGAGCTTTGCCTCGATAGCGGGAGGCTTGACCGTAGGAACGACCATCGACCACGTTTACAGCTATGTTGACGTGACCCTCTCTGCCGACGAAAACCTGACCATGCTCGTAACTGTTGCGGGTATCGCGACAGACATTATGGATAAAGACACCGTCAGCAACTGTCTCAATTTCGGCAGCTTCAGCGGACCGATCAGATGTGCGGCGGGTATCGTATTCTCAGCAGCCTATCCCACGGCAACCGTCGAAAACTGCGCGAATATCGGAGATCTCTCATCATCATGGGATAATTACAAAGATTTGTCGGGGCTTCTTTCCGGTATCATCGTTTTCCCGTGGACTTCCGTTTTCTTCGACTATTGCTACCTCAATATCAACAACTGCTACAACTACGGAATGCTAACTGCCGCCTCATCCAGTTCCAGCGATCCGATCGCGGTTGTGACATCGGATAGAGTGAGTATCAACAACTGCTACTATCTCGTAAACAGTTCTAACGATTACGGACACGCTTCCCCTCACTCTGCGGAACAGTTTAAAACGGGCGAGACGGGATACAAGCTAAACAAGGGCGTGACCGACGGCACGCAGGCGTGGTATCAGAACATCGACAACGGCAAAACGCCCGACGATTATCCGCTGCCCGACAAGAACCGCGGCACGATCTACTACATCGAGAGCGAGAACCGCTATTCCAACTATCCCGACGGCAATCCTCCGCAGCCGCCCACAGAGCCGACGACCGTTGAGCCGACTACTGTTGAGCCGACAACCGTTGAACCGACAACTATTGAACCCACGACGGAGCCCACGGAGCCGACGACTGTTGAGCCCACGACAGAGCCCACGGAGCCGACAACCGTTGAACCCACGGAGCCGACAACAGAGCCTGCAACGGAGCCGGAGCCTGCCGGTCGCGGTATCCGCACCTATGAGGAACTGTGCGAATTCCGCGACCAGGTAAATAGCGGCAGCAATTCTGATTCCGCTTATCTTGACGCCGACATCATTGTGCCCGACGGTTCAGAATGGACTCAGGGTATCGGAACGTCCGACAAACCGTTCAGCGGCACATTTGACGGAAGGGGCTACTGCATCGTCGGTCTGAGAATGAATAACTCCCAAAACGAGGCGTTATTTGATTACATCGGCAAGGACGGCATTGTTAAAGATTTGATGGTATTGGATTGTCGCAGTGTAACAGCCGCCGAGTACGCAGGCGGTATTGCGGCGTTCAATGAAGGAACCATCGACCACTGCACAAGCGGTATCAATCTTGCCGGCAGCAAGACCGTCACTCTTTCTAACGGAAAAGTAATCAAGCCGTCAGACTATAATTCCTATATCTTCGGCGAGAACTGCGGCGGTGTTGCGGCAGTCAACAAGGGCACTATTACCGGCACCCGCAACGCCACGGTAGTTGAGGGGGTTACCAGCGGCGGTATCGCTGCGGACAACAATGGTGAAATCTACGGCTGTGCCAACAACGGCGCCGTCGGTTCCACCTCGAGCAGTTGTAAAGTCTCAGGCGGCATCGCGGGCAATAACAGTGGCAAGATCAAAGCCTGCTATAACTCCGGTCATCCCTCCTGCGGCGACAGCAAAAAGCAGGGTATGATCGCAGGTGATAACAGCTCTGCGGCAGTCAGAAATGTATTCTATCCGGATTTCGACAATATTCCCGCTGTCGGCGCATTATCCTCCGCAAAGCTCAGCGATAACTCCGGATTGATGGAAACCGCCGACATGAAAAAGCCCGCGTTCGTTGACAAGCTCAACACCGTGACCGATGATACCGTCGCATGGGTGCATACAGCCTATAATAATACTTATTTCAACAATGGTTTCCCAATCATTCAGGGCAGAACCCTGAACCGGCGGACGCTTACCCTCGCCGAAAACCTCACGGTCAGCAGCCTGATGCACAAGGATCTGCAATTTGACCTGCAGCCTCTTTCCTCCGGCAGCGAGGAATACGCAAAGCTTGCGGCAAAGGGCAATATCATCGCCGCCTACAGCGCCAATACGATTGACTGCAGCGGAAACTATATGCCTGCCGAGCTGTGGACAGCGGGTGGCATGAAACTGTCGGTTCCCACAAACGGCAGAACCATCTGGCTGACGGTGATCAATTCAGACGGCGAAGTAATTGCCATCGCGCCCGACAGCGTTGAAAATGGTACAGCGACCTTTACCGTCGCCGACCTCGGCAGCTTTGCACTTACTCAAACGAAGCCTTCCGATGACGCTTCGTCCTCCACAAAGGACAGCGCAAATAAGAGTACCGACGACACCGGCAGATCCGGCAGCACTGTCGCGGGCGGCGCGGTTCAGACGGGAGAACCTTTCTATACAGGGGCATTGCTTATCGTTATATTGGCAATCGTGGTTTTTGCTTATTTCAGGAGGCGCAAATTTGAAAACCGATAAGAAAAGCAAAATCAGGCATTCGGCTTATTGTCAAATAAGCTTGAGATAAAAAATCTTTATTGAAAGGACGTATTTCCATGAAAGTAAAAAGAATAATCTCCATCACTATTGCAGCAGCTCTCGCGGCGTTATCAGCCGTATCCGTATCTGCGGCTCAGCTGACAGAAACCAATCGGAGCGGTAATACAGAGGTCATTGCCCACATTGACGGCGCCGCTCCCGGCGACGTAAGCTACATCATCACCATTCCCGATGTAGTTGATTTTGGAACACTTGCCATTCCCGCCGATGACAATGATGACCACAACAAGGATGTAACCTATGCTGTTGAGGCAACCGAAATTACAGGTCTTGACACCGCAAAGCAGGCAATCGCAGTCTATGTCAAGGATCAGAACGCAAGTGCAGATGACCGTGCTTTCCAAATCGCAAATAAAGAGAATTCTGCAATAGAATTTAACTATGACGTTTACCGTTCTACCGAAACCTTAAACGAGTCCACCAGAGTCAACAATGGTGATTTCTTCACCAAGGGCTATTATCTTACCAGCTTCAATGAAGAGGGTCAGACTCTGAACGGTACGCTTCGCTTCCATCAGAAGCAGCTCTACGGTCAGAACATTGCTGAAATCGCCGGCGATTACAGCGGCTACATGGTATTCTTCAGCACGATTGACAACGTTTGATAACAGGGCGTTGTTATTGAGATGACTTTGCCATAGGTTATTGGTATGAAAAATTGCATATTCAAGGGCGCGTGTGTGTTTTTCATGCTGTTCAGCCTTTTTCTCTTAACTGTTCCCGCCGTTATGTCCGCGCAAAGCGGACAAGGCGGCAGCACGGAGGTAATTGCCCGCATTGAACCGGAAACGGAACAGACGAGCGAAGCAACACAGCCCTTGCCAACCAGCCCCGAACCGTCGGACAGCAGTCCGGTTCAGACAGGAGAGTTGATTGCGTGGTATGCTTTTATTATTATGTTTGTTTTGGGCGGAACAATGGTTCTGGTGTGGATGAATAGTCGTTCTGAACACTAGAGGTATTTATGACTGTATTATCGGTTTATTCGTAATATTGATGTTTATCTTCGGCTAAAATGGATATAATTAACTGATAAGCATAATTACATCCTCGTCGTTTTCGGCGAGGGTGTAATCATTTATTCTTCTGTTGTGACTAATAATTCAGGGAGTGAAATGGAAAAAACAATAATGTCATGATACCATACGGCATAAAAGAATATGGGGATTCTTAAGAACGAGTTCCAATCTTCTTCCGTTTCTGCGAGCTTTGCGCTCGTAGAACAATCAGATATTGATTTTTTTGTAACGCGTTCGAAAAGAACGAGGAAAATCACGGGATAATAGAGATATAAAAATGCCTCCGTTTGGGCTTTTAAAATTTCCAAGCGGAGGTTTGTCATTTAACGTGCTTTTGTTATTTCCTCAAAAAACTTTTGTGAGGCTTTAGAGAAGACGTTGTCTTTTTTCCATACGATGTGCAGGTCTTCACTGACAGCGGTGGACAGAGGTTTGAAGACCAGCTCGCTGTTTGGATCCGGTTGATGAACGCTCTCTAAGCACAGTGCGTAACCCAATCCGTCATGCACCATCAGAGCGCCGTTGAAAATAAGGTTGTAGGTTGCGACGATGTTCATCTTATCTGCCGAGCGCTGAAGCAAACGCTTTACGATTCCGGTTTTATCTGCCTGACGGGACACAATCAACGGCTTGTCATATAGATCCTTAGGATCTATCATTTCCTTTTTCGCAAGCGGGCTGTCATTTCTGATTAATACACCCCATACATCGCTGTTGGGGATATTTATTGATTCATACTTTGTTTCGTCAACGCTTCCGAACACCAAGCCGAAATCCACAAGACCGCTGTCAAGCCTTTCGACAACATCGGTCCTGTCGCCGCTGATGATATGAAAGTGAATATCGGGATAGCTGTCCCGCACACGCTTTGCGGCTTTTGTCAGAAAGTGCACACCGACGGTCTCACCTGCGCCGATAAAAACATCGCCGGAAATATGCTCATCGGATACGGTGATTTCGTTTTCTGTTTTCTCGACAAGCGCGATGATCTCCTCTGCTCGTTTCTTCAGGATCCTGCCTTCATCGGTCAGCTCGATCCTCTTTCTGCCCCTAATAAAAAGCTGTTTGCCGAGCTCGTCTTCCATATCCTTCAACTGCCGTGACAACGTAGGCTGGCTAAGGTGCAGAGCGTTTGCCGCACCTGAAATGCTTTCCTCTCTGGCAACTGCCAAAAAATAATTCAAAACTCTGAGTTCCAATATGCTCACCTCAATAATATTATACTACATCAGACTATGCCTGTAAAGCATAAACCTGTATTTAATATAAGTATTTGTAATTTGCTGATTCGTGATATATAATAAGAGTAAAGAGAGGTGATTCTGTGACTACACAAGAGTTTTTAAGCTATATGAACAGCGGACAGGAAGTAATTGCATTCTCAGACGTTCATCTGAAAATGACCGAGCTGTCCAATAAAGCAATGGAAATAACAGTCGAGCTGAACAACGCCTGCCACACGCCTGATGAAATCAAGTCGCTGATGGAAAAACTAACGGACAAAGAGTTTCCCGATGGAGCGTATATGTTTCCGCCGTTCTACACCGATTGCGGAAAGAATCTGAAATTAGGCAGAAATGTGTTTATCAACTCCTGCTGTCAGTTTCAAGATCAGGGCGGTATCACCATCGGTGAAGGAACGCTGGTGGGGCCCAAAACGGTGATTGCAACTCTCAATCATCATATGAATCCGAGCAAGCGCGCTAATCTCATTCCAAAGCCCGTTGTTATCGGCAAGAACGTCTGGATCGGCGCGAATGTGACCATTCTTCCCGGTGTGACAATAGGGGACGGCGCGATAGTAGCGGCAGGCGCGGTCGTAAATAAAAACGTTGAAGCCAATACCATTGTCGGCGGTGTGCCTGCAAAGCTGATAAAGCAAATCGAAACGGAGGAATAGTGTATGAATAAAATATTCGCCGTTTTGCTGATTGCGGTTTGCTGTATTCTGTTCAGCGCCTGCAACAGCGAAAGAAGTGAAACAGAAACCACGGCAGTAACGGCAACTCAACCGATCACAAATACAATAACGGAAGCTCAGAAACAAGAAACCCAAACACAAAGTATTGAACAGACTGCAACCACAGAAGAAACTGCAGCCTTGCAAATGACGATCGACGACACACCTGTTTCTGTCGATTGGCAGGATAACGAATCAGTACAGGCACTTAAAGAATTCTGCAGCAATCAACCGCTTATGATTCAGATGTCGAGGTACGGCGGTTTTGAGCAGGTTGGAAGTATCGGCACGGACTTACCGCAAAATGATGTCAGTACAACCACCTCGTCAGGCGACATCGTTTTGTATTCAGGTAACCAAATGGTCGTGTTCTACGGCTCCAACACATGGGCATATACACGCCTAGGACATATCACAGACAAAACACAGGCAGAGTTGACGGAGCTGCTTTCAAACGGCAACGTAACAATTACACTCAGTCATTAATCGGAGGGCTTTATGAAAAAAATCATTGTTGCACTATTGCTGATCAGTACGTTTGTTTTTTCCGCTTGTACCAACGCACAGAATAATGACGCAAAAGGAACAACCTCAGACAGCAGCACATCAAAAACAGACGCTGATGATACAAATTACGACCCATATTCCGTTGAGAACCGCTATGACATTCCAGACAGCTATTTTGAAAAGAAAAGCGGCGTGGATTACGGAACCGTACAAACGGACGTGACTTATTATTCGACAACGGCGGGGGATAACAAGCAGTGCAATATTCTTCTGCCTGCGGGCTATGATGAGAACCAAACCTACCCGGTGATGTATATTTTCCACGGCTTTGGCGGCAGCCACAGCGATCAGATCGATACAGATTCATATGTGAGCCTGCTCTACGGCAATATGTTGAACGACGGATTGACTGTGCCGATGATTCTTGTCAACGTGGATATGTACACCGACAAGCAGTCCGATAAGGAAAACAAGACCGAGGAACAACTTCGTTACATATACGACAAAGCGATCGATGACGTCGCGGTGGACTTAATGCCGTATATAGAGAAAAACTATCCCGTCAGAACAGGTAGAGAATACACAGCCGTTGCAGGTATGAGTGAAGGCGGTGCGAAATCACTCTGCACAGGCTTCAAATGGCTCGATAAATTCGGCTATATTGCGGGATTCGCGCCCGATACCGGCGTGATTCCAACCGAATACTATAAAGGCACTTTCTGGAATACGCCCGTGTTTGAGGAATTTCCTCAGCCGACAGCCGAAACAAAGCCGTATTATTTGTATATGGCGGTTGGCAGCGAAGATCCGTGGAATATCGACTGTACACAGTATTATCATCAGGTTCTCGATGAAATGGGCGTTAAGAATCAGACAGATCTGGCTGACGAATATGGACATGATTATAAATTCTGGAGACAGTGCTTCTATAATTATCTGAGGAAAATTTTCAAATAACAGGAGGAACAGGCAATGATGAAAACAGCAGAGTTGGTATTAACGCAGGATTGGGACAAGACCTTCCCTAAGAGCGACAGGGTAGACCACAGCAAGGTGACATTCATCAACCGCTACGGCATCACTCTCGCGGCGGATATGTATGTGCCGAAAAACGCGGAGGGCAGGCTGCCCGCTATCGCTGTTTCTGGACCCTTCGGTGCGGTCAAGGAGCAGTGCTCGGGATTGTACGCGCAGACAATGGCTGAGCGGGGTTTTCTGACGATTGCCTTTGACCCGTCCTTTACGGGTGAGAGCGGCGGTCAGCCAAGATATATGGCGTCCCCCGACATCAACACCGAGGACTTTATGGCGGCGGTGGATTTCCTTTCATTACATGATAAGGTCGACCCCGACAGAATCGGCATTATCGGTATCTGCGGCTGGGGCGGTATGGCGATCAACACAGCCGCGCTTGACACGAGAATCAAGGCGACGGTTGCCTCCACTATGTACGACATGAGCCGCGTCAACGCGAAGGGGTATTTTGACAGCGAGAATAACGAAGAAGCGCGTTACAAGCTTAAAGCCGCAATCAACGCGCAGCGCTTGGAGGACTATAAAAACGGCAGCTACAAACGCGCGGGCGGTGTGATTGATCCTTTGCCCGACGACGCGCCGTTCTTTGTAAAAGATTACCACGACTACTACAAGACAGACCGCGGCTATCATCCGCGCTCGCTCAATTCCAACGACGGCTGGAATATGGTCGGCTGTCAGTCGTTTATCAATCAGCCGATTTTGCAGTACTCAAACGAAATCAGAAGCGCGGTTCTGATCATTCACGGCGAAAAGGCGCACTCCTGCTATTTCAGTAAGGACGCTTATGAAAGTATGACAAAGGACAGCAAATACACGGAAAACAAAGAACTGCTCATTATTCCCGACGCGGTGCATACCGACCTTTACGACGGCGGCGGAAAGAACGCGATCCCGTTTGATAAGCTGGAAGCATTTTTCAGAGAATATTTGTAAGGAGAGAGCTATGGCTAAAAAAGTATTGATTATCAGCACGAGTATTCGCCCGAACAGCAATTCCGAAATTCTCGCCAACGCATTTGCCGACGGTGCGAGGACTTCCGGAAACGAAGTAGAGCTGATTTCGCTGAAGAATAAAACAATCGATTTTTGTAAGGGTTGTTTTGCCTGCCAGAAGCTCGGTCACTGCGTCATCAAGGATGACGCGAACGCGATTACAGAAAAGATGCTTAACGCCGATGTGATCGTCTGGGCGACGCCGATTTATTACTATGAAATGAGCGGTCAGATGAAAACAATGATCGACCGCGCCAATCCTCTATTTACGCTCGATTACCGTTTCCGCGACGTTTATCTTCTCACAACGGCTGCAGAGGATGAAGCGTATGTTGATGAAGGCGCTTTGAAAGGCGTACAGGGCTGGATCGACTGCTTTGAAAAAGCTCGCTTTGCCGGAAAGGTCTTTGCCGGAGGCTTTACTGTTCCGAAGGAGATAGAGGGCAGTACGAAACTGAAAGAAGCTTTTGAGATGGGCAAGGCAATTTCATAAAAGTACGAGAAATATCTGAGATAAAAAATGGCTCTTCCATAGAACCAGTGGTTAAGAAATTGCAGTCTAGTAGAAAAATACTGATAAATCAATAAAACGCATTTATTCCACGGTCTATTGACAATGAGCCTCTATGCATATGGTATTCCGTCAGCGCAGGCAAGCCATGTAAATGGGCTGCTGCCCGGCATTTAGCCTACCATATGCATACTCATTGTCAATAGCTTTCGCGGCATAAACGCGGGTTTTATCCACCCACACTTTCTAGTGAAGCCTCATTAAATCTGACAAAATAAAACTTCCTGTTGATGTCCGAAACCTCTGGGGTTCAGATTTCAACAGGAAGTTCAATTCTGAAATATATTTTTGCATATTACTGTTAGGCTTATCCTGGATAGTCAATTTAAGTTTTTCAGACTATGGGAGTTACCAAAAACTAATGTATGATACGAAGTAGTGCCTTATGAAACAGACTTACATTTACGACTGAAAGCATATCTTGTCTCCCGAATGACTCCTGTATATCAATATCTATTCTATCGTTGTCACCCGAAGAAAAATCATAGTGTGCTTTTCTTCCTGTCGGAGCAGACAGCCATGTTCCTCCATCAGGAGTGTATGCTCCGTGATTTATCCTTATTTTTCCTTCAATAACTTCGACGCACAGTGTATTTATTCCCATTTCAACCGGTATTCGCAGGCAGTGCTGTCCTTTCAATACTATAAGTTCGCCAAATACAAGCTCCTTCATTAATTTTCACCACCTATCAACTTTTTATGTGTTCTATCTATCCCGATTGCTCCAAGCGGAGCTGTTATCAGTATCGCAAGCACCGCAACCGATAGTATGATCTTTCCGCAGGGTAGACCGAGCGACAGCGGAACAGAGCCGATAGCTGCCTGAACAGTCGCTTTCGGAAGATATGCGATCACGCAGAACAGCCTTTCTTTTGTGGTAAGCTCTGTGCCGAGCATACACAGACATACGCCGACAGTACGAAATGCAAGAGCGATGAATATCATCAGCACTGCCATTCCGCCTGCTGTCAGCGTATAGCGAATATCAACAGCGGCACCGACCAGCACGAACAGCATGACTTCGGCACCGATCCACAGCTTGCCAAACTTTTTCGACATCTGAGCGGAAACGCATTTATCAGCTTTCATTTTCACAATGCATGCCATAGCGACTACGGCAAGAAGCCCTGACATGGCAACATAAGGCTTCACAAGTGTTTCAATGCCCATTAGCAGAAAAGATGTGCCGAGCAGAATAATGACCTTTGTGCTGTTCCTGATTTTATAATTATATTGATATGCCTTTTCAAAAAGAAAGAATACCGCTAATCCAACTGACGCACCGAGCAGGACGCCAAGAACTATGGATGTGGGGATATTCAGGAAATCAGTCGCTTTTACCGAGCCGCCCTGCGCCATAGTCACGAATGTAGAGAACAGCACGATAACGAAAATGTCATCGCAGGAAGCTCCTGCAAGTATCATCTGCGGTATTCCCTTGTCAGTGCCGACCTTATCTTCAATGAGTTTCACCATTCGGGGCACTACCACCGCAGGCGATACAGCACTCAACACCGCCCCCATGACGGCAGCTTCGATATGATTCACTCCGAGCAGAAGAGGAGCGAACAGCACATATCCGACGATCTCACAGCAGGCAGGAACGAATGACATCATCACCGCAGGTCTTCCGACCTTTTTTAAATCGGAAAGGTTCAAAGACAATCCTGCCTTCACAAGTATGATGATGAGCGCAATCTGCCGAAGCTCCGATGAGATTCCGAGAACAGACGGATCGAGCAGATCAAGTACATAGGGACTGACCGCTATTCCAACTCCGAGCATACCGATGATGCGTGGCAAGCCTATTTTCTCAAAAACAGCAGCGGCAGACAGCCCGACAAGAAAAATGATCGCAAGTGACAACAGCATACATATAACCTCCATATAAAAAACAAAAAGCCGACAACTATTGCGTAAGAACGCAGAAGTCATCAGCTTGAATAAGCGGTTTCGTAGGCTCAGTCTGAACCGTCCGTGGGAGAACATCATTCCCAATATTCAATTTCTATACTATTGTACCATTGATGAAGGAACAAGTCAATAGCTTTTTCAATTTGTACGGAAATCATTAATAACAGCAAACACCTATAAGGATAAAAAATCTCTTAGCCGCATACGATAATTCCGTAACGGAGAGCTTCTTTGCTAATATGAAGCGCGAAGAGCTTTACCGCGCAAAATACCGTTCAGAAAGAGAATTCAGAAACGGGGTACAGAACTATATTCAATTTTATAACGAGGAGCGCCCTCATTCAAAGAACAAATACAAGACTCCGTCTCAGAAGGAAGCGGAATATTTCAGTAAACAAGCGGAAAACGCCGAGTAGAATTCGGACACTCAAGGGTTCGGATTCATTCATTTTACATTTTTCGATTTCGTTTTTATGCGATTTTGGTTTTTCAGTCCAAATAAATATTTTATAAGAGCTGTTAGAAAAGCCGCATAAAATCTGGCAAAAATAAAACTTCCTGTTGATGTCCGAAACCTCAAGGGTTCAGATTTCAACAGGAAGTTCAAAATAGTATCACTCCACCTTTGATACAATTTTTTTCGCGGTCGATGAACGACAGCAAAAACACCCCTCATTTTCATTTTGAGGGGTGTCATTTTCATTTTGAGGTACCCCATTTTTATTTTAGGGGGTGCCGTTTTCAATTTCACACTTATAACGTCTTGACAGACGTTCGCTGTGTGAAGTATCTATAGTAAACGACTTTAATATTTTGACTTA
>NZ_JAEQMG010000109.1 GCF_016680995.1 Ruminococcus difficilis | reverse complement strand
CATTTCAAAAGATAGTTGCAGTAAATGCCGTACTTGCTGATCAGCTGCACGCAGCTGTGTTCTTCACCGTCGTCGAGCAACAGGCAGTTGCCGTCAATGCAGTTACAGCACGAATGACGGACTATGCGGTTTACTCTGTCGGACAGCTCTTCGGTAATTTTCAGTACCATAGCTTGTACCTCCTTTCGTGTATTTTTGAGGGCTTTTCGTCCCTCTACTGTATTAAATACACGATAAAACGGAAGTTATGGGTTTTAAGAAAACATAGTAAAAACGAAAAAGAAAACTCTGTTATGAAGTGACTTTTGTCAATACATCAAAGTCACTAAAAGTGTAATGATAAAATTGTAAGAAATATCAAAGGCACGTGAAAGGAGCTGAAGGAAAACAGTCTCGCGGATTGGCCGTCTGTTATACGAGGATTGGTTACCACAGGCTAATGGTTTCGCCGCAAGCCCTATTATCTAAAAGCGCGGATCACTTGTAAAGTGCCAACATAGAGTTTTCATAGATAGCTAAACCTTAACATTTCGTTCGGCTCCTTTCAGATACCTTTGACTATTTCTATACAATCAATAAACTGATAAAACAAATCGATTCAAATCATCTTGCCGCGCAGCGTAGTAGCAGAGCTGTGGAAATGTGGGAAACCGGAATCAGTGTTTTCAATGTCAGCACAGGATTGGACGGTTTTCCACGTTTCCACGGCATTCGCCGTAGTTATTCGTCATCAACCCCCATATAAAGCAAGCCAGCTCCCTTGCAATTGCAGTCTTCGCAACGTTCCGGTTGGAATGCAGAGCTATCCTTACGTATTTCCTTTTTAGTCTTTCGACGCATTTATCAGCATACGCGATAATTTTCGGATCCATTCCCGCCTGACGCTTTTTCAGCGCAGCGGATTTCTTTCCAATCTGTCCTTTTGTATAGCTTTGCGCAGCCTCTATCAACAGTCTGCGCACGTGAGTATTCCCTTGTTTGGTAATACTAAGCTGATTGCGCTTGTTGGAACTGGAATGTTCACCGGGAACAAGACCGAGATAGGCAGCAAAGCTTCCTGCGGACGGAAATCTTGTAAAATCACTAATTTCGGAAATGGTTGCCATGGCGGTATGCGTTGCGATTCCTAAAAGGCAGCAAGCTTTTTTAACAGGTTCCTCGAATCTCGGTGTTTGAGAAAGCTCTGCTATTTTTGCATCATAAGTATCAATCTTCTCGCGGAGAACATAGAAGACGGCAATATATTCCTCAAGAGTTTCTCTTAAAACAGGATTATTGAATTCCAATTTTTCGAGCCAGTTCAGATGCTTGTGCGTCCAGTAATTTTTGCCGACAACGCCCCTGTAAATCTTGCTGTTGCGAATACAGAACGCAGTGATTTGCTGCTTAATACGCTTCAATGCTCCGTTAACATCGTCGCGCATTCGGATATACTCTTTGACTGCATTATCTTCATCAGTCGGAACATGAACCGCTTTATAGCCGCCTGTAGCAAGACATCTGGCGAGTTTTTTCGCGTCGCGCTTGTCGGTCTTGATTTTGTTTACAGGCGCAGATTCAATAGTGCTGGGCGCCATGATGACGCACTTGATTCCTTTTGCCGTCAGCTCATGATAAAGGCTGTATCCCAGACAACCGGCTTCGTAACCGCACAAAAATTCACAGTCCTCTCCCAAGTTCTTTTTTACCCTTTTAAGATACTTTTCAATCTCGTCTGCCTTGGGCTTAAGTTCGGCGACAGCAAAGGTGTTGTCGGTTTCAAAACGATAGCATGCTGCTGTGTAATTTGTGGTATGGACATCCAGTCCAACATATGTTATACTTGTCATGGTGACTCCTCCTTGTATGTGGTTATCATACTTGTTTTTTTACACTTTTAGTATGACAGATAAATCCACGTTTTGCAAGTCAGGGGTCACTTCATATTATCTAAATCGCCGGTTCGGTAACAACTGCATTCATCAGGTCCGATATTATAATAACCCTGATATTTTTTATCTTTATATT
>NZ_JAEQMG010000108.1 GCF_016680995.1 Ruminococcus difficilis | reverse complement strand
GCGGGCTACTGCCGTATCTCCGTTGACGAGGAGCAGAACCGCGACAACACCTCCATCGAGAACCAAAAGGCAATCATTGAGGATTATGTCCGGCAGAAATTTCCCGGCAGCAGTCTGACCTTCTATGAAGACCGCGACCGCTCTGGCTACACCTTTGAGCAGCGCGAGGGCTACCAGAAGATGCGCAAACAGCTTCTCTCCCATAAGCTTGACATTCTGATCGTCAAGGACTTCTCCCGATTCTCGCGCCGCAACAGCCGCGGCTTGGTGGAGCTGGAGGACTTGCGCGACTACGGCGTTCGCATCATCTCCATCGGCGACGGCATCGACTTTCCGAACGACGACGACTGGCTGAAGATACAGTTCCAGTTCCTCATCAACGAAATGCCCGTCACCGATACCTCGAAAAAGGTGCGCTCGGTCGTCAAGCGCCGTCAGCATGACGGCAAGTGGATCTGCGCCGCACCTTACGGCTACATCATCAATGCGCGGCAGGAATTTGAAATCGTCCCCACCGAAGCAGAGATCGTTCGCAAAATCTTCCGCCTCTATCAAAGCGGCATGGGCTATATGAAAATCGCTAATACCCTGACCGACGATGGGATTCCCACGCCGCGTATGTCTGAGCGTCAGCGCAAAGAAGCCGAGGGCAAGGAATATAAACGCAAGGTGAACTCCGCATGGTCGATCGTGACAGTACAGGGAATTCTGGAAAACGACTTCTACATCGGCACCATGCGATCGAGCAAATACACGCGCAAGAAAATCAACGGCAAGGACGTCAAGCTCGACGAGAGCGAACATATCGTGATCGAAAACCACCATCAGGCGATCATCGGCTACCGCGAATTCGCCACGGTGCGAGCGCTGATGGAGAGCCGCTCCAAGGGCAACTACCGCGGTCAGAAAAAATACGACAACGTATACTCGGGCTTCCTCGAATGCGGCGACTGCGGCAGTCCGATGTTCGCCATGAGCCGTGCTGACCTGAAGGACGCCTACCGCTGCGGCACCTACCACCGGCGCGGCTTGAAGGGCTGCACAAGCCACCACATCCGCGTGGAAGACCTCGATGAAATCCTGAAAACCTATCTCCAAATGGTGAAGGACAACTCCACGGAAATGCTGACGCAGCTAAACGCCGACCTCGCCAAGGAAGCGGAGGACATGAAGGAGCAGGACAGAAGCGAGGAAAACCTTGAGGAAATCCTGCTCGACCTGCAGGGGGAGCTGAAAGCGACCAAGCGTCAGCGCATCCGCGACATCATGAAGCACCCCGACCAAGAGGAAATGCTCGAGGAAACCTACGACGAATTGGAGGACGATCTCACGCGGCGAATCGCGGGAATACAAAATCAGATCGACCTCACGGTTGACAGAAGAAATACCATCATCAGGGTAAACCGCACGGCAAAGCTCGCGCTCGAGGTATTCGACGACATACTCAACAAGGACAAGCTCGACCGCAGCGACCTGCAACTGATCATCGAGCGGATCCGCGTGTACGAGGATCACGTTGACGTTCAGCTCAAAGCGGACATCGACAGCCTGCTGCGCTGCGGAACGCTTGCAGAGGATATGGAGGAAGCCGCAAATTTTGATTCAGGCATCATGGATAATTTATCTGTCACACTCGTCTCGAAGGCAAAACGCCAAAAAGACAAGGTCTATGATGTCAATATTATCAGTGACGGTGACCCTCTGGAGATTTACACCGCTACGGACGGTGAGGTTATTTTCAAGAAATACTCGCCTGTAGGTGAGTTGAGCGAATTTGCGGGGCAATATGCCGACGTTATCGCGCGCATAAGCTCTATGCCTACCCTGATTTGCGATACCGACCATGTTATCGCGGCGGCGGGTGTTTCCAAGCGCGAATTTCTTGAGCGGCGTATCAGCTCAATTCTCGAGAGCTACATGGACAACCGCAAAAGCTACGCCGCGACAAACCAGACCCTCGGAAATGTTCAGCCGATCGAGGGCATTGAGCACGACGCGGCGGTCATCTACCCCATTATCGCCTCGGGCGACGTTATGGGCGCTGTGGTTATGCTCACGGGCGAGAGCGCCAAAATCCCGACAGGGGTTGAGATCAAGCTCGCTCAGTCTGCGGCGGCGTTTCTCGGCAAACAAATGGAGAACTAAACACAAAAAAGCGGTACAGCCTGCGCTGTACCGCCTTACTTTTGCTATAAATTATTTATTGAAGATGGACATGATGTCGTAGAAGGTATCGTCCTCGTCATCGGTTGTGTCCTTGGTAGCTCTGGAAGAAGCAGTTGTCTCTGCGGGAGTGTCAACGATAACATTGTCGCTCGGAGCTGCAGCGGGCTGTTCGCCTACGCCGCCAAATCCTGTAGCGATAACGGTTACGCTCATCTCATCGTTCATCTTGTCGTCGATAACGGCACCCCAGATGATGTTCGCATCCTCGCTTACCTTGTCCTTGATCATGGTAGCGGCGGTGTCGATATCCTCGAGGCTGATGTCTGAGGAAGCGGTGATGTTGATAATTACGCCCTTGGCGCCGTCGATCGAGGTCTCAAGCAGCGGAGAGGAAATTGCCTTTGTAGCGGCGATCTTCGCCTTGTCCTTGCCGGAAGCCTTGCCCATACCCATGTGAGCATTGCCTGCGTCCTTCATTACGGAGGTAACGTCCGCGAAGTCGAGGTTGATCAGACCGGGAAGAAGGATCAGGTCGGAAATACTCTGAACACCCTGTCTGAGAACGTCGTCTGACATTTCAAACGCGTTGAGAAGTGTAATGGTTGTATCAGAAACCTTCTTGAGGCCCTCGTTAGGAACGATGATAAGAGAGTCAACGCAGGGAGTGAGCTCAGCGATACCCTGCTCAGCCTGGGTCATTCTCTTCTTGCCCTCAAATGCGAAGGGCTTTGTTACTACGCCGACGGTGAGGATACCGAGATCCTTAGCGATTTTGGCGATAACGGGAGCAGCGCCTGTACCTGTGCCGCCGCCCATACCTGCGGTTACGAATACCATGTCTGTGTCCTTGAGAAGCGCTGCGATCTCGTCCTTGCTCTCCTCAGCGGCGCTCTGGCCGATTGCGGGATTAGCGCCCGCACCCTTACCTCTTGTCAGCTTCTCGCCGATGTGTATCTTCTGCGTAGCCTTTGAAAGACGGAGCACAGGCTCGTCGGTGTTGACCGCGATGAACTCTACGTTCTTGATACCTGTGGTAACCATTCTGTTGACAGCGTTGCCGCCGCCTCCGCCTACGCCTATTACTTTAATTTTCGGGGTGTACTCATTTTCCAGTTCCAGCTCAAAAGCCATTTTGTTGTCCTCCTTAACGCAATCTTATCTATCACAGAAAAGTGCCTAATTTCGTATTTTACATACTTATGTTACTATATTATCACACTATTATAAAAATATCAATGGTTTTTAGGGTATTTTTTAAGTAATAAATTTTTGTTTTTCGGGTCTAGTACTCGGGAACCTCACCGTCGTAGCCGTTATTCTGAGAACCGCCGCCGTCATAGCCGCCGTTATCATAACCGCCTTCGCCATTGTTGTCGTTCCAGTCGGTGTTGTTGTCGTCGCTCCACTCGTCGGAATTATCCTCCCAGTTGTAGACGCCGTACAAGCCGTACAAATCGTCGGAATAGTCGCCCCAGTCTGTGCCGTCACCCGAACCGTCGGCAGGCGCTGTTGTCGATGGAACAGAGCCCGAGGTCGCCATGGTCGCCTGATGAACCGTCGCCGCGGGAACGTAGTGCGACATCTTGTTCTTGGCGCAGGTGGAAACGTCGAGATTGCCGTAAACCTGACCTGTGTGGTTAGGGTCTAGCTTCTTGTCGATGATTGCCTGCGCTGTACGCAGCTTGTAGTCAAGATCCTCAGCGACGCCGACGTTTATTTTTATCCTGCCCTCGTAGTCGAGGGTGATAGCCGTGGTATCCGTAACGTCGAAGCCGACAATGCCGGTGAACGAATTGTCCGAAAGGCTATTAGCTACGGTGTTGAGCAGATCGGGTACCGACGGGTCGTCAAACTTGATATACTCGCCGACTTCTTTGCCCGTGACCTCGCCGCAAATCAGCTCGGGAAGTCCGTCGGGCTTTGTTTCCGTGCGCTCGAGCACTCTGCCCTTCGCGCTGATGAGAAGGTAATTGTTGCCCTCCGTCATGTAGTACGCCGGAACGGCGTCGGTGATTGTAATGGTGATGGTGTCGGGTATATTGAAATCGACGCGGGCGTCCTCAACATAGGCAAAGTTGTCGATAATATCCTGCGGTGTGCTGTTCATCTTCGAAATGAAGATGTTCTGCTGCAGTGAAACGTTGCTGTAACTGATGATCTGGTCGTCATAATAGTATGAGCAGCCCTCGACGATGATATTCTCTGTTTTGAAAAGTACCGTGAAGCTGAGTATCACGCCGATAGCGATTACCGCGAGCAATATCGCCGACATTATCAGAATGCGGCGAATACGAATCTGCTTGCTGGTCATCGGCTTTTTGTTGCGGCGGATAGTCTCGGTTTCCTGCTTGCGGATAACCTGAGCGCGTCTTTCGCGGCGCTGCTTCTCGCTGTACTCGTCTATGTAATAGCCGTCCTCAAAGTCCTGGGGCTTGAGGTTGCGGATCTTTTCCTCGCTCTCGCGGCGGAATTTCTCCTCACGGCTGATTTTTTGAAATTTAGCGGTCTTGCCCGAATTTACCGCTTCCTCGATTTTGCTCGCGGAAGGCTTTGCGGGCTTTTCGTCTTTTTGCTTTTTGGATTTTGAAGAGGATTTTTTCGCCCGTTTTTCCTGCTCCTTATGGAACTTCTGCGCCTGCTTCGCGTTTTCCTTGCGCTGGCGTGCGAGCTCCTTTTTCTCTTTTGAGCTGAGTGCCATGGGCATACCTCCTTTTTCTCAGAATTCCTTCTTAAACCTTTTTTATGTCCGCCCCGAGGGACGAGAGAACCAGATCGAAGTCCTCGTATCCGCGCTCGAGGTAGCGGACTCCGCCGATCGACGTGCTGCCCTCGGCACATAACGCCGCCGTGACAAGCGCCGCGGCTCCTCTCAGATCAGTTGCCTCCACCGCCGCGCCGTAGAGCCTTGGAACGCCCTCGACGACGGCAACCTTGCCCTCTGTCCTCACAGCCGCGCCCATTCGCGCAAGCTCGGGGATATGGCGGTAGCGGTTCTCAAATATGTTCTCGATAAAGACCGTTGTGCCGTCCGCTGCGCAAGCCGCCGCCATCAGCGGAGCCTGGGCGTCCGTCGGGAACCCGGGATACGGCATGGTGCGAACGATCCGCATTGAGCGCAGGCGCTTCGGCGCTTTTAGCCTGATATCGCGGTCGGTGAGATTTACGCGGCAGCCGCCCTCCTCAAGGACGGGAATCACCGCGCCGAGATGGCTCGCGACAGCGTCCCTGAGGACGATCTCCGAGCCTGTGACCGCTGCGCAGGACATTAGCGTCGCCGCGACGATACGGTCGGGAATGATAGTGTGTGCCGCGCTGTGGAGCGAGGATACGCCCTCAATGACGATGACTCCCTCGCCCGCGCCGTAGATTTCGGCGCCGCATTTGTTTAAGTAATCGGCAAGGTCGCGGATCTCAGGCTCCCTCGCCGCGTTTGATATCGTTGTCGTTCCGCCCGCGAGAGCGGCGGCAATCATCACGTCCTCTGTCGCGCCCACACTCGGGAACGACAGCGCGATTTTTGCTCCGCGCAGTCCGTAAGGCGCTCTGCATTCGAGCACGCCGTGCTTTTCCTCAATCTCCGCGCCGAGCTCGCGCAGCGCCTTGAGGTGCATATCTATCGGACGCGGGCCGATTTCGCAGCCGCCCGGGAAGCTCAGCCTCGCCCTGCCCGTTCTCGCGAGCACCGCCCCGAGAAAAACTATGGAGCTGCGTGTTCTCCGCATGAGCGAATCGGGTATTTCCGACTGATTAACCCCGTCGCAGTTGATAAGCAGCGCGCCGTCGCTTCGCTGAGCCTTTCCGCCGAGATAGCGCAGGATCGCGCACGACGCCTCGACGTCAGAGAGCCGCGGACAGTTGAAGATAACGTTCTCGCCCTTGGTCAGCAGGGTCGCCGCGATGATCGGGAGAGCGCTGTTTTTTGCGCCCTGAACAGATACCTCGCCCTCGAGCCGCTGCCGTCCTGCAATCAATAACCTTGACATACTGACACCCTCTTTTCAAGAATACAGTATATCATATGTCATTTTGCGGGGTTCGTGAGTGGTTTTACTTTGTGTTTCCGAGCGTCTTTTTTACGATCGCGTAGATTCGCTCGCCGGCGTTGGTGATAGCCATACGCTTCGCGCACTCGCTGTATTTTTTTAGCTTTTCGCGGTCTGAGAGCATCGCGTCGACCTTCTTGGTCAGCAGCTCGCCCGTAAGCTCGCTCTCCTCAATCAGCTCCGCCGCGCCCGCGTTGACAAGCGCCATTGCGTTGTGGTACTGATGATTTTCCGCTACGTTCGGCGAGGGAATCAGGATCGCGGGCTTGCCCATCGCCTGAAGCTCACTTAGCGTGATCGCGCCCGCGCGGCAGATAACGAGGTCAGCCGCCGCCATGCATTCGGGCATATTGTCGATATACGGTCTTATGTCAATGTTCGGAGCCTTGCTCAGATCGGCGCCCTTCTCCTCGACAAGCGACGGGAAGAAGCTTCCGAACTTTCCGTAGGCATGAATGTGCTGATATCTGCCGTCAATTCCGCTGCGCGCTACGATATCGGCAACGGCCTCGTTGACCTTCTGAGCGCCGAGACTTCCGCCGAAGGAAAGCACAACGGGACGCTGGTCAAGACCGAGCTTTTCGCGCGATTGTTCCTTGTCGGCTGTGAGAATCTCGCCGCGGACGGGGTTGCCGGTTACGACAACGTCAGCGTCCGGGAAGTACTTCTTCGCCGCCTCAACCGCGAGCATTACCTTCTTGACGCGCTTGCTCAGCAGCTTGTTCGTGATGCCGGGATAGGCGTTCTGCTCGTGGATAAGACAGGGAATGCCCATTCTCGCCGCCGTTCGGACGACGGGTCCCGAGACGTAGCCGCCCGTGCCGATACAGATATCGGGATCAAATTCTCTGATGATTTTCTTTGCCTGAGCCGAGGACGAAACGGTTCTGCCGAGAGTCCTGATGTTCTCGACCGCCGCCTTTGGCTTGAGGCTGCGCTTGAAGCCGCTGATCGTGATGGACTTGATTTCAAAGCCCGCCTGCGGTACAAGACGCTGTTCCATGCCGCCCCGGTTGCCGATAAAAAGGAACTGTGTGTCGGGACGCATTGTTTTGATATAGCCAGCGATGGCGAGAGCAGGATTGATGTGACCCGCCGTACCGCCGCCCGCGAGTAAAACTTTCATAGGAACCTCCAAAATTACTGCCGTTCAATATTTGCCGTTCTCGAAATCGAGAGCACAATGCCCATCTGCGCCAAAAGCATGATCAGCGAGGAGCCGCCGTAGCTGAAGAACGGGAGGCTGATACCCGTGTTCGGGAGCCAGTCGGTGATAACGAGAATGTTGAGGACGACCTGAATGCCGATCTGCGAGGTCAATCCGATACCGAGCAGCTTTCCGAATTTATCCTTTGAACGCAGCGAGAGAGTGATTCCTCTCCATACGAGCAGAGCAAAAATCAGGAGGATGATCGCCGCGCCGATAAGTCCAAGCTCCTCGACGACTATCGCGAAGATGAAGTCGTTCTGCGGTTCGGGCAGATAGAGGTACTTCTGGCGCGACTGTCCGAGGCCGAGTCCCCACAAGCCGCCCGAGCCTATCGCGTAGAGCGAGTTTCGGGTCTGCCATGTGGTTTGCCACATCTCCTCGGTTGTGTATTCGAGCGCCTGACCCCAGCCGTCCATTCGGCTCATAGCGTAGCTCAGACCGCCCGTCACCGCGAGCACAAGCACCAAACCGCCGAGGATTACTCCGCCGATAAGCAGGTACTTTGTTTTCATTCCGCCGATATAGAGCATCAGTACGGTGAGCATACCGATGATTACGATACCCGAGTAGTGCGGCTCAAGAAACAGCAGCATCGCGATCGAGCCGAATACAATGATGCCCGGCAGCACGCTGAACTTCGCGAGCTGCATCTTGTCGTAGTACTTGCTCGCCCAGTGTGCGAAGAACAGGATAACCGCGAATTTCGCGATCTCTGAGGGCTGGATATTGAACATGCCCAGAGGTATCCAGCGCTTTACGCCGCCGTCGCCCGCGGGAAGCACGAGTACCGCAAGCAGACAGACATACGCTATGCCGAGTACGAGCGGCGCTATCTTGTGGAGCTTGTTGTAGTTGAAAAAGGACATTACGCCCATGGCGATTATGCCGACTACGACGAATATCAGCTGACGGATAAGGAAGTAGTAGCTGTCGCTCTGGGTGTAGTAGGCGAAGGCGTAGCTCGCCGAGAACATCATGATCGTTCCTATTGTCAGCAGAACGAGCAGGATTATGCAGAACGGCAGGTCTATTCCCATGCCGATCCCGAACCACTTGGCGTTCTTCATCTTGCGCTGACGCGACGGTCTGATGAAGAGCTTCTCCTTCTTCGCCGCCTGCGACGCCTTGTACTCATCGTCATAGATGCGGTTAACGTCGCCCTTATATAGTAATTTTCTGTTTGGAGCCATTGCTTACCTCCAAAGGAATTGTAGTAGTTATTATCATACTCCGAAGAGAACCAGCAGGAACGAGCCCGCGCCGAAGAGAGCGGTTACCGCGCTGAATACGGCGACGATCTTGACCTCGCTCCAGCCGCACATCTCAAAGTGGTGATGAATCGGGCTCATCTTAAAGAGGCGTTTGCCGTGGGTGAGCTTGAAGTAGCCGACCTGCAGCATAACCGAGAACATCTCGCAGAGATAGACGATGCCGAGCGGCAGAAGGAGTATCGGCATATTGACCGCGAACGCAAGCGCGCACACGATGCCGCCGAGGAAGAGCGAGCCTGTGTCGCCCATGAATACCTTCGCGGGGTGGAAGTTCCATACCAAAAATCCGAGGCAGGCTCCCGCTATAGCCGCGCTGACGGCGGTGATGCCGAGAGAATAGAGCTTGCTTGCGATAAGCATGAAGCTGACGGCGACGAAGAATGTGATCGAGCCGTCGAGGCCGTCTACGCCGTCGGTGAGGTTGACTGCGTTAACTACGCCGACGATCACGATTGCCGCGATGATATAATAGAAGAATCCGAGGTCGACAGAGCCGACGAAGGGAATGATAGTTGAAGTGCCGTAGCCCGCGATTCCGAGGGTCGCGAGATATGCTCCCGCAACCGCAAACTGTAAAACGAGCTTCTGAATGGCGGTGAGTCCGAGGTTGCGCTTCTTGACTACCTTTGTGTAGTCGTCGATAAAGCCTATCAGACCGTTGGCGAGCGCAAGTCCGAGACCTGCGAAGATGAAAGTGACCTCGCGGCTGATGTCCGAGAAGTAGGTCTCGATGAAGCCCGAGCCCGTGAGCATGTAAACCACGGTGCTGATAACCGAAACCGCAACGATGGCGATGATGAACATGATACCGCCCATGATGGGAGTACCCTGCTTGCTCTTGTGCCACTTGGGGCCTTCCTCAAGGATCGTCTGTCCGAAGTTGAGCTTGTGGAGGAAGGGAATCAGAAACTTTCCCGTCACAGCCGAAATCAGGAAGGCAGCAATCGCCGCGCAAAACGTCCATATTCCGTATACTAACATATTTACCGTTCCTTTCATTTTCGCTTATATGACAAATAATCTCAGAATAAATTGCTTAGTCGCTGTTGCCGTCGCTGGTGTTCGCCGCGAAGGTGACGCTGACGACCGTGCCTCTGGCAACCTCAGCGCCTTCCGCGATGCTCTGTGCAACCGCGACGCCGCCCGAGCTGACAGCGCCCGAGTAGCTGACGTTCAGTCCCGCCTGAAGTGCGACGCTGTTCGCCTCGTAGGCCGCGCAGCCGAGGAAGCTCGGCACAGTGACCTTTTCGGGCTGGTTGCCCTCGGTGTAGAGCACGACGTTCGAGCCTGCCGCAACCTGTGAGGATACCGTCGGGATCTGAGAGAGCACCGTCGAGCCCGAGCCGATCACGGTGGCGATGAAGCCGTCCGCCTCAGCCTTCTTGAGCGCCTCGTCAACAGAGAGGGTGGTGTAGTCGCCCATGCTGACGTTAAGGTACGCGAGATCCTCGTCGGAGTAGTCCGTCTTGACCTCGAGGTACGGAAGCAGCTCCGTCATGATATTGATGAAGATAGGCGCCGCGATCTGCGAGCCGTAGTACGCTCCGCCGTCGGGAGTGTCGAGGAAAACAAGCAGCGCGATCTGCGGGTCGTCTGTGGGAGCGATTCCGCAGAAGGACGAGATGTAGTCCTTCTCAAAGGAGCTCTGCTTCTTTTCAACGCCGATTTTCTCGGAGGTACCGGTCTTGCCGCCCGTCTTGTAGCCGGCTACGTAGCCGCCCGAAGCGCCGTTGACCTCGGGATACGCCGCGAGCATCTCGCACATTTTCTTTGAGGTCTCGTTGGAGATGACCTGGCGCTTGACCTTCTTCTCCATCGTCTTTACGACGTTGCCCTTGGAGTCGGTGATCTTTGAAACGACGTAGGGCTGGAGAACATAACCGCCGTTGCAGACAGCCGCGCAGGCGGTGATCATGCTGAGCGGAGTGATGTTGAAGTTCTGTCCGAAGGACGCAACCGCGAGGTCGACCATACCCATCTGACCCTCGGGCCAGAAGCTGTCGTCCGCCTCACCGGGGAGGTCGATGCCCGACTTCTCGGAGAAGCCGAAGGCTGTATAGTAGTCGCGGAACTTATCTATTCCTACGAGCTGACCGATCTGAATGAATGCGGGGTTGCAGGAATGGCAGAAGGATTCGAGGAAGGTCTGGGTGCCGTGACCCGAGGTTACCGAACAGCCGATATCGTAGTCCTCGACGCGCATATAGCCGCCGCAGGTGAAGCGTGAGCTGTCGGTGATCTTACCCTCCTCAAGCGCCATTGAAGCGGTACACATCTTGAATACCGAACCGGGCATGTATGTATCCGCAACGCACTTGTTTCGCCACATCGCCGCGAGGGACTTGCTCTCCTCGGCGTCCTGCTCCTTCTCGGGAAGCTCCTTTATCTTGAGCTCCGTTTCCGCGGGAAGCGTGTACGGGTCGTTGAGGTTGTAGCCGTTGGCGGTGACCATAGCGAGGATAGCGGCCGTGTTTACGTCCATCGCGATACAGACGCCGCGATTGAGTACGTTGTTGTCGATGATTGCCTGAGCCATGTGCTTTTCGCAGATGCTCTGGATCCCCTCGTCGATCGTGAGGTAGATATTTTTTCCGTCCTCGCTCTCGACGTTCTGCTCAAACTGGAAGGGCATGTTGGTGCCGCGCGCGTTTTTGGCGGTGACGATTCGTCCCGGGGTGCCCGAGAGGTAGTCGTCGTATTTGTACTCTACACCCTCAAGTCCCTGTTCGTCCGCGCCCGTAAAGCCGATTACGCAGGAGGCGAGGTCGTCCTTGGGGTAGTAGCGCTTGTAGTCGTCGAGGAGCTGGATAACAGCGCCGCAGTTGTAGTCCTTGCTGAGCTTTTCCTGCAGCTCCATGACCTGGTCGCGCTGCTCAACCTCGATTTTGCGCTTGACGACGGTGTAGTAATTCTGCTGCTTGGTCTTTTCGAGGACGTTCTCGTAGTCCAGACCGAGGATCTCCGACAGACCCTTTGCCGCCGCCTGACGCTGCTCGTCGTTCTCGAAGTTGATAGGCGCGAGCACGACCTGCCACACCGAGGCGCTCTCCGCGAGGGTAGTGCCCTTCGCGTCGTAAATCGAGCCGCGCTTTGCGGTGAGGACGGTATCGCTGAGCTGCTGGCTGACAGCCTTCTCCTGCAGCTCGCTGCCCTGAACCATCGTCAGAAAGGACAGGCGCAGAAGCGTCGCGCCGAAACCGACGACGAGTATCAGTATAATGAGAACCGCCGTTCTCTGGCGCAGCCGCTGGTTTGGACCCTTGTCGGCACGCTTTTTGGGTGGTGTTGATTTCTTCTTGTTATCTTCCAAAATATACTCCTTCCACCGCAATCATATATCATTTACCCGCAAAATATCGGGAGAATTCTGCATTTTGCATTTGCCCTCTATAAACAAGGAAAAGAGCCAAGACATTTTAAGCCTTAACTCTCATTCTGATTTGTCAGTTCATTATATTTAATTTCAATGAATGTTATGACCAAAGATTTTTAATTGATTCGATAAACTGGGTGAAAATATTCTCACTCTTCTGAACGCTCACCTCTGCTTTGTCGCCGCCCTCGAGAGAGATAAACTCCTTCTGTGCGTTAGAGGCTTTGGTCATGCCGAGCGAAGCAGCGTACTTCTCAATCTCAGCGTTTGAGAGATTGGCTTCGAGCTTCATCTGGTTCTGGGTATAAATGCTCTGGGTATCCTCGAGGGTCTCCTGAGCGGAAATGATCTGCTGGTTGAGCTCTGTGAGCTGTACCTGGCCGACGATGATGAAACCGATGATCACGGTGACTACCGCCGCGCTTACGCCGCCGAGCAGAAGCTTGAAAGGATTATGCTTACGGCGTCTTGCCTTGAGCTTGTCCTCCTCGGAAAACTCGACTACATTATTTTTAACTTTTTTCTTAGGCTTTTTGACGGGTTCTTCCTCGCGGCGCTTGGGAGCGGCTGAGGAGTATGTATTTTCCTCGTCAAAAAGTGTTAAGTCATAAGCAGCATTATTATTGTATGCCATTGGATTGCACCTTATGCCTTTCTCTATACAAAATTTTCACAAAACACACTATTTCGCCGAACTTTTCAAAATAATACGGCAATTTAATTCTTTCAAATCAAAAAGTTTCAAAATTTTAACAATTTGATTTCAGAAATCACACACAATCTGTCCGAAATTACGGTTTCAAGCCGTTTTTACCGGATATTTAGTCATAACAGCTTTGTAAATCACAAGCGGTTGTAGCTGTAATATTATTTACAGTTTTGTTATATTTTACACCAAAATACCGCGTTTGTCCATAGCTGAGAAGAAAAAACTTAAATTTTTTCGCATATTCTCAACTTTGCACTCCTCGCTCTGGGGTTTTCTGTCAATTCTGTTTCATTTGCACAAACGGGTTTTTTATTGACTAATTTTGCTTTTGGGGTGTTTCCGCAGACGCAGACCGGGAAGTCCTTGGGGCATGTGCAGCCCCTGCACCACTGAGCCATCTGCTGCTTCACTATCCTGTCCTCGAGCGAATGGAAGGTGATAACAGCAAGCCTTCCGCCGCTGTCCAAAAGCTCAAACGCGTTCTCAAGTCCGCGCGACAGCTCTCCGAGCTCGTCGTTTACCGCGATGCGTATCGCCTGAAATGTCTTTCGCGCAGGGTGACCGTCGCGCCTTACCTTCTGCGGCACGTTCGCCTTGACGATTTCGGCGAGCTCAAACGTCGTTTCGAGCGGCTTTTGCTCACGGGCGGCGATTATTCCCTTAGCGATAGAGCCGGCGTATTTCTCCTCGCCGTACTCAAACAAAATCCTGCGCAGCTCCTCATACGGCAGGGTGTTTACAAGCTCAGCCGCCGTCGTACCCTTCTGGCTCATGCGCATATCGAGCGGCGCGTCCTCGTGAAATGAAAATCCTCTTTCAGCTGTGTCAAGCTGATGTGAGGAAACGCCGATATCGAGCAGCACTCCGTCGACCCTGTAGAGCTTTCTCTGCGCGAGCAGCTCGCGCATATCCCCGTAGTTTCCCTTGACGATGATCGAATTCTCGTTCTTTGCGAAACGCTTTGTAAGCGTCTGAATCGCGTCGGGGTCGCGGTCGATCGAGATCAGTGTGCCGCCGCGGAGGCGTTTGAGTATCTCGCTCGAATGACCGCCTCCGCCCGCAGTTCCGTCCACATATATTCCGTTTTCTTTTATTGCGAGTCCTTCGATTGCTTCTTCGAGCAGGACGGGCTTGTGGGAAAAATCCATAACGCCTCCTAGAACACGAAGTTCTCCAGCGCCTCTTCAAGCACCGGCTGCTGTGACAGCATGAACTCGTCATATACCTCTCTGCTCCAGATCTCGATTCTTGTGTCCATTCCCAGCACAAGCGCCTCGCCCTCGATTTTGGCGATCTTGCGCAGAGCTGGAGGAATCACGAACCGTCCCTGAGCATT
>NZ_JAEQMG010000107.1 GCF_016680995.1 Ruminococcus difficilis | reverse complement strand
TACAATTACTTTTCTTCGTTATCCTCGTCCTCGAAATTAGAGAACTTTGTAATGTAAATCGGTCTGTCCTTTGACTCCATATAAATCCTGCCGATGTATTCTCCAAGAACGCCTATAGACATCTCTGTCAGTCCGCCGAGGAAAAGTACTGCGCAGAGGGTGGTGACATAGCCCGGTGTCTGAATACCGAAGAACAGAGTCTGGATAAGAGTCACGAGAATATAGATGAGGGAGAGCACGAAGATTATAGCTCCCATGACCGCCGTAAATCTGAGCGGAGTGACTGAAAAACAGGTGATTCCGTCAATCGCGTATTTGAACAGGGAGGAAAATTTCCACGACGACTTGCCTAGCTCTCTGTCGACGGTCTTGAAGGTTATCCACTTCGTGTCAAAGCCGACCCACGAGAAAATACCCTTGGAAAATCTCTGAACCTCGCTGAGCTCGAGAATAGAGTTGACCATCTGTCTGGTCATCATTCTGTAGTCCATCGCGCCGTAGGGATTCTTGACGTCGGTCATGCGGTTTGACAGGCGGAAGAACAGCTTTGAGAATGCTCCTCTGAAAAAGCTTTCGCCTTCACGCTCGTCGCGTTTTGTGGCACAGCAGTCCCAGCCTTCCTCCATAGCCTCGAGCATCTGCGGAAATACCGCGGGGGGATGCTGCAGGTCCGCGTCCATTACGACGACGTAGTCGGCGTCGCAGTGCTGCAGACCGGCGTACATCGCAGCTTCCTTGCCGAAGTTGCGCGAGAACGAGATGTATTTGATGTTGTCAAACTTCGCTGCAAGGCGTTTCATTACGAGATAAGTCTTGTCCTTGCTGCCGTCGTTGACGAGAATATAGCGGAAATAATAATCGGGAAGAGTGTTGATGACCTTGTTAGTCTCAGTTACAAAGTGCTCGAGACCTTCCTCCTCGTTATAACATGGAACAACCAAATCTATAGTTTTCATATGATTAGAACCTTTCGTTTATATATCGAAAAATATTATACCAAATTATAACCGAAAAGTCCAACAAATTTCAAAAAAATATTTACCTCAGACAAAAAACGTGATACAATAAAATGGTTAGCAAAAAATAATATGGAGGTTCATAAAATATGCCTGTTTCAACAACGAACAAGGCGCTGCCTGCCAAGGAACCAAAGAAACGCAGCTTCCGCGAGTTTGCCATTCGCAACCGCTATATATGGCTGTCGTTCCTGATTCCATTTGTGCTGATGGTAACCGCCTTTGCTCTGATGAGCGTTTCACCCTTCGGAGACAAGCAGATTCTTGTTACCGACCTGTGGCACCAGTACTTTCCGTTCCTCGCCGACTTCCAGTACAAGCTCCAGCACGGCGAGTCCTTTTTCTGGACATGGTCTGTCGGTGGCGGCGTTAACTACTTCTCGCTGATGTCCTACTACCTCGCGAGTCCCGTTAACTTCCTGTCGGTGTTCATACCTGCCGACTGGCTGCGGGAGTTTCTGATGTTCTCCGTAGCGCTCAAGATCGCTCTCGGCGGCGCGTTCACCGCCTACTTCTTCAAGAGCGTCTATAAGCGCAACGACGTGTCGCTGATCATGTTTGCCTGCTGTTTCTCGTTCTGCGCCTACTTCATGGGCTACTACTGGAACACTATCTGGATGGACACGGTATGCATCACTCCGCTTGTCGCCCTCGGAACGGTCAAGCTCCTTACCGAGAACCGCTTCCGCCTCTTCACCGTGAGCCTTGCGCTCGCGCTGATAATGAACTACTACATCGGTCTGTTCGTATGTATCTTCGTGCTGATGATATTCATCGGCTACTCCATCGTTTACTGGAGCGGCATGAAGAACTTCTTTGTCAATCTGCTCAAGACAGGTATCTTCTCGCTTATCGCGATCGGTCTGACGACCTTCTTCCTGCTGCCTGCATTCATGGCGCTCAAAAACACCCACGCCTCGGGCAGCACCTTCCCGTCGACATTTGCGATAAACATCGGCGGCAGCAACGACTTGCTCGGAGTGCTCCGCGCGCTCAAGAGCATCACCGGCAGCTTCGCGAACTTCACCTGCGCGGCTAACAAGGCGGCTGACGCTCTGCCCAATATCTCATGCTCGGCGTTCGCGATGTTCTTCGGCTTCCTCTCTCTGACAAGCCCGAAGATCCGCCTCAGAGAGAAGATCGTCAGCATGGGACTGATTTTCTTCATGTTCCTCAGCTGCATTATCCGTCAGCTCGACTACATCTGGCACGGCTTCCACTTCACCAACATGATTCCGTACCGCTTCAGCTTCCTGATCAGCTTTATCTTGATCGTTATGGCGTTCCGCGCGTTCACGACGATCGATTCGATCAGCGTAGTCGGCGCACTTATAGCCACGGCAATGAGCATAGCGGTTATCCTGATGATGGTCGGCGACCCCGGTACCGAGAAGATGTTTACCGACCACCCCGACTGGCAGATTCCGAACCTTATCGCAATTGCGGCGCTGACGGTATTCATCGCGGTGGTAGTAATACTGTATACCAAGCGCGTCATACCGAAAACCGTAATGATCATCGCGCTGATGGTTGTCACAATTGCCCAGAGCGGCGTCACCGCGTATCTCGGCGTTAACCGCACGACCGTTACGGGAACATATGAGTATCCCCGCGGCGGCGAGAACATGGTAAATATCGTCAACACAATGAACGAACGCGAGGCTGACACACCCGAGCTGTGGCGTGCCGAGACTGCGACGACCCAGACCCTCAACGACGGCGCTCTCAACCACTACCACGGTCTGTCGATGTTCAATTCAATGGCGAACGAGAACATGACGCGCTTCTTCGAGAATTTCGGCATGATGGGCTGGAAGAGCGGCAACCGTTACACCTACGCCGAGAGCTCGCCCGTCACAAACCTCTTCATGAATCTCAAGTATATCATCGCGCGCAGCGGCAAGGTCAACAATACCTACGACCTCGCCTCGGTCAGCGCGTCGGGCAGCGTCGGACTGTTCCAGAACACCCACTACATTCCGATGGGCTTCATGACAAACTCCGCGCTCGGCAACTGGCAGGAGAACGACAACGAGGATCAGTTCAATCCGTTTGAGAAGCAGAACGAGTTCTTCAAGTACGCGACCGGCATTCAGGACGACGTATACACCAGACTCGAGGTCGTATCACAGGGTCACACCGAGGCGGAAAAATTCACCGTCATCAAGAAGGAATACGGACTGTACGATTTCAGCTGTGTTGACACCACGACCACACCTCACGTCAAGTGGAACTACGAGGCTCCGAAGGACGGTCTGTATATGATGTACGCCGACATTCAGGACGGCGACGACGTGACCGTTATGGTTAACGACGTGGCTCAGTCCGCGAAGTACGGAATGGCGCGCTCATATGTTGCCTGCATAGGCTACTTCAGCAAGGGCGACAAGATTTCCGTCTACGCCGACCTCAAGACAGGCTCGTCGGGCAAGGCGAGGGTCTATGTCGATATGCTCAACAAGGACGTCTTTGAGTCAGGCTACGCAAAGCTCAGCGAGAGCGTCATGACTACGACAAAGTGCACCTCTAGCTCGATGGAAGGCACGATCAATGTCAAGGAAAACGGACTGTTCTACACCTCTATTCCATACGAGAAGGGCTGGACGGCGACCGTCGACGGACAGAAGGTCGACATCACACCCGTCGGCAACTCTCTGCTCGCGTTCCCGCTTGAAGCAGGCGAGCACGAAATCAAGCTCAAATACTATCCCAACGGCTTCTGGGCGGGCTTCGCGGTATCGATGATCTGCGCGTGTCTGTTCGCCGGAGCCTGCGTGCTGGTATATGTGCTCAGGAAAAAGATAATGCCCGAGCCTGTGTATGAATCACAGCTCGACGGCATGGACGAAAAATAAACAATATAAAACGGGAGTCTCACGGCTCCCGTTTTATAATTGAAAATGAAAAATTGAAAATGGAAAATTTCGGGTCGCTTCGCTCCGGTTAATAATATTTGTTTTTACTGCAATAAATAATCATTGGTAATAAAAAAATACGTATTGCCAAAACCGTCGTTTTTTGCTATAATAAAGGGTATATTAAAACAGGATGGAGGAATAGTATGCTGAATATCAACTACAACGACAAATTCGGCAAAGAGGGTCTGACCTTTGACGACGTGCTTCTGATTCCGGGTGAATCCAACGTCGAGCCGAAGAATGTAGATGTTTCTACCAATCTTACAAAGACCATTCGCCTCAACACACCGCTGATGACCGCGGCGATGGATACCGTCACCGAGACCTCTATGGCAATCGCGATGGCGCGTGAAGGCGGCGTGGGTATTATCCACAAGAACATGGATATCGAGAAGCAGGCGGACATGGTAGACCGCGTAAAGAGATCCGAGAACGGCGTTATCGTAAATCCGTTCTTCCTCTCGCCCGAGAACACCGTCAAGGACGCTGACGACCTCATGGGCAAGTACAAGATCTCGGGTGTGCCGATTTGCCGCGAAGGCAAGCTCATCGGCATTATCACCAACCGCGATATGCGCTTTATGACGGCGGCGGATTTCGCTCAGCCGATTTCAAAGGTTATGACTCAGGAGAACCTGATCACCGCTCCCGTGGGTACCACGCTTGAGCAGGCACAGAGCATTCTGCGCGAGCACAAGATCGAGAAGCTCCCGATCGTCGGCAAGGACGGCAGTCTCAAGGGACTCATCACGATCAAGGATATCGAGAAGAGCGTGCAGTATCCCAACTCCGCGCGCGACGACAAGGGCAGACTTATCTGCGGCGCGGCAATCGGCGCGACAGCCGACGTGCTCGACAGAGTGGCGGCTCTTATCGAGGCAGGCGTAGACGTGGTTGTACTCGACTCCGCTCACGGTCACAACTCCAACGTAGTAAACTCCGTAGCCAAGGTAAAGAAGGCGTATCCGAACCTTCCTCTCATCGCGGGCAACATCGCGACCGCGGAGGCGGCAAAGGCTCTTATCTCAGCGGGCGCGGACGCCGTAAAGGTAGGCATCGGCCCCGGTTCAATCTGCACCACCAGAATCGTCGCGGGTATCGGCGTACCCCAGATCACGGCTATCTATGACGCGGCTTGCGAAGCGTCGAAGTGCGGCATTCCCGTAATCGCCGACGGCGGCATCAAGTACAGCGGCGACATCGTCAAGGCTCTTGCCGCAGGCGGCAGCGTAGTCATGGTCGGCTCGCTCGTTGCGGGCTGTGAGGAAAGCCCCGGCGAAAACGAGATCTATCAGGGCAGACAGTTCAAGGTATACCGCGGAATGGGCAGCCTCGGAGCTATGGGCAAGGGCAGCGCTGACCGCTACTTCCAGGCGAGCAACCGCAAGTTCGTACCCGAGGGCGTTGAAGGACGTGTTCCCTACAAGGGAATGCTCTCCGACACGGTTTACCAGCTCATGGGCGGCCTCAAGGCAGGCATGGGCTACACGGGCTGCGCTACTATCTCAGAGCTTCACGAGAAGGCACAGTTTGTACGTATTTCGGGCGCGGGTCTCAGAGAGAGCCATCCGCACGATATTCAGATCACAAAGGAAGCTCCCAACTATTCCTATAATTTCAGCTAAAATCAAAAGGGTTGTCCGCGCGGCAGCCCTTTAATATTAGGAGATGTTTAAGATGAAAAAATTTATTTCTCTTCTGCTCTGCACCACCCTGCTTATCAGTCTCTTTTGCATAAATGTCAATGCAGCAGAAGCCGAAGAGTTGACCGTTCCGAGAGTCTACGTCACCACCGACGACGGCAACGGCAACACCATTGAAAAGGCTGACGGCTACGTCGGTGCGAACATAAAGATCGAGGACGTCGACGGCAGCGTTCTAAGGTTCGCGGCAACAGCACCGCGCTCGCCGAAAAGAAGCCGTTCACCTTCAAGTTCTCAAAGAAGAAGGACGTGCTCGGCATGGGCAAGGGCAAGAAGTGGGCTCTGCTCGCGAACTGCTTTGACCCGACGCTGATGCGCAACTACATCGCCTTCGATATCGCGCACGAGCTCGGCATCGACTACACCTCGAACCAGAAGTACGTCGAGCTGTGGGTCGACGGAGTGTTCAAGGGCTGCTACACCCTCATGGAGCCTGTTCAGCAGGGCAAGGACAGGGTCGATATCGATATCGAGAGCAACAACGGCATGAAGGACTTTCTGATCGAGTACGAGTACAACCGCGAGGAGGAAGGCGTCACCTACATCAAGTCAAACGGCTACCGCTTCGCGCTCAGCGAGCCCGAGGAACCTACCGCGGAGCAGCTTGAGTACATTCAGGAAAAGGTCGATATAATGACCGCCGCGATGGTGAGCAAAAATTACGACAGGATAACCGAGGTTCAGAAAATCTGCGCCGATATCATCACCGCCGACGGAAGAACAAAGGCGGCTGCGGATATCAACGGCGACGGCGTGATAGACGTTACCGAGGCGACGAAGATACAGCAGAACCTCGCGGAGATTTTCACCGACGGATATACGAGGAACATCGGAAAAACATTCCGTTTTTCAGTTTCGTAAAAATATCTAAATTTTTATTGCGTTACCTGTATTTTTGTGGTATGATAAAACCATAAAATTTAAGAACAGGGAGTGTTTTAAATGTATAGACTGGGAATTGACCTCGGCGGCACCAACATCGTAGCGGGTTTGGTTGACGAGGAGTACAAAATCGTGGCAAAGGTTTCGTGCAAGACGAACGTTCCGCGTCCCGAAAGCTCGATCTGCGACAGCATGGCAGAGGTCGCTCTGAAGGCTTGTGAGAAGGCAGGCGTTTCGATCGACGAGGTCGAGAGCATCGGCATCGGCGTACCGGGCGCTGTAAACCCCAAGACGGGCGTGATTGAGTATTCCGCAAACCTTCACTTCCACAACTGGGAGGTTGTGAAGATGATGCAGGAGCGCCTCAACAAGAAGGTTCTGATCGAGAACGACGCTAACGCGGCGGCTCTCGGCGAGTTTCTCGCAGGCTCCGCGAAGGGTACTAAGAACGCTGTTGCAATCACCCTCGGCACAGGCGTCGGCGGCGGTATCATCATCAACGGCAAAATCTACAGCGGCTCCAACTTTGCGGGCGCTGAGCTGGGTCACATGGTAATCGTCAAGGACGGCAAGGAGTGCGGCTGCGGCAGAAAGGGCTGCTGGGAAGCGTATTCCTCAGCGACGGGTCTTATCAACCTGACAAAGGAGAAGATCCTTTCCGACAAGCTCGACTACAGCTATATGCTCAAGCTCGCCGACGGCGACATCAACAAGGTAAACGGCAAGACCGCGTTTGACGCTGCTGCGGCAGGCGACAACGACGCTCAGGAGGTTCTCGACACCTACTTCGGTTACCTCGCTACAGGTCTTGTAAACATCATCAACATCTTCCAGCCCGACGTACTCTGCATCGGCGGCGGTATCTCCAACCAGGGCGAGAACCTTCTCCGTCCGCTGAGAAAGATCATCGAGGAGGAGCGCTACACCAAGCACAACGACAAGCAGACTATCCTCTGCACCTGCACTCTCGGCAACGACGCAGGCATCATCGGCGCGGCGTTTTTGGATTAATAAAAATTTAAATTTACATCTCAGGGGAGCTCCTTGCGGGCTCCCTTTTTTCGCGTAAAAGGAAATGTGCAGAATCAACAAACTTTTAGTACGCGTTTTAAAAATAATACTTTACAATGGTTGGCAAAAGTGATAAAATATAGGGTAATGAAACGTGTGTTTATCTACACGTTGCGGCTTTCTATCAATTCACCTAAAGCCGTTTGATTAAAAAGGAGGACGAAATCCCATGGCAAGAAAAATGAAAACCATGGATGGCAACAGCGCGGTTGCTCACGTGTCTTACGCGTTTACCGACGTTGCGGCTATCTATCCCATCACACCTTCTTCCGTAATGGCTGACCTTACCGACCAGTACTCGGCTAACGGCCTTAAGAACCTTTTCGGAAGAGAAGTTCAGGTAACTGAGATGCAGTCCGAGGGCGGCGCTGCAGGCGCGGTTCACGGCTCTCTCGCGGCAGGTGCGCTCACCACCACCTACACCGCTTCTCAGGGCTTGCTCCTGATGATTCCTAATATGTACAAGATGGCGGGCGAGCTGCTTCCCGGCGTTATCCACGTATCGGCTCGTGCTCTCACCAGCCACGCTCTCTCGATCTTCGGCGACCATTCAGACGTATATGCCTGCCGTCAGACAGGTTACGCAATGCTCTGCTCCAACAATCCTCAGGAGTGTATGGATCTCGGCGCCGTTGCTCACCTCACCGCTATCAAGGGCAGAGTTCCCTTCCTGCACTTCTTCGACGGCTTCCGCACCTCTCACGAGATCCAGAAGATCGAGGAGTGGGACTACGCTGACCTCGCAGATATGCTCGACTGGGACGCTGTAGAGGAATTCCGCAGACGTTCACTCAACCCTGAGCACCCCGTAACCCGCGGTACCGCTCAGAACGACGATATCTTCTTCCAGGCACGCGAGGCCTGCAACCAGTACTATGACGCTGTACCCGAGGTTGTTATCGAGTACATGAACAAGGTCAACGAGAAGATCGGCACCAACTACAAGCCCTTCAACTACTACGGCGCAGCTGACGCTGAGCACGTAATCGTAGCTATGGGTTCTGTCTGCGACTGCGCAGAGGAAGTTGTTGACTACCTCAACGCTGCAGGCGAGAAGGTTGGTCTGCTCAAGGTAAGACTTTACCGTCCCTTCGTCGGCAAGTACATGACCGACGAGCTTCCCAAGACCGTCAAGACAATCTCCGTTCTCGACAGAACAAAGGAACCCGGCTCCATCGGCGAGCCTCTCTACCTCGACGTTCTCGCAGCTCTCAATGATTCCGAGTTCGCAGGCGTAAAAGTATACGCAGGCCGTTACGGTCTCGGTTCCAAGGATACCACACCCGGCGACGTTATCGCTGTTTACAGAAACGCTGAGTCCGAGGCTCCCAAGAAGCGCTTCACCATCGGCATCGTAGACGACGTCACCAACCTCTCACTCCCCGTAGTTGAGAATCCCGACACCACTCCCGCAGGCACCCACAGCTGTAAGTTCTGGGGTCTCGGCGCGGACGGTACCGTCGGTGCCAACAAGAACTCCATCAAGATCATCGGCGACCACACCGACATGTACGCTCAGGGCTACTTCGCTTACGACTCCAAGAAGTCCGGCGGTCTTACCGTATCCCACCTGCGTTTCGGCAGCACACCGATCAAGTCCACATACTACATCTCCAAGGCTGACTTCGTAGCATGCCACAACCCCTCATACGTTGACAAGTACGACATCGTTGACGACCTCAAGGAAGGCGGCTCGTTCCTGCTCAACTGCGCTTGGGACGTTGAAGAGCTCACCAAGCGTCTCCCCGGCAAGATGAAGAGAATCCTCGCCGAGAGAAAGATCAACTTCTACACCATCGACGCTATTCAGATCGGTAAGGAAATCGGTCTGGGCGGCCGTGTAAACACCGTACTTCAGTCCGCATTCTTCAAGATCGCCGACATCATTCCCGCTGAGGAAGCTAAGGAATTCATGAAAGCTGCCGCGAAGAAGTCCTACCTCAAGAAGGGTCAGGCTATCGTAGACATGAACTATGCCGCTATCGACCGCGGTATGGAAGACCTTAAGAAGGTCGAGATCCCCGCTGACTGGGCTAACGCCGCAGATGACGCCGTAGCTGACAAGGCTGACGGACAGGGCGCTCTCGTTGAGTACGTAAACGGCATCCTCAAGCCCGTTAACGCTTACAAGGGCAACAAGCTCCCCGTATCCGCGTTCGTTGACCACATCGACGGTACCTGCCCCAACGGCTCCGCTGCTTTCGAGAAGAGAGGCATTGCGGTAGACGTTCCCGAGTGGCAGAGCGCTAATTGTATCCAGTGTAACCGCTGCGCGATCGTATGTCCGCACGCTGTTATCCGTCCCGTTCCCATGACAGACGCCGAGGTTGCGGCTGCTCCCGAGGGAACAGAGGCTATCCCGATGATCGGCCTTAAGGAACTCAAGTTCGTTATGACCGTTTCCACCCTCGACTGCACAGGCTGCGGCGCTTGCGCTCAGGTATGCCCGGGCAAGAAGGGCGAGAAGGCTCTCGTTATGAAGCCCATCGATTCTCAGAGACCCAAGCAGGCTCTCTTCGATTACGGTCTGACCGTAGACGAGAAGCCCGAGGTTGCAGAGAAGTTCAAGTTCACAACCGTCAAGGGCAGCCAGTTCAAGCAGCCCCTGCT
>NZ_JAEQMG010000106.1 GCF_016680995.1 Ruminococcus difficilis | reverse complement strand
GCATAGATAGCAAGGCACATCAAAAAGAAATACCGATGCCCGCCCTTTATCTCTCCGATCTGCCGCAGCCACCAATGGTAGAGCGCATACGGATCATCACCATGCACCTTTCCGGCAATATCCCACTTCTTGCGTCCTTTCTCGCCTCTCACAACAACACGCTCATACCACTCCGGATATGCCTCCATCGCCTCAGCTCGTGTCATTTTGGATGGGCTGAAAGGCTTATTGACATCCACCCTGTTTTCTGGCTTTGCGTAGGCGTTCAGATAATCCAGCGTTACCCGTTCTCCGGTACGGAAAGCGACCAGCTCCGTCCCATGCTTGTCATTGATGCTGCCCACCATGCGGAAGCTCTGATTGATGGATTGATACTGGATCGCCTTGACCTGCGAAGTGCTGCCATACTCCCATAGCCGGAAAGTGAGGTCATATTTCAGACTTTTAAGCTGAATTTTTATATTCGGGTATAGGTCAATCGGCTGCTGGAAAACATAGTAGATATGCAGCCCTGTCCCCGACAGAACAAGGAAAGTCGGCATCGGCAACCGGCGCACTCGCTCCGG
>NZ_JAEQMG010000105.1 GCF_016680995.1 Ruminococcus difficilis | reverse complement strand
TCCTGCTTCTATGCGTTTCAGTTCATCCAAGACTAAGGCGAGCTGTGTTTTCAGCGCCTTATACACTCTCGGATTGCCCTGCACGATAATATCCCTGTTTAATACCCTGCTGATTAAAAAATCCTGTTTGGTGTGACCGGAAAGCTTAACAGCAAAATTGATTTGATCGTTTTCTTCGGGCGATACATTAAAACCTACCGTCTTGCAACGCCAGCGGTTTTTTCTGTCTCTGTTTTTAGCTGACATCCTCTATTCCCCTTTCCACATTCAGTTTTGCAGCCATTTCATTCTGCGCCGTAGGAAGCATATGAGCATAGCGGTAAGTGATGTCTATACTCTCGTGTCCTACACGGTTTGCGATAGCTACCACCGAAAAGCCCATTTCTATTAACAACGAAACGTGGCTGTGGCGCAAATCGTGTATGCGTATGCGTTTTACGCCAGCTTCTTGACTGCCGCGCTTCATCTCCCGATGCAAATAACTTTTTGTAATCAAAAAAATTCTGTCATCGGGCTGTACGCCGTAAATGGATTTGATGTAGTCCTGCATTTCTTCGGCGAGAAAATCAGGCATTGTTACTGTGCGAATACTCTTAGTCGTTTTCGGATCGGTGATAACGTCCTCGCCGTTTATACGCTGATAGGATTTGTTGATTCTTACCGTCCGCTTTTCAAAATCGAAATCAGCAGATGTTAGAGCTAACAATTCTCCTAATCGCAATCCGCACCAATAGAGCATTTCAAAGGCATAAAATGAAACGTTTTTATCCATCATTGCTTCGGCAAACCTGAGATATTCTGCCTTTGTCCAAAACAGCATTTCTCGGTTTTGTTTTTTGCCCATACTGCCCGCTTTCTTGCAAGGATTTTCTTTCAGATTATAAAACCTGACAGCGTGATTAAAGATAGCTGAAAGCTGATTTTGAATTGTTTTCAAATACACGGGCGAATAAGGCTTACCATTATCGTCCTTGTAGTTAATCAGTGTATTTTGCCAAGTGATAATCTGCTGTGGCGTAATATTACACATTTTCAGCTTTCCGAAATAAGGGAGCAGCTTTTTTTCAATAATATGCTCTTTGGTTGACCAAGTGTTTTCCTTGATCCTTGACTTCATATCCTCGGTGTAGTGTTCAACAAAGCTTTTAAACGTCATATCTAAGTCGCCGCCGAGCTTATTGAGCTGTTCACGCTCCCAAGCCTGCGCTTCTCGTTTGGTTTTAAAGCCCCGTTTTTGTGACTGTTTACGTTCTCCGTTCCAGTCGGTGTAGCGATATATTACTCGCCAAGTGTTTGTCTTTTCTTCTTTATATACTGACATATTTACCTCTCTTTCTTTGTCACACCGTAACAGGTGCGCTCAATAAAATACTGTTTATTTACTCGCCCCGAAATCGTTAAATAGCCTTCTGCCTTAAGTTCGGCGTTAAGCTGATGTACGATTTTATAGGCGTAGGATTTAGAAACCCCCAGTGTCTGAGCTACCTCATCAACACTCATAAAGCTTGTACCGTCCATTCAAATTCCCCCTTTCTGAAAAATAATATTATTGTTATTTAGTGTCGGATACTTTCTGACCGCATTCCGATTCGCCCGAGCGGATACGTCATTGCCGTGGCGTACAACGGTTAAACCAATAACTTAACGCTATTTGTTTAATATCATTATACTAAACATTTTTGTTTATGTCAAGTGCATTTGAAGAAAATATTTAACTTTTTTGTTTTGGTTGGCTTGACATATACTAAACATATATGTTATTATAGTTATATCAAAACAAAAAAGGGGCAATTAATGATGGCTATTGGTGAAAGAATTAGATTTTTCCGAAATCTGCGTGGAATGACACAAAAATATTTAGGCTGTTTAGTAGGGTTTCCTGAGAAAACCGCAGACATCCGTATGGCACAGTATGAATCAGGCACAAGATCGCCGAAAGCAGATTTAACAAATAAACTTGCGGAGGTATTCAGCATATCTCCCGACGCATTAAACGTACCTGACATTGATTCCTATATCGGTCTTATGCACACTCTATTTACCTTAGAGGATATTTACGGGCTGACGATTGAAAAAAGAGACGGCGAGATCATTATGCGTGTTGATCCATTCAACAGCAGAGAAGCAAGAAATCTTTTAGACGAGCTTCACGTTTGGTGCGCAGAGCGTGAAAAATACCGCAATGGCGAAATCAGCAAAGACGATTACGACAAGTGGCGTTATAACTATCCAAAGTATACCAATGTCAATTATGCGAAAGCTCCCTCACAGGAATTGAGCGAAGCTATGACAGCAGCGTTCCAAGACAAAATAAACAAAGACTAATAACGCAAAACAAAAAGAGCTATCAGACTTACAGAAAATCTGATAGCTCTCTATTTTTACAATAATTCAAATAATGTTGCCATTCTGTTGCCAACGAGGACAATCACACGTCAAAAACCGCTTGTTTATGCGCTTTTTGACGGTTTGGGGATTACTCCCACTCGCTTAATTCATTTTAATACTAAACATATTAGCTTAGTATTAGCGGTTTTTGATACATCTTTTACCGTTATTCTGCCCATTATTTTTGGCTTCAAATTATAACAGTATCAAAACAGTATCAACGTTACTGTAATCATTATAACAGATACAAACCGCAAAATCAACACCTTAAATCGATAAATTGATTGTAAATATATATTCTAATCTGTATCGAGATAGTGTAACGCTTTTAGGCTTTAAAAGGCACTGTTTATGTGCATTCTGGAGAGCAAAATCGATGTGGTAGGGTATTTTTATTACCTTGCAAGTTTGAGTGTTACGGGATTGTTTGGAAATATCTCAATTAGAATACTAGCAATCCGTTGTCATTAAACCGAAAATCAGGTCCCCAAGCCACTTCCCAATAATAGCCGTCCAAATCGGCAAAGTAGGCGTGATAACCTCCCCAAAACACATTTTGAGGTTCTTTTACAACCTTACCGCCTGCTAACTTAACCAATTCAATCACCTTATCGACATCCTCCTTGTGTTCAACATTGTACGCCAAAGTGATGCCGCCAAAGCCGTTTCCTTTTGGTGGGTTGTCCTCGCTGATATCTTTTGCCAATAAATCCAACGGATACAGTTCAAACTTTGTTCCGGGTGTGTTGAAAAAGCAGACGGGCGGGTTATCCTCCGTGCAATCCGTTTTGAAGCCTAAACCGTCACGGTAGAACTTGATCGCTTTCTCCATACTCCTAACGCCTAAACATATACAAGTTATTTTGTTCATACTTTTCCTCCTAAAATATTGATAAGAACATTTTAGCAAAGTGTGGAGCTTATGTATTGTAAAAATGCGACAAGCGTAAAACTTCATTACGTGCTTCTGTTAATGTCAATCCGTGATATTTCTTAAATTCTTTGAGCAAGTGCGATTGGTCGAAGAAACCATATTTTTCAACACTGTCAAGCACATTAAAATCACGCTTAACTGCATCCTGCCATAGAAGTTGATAACGAATCAAATTTACCATCTGTTTCAGCGATACGCCCGTTGTGCTCAGAAAATCCCTCTCCAATTTCCGATTACTGACGGCATTATCATCTGCCAAGTTCTTTACAGTTGCCTTTCCGCTATGCCTGATAGCGTAAACAACGGAATTCAGAACAGAAGGATTGATACTTCTGTTGCTGAGTTTTTTCAGCAGATAGTTTTCCGCAAGCCGTTTCTTCTCATAAAGACTTTCGGCGCATATGATTTCTTCTGCCGTTTGATTGGAGAAATCGCAGAAATACCTTTGAGCGCAATCACAAGCATTTAAAGTGTCAACCATTGTATCGTCTGTAAACAGCGCAACTGCCCAAGCGTAAAAGCGAATACCAAAAAGTTCAGTATCCGTGTTGACGGAGTAAAAAGGGCGATTGTTGATACCACAAAAGTCCGCGTGATATCCAACGTTCTCATATAAGATGATATCCATACACAAATCGGGAATCACAAGTGATTTGAATGCTATTGCGCTGTCATTTTTGTTGTACCAAAAGCAATGAATATATGGTCTAAGTGCTTCACAAGGAGCAAGTTCAAGATAATTTTTACGTTGAGACGGATTAGCAGTTATAGTTTTAAATTTTTTATCTATTCGGTAGAGCATATATCCTCCACGGATAAAAGTTATTTTCTATATTAAATTGTAGCACTATTTCGAAAATATATCAATAGAAAACGCCGTCAAGAAGGAGGTTACCCCACTTGACGGCTGTGCTTATCAGGTATAAATCAAATCTGCATTCACAATATCTGTTACACGGTTACGGATATTGTTCATTCTCTGCACCCACAACATTTGATTGTCTGCTTTAAGCTGTTCGGTCACGCCTTCCTTTTCGGCAAGTTGTTTTACTAACCGAAAGAACATATCCTCTGCCTGCTCGTCAATGTCAGCGAGATAGGCGGTCAGCTTGCAGCTCGTCAGCAGATTGGTATAACGGATTTTGTGGTGCTGCTCGATATACCGTAAATGCCGTTTGCCCCAAATGCCGATTTCTACCTTTGGCTGTTCGGGTAATCTTAAGTCGGGCAGCAGATAATCGCCCTGTTGTGTATAGCTAATTTCAAAATTGTGTTTCATTATAGAATCCTCCAAAAATATATTCGCACATATATCACAGCACCCCGATTGCCACATTTTGCTATAACCTATTATCAGTTTTTCTTTCCCTCAACTTTGCCCTTGCGAGCCTTCGAGAACGATATAATAAAATGTGAAATCCTATGTCCGCATAAGGTGAGCAAACTGCGATAAATCCACTGTTTATCAGGCTTTTGGAGGACTTTACTAACAACCTATGATATGCTATAATAGCCATAGATTATTTCAAATTCAAATCAGAATTTTTCTATTTTCTCTGCCTTGTTACGGATAGACAGATTCAACCATTAATAGAACAAATCCGTAAGCAAATCCCAATACATATGCAGGGTAATGGGTATCCAGATGTTTTTGCTTTTAATAAATGACCAACTGAAAATTATGCTCAATGCGGGCACACACAAGAAATTAAGACTTGTGAATTCATCAATAAATATTCCGCTTGCTATCCAAATTGGGAAATGGATCAGCAGAAACATTACCGCATTGATAATAATCGGCAGCCATTTTCTGTTTTCGGTGACGGTAATATTCAGCAGCCAGCCGCGGAAAACCATTTCCTCCGTAATACCTACAAAAAGAATGCCAATCAACTTGGCGTAGGTGAAGCTGTCGCTGATAACCAATCCGCCCTTAGTTATAATTACGGGGATGATCGAATAAGCGGTAAAGACCAGATATACAGGGATATATTTAAGGAGCTTCACTCGATTTGTAAACATATCCTTTAATCCGATATATACTTCATCTCTGAAATACCGCACTAAACAAACCGCAGGCAAAAACCAAACCGAAACTTTAATGATTCCTTCTGTTATAAATTCAAGCAGAAACTCGTTGGAAACGACACTGCCGACCGCACTTCTGCCGAAAAGCTCCCACAACGCCCAGAGTGCGTAAAAAACGAGAGAATAAATAATAATTATCGGTATCTTCGGTTTCTTTTCTGTTTTAAGTTTCAATATTCTGGTCTCCTAAATTCCGATTTATATTTCTATCATTATATCATTTCAGCCTGATTTTGTCTATCCGTCAAACAAAAAAAGACCTTGATGAAAACGAATCCATCAAGGTCAAATTCATTAAAATATGCGATTGATTACGCTCTGCACAACTTTCTGCATCGTTTGGCGTAAGTTTGGCGTAAATGGCGTAAATCCGAGACATTGCAACTCTCGAAACCCGCATAAACACTGGGGTTTTGGGGCGTTACTTATCTAAGGATTTCATTGTCGGGATTTAATGACACGTTTGCAGTAGTGAATAACCGTGTTCAGAAAAACGTTTGTTATTTTGCATAGGTTTATAGACAACCGCATTATTATTTGTTATTATTACGATAATAAATAGAAGGAGACGGTCTGTATGAAGTACAATTTAGACACTTACAGATTTTACGCAAATGAAAAGACTTTTTCCTTTATCATAAGGGCAAAGGTCAGGATGAAGGAAACAGTCGATCCGGACGCTTTGCGCCGCGCTGTGAATACCGCTATCAAGCGTTATCCATATTTTGCGGTGGAGGTCGTCTTAGGTGATGACGGAGGATACGATCTGATTCCGAACGGCAGAGACGTCGTTGTTTTGCCGACGTCTTCTAAGCTTCCGCAGCTTGGCAGTGAAGCGGCAAACCGTCACTTGTTGTTTGTCGACACAGAGGAAAGAGACATCTTTTTCAACATCAGTCATTCGTTATGCGGCGGAAGAGGCATTATGCCTTGGATCATGACTACCATATATCAATATGTGGTTGAAAAGCATCATGTAACGCCTGATGCGCCCGGTATCAGGAAGCCTAACAGCAGCCTGCTGCCCGGAGAGGGTGAAGCGCCGACTATAGACATGCTTTTGGATGAAGAGCCGATTTATCAATACAAAAGCAAAAATCCTGTCACTATGATTTTTGATTATTTGAACGGTATGTTTAATCCGTTTATGAGAAAGCCGATCTATTATCAGTTTACATTTAATCAAAAAGACGTCATGTTATTTGCGAAAGAAAATGACGCCAGCGTGGCCTCTTTTTTCATCGTCGCCGTGGCTAAGGCATTGGATAAGCTCCTGCCTGAAAAGCACAAGGTCATCGGAGCTGAAATTGCGCACAATCCGTCTAAGGATATCGGGATGCCGAATACACACTGCGATATATTAAGCCATGTCCATATTGATTATGAGAGAGAACTACTAAAAAAAGATATGGAAATGCTGGGAACCATAACGCGCTCGCAAATCATTCTCCAGATCGACCCATCTGTCAGCAACTATCAGCTGAGGCAGCGATTCTCTTTTTACGATGACCTTGACAGGGTTACGGGCTTAAAAAACAAAAGGGAATACTATGCAAAAAACGACCCCAGAGCGGGGAAGAAAGCGCAGCACGGAACCTTTATCGTAAACTATTCGGGAATGATGGACTGGGGCGAGGTCGCCGATTATGTGGAGTCGTATATATTGATTGTGGAGGGGCATATTCTGTTGGAGGTCACATCTATGGCTGATAAGATATTTGTCTCCTTTATGCAGCTCATAAAGAAGACGAAGTATGTGAAAGCGTTTGGCGAAGTCATGGATGAGCTGGGTATCCCATATAAGATAGAGGGACCTTATCCGAAAAACATGGTCAAGCACAAACTGCCGAAGCAATCATGAGCGGAAAAACAAATAACAGTATTTCTCAAATTAATTGTATTTTGACGGAGTTGAAACGATCATGGGTTTCATGTTTATGGATAAAGTTGCCGTTATCACCGGAGGAGCAAAGGGTATCGGCAGATGTATCGCGGAAATGTTCCATGCCGAAGGTGCAAAGGTTTGCATTATAGACCTTCTTCCGAACCAGCATACTTCCTATGATCTGTATTATCAGGGAGATATTGCGGACGAAACGATTCTCACTGCTTTTGCGAGTCAGGTCGTTTTTGAATACGGACATATTGATTATTTGATCAATAACGCTCTTCCTCTGTTCAAGGGAATAGATGAATGCACTTACGATGAATTCAATTATTCTCTACGGGTAGGAGTGTCCGCACCGTTTATGCTGACGAAGCTGTTTAAGGACCACTTTGCTCAGGGTGGAGCGATCGTTAATATCTCGTCGTCCCGTGACCGTATGAGCCAACCTCAGTCGGAGAGCTACACAGCCGCCAAAGGCGGTATTGCCGCTCTGACCCACGCTTTGTCTGTGAGCCTCGCCGGTAAGGTGAGGGTCAACAGCATATCGCCGGGATGGATCGAAACGAGCGGAACGGAATATGCCGGCGCCGATGCTGCTCAGCATCCGGCAGGACGAGTCGGAAAGCCTGAGGATATTGCCCACATGGTACTGTTCCTGTGTTCAGAAAAAGCAGGCTTTATCACCGGAGAGAATATCTGCATCGATGGCGGTATGACAAAACTGATGATCTATCATGATGATCACGGCTGGGAATACTATCCAGACAGCGAGTAATGTACAAGGAGAAACATAATGGAATTCACTAAGGTTATCAAAGAACGGTATTCCGTTCGTAAATACAAGCCCGATATGATTTGGGATGACGAATTAAACCGAATCCTTGAAGCAGGCATGGTTTCGCCTACAGGATGCAATTATCAGCCGCAGAGGATATATGTATTAAAGAGTGACGAGGCGATCGCGAAGATCCGATCATTGTCGCGCTGTGCGTTTGATGCGCCTGTCGTACTGCTGATCGCACTCGATGAGACCGCCGACTGGAAAAGTCCTCTTGAAGCAGACTGTCGAGCCGGAATCCAGGATGTCAGCATCGTTGCCGATCATATGATGCTTGCCGCGTGGGATATCGGTATCGGTTCATGCTGGGTGAATTATTTTAAGCCGAGTGAAGTAAAAGAGGCTTTCGATCTGCCTGAGAACGAGACTCCAATTTTGCTGATGACGCTGGGTTACCCTGCGGATGACGCGGAGCCCTTGAAGCTCCATTATGAGAGTAAGGATATGACGGAGATCGTCAAGGTGCTATAAATATGAAAATTGTACCGTTCAAAAAGCAAAGCAAAAAAGAACAGCGTAGATTCCATGCTCGGCTGAGAAGAGATTGGAACGGCTTGAAGCCGACGACCAGAGTAGTAAAGAGCAAAAAGGTTTACGACAGAAAGAAACTGCAGAAACCAAGTGCGAATGATGGTGAATGAGATGGACGATATCAAAACTTTGAGAGCAACTGAAACATGGCAACGCGCAGGAGCATACTCCGTCAGGATTCAGGGTATGAACCGCCAGTACCATATCTCTTTGCAAGAGGAATTCGATGAGCATGACGGCGATAAGAGCAAATACATCGTTCTGATAGACGACACCTATCCTGTTGCAACTTGCCGTTTCTATGAGCTGGATGAAAATACGGTTCTGGTCGGACGAGTCGTTGTTCTTCCCGAATATCGAGGAAAGCATCTTGGCAGCAGAGCGATCGCAGAAGCTGAAAAGTGGATTGCAGAACTCGGCTATACAGAAATAGTAATCGACGCCAGATTGGAAGCGACAGGCTTTTATGAAAGGCTCGGATACAAGCAAAGAGACGATGAAGTTTTCAAAAGTTGGAAATTTGATTGTACAAGAATGGTTAAAAGGATAAACGTATGATGAAAACCGAACGAGAAAAAATGACAAATGCCGAACCCTTTCTGACGAACGATCCTCAACTCATGGAGGACAAGAAAAACGCGCGGATCCTTTGTTCCCGTTTTAATGATTCGCCCGAGGATGAATCTGTCAGAAAGTCAATACTGAAAGAGTTGTTGGGAAGCTGCACAGAAAATATCGCCGTAAAACCTCCGTTTCACTGCGACTACGGATATAACATTTTTGTCGGCGATGATTTTTTCATGAACTTTGACTGTGTATTTCTGGACGCCGCTCCGATCAGAATAGGCACAAATTGTATGATAGGACCGAAAACGTGTATTTACGCAATCGGTCATCCTCTGGACGCGGAAGGACGAAGAAAAAAGATCGGTATTCCTAAGCCCGTCAATATTGGCGATAACGTCTGGATTGGAGGAGGGGTAACGATACTCCCCGGTGTCACGATCGGCAATAACACTGTTGTTGCCGCCGCTTCTGTTGTGACAAAATCGTTTCCCGAAGATGTAGTAGTTGCCGGAAATCCGGCGCGAATCATTAAACACCTGAAGGAAAGCAATAAATCAGACAACGCAATCAGAAATGAGGAAGCAAAAGTATCTGACGCTTGATAAGCACGATAATCAGGAAAGGAGAAGAAACATGAATAACTTTATCTATCACGCACCGACTGAGATGATCTTCGGGCGAGACGTTGAAGTTCAGATCGGACAAACAGCAAGCAAGTATGGTCACAAAGCGTTACTTGTATTCGGAAAAGGAAGCGTTGTCAAAAGCGGCCTGCTGTCACGTCTGGAACAGTCCCTGACAAAATCCCGTATTGCATATGAAGAGTTCGGCGGCGCACAGCCTAATCCCACATTAGAACACGCCGAAGATGGCGTGAAGAAAGCGCTTGGTTTTGGCGCCGATATGATCATTGGTGTAGGTGGAGGCAGTGCGATCGACACCGCTAAAGCGATCGCTCACGGCACGGCGAATTCTGATCAAGCCCTGTGGGATCTGTGGACTAAGAAAGTTCCTTTGAATCAGTCTCTGCCTGTGGGAGCTGTTTTGACGATCCCGGCGGCAGGAAGCGAGATGAGCGATTCCGCTGTTCTGACCAATACTGCGATCGGTAAAAAAGCAGGGATCAATACTCCCTTCAATCGCTGTAAATTTGCAATTATCAATCCCGAATGGGGAGCAACGCTCCCAGCTTATCAGGTAGCCGCCGGTGTGACGGATATCATGATGCACACGATGGAGAGATATTTCATTCCCGATACAAGATGCGACCTCACAGACGAGATCGCCGAGGGTTTGCTCCGCACGGTAATCAAGAACGGGACTGTTGCTGTTAAGAACCCTGCGGATTACAACGCTATGGCTGAAGTGTTCTGGGCTTCGAGCCTTTCACATAACAACCTGACTGAATGCGGCAGAGGAAAAGACTTCTCTGTTCACAAGCTCGGTCATGCCTTATCTGCGCGTTACGGCGTGACGCACGGCGCATCTCTGTCGGCAGTATGGGGTGCTTGGGCAAACGAACTGTATCTTGACTGTGTCCCTCGATTCGCTCAGTTTGCGAGAAGAGTCTGGAACGTGAGTGCCGAGGATGACAAGAGCGCTGCAAGAGAGGGGATAGACTGTACTGTCAGCTTTTTCCAATCTATCGGAATGCCTGTCTCACTTACGGAGCTGAACGTCGGCATCTGTGAGACTGATCTGAGAGAGTTATCTCTCGACGCTACGATGAATGACACGCTTCGACTTTCCAGAATCCGTCCCTTGGACGCGACGGCTGTTGAAGCGATTTACAAACGGGCGCTTGCTTAAACTGACAACAACTTAACCTTTGGATAATAAAATGTCATTCGATGAGGAGAGTATTATGAGCAGAAAACTTGTTGCGTATTTTTCAGCGAGCGGAACGACAGCGAAGGTTGCAAAAAGACTTGCTGATAGCATAGACGCTGATCTGTTTGAGATCAAACCAAAAGAACCTTATACCGACGCGGATTTGAGATGGACAAATCCTTTGGCACGTTGTAACAGAGAGAAAATCCGAAGAAAGGACGTACCGCTGGAAAAACACATAGAGAATTTAGCGCTCTACGATACGATTTTCTTGGGGTTTCCTATCTGGTACTATGCCGCGCCGAATATCATTCAAACATTCCTGAAAGAGCATGATTTTAGCGGTCTGAAGATCGCTTTATTTGCAACGTCGGGAGGAAGTGATATCAATAAATGTGCTGCAAAGCTCGAGCCATATCTTGCTTCTGAAACCGAGATCATCGGAGCAAAGTTGTTTAGCCCGAATGTATCGGCAAATGACTTGTACCTTTGGACTGAAACATTATGATAATCAAATAATTGAACCAAACACCGATTGCTGAAAAGCAGTCGGTGTTTTTTGTTAGGGGGGATTACTATAAGTGCAACGGTCGGTGCTGCTCTGAAAAAGATAGATCTTCTCCATTTCTTCCAACCTGAGATTTGTCGGAATTCTCTCCACTTCAAATACCCTTTGAAGGATTTCGACTAAAGTCGTTAATCGTGTAACGGAACTCTCGAGATCCAGTATTCTCTATTTGTTGACGGGTTTCTTTTTTGAAGAACTATTATTATGAGAGGCTTTCAGCCATCCGTAAATAGTACTTCGTGGGATACCGGTTGTTTCGGTTAACGAAGCAACGGATATTCCGTTGTTGAATTGGTTGATAATGATTTGCTTTGTTTCATTGCTGACTCTTTTCATCGAGTATATGCCTCCTTTCAAGAGCTACAATTATAACACGGATAACGGAAAAGAAAGGACTTTATTTCTAAGCAAACGACAATTCTTCTTTATTATAAACTATTATGTTTATTATAAAGTTTTTAATCAATCTGGTATAATACATACAGCAGAGGGTTTTGAATTCTTTAGAACGATGGGTTAACCGTTTTTATTCGTGGGTTCAAAACTGCGGCAGGTTTGGTGTACGAGGGTTCAAAACTGTACGGCTTTTATGCGAAAAAAATCTTTTTTGTACATCAAGCACATACTAAGTGAATAAAAAAGATATTCACCCCCAAAAGCCAGATTTTATCGGGCTTTTTGTCGTATAAAGAACGTGTTTTTCTGTTGCGTGAAACATAGATGTTTTTCGGGTGTTTTCCCTGTCTGTCGGGTTTCGAACCCTCGAATAGCTAGTTTTTCTACTTTATACTCTTCAAAATGAACCTGTTTTTCGTACCAAGATTATCGCAAATTGTTATATATTTGTTATATTACATTATGATTCGGTTAACAGCTACTCGGCAGTGATGGCGTCTAGATTTGCACCGTACTATCTTCCGTGAAAATTGAAGGAATCGCCCGAAAGGGCACATAATCCTCCATAGCTCAGTCGGTAGAGCGAGTATATAGAAATATACCCGACACTATTGCTGGTCTTTAGGGATAGCCCGAAAGGGCACATGATCCTCCATAGCTCAGTCGGTAGAGCACTCGGCTGTTAACCGAGTTGTCGTTGGTTCGAGTCCAACTGGGGGAGCCAAAAGATGTCACTATCAACAGTTGGTGTTGATGACGCAGGGGGCCCACCCCGCGTCCTCGCGGACTTCGCTCATTGAGAGCAGATCTTGTTATCCGCTCTCGTATCGCTTCGTCACTCGTCCTTTCTCCAAAAAGCGGGGCTTTTCGGAGACCACATTTCCCGAACACGGAAGTTAAGCCCTGTAGTGCCGAAGATAGTGCCCTGGCGACGGGGTGTGAAAATAGGAGATACGCGTATCACGATGCCAACATTCGATAGTGAGTATTTCTTATGTAAAACTGCTTTGCGGTTTTACGAACCATAAGCATGCGTGCTTCTATGTGTTTATGGTATTGAGGATTATAAAGGAAGAACTTGTTGCACGGCAAGTTCTTTTTTCGTTGTTGATAAATTATTTGCTTTGAAATAAAATACTTATAACAGATAAGAAGGACTTGTCCGGACAGACTATATGGCAGCTCAACTTGAGTTATATCCATATCGTCCCTCCTAAAAAATGGCATAAAAATAAGGCCGTTCATTTCTGAACGACCTTAGGAGTTATAGAACAGACAAGTATCATTAAAACACTTTAACATATATTGCGTTAAATTCCGCATTGCGGTGTTGTCGTCCTTGACATACGCCAGTATGCCTACGTCCTCCGCCTTGCTCTGCGAAATTTCTCGCTAACAAATTTGATAAAGCGTTTAATGGATACTTAGTATAAGTAGAATAACAGCGGTCAAAAGGCACCGAACTTGTTGGTCTATTGTGCTTTTGCCGAACGTTTTCGCTTTGCCCAGAGGTTTGCGATCCAACTCGACAGAATGATCAAGACTACTCCGATCAGATAGATGACCGGCCAGGGGAAAGAGATATCGAACAGATAGCAGAAGATCGAATCAACAAAGCCGAGGATGCACCAGTGGATGAAGTAGATCGGCGTAATGTTGCGGCTCATATCAAGAAATACACGGAGCTTTGAGGCAGGAACGCGTTTGAGCAGGAAATAGAACGCCGAGAGAAAACTCAGGTCGATGGACAGCAGTCCGGCTGCCTCCGGCAGACTCAGCATGTAATAATTGTGATCCCGACAGAGGAAATACACGCCGAAGATGAAAGTCAATGTGATATACACGACCATGACACAGCAGGAGACGATCAACAGCCGCTTGTAAAGGCGGTCGGTGTCCTCTGTTTTGCGAAGGATCGAGCCGAACACCATACCTATTGCAACAAAAATATACCAGTTGAAAAACACAAAAGTGCAGGCTTCCGGGTCTGTATAGACGAAGTGACCGAGGAGCCAGTTTCCCGCAAAATTCCCCGTGTCGATAGCCGGAATGACGGAGCCGATCACCGAAAGGACTCCGGCGATCGCCAGCATGTGGATCTCACGGAGCTTCAGCTTTTTCAGGATTCCGGTAAAGATCAGTGCAAGTCCCGCGAATTGCAGGATATCCATTCCGAACAGCGCCTCCAGCATGTCAGACCTAAACTCACCGGTGAAGATGGCTTCAGTCAGGTTGAATATTCCGTAGCGGAAGAAGTTCAGCACATATCCGAGCAGATAGATCTTCACTCCTCGAAGCATCAGCTCCTTCGGCGTGTTTTTTCGCGTGAAAACGATACCAAAGCCCATTGCGAACATGAACGCATGCGCAACGCAGAGATAATCGCCAAAGATATCCTGACCGAGGAAGAAGAGAAACTCTTTTTCGTATCCCGGATTGTGGATACCGAGTCGGATCACCGGATGGCATATGATCATACTGATGATCGCCAGCGCCTTCAACAGCTCCAGTTCGTATCGTCGTGAGGTTTCCTGCGTTTGCGGTTTCAAGTGATTACTGACCATACTAAGTCCTCCGGTATAGTTTGGTTATATCTCTTTCTTCTGCTTTTCCGCCGGGGTAAAATTATGACCGGGTTTTTGAATCCTACACAGGGTATTTCATCACAAACCCGGTCATCAAACTTCTGCAAATACCGCCGCGAAAGACGAATATTTTGTTTTATTATACCTGATATCCGGCGATTATTCAAGCAGAAAGAGCGCTTATTTATTCAGCGTAACAACCAAACATTCACAAACATTTGCAGCAAGTTACACAAAGCCGTAGTCCGTGGAGCCTCCTTCGCTCAAGACCGTTCATAAAACAAGGAAACCCAACGATCACTCACTATGCCGTGGCAGGGCTTTTGCCCGCGGCGATCCCACATCCTCTCGCAGTCATTGCGAGAAGCGCAAGCGAATTTTCGCTTTCTCGGAATGACATGGTAATTAATCAGCGGCTACCCGAGGGGAAGGCAAAAAGCACTAAGATTAACATCGTCTTTTGTCGAAGTGAGGGGATGAAAATAATTCTTGCTATTTTTCTGTTGTAATGTATAATGAATAGTAACATTTATCATCATGATATCTAAAGAGAAAACGGAGAAAAAGGAGAAGAATTATGGATTACAGAACAATGGTAAACCCGACGTATCTCACCGCAAAAAGCACCGTGTTTATGCTGGCGATCGCCGACAACGAGGACGCGAAGCGGATGATCGCGGGCTTAGGCTTGCAGGAAACACTCTCCAAGAGAGACCCGTCCGATACTCTCGTCTCAGAGGCTGACGCAAAAGCGCTGATGACAGGCGTTACGGTGGCAATCGAGGCGCGTTATGCCGCTCTTTCCGAAACGCTTAAAAAGGAGGGTTACAAGAATTTGTTGGATATTGCCTGCGGTTATACGCCCAGAGCGATCTTCTGTAAGAAAAACGGCATTTCCTACGCGGGCTTAGACGTCCCCGTCGTCGCGGAGGAGCTGCAAAGCTTTGCCGACAAGGAAGGACTCGGCAAGGTCTATTTCGGCGGAGACGCGACGAATGCCGCTTCGCTTAACGCCGCTGCCGACGGGCTTGAGGGTGAGGTGCTGATCTCCTGCGAGGGACTTTTAGGTTATCTTTCGCTTTCAGAGTTCGAACAATTTCTTGACGGCATACGTCAGATACTGGAGAAGCACTCAGGCGCGTTTGTGACCTCGGATCTGGGCGTGAAATATGAGCCGTTCGCAAAAGCAAACATGAGCGATCCCGACGCCTACGACGCTTCGCGCAAAAGGACGATGAAGCAGTCGGATATCTATAACGACGGCGTAGGACGCATGGATCGTGAAAAGGTGAAGGCGTTTATCGAAGCCCGCGGCTTTAAGGTGGAAACGCTGCCCTTCTATCACGCCGACGAGAATCTTTCGATGCTGCAGGCGATCCCCGAAAGTTGGCAGGAAAAGTATCTTGACCTTCTGAAGAACGCCTGCGTCTGGAAAATGACTCTTGATCCCAACTATACACAGAAGGCGCCTGTCAGCGGTGCTGAGAAGATCGAAAACCTCACAGTTGATTACAAAACAAACGGCGGCGCGCTTGAAATGACCGTCAGCGGTCGCATCGACACCATCAGCGCTCCCGCGATATTAAAGGTATTTGACGAGTGCGGCGACGGTATCTCCTCTGTCAAGGTGAAAGCGCAAGAGCTGGAATACATCTCCTCCGCCGGACTGCGCACCATGATGATCATGGTCAAGAAGCTCGGACAGGGCAACGTCACGGTCGAGGGCGCGTCGGATGACATCAAGGAGATATTTACTGTGACGGGCTTTGACGGGATCATCCCGCTGCTTTGATAACGATATGCTGAAAATGCAGTATCATGCTGCTATCACTAAAAGGCGGTGAGCTTATGAAAAAGACAGTTTCCCTTCTGTTGGCGTTTATGCTGTGCGTTTCGCTGATAGGATGTTCCGATCAGAATGTAGCGGAAGGCACGCCCGTACAGATCGACTGTGACGCGGCGACGGTAAGTTATCTCGGACCCGAAGGTACTTATACGCAGGAGGCGTGCGAGAAATTCTTTGACGGCAAAGGCAGTTATCTCCCCTATGAAACCGTTCCGAAAGCTGTGCAGGCGCTGACGGAAGGCGAGAGCAATTATGCCGTTATCCCGCAGGAAAACACGATCGGCGGCGCCGTGATCGATTATGTGGATACGCTGATTGCGAACGAGAATGTATCCGTTGTCGGTGAGGTCGAGTTGCCCATAAGCCAAAATCTGCTCGTGCTTCCGGGAACGGCGCTCGAGAATATCAAAACCGTGTATTCACACAAGCAAGGCATCGCTCAGGGAAAAGAGTGGCTTGCAAAGAATCTTCCCAACGCTGATGTGATCGAAGCGTCATCCACAGCCGAAGGCGCAAAAACGGTTGCGGACGGGAAGGATAAATCCTGCGCGGCGATAGCGTCGGCAGGTTGTGCGGATGTTTACGGCTTGGAAATCCTTGCAGCGGGGATCCAGAATAACGATAAAAACAAAACCCGTTTTTATGTGCTTTCAAAGGATGTGCCTGCGACGGCGGCGTCAGACCGCCTTGCATTTATCGCAAGCGGTTCCGCAAAGGATTTACCGAAGCTGACGGCTGAAATGGATAAGCTCGGAATCACGCTTGTCGCCCTGCACGACAGACCTGAGAAAACAGAACTCGGAAATTATCACTATCTGATAGAATGCAGCGCTTGCAGTTATGAGAATTATCAGAAGCTGACCCAAGACAGCAATTTCACCTTCCGCTATCTCGGCAGTTACTCAGTCAAATAAAGGGACTGTAAAAAGGCACGTCATGAAAAAAGAGAAGCCGTGAAAAAAAGCGACTTCTCTTTTTTCGCTATGAAATTAGTATAAACGCGCCTGATTTGTTGACTGATCGGAGACTATTGATTATAATAGAACGGTAATATGTTGAGAAGGAGGATGCCGCAATAATGATGAGAAATAATCATATAGCTTATAGAAGTATGATAGGAGGATTTATGATGAAAAAGAATCTGAAACGACTGATGATCGCTGTTCTTGCATTATGTCTTATTTTTCTTGCGGCATGCTAAAGCCCGTCTTCTTCAAACGGAACGAAAGATGACGCGAAAGCTAACGAGCCGGTGAAGATCGTCTGTGAAAACGGCGTCATGCTGGGTAAGACCGTGGATTGTGTCACGTCCTTCAAAGGCGTCCCGTTCGCTAAGCCTCCTGTGAACGAGCTTCGATGGAAAGCGCCTCAGGCACCTGATCCGAGTGATAAGGAGATTGAATGTTACGATTTCGGATATGTCGCGCTGCAGTATGAGTGGCCGTCCGAGCTGGCGTCTTATTCGCCTAAAAGCGAAGACTGTCTGACGCTGAACATCTGGGAGAACGAAGGGATCGTCGGTGGTGAAGACCGGAAACCCGTAATGGTGTTCTTCCATGGGGGAGCCTACGGATGGGGCGGAACGACGGATCCCATATATAACGGACAGAGTTTTGCGAAGGCTCACGACGATGTGATCATCGTAACCTGTAATTATCGTCTCGGGCTCATGTCGTTTGCGAATTTTTCAAAGGTCGAAGGCGGAGAAGAATACACGGATATCAACCTCGGGATCCGTGATCATATCGCCGCGTTGCAGTGGATACAAAAGAATATAAGCGGATTCGGAGGAGATCCCGATAATGTTACCATCTTCGGTGAATCGGCAGGCGCGTGGTCCACTACCGCTCTGACGATCTCGCCCAAGGCAAGAGGACTGTTCAAGAGAGCTATCGCTCAGAGCGGACAGGTTGCGCCCAAAAGCAGAGAAGACGCGCAGAAATATGCAGAGTTCATCATGCAATCAAGCGGCGCAAAAAACATGAAAGAGCTCTTGGCAATCTCCGGTGAAGAGTGGATGAAAATCGACGCCGAGAAGATGATCGCCGACGAATGCTGTTATGTGGTTACCGACGGGGATATCATTCCCGAAGACTTCGACAAGGCGATCGAGGATGCCGCAAAGAGTGGGATACAGCTGATCATTGGCACTAATACCGATGAATGGAATTACTTTCAAGAGGATTCCATAGGAAAAACCACACAGGAGAAATTCAATTCTTGGGTAGAAGGAATGGATGGTATGATCGCTGAAGCCCGCGATATGACGGATAAGGACGGAAAAGCAGCGGTCGAAGAGCTTATCCGATATGAAGAGAGCATCGTTCCCGAGGAATACGCAGGCGATGAAAAGGTCAAGTCTGCTCTTGCCAAGTCAGGGGTTATATCAGAACTGTGGAGATACGAGATACTTGATTTTGCCGATAGGTTCGCAGACGCCGGAGGAGAAACCTACGTATATCTTTGGAAAGTACCTTCAACCAGAGATGATATGTATAAGAGCGCGGTTCATGCTGTTGAACTGCCCTATATATTCAATAATATGGAGGCGGATCAATGCGCCGGACAGGTTGATCCCGGTGTAGCCGAAAAAGCGCAGGAAGCCTGGATCAGCTTTGCGAAAACGGAAGCTCCGACCGTCGAGGGCGCGGATTGGAAGAAATACAACACATCCGAAAGAAATACGATGGTGATAGAAAAGGATAAGTGGGAGTGTGTTTCCAATCCTTCAAAGACAGCGCGCGAGCTTCTTTGGAAGGCGTTTAAAGATCAGCCATATCATGTATGGTGACAAAACATAACGGAGGAAACAGATGAAAAGAATTCTCGTCTTCGGCGATTCCAATACATGGGGCTTTGACCCCGAAAGATTTGACAGATACCCGGAGGAGGTTCGCTGGACATCGTTACTGCAAAATGATCTCAGTAACGATGCGCTGATCCTTGAGGAAGGGTTAAACGGCAGAACAACGGCATTTGATGATCCTGGTTGTGCCGGAAGAAACGGTCTCGCCGCTTTGCCCGCGATATTGGAAGCGAATCAACCTCTTGACGCGGCTGTTATCATGCTGGGCACCAACGACTGCAAAAGCGTTTTTCACGCGACATCCGAGCAGATCACCGCGGGCATGGAGAAGTGCCTGACAAAGATCCTTGATTATGTCAGCGCCGAGAATATCCTTCTGATCTCTCCGTTTTATCTCGGAGAAGCCGCATTGAATTTCGGTAACGATGAGCGATCTCTCGCGGTAAGCAGAGAGCTGAAAGAAGCGTACAAAGCACTGTCCGACAAATACGGCACCGCTTTTCTTGCCGCTTCGGATGTCACTGAGGCAGGCAAAGTTGACGGTCAGCATTTGACGCCGGAAGGTCACCGTGCGTTATATGAAGCCGTTCTGAAAGTGATGAAAAAACGATTGTGATCGTCCCGACTTTTGAGGCACACACAAACGGTCATGACAGATGAGAATATTCACCGATATGCGTATCAGCAGAACGGTACAAAGAATCCTGTCGATGCTTTCGGCAGGATTTTTGTTATCGATGAATGAGTATTCCAAAGTGGAAATCTCTTTGAAAACATGGCATATTTATCTTGATTTTACATAATATGCATGTTATAATCTTGATATCTTATTGATATTATACAATAAAACGGAGGCGATCTAATGAAAAAGTCATTGATGAAGGCGATACTTCCCGTTGCCCTTGCGCTTGTTCTGATGTTCAGCTGTGTGATCACGGCAGGAGCGGAGAGCTATAAGCTCGGCGACTCCGATCTGAACGGTGCGGTGGAAATCGTCGACGCCACAACGATTCAGCGCTATTTGGTAAATGCGGCCGTTCTTTCCGACACCGCGAAAAAGGCTGCCGATGTGGATAAAGACTCCGAGATCACCGTATTGGACGCCACCTTTATCCAGCGCTATTTGAACAAATCCTATGCTCCTGACGGCATCAATGAAACGGTGTTTGATTATGGATACACCTATTCTCTGAACGCGGATTTGCTCAACGGAACACCCGGCGTCTATGAGGTCAAGGCTGTCGTGGGTGATAAGCTGGACGGTGATTCTCCCAAGACCATCGGTATCCCCAGTATCGCGAAGCAGAACCTCAAGGACGGTCCTACTACCGAGGCTCCCGCGATCATCATGGGCGCCGCAAACGGCTTTGAGACGAAGACCGGTCCTGTTGAATGGACAATGAATGAAGGGCTGTCAGAGGATGATATCACTGCTCCCTACAGCTATTTCAGACACAGAGTGATCGATGAGAAGGTCACCGACGCGGACGGCAATGTGTCCATCCATAAAAAGGCGTCCGGTTTTGACGGTTCCTACTATATCGTGCGCGTCGACGTCAGCGATCTGATCGACGGCAAAACAGGTTATCTGCATGTCAAGCAGGAGAGTAATAAAGCGATGATCGCCATGGCAGGTATGCAGGGCGGTATCAGCACCGGTATCAGCGGCTTGAACGCGGACGGCACACAGAAAACCAACCGACCTGTTATCGATGAAGCGACCGGACATTGGTTTGTGGATGGTACCGATACCGGCATCACCGCTGACGTCAACAACACCTCGCTGTCTTATGTCGATGTCGACGGTAACTGGTGCGTCTACGGCGCGGGCTTCGGCGACGGACTGGGCAGCAACACCAGATCCTTCTCCATCGCGGATAACGGCGCGGCGCTGAAGGATACCACCGGTAATTATCAGACCAAGCCCTATGTCGATATCATCATCAATTCCTCGGGCAAGCTCTCCGCGGGCGCCGACGCAGGCGCTGCTGACGCGCCGAGCGCTGACATCAAGCTGAGCATGTATGTCGACGAAACATGGGATTATGACCCCATTCTCGCGTATGATCCCACCTCTACCGATACCGAGCACGCGAATAAGGTCATGGCTAAATTCTTCAAGGCGGATGCGTTCACCGCGGAGAATAACGCGACAAGCTATCTTGTCAAGGGCTCCGATCTTGAGATCGACGTGACTGCGGATAACCATGAGATAGATCATGACGAGCCCGAATACTGGTCGCTGACCAGCGCGATCGCGTTCCCCGATTATGATTCTCATACGATCAAGCTGATCTGTGAAGTGCCGGTTCTCGAAGGATTACTGGTCGAGGGCGCCGAGGATAATCCTCGTAACGTTATTCTGGACGTCAACAGCTTTGATATCCAGGTCGCCAACCACACCGCTACCGGTACCGCTGGTCTGACCGTAAAGAATAACGCGACCCTGACCATCACCGATAAATCCAAAACCTCCGGCGCTGAACTGGCGATCGGCAACAACGCGAGCATGGAGGTCGATAACGGCGGTACGCTGATCATCGACGAATCCTGCCAGCTCGAGGTCGAATACGACGCCGCTACCCAGACACAGGGTGGGGGAGAGCAGACTCCTTCCGGCGATACCGCTACTCTGGACAACGGTGTGATCACCATTCATAACGGCGGTAAGATCATCAACAAAGGCGTTATCAATATCGAAGGTCTGGAGGTCAAGCCTCTGCAGCCCAGCTCACAGGAGCAGGAGCAGCAGCAGTCGACCGTAACCGATATGAAGGCGTCCAACATTCTGATCGAAGACGGCGGTATCCTCGATAACTACGGCTGTGTTTCCTTGAAGGGCAACATGTATGTGCTCGGTACGATCAACAACTACGGCAAGTATGACGACGTCATCACGGCACAGGATCCCGATAAGGGCACGATCGATTATCACAAGGGCATCCAGCTGACATGGAAGGATGACGTTACCGTGCTCGATGAAGCAACCCAGAAATATAATGTCAACCCGGACGTTGTGCCCGGCACACTGTTCATCGGTTCGGATGCTGAGGGTCATAAGAATGTGAACGCTCAGCTCAATAACTACGGCGATGTCGTTCTTGTTCCCGGTATTCTGAACATCTACGCGAAGTTCAACAATATCGGCGGCGATGTGCTCTATGTCGGTCATCTGTATGTATGTGAGGTCACCGAGGCGGTCGTTCCGATCACTCCCGATCCGAATGATCCGACCAAGACCGAGGAACGCAGAGAACTCAGTGAGCCTTATCCCAGCGTGATCAATAAAGACGCTGACGCTCAGATCACGAATAACGGCGTCGTCGCAGAGGCGAGCGTATCTGTACTGAGCAACGGTGTTCTCGGCGATCTGACTCCCGGCGAAAAGATCGAGATCTGATCAAATTGAAAAAATATTGAGATTTTTCAAATTCTTCGACAATTTGCAAAGAAGTTGCAAAGATCTGTGTGCTATACTTTAGTCACAGTCAAGGAAATCAAGTGAAGTTCATCGCTCGGTGCTTGGATCATTTTGAAACAGCACAAAGATGTGACCGATCGGATTTTCAAATTTTACTTAAAAAGGAGATTTTAAAATGAAAAAAATTATCGCGTTATCTTTAATTGCTATGACCATCCTGTCCGTCGGACTGTTTGCCGGTTGTTCCTCTCAGCAGAGCAAGCCTGCGGCAACGGAAGCTCCCGCACCCGCTGCAACCGCGGCTCCCGCAACTGCAGCGCCCGCAACACAGGCTCCCGCTCCTGCGGCAACTGAGGCTCCCGCCGCGCAGCAGAACAACGACAAAATCGACATCGAAACCGCTAAGACCACCGCTCTCATAGACGCAGGCTTAGACGCGTCTCAGGTTCAGTTTACCAAAGAAAAGCTTGATACCGATGACGGCGTTGAAAAATACGAGATCGAATTCACCTATAACGGTTATGAGTACGATTACGATATTAACGCAAAAACCGGTGCGATCATGGAAAAAGGCAAAGAGCCGGTCAACGACGATTGATATTCTTTCTTTTGATTAAACAGACAGGCATATAACCGAAAAAGCGGTTATATGCCTTGTTTGACTTTTTAAGAAAAATAGTCTATAATACATAACGATCCACGGATTTATAATCTTTATCAAATGAAGGAGAATGACAATGGCAGTAGTAAACTTACAGGCTTTTAAAGTTGATAAAATCGATTTTGCGAACACCTTGGAGAACGGTACCAAGATCTCTCTGGGCAACAAGTATTCCTATCAGGTGCAGTATGCGAACAACAAGAATGTCGCGAAGGGTACCTTTGATATCGAAGTCCACGACAAAGAGAATACCGAGGCGTTTAAGATCCGTGTGATCATCGTCGGTATTTTCGCGTATAAAGAAGGCGAGAAGAAGGAACTGATCCATACCGAGACCTTCAAGGCGCTGTTTCCGTACGCCAAGGCTCTGATCACCACCATTACCGCTAACTGCGGTATCCAGCCGGTCATCATCCCGAATATCGATATCGATAACCAGGAAATCTATCGTATCGATAATCCCGAGAAAAAATGATTTGTTCCGATCCGGGAATCATGTGCTGATTCATTGAATATTTTGTAATGAAACGGGTAGGGGAGGGTATGATCCCTCCCTTGCCTTTTCTGATTGACAAACGAAAATTGATATGATATACTATAATCAATAAATGCAGATGTAGTTTAGTGGTAGAACTTCAGCCTTCCAAGCTGACCGTGTGGGTTCGATTCCCATCATCTGCTCCATAAAAAGGAAGTATCAGCCGATACTTCCTTTTTATTTTACAAGCAAAGAGCAGATGAAGGGAATCGAAGGCGAGAGTGCGAAGATGTAAGCGTCAGCGCACATCGCACGCAAAAACGCCATAGTATGGCGTTTTTATCGAGAGCGTAGATATGACTTATGACATACGGTGTTGCTCCGAAGGCGAAATCGCACGATACAGAAATATGAAACTAACATCATCTGCTCCATAAAAAAGGAAAGAGCAGATGATGGGAATCGAAGGCGAATGTACTGTAGGCAAAACTATACAATAAAAGGAACTGGATATACTGTTTTCGAGGACTGTTTTCGATAGATTTGCGTCTGTATTTGGATGTAGCGTCAATTATTGATATGGTCTCCTGAGTATTTAACATAAGCGTCAGGATAATACTTTTGAACATCGTCCAAACTGTCAGCGGCTTCTTTCTCGCTACCATACTTCCCTGCGGTTACTACATACCATTTCTCGCTGTTCAGATTGCTCCAATCGGTGGTGGTAATAACGAAGCCTTTGAATCCTTTTGAAGAAACATCCTGTGCAAAGCTCGAAGCTTCATCATAGCTTTTTGAGGCATAGACCCAAATTCCGTAAAACGATGGGTAACCGCCGTCGGAAGATGCTGCATACTCTCCGGAATATTTTACATATGCGTCAGGATAGTCTTTCTTTACTTTGCTGAGCTGTTCATTCGCTTCACTCTCAGATACATACTTACCGGCGGTAACAACATACCATTCTTCGGAATTCAAGTTGCTCCAGTTTGTAGTGGTTTCCACAAACCCGTTAAAGCCCTTTGATGTGACGTCATCAGAGACTTTCACAGCATCGTCATGGCTTTTTGAAGCGCTTACCCAGATACCGTAAAACGGTGTATTATAATTAAAAGCAGGTGTATTTGCTGCAGGAGCGGATTGAGGTGTGCTGTCAACCGGAGCAGATGAAGCAGCGGGCTTGTCCTCAGTAGCTATGCTATCTGTTACGGATTCACTGTTCGCGGCAGATCCGGTTTGCTGATAATAATTGTTTACGGTAGTACATGAACTGAAAACAACAGCTGACAAAACGGCGATAATCAATGCAATGATCCTTTTCATTATCTTTCCTCCTTGGATATACAGTCATTATATTTGAATTTATGATACCATATCTCCGACCTATATGCAATCCAAAATTCATATGTCATATTTAGTTATCCTGCACAACGCAAGATCAACGGAGGTTTCATCAACAATAATAAAAAATACTAATATTCTATATAGGAATTAAAAAGTTACTACATACCATTATAATACTCTATGGCTTTAATTTATTAAATTGCTAAAGGAGCGTATATGAAATGAGTAATGAAAGATTAGTCGGTACCATTTCCCGCGGTATCCGTTGCCCGATCATCCGTACCGGTGACGATCTGGCTTCGATCGTGACTGACAGCGTTCTGGCTGCCGCAGACAGCGAGGGCTTTTCACTTCGTGATAAAGACGTTATCGCGGTCACTGAGTCGATCGTAGCACGCGCGCAGGGCAACTATGCTACGGTTCAGAATATCGCCGATGATGTAAAGGCGAAGCTCGGCGGCGATACTGTCGGCGTGATTTTTCCGATCCTGTCCCGCAACCGCTTTGCGATCTGCCTGCGCGGTATCGCGATGGGATGCAAAAAGATCGTCCTCATGCTGTCCTATCCGTCCGATGAGGTAGGTAATGAGCTGGTCTCCATCGATAAGATCGATGAGGCGGGCGTCAATCCTTACAGCGATGTGCTGACGCTTGAGCGTTACCGTGAACTGTTCGGCGTCAACAAGCATGAATTCACCGGCGTTGACTACGTCGATTATTACGCTAACCTGATCAAAGAGAGTGGGGCAGAGGTAGAGATCATCTTTGCTAACCGTCCCAAGACCATTCTCGACTATACCGATACCGTTCTCACCTGCGATATCCACACCCGCAAGCGCACCAAGCGCATCCTCAAAGAAGCGGGCGCTAAAATCGTTCTGGGTCTCGATGACATCATGAACGCGCCTGTAGATGGCTCCGGATATAACGAGAACTACGGTCTGTTAGGCTCCAACAAGTCTACCGAAGATACCGTCAAGCTGTTCCCGCAGAACGCTCAGCCGCTGGTAGAGGATATTCAGGCAAAGATCAAGTCCGCTACCGGTAAAAACGTTGAAGTCATGGTATACGGCGACGGCGCGTTCAAGGATCCTCAGGGTAAGATATGGGAGCTTGCCGATCCGGTCGTATCTCCGGCGCATACCTCCGGTCTGATTGGTACGCCCAACGAGCTCAAGCTCAAGTATCTCGCGGATAACGATTTCAAGCATCTCGACGGCGATGAGTTGAAAGCGGCGATCTCGGAGAGTATCAAGACCAAGGACGCGAACCTCGTCGGCAACATGGCTTCTCAGGGTACGACTCCCAGACAGCTGACCGACCTGATCGGCTCCCTGTGCGACCTTACCTCCGGTTCCGGCGATAAGGGTACGCCTGTCGTACTGGTTCAGGGCTATTTCGATAACTACACCAACGACTGATAATACAGAGAATAGGGGAGGAGCACGGTTCTGTATCGTGCTCCTTTTTTGATGTTGAATTTAGAGTTAAGAAGGCTCCTTTTGGTAAAAGGAGCTGTCGCCCATTGGCGACTGAGGAATTGTATTAATTGATTGAGCGTAAGCGAGATTCATTTTCTTAACTCAATGACATGTTTTAAGAGGTTTATTTTTATCTCGTTTTTATATCTGCTATTGACAGATATAACAAACTGTGTTACTGTAGTAATACAATAATACAGCAGGTGAATAATATGGATTGGCGATTAGATAAGAATCGGGCGATCTGTCCGCAGATTTGTGATACTATTTGTGTGATGATCGCATCCGGTGATATTACTCCCGGTGAGAGATTGACGTCGGTGCGTGAGGTTGCCGCTGAGGCTGATGTTACACCAAACACCGTACAGAAAGCCTATGTGCTGTTGGAACAACGAGGCGTTATCTATTCCAAGCGCGGTTCCGGCTGGTACGTCAGTGATCGTGTCGATATAGCGAAAGATATTCTTGATCAGATGATCCACACAAAAACGGCGGATTATCTGAATGAAATGCAGAGCTTCGGCTTGGATAAGAAAGAGATCATATCGATCATTAAAGGCTTTCGTTATTCGTGATTATATGATAACACCCCGCTGCATTGCTGCAACGGGGTGTGAGTGTATTATTATACGATATTCGGTTGTTTTGAAATCAGCAATCTATTTATTCCCTTTCGGTTTGACTTTTGATAGGGGGTTGCTCTTTGCGGCGGCTTCGATCTGGCGTGAATCAAGATGTGTGTAGATCTCGGTTGTGCTCAGGCTTTCGTGACCCAGTACATCCTTCAGTACGCGGATATCGACATTGCCGTGCTGATACATCAGCGTGGCGGCGGTGTGGCGCAGCTTGTGCACCGAATAACCCTGTGAGTCCAGACCGATCTTTTCGAGGTATTTGTAGACCATTTTTTGTACCATTTCTCGAGAGATACGGCGCTTTTGCGCGGAGAGGAACAGCGCGTATTTATCATCGGCACGCACACCGTCCACCGGACGCACTCTCATATACGCTTCATATGCCGCCATACAGGCGTCGTTGAGGTAGATGATGCGCTTTTTGCTGCCTTTACCGATGATCTGCGCCGTATGATCGGAGCGGATGTCCGTATAATCCATCGCGACCAGCTCCGCCAATCGCATACCGCAGTTCAAAAAGAAGGTCAAAATACAATAATCGCGCTCCTTGTTCTTGCCGTCAACGGCATTGAGCAGTTCGATGCTTTGTTCGAGCGTCAGATATTTGGGTAGGGGATTCTTTTCACGTGCGTTCGGGCGTTCCAGATCCTTGAGCGGATCCGCCTGCAGCAAATGCTTCTTGTTGGTCAGATAGTGATAAAACGATTTGATACTGGTGGTTTTGCGCGCGCGAGCCGCTTTATCGTTTTTTCGCACGCGGAGCAGATAATTCATGAATTCATACCCGTCCGTGAGCGTAACGGAAGAGATCAGCGGAATATCCACGTCATCCACCTTGATATCGTGAAAGGGAGTATCCTGGGGGACAAGACGCTTTTGTTTTTTGATAAAGCGGAAAAAGGTTCTCAGGTCATTGAAGTATTCATCCACCGTTGTCGGCGAACGACCTTTTACGGTTTGCAGATAATACAAAAAATCTTTCATCGGCTCAGAGGCTTCGATCACAAAATTACTTTTACTCATTCAAATCACCTCACAAGTTGACGGTAACTTAGTTTCAATTTACTCTCTGACAAGCATTTCAGTAAAAAGCGCCCGACTCGCTTTACTGTATTTATTATTATACAGTAAAAGAGAGGGGCGTAATTTCTTTATTAGAAGAATAAACAAAATTAATATTTTATGTAATTTAGGGGAGGGCATATTTTGAGATATAGCCGGAAAAGCGTGTTTTTAAGCGTTTTTCAGAGTAGTAACGATTATAGCGATTGCAGTGTATTTATTTGTTTATCGGTAATATATTGTATTGATTTTATATGTTCTGTTTTCTGATCGAAATGTTTCTCGGGTGTTTGCTTTTCATTTATCTCATCATTTATTTCATAACTTCTCTCATTTTTATCGTCTCAGTTTTTTCTGAATGATGTTCGGTTCATTTCAAAAAAACTGAATCAATAATTCTTTGCGTTTTGTTTAATATAATAATCATATTATGATAGATTTTCATCAATGATCCGTTAAATTAAGATGATCGACGAAGCCACGGTTAAAGCTTTGCCGATCATTGATTTGATCATTTGATTTATGAAAAATAGCCTTTTATTGTGAAAGGCAGGTTCCTCCGAACTATAGCGGATGAATTGTCTGTGTTGATTGACCGAAGGGAGATTATTTAATCGTACTGTTATCAAGCGTATTATCTCGCCTATTCAATGTTTTTTGCCTACTCCCCTACATTGTGAATTATTTAACAAAATGTGATCCCGCCTATATCGGTCAATTCATCTTCCGATAAGCTGATTACATTTGTATGATTTATTTCGCAAAAGCGCTTGATTCGCTCCGAATCGGGATGTCGATCGATATCGCCGCAGAAGTATACGGTATGCTTATCACGATCATATCCCGAAGCGCCGCCGAGAAAGCCGTATTCCGCTCCGTCGAGCCGTACACTCCCCTTCCCTATCGGGAACACATCGATTTCAGTATTCCGCAAGGCGCTTATGATACCGTTATCCTCTGTGATCACGGCGTTTTCCGCGATGTGAACGCAGGAGCATTTCGCGTACCCCTGATTAACATTAATTAATTCGATCTCGTGTTCATGGCAGTATGCTTTGACTTTTTCGTCCAATGACGCAACTCTTCCGATCAGTTTATCGCCGCAGTATTCGGCGTTCAGACAGGTGTTATCGGGATAACTGCCGTTGAATTTTTCGCCGCATGATATCACATGATAATCGCGGAAAAGCGCCTCAGAAAGGCGTGTACAGCACGACAGGACAAAAGCCGTATCGTCGAGTATGAGGCACTGTAGATCGGCGTGATCGCGCTCATACGGCATACTGCACGGTATGGTTTCACTTTGGATGATCTCATACCCGTATTCCCGCAATTTTGCGGCAAACTGTGGGCGCTTTGTTGATAGGATCGCTTTATTCACAGATCGCCTCAAACGCCTGACGTACATTCTTGACCGGCACGATCTCTACGCCGTTGATGCCGGTGATATCCTTCTTGTTATGCGACGGGATGATGATCTTGGTGAAGCCCAGACGCACCGCTTCGCTGACGCGCTGCTGTACATGACTGACGGAGCGGATCTCTCCGGCAAGTCCGATCTCGCCGAACGCGATCGCGTTCTCATTGACGGGTACATCCTTGAGCGAGGATATCAGCGCGATACCGACCGCCAGATCGACTGCGGTTTCATCCAATCGTAAGCCTCCGACAACATTGATGTAGGCATCGGTGTTGTTGAAATAGTAACCGGCGCGTTTTTCCAACACCGCGATGATCATGTTCATGCGGTTGTAATCAAAACCCGTGCACATCCTGCGCGGATTGCCGAATCCCGTAGACGCCGCCAAAGCCTGGATCTCCGCCAGGATCGGACGGGTACCCTCCATCGCGCACGCGATACAGGTGCCGCTGACGTTCTTCGGTCTGCCGGAAATCAGCATCAGAGAGGGGTTTTCGACCTCTTTGAGCCCTTCGTCCGTCATCTCAAATACACCGATCTCATTGGTGGAGCCGTAACGGTTCTTGACCGCTCTGAGGATGCGATAGCTCATCTGTCTGTCGCCCTCAAAGTGCAGTACCGCGTCCACGACGTGTTCGAGTACCTTCGGACCCGCGATGGAGCCTTCTTTGTTGACATGACCGACGATGATCATCGGGATATCCATGCTTTTTGCGGTACGCATGAAGAAGTTGGTGGACTCACGAACCTGCGTCACCGAGCCCGGCGAGGAATTCAGCTCCGACAGCGACATCGTCTGGATGGAGTCGATCATCACGATATCGGGCTTGTCCTGACGGATGGTCTCGCAAACCAGCTCTACATCGGTCTGCGTCAAGATGTACAGATTCTCGGAATTGACGCCGAGACGCTCGGCACGCAATTTTAGCTGACGTTTACTTTCCTCACCCGATACATAGAGGATCTTCAAGCTTCTGCCGAGGTATTCGCAGATTTGCAGCAGGATGGTCGATTTACCGATACCGGGATCGCCGCCTAAGAGAATCAGACTGCCCTTGACGATGCCGCCGCCCATCACGCGATCGAGCTCCTTGGAGCCGGTCTGATAGCGGATCTCGTCTGTGGTGTCGATCTCGCGGATATGTACCGGAGGCGCGTAGGCAGTCGCGTGAGAACGCGACGCGGATGCGGTTTTCGCGGTATCCTTGATCTCCTCGTTCATGGTGTTCCATTCGCCGCAGGACGGACATTTTCCGTACCATTTGGGGCTTTCGTAGCCACATTCCGAGCAGATATATACACTTTTGATCTTAGCCATAATTCATATTCCTTTTCTATATTATTATCAGGCTCCCTTTGGGAAAGGGAGCTGTCGGCAAAGCCGACTGAGGAATTGTATTAGATTGTTCGAGCTTCAGCGAGTATCATAAGCGTTGATATATTCCAACACACCCATCGCGACGGCGTATGCCATTTCATTCTGATAGTCGTCATCCATCAGCTTTGACCGTTCTTGTTGATTGGACAAGAATCCGCATTCGACGATCACGGCGGGGACTTCGGCGTGATCGAGCAAATAGATATCGGAGCCTGCGGGCTTGAGCTCGCGCGTATTATCCTTTTGCAGCAGTGATGTGATCGCGCCGCGGATACTTTCCGCCAGCACCCGACTGTCATCATGGTTGGATGAATAGAACAGCTGAGCACCGCTGTAGGCGCTGTTATCGAACTTGTTCTGATGGATACTGACCAGAATATTGTTGCCGCTTTCGTTGGCGATCTCCACACGCCGCTTGAGATCGGAGACCTTCTTCTCTCTGAGTGTTTGCGCGTCACTGTCGTAGACGGAAATATCCTCGTCACGGATCTCTGTCACGCGGCATCCGCAAAGGCGCAGGATCTCAGAGAGCTTTCCGGCGATACTCAGGTTGATATCCTTTTCCAGTACGCCGTCGACTTCGGCTCCGCCGTCCTCTCCGCCGTGACCCGCGTCGATCACGATCATCGGCTGTTGCTCCAATGAATCGGCAGCGGTACGCGCGGTGATATTGGAGAATGCCGAATACATTACAAGGCAAAAGGTTATCAATATAACCGCCAGTATCATCAGATATATGGTTTTGACTTTCATACGATCACCGAGATATGTATATGAAAGCACTGATTTCATTATACTTTAAATTCCGATATAGTCAAGATTTATCGCTCGTCATTAAGAATGTTACCCGGTGTGACAATCGATTGCAATCCCACATTAAAACAGTCATTGCGAGGGTTGACGTATTTGTCAACCTGTGGCAATCTCAACCTTATATCTTATCCCTGCTCATAACGGCTCCTCAGCTTTTCCAAAGCCTTTTTCTCGATTCGTGAGATATAGGAGCGCGAGATGTTCAGCTTTTTCGCCAACTCCCGCTGTGTCTGTATCTTCACACCGCCGATCCCGTACCGCTTGATGATGACTTCTTTTTCTCTGGGCGTTAATACCTCGTCGATATAGCGGCTCAATACCTCCAGATGGAGCTTGGTGTCCACATCCTCGGCTACATCCATATCGGACGCCATAATGTCCATCAGCGTCAGCGGATTACCGTCTTTGTCGGTATCGATCGTATCGTTCAGGGATACATCCTGCGCCGATTTGCGGTTGTTGCGGAAGAACATCAGGATCTCGTTCTCGATACAGCGAGAGGCGTAGCTTGACAGCTTGATGTTCTTGTCGATATTGAAGGTGTTGATCGCCTTGATCAGACCAATCGTACCGATGGATACCAAGTCATCCTGACCGCCGTAGTTTTGATAATACTTCTTGATGATGTGCGCGACCAAGCGCAGGTTATGCTCGACAAGGATATTCCGCGCGCCGATATCTCCCTTTGCGGCGAGCTCCAGATAATGCTGCTCCTCCGCCTTTTTCAACGGCTTCGGAAAGCTCTCACTGTGCGCGATATGCAGAATGAACAGAAAGATGTATTGGCTGATATACGATAAGAATCCAAACAAAAAACCACCTCATGAAATTGTATTCACAAGGTGGTTCTGTTTTGCCTGTCTATAAAAAAGTCATTGCGAGCTCATCAATGAGCTGTGGCAATCTCAACCGATTTAATATGTTGGTGCGAGTTCAGTTTTAATGGGGTGTGGCAATCTCACTAAACAAATCGTCATTGCGAACCCCTTTCTAAGGGGTGTGGCAATCTCAACCGCTTACTCCGCGTTACCGAAATCCTGCAAGGTCAAGCCCTTATTATGCTCCAGCGCCCAGTCGATACTCCACTCCGAGCGGAACAGCAGCAGCTTGTTATCGCGGAAATCCGCTACGACCTTGGTATCCGAAGCCAGATCCAATGCCTTATAATCGACCTCGGAGGTGATCCAGCGGATGAACTGATACGGTGTGTTCTCCATGATGATCTCAACGTTGTATTCATTCTCAAGGCGGTATTTCAAAACGTCGAACTGCAGTACGCCGACAACGCCGACGATGACTTCTTCCATACCGGATTCCGGCTCGTGGAAGATCTGGATCGCACCCTCCTGCGCGATCTGGTTCATGCCCTTGACGAACTGCTTACGCTTCATGGTATCCTTCTGGCGTACCAGCGCAAAGTGCTCCGGCGCGAAGGTCGGGATCCCCTTGAACGCGAATTTCTGACCGGGAGATACAATGGTGTCGCCGATCGAGAACATACCGGGGTCGAATACGCCGATGATATCGCCCGCATAGGCTTCCTCTACGACCTCACGCTCCTGCGCCATGATCTGCTGCGGCTGAGAGAGCTTCATCTTTCTGTCGCCCTGCACATGGTAGACCTCCATGTTCTTATCGAACTTTCCGGAGCAGATACGCATGAATGCCACACGGTCGCGATGCGCCTTATTCATGTTTGCCTGGATCTTAAAGACGAACGCGGAGAAGAAATCGGAATCGGGAGCGATCATCTCACCGCCCGCTTCACGCGCCAAGGGCGCTGTGGTGAGTTGTAAGAACTCCTGCAGAAATGGTTCTACACCGAAGTTGGTGAGTGCCGAGCCGAAGAATACCGGAGTCAGCTGTCCGCTACGCACCATATCGATATCGAATTCATTGCCCGCGCCGTCCAGCAGGTCGATGTCGTCAAAGAGCGTATCCTTCTGTCCGTAAAACAGCTTGCTGTCTAGATCGGGATCATCGAGCGGAATCTCCTCCTGCTCTACCTCTCGCTGTCCGTTGTTGGCGGTATAGGAAAGGATCTTGCCCTTCTTGCGGTCATAGACGCCCTTGAATTCCTTACCCGAGCCGATCGGCCAGTTCATGGGACAGGTGTTGATACCGAGGACATTCTCGATATCCTCCAACAGATCAAAGGGATTCTGCGCGTCACGATCCATCTTGTTGATGAAAGTGATGATCGGGATATGGCGCATGACGCAGACCTTGAAGAGCTTTTTTGTCTGGTTCTCAACACCCTTGGAGGCGTCGATCACCATCACGGCGCTGTCAGCCGCCATCAATGTACGATAGGTATCTTCGGAGAAGTCCTGATGTCCCGGTGTGTCCAGAATATTGATGCAGTAGCCGTCATATTTGAACTGTAATACCGATGATGTGACAGAGATACCTCTTTGTTTTTCAATCTCCATCCAGTCGGATACCGCGTGCTTAGCAGTTCTCTTTCCCTTTACGGAACCCGCTAAGTTGATCGCGCCGCCGTATAACAGCAGTTTTTCGGTCAACGTCGTTTTACCGGCGTCGGGATGGGAGATGATCGCGAATGTGCGTCGTTTCTCGATTTGTTCGGTCAAAGTGCTCAATTCATACCTCCGTGCATTCGTCAATATGACAGTTCCATAGTGCAATGTGCAATAGGAAACATATGTGTTTTTAGTGATACGATATAATTTTACTATTATTCTATAGTAAAAGTCAACAACTTTGGGGGTGTTTTTTCTACGTTAAATTGACCAAATGCACTTGACTTTTTTCTGATATTTTATTAAAATAGCAGTACAAACAAGAATTCATCTAAGTTTTTTCATATACCTTCCAAATTTGAGGCAGGAACGCGAGTTCCTGCCTCACCCCTTTGTATAGCATTTTTGTGATAAACAGTGGATTTTTCCACATGAAGGAGACGCTATGGATCCGATCGGACTTTATCTGCATATCCCGTTTTGTGATGGCAAATGCGCCTATTGCAATTTTTTTAGCCGTCGTCCGCGTAAGGACGATGCTGAACTAAACGAATATACAGAGCATTTACTTGACAGTATCGAAGCATGGTGCAAAAGAATCGACCGCCCGGTTGATACTGTCTATTTCGGCGGCGGTACCCCTTCCCTACTCGGTCATGAACGCCTGATTCATATTTTGGATTCTGTTTATCAGTCGTTTGATATCAGCGAAAACGCTGAGATCACGGTCGAGGTCAACCCTTCATCAACAAATGAGCTGGATTTCAAACTGATGAAGCAGGCGGGCTTCAATCGTCTTTCGATCGGCTTACAGAGCGCTAACGAAAACGAGCTGAAACTCCTCGGCCGCCGTCACACTGTCGATGACGCGCGCCGTACCGTAGAAAGCGCGCAAAATGCGGGATTTGACAATATCTCGCTGGATGTGATGCTTGCGATCCCGGAGCAAACGATCGATTCACTTGACGCAACACTGGATTTTTGTTCGTCCTGCTATGTACAGCATATCTCCGCCTATATCCTGAAAATCGAAGAAGGCACGCGGTTTGGCGCAATGAAAGATCAGTTGCCGTTATTCAATGACGATGAACAGGCCGGATTCTATGAGCATACGGTGGAGAAGCTGTCGTCGCTGGGCTATCGTCAATATGAGATTTCCAATTTCTCTGTAAAAGGGCGTGAGAGCCGCCATAATCTGCATTATTGGCACGATGATGAATATCTTGGACTCGGGCCCTCCGCTCACTCCTTTATCGACGGCAAGCGCTTTTATTATGACAGTGATTTTCAGCGCTTCTATGATGGATTTGTGTGTAAAGAATCCGACGGCGGTGACAGCGACGAGTATATCATGCTGGCGCTCCGCTTGACGGAAGGGTTGAATTATGAGAAATATCGGGAGCGATTCGGGCGTCCGGTCAGTGAAAGGATGATCGCCTGTGCAAAGAGATTGCAGCAGCAAGGCTTGTGTCATGTCACTGACACCGCGATCTCGCTTAGTGTAAAAGGTTTTCTCGTATCCAACGCTGTAATCGCTTATTTATTAGAAAACACTTGACATTATGAAAAAAACAAAGTAAAATAACTGTTGCACAAATGAATACGGAAGCGTATCGAAGTGGTCATAACGGGCCTGACTCGAAATCAGGTAGTCCTCACGGGCTCGTGGGTTCGAATCCCACCGCTTCCGCCATTAAGAGAATAACTCCATTGCTTTTTACGGCGATGGAGTTATTTCTTTTATTAAGTAGTTGATATGATTATGTAGTAGCCAAAACACTTACCGATCACAATCATTGTTAATTATTTATCTTATCTTGTGTTATATAATGCGCTGCTGTATAATCAATATAGACAGCAAATAATGTCGAATGATAAGGGGTGAGGTCGAATGAAACGGGTCCTTTGTCTGATCCTGTGTGTTGTACTGTTGACGTTAGCTTCCTTCCCGACATCTGCCCATACGCCTCAATCATCCCGCGTCTATCAAAGCGCAGATGATACCGGTATCTACTTCATCCGTTTCAACGGCTCCCATGCGGATATCACCCGCTACGCTTCTCATACGCTCAACGCGGGCGTAGATGTTCCCTCCCCTATTCGTTCGGTCTGTGCCTATCGGGGCAAGGCGGTGTTGTTGTGTGAGGACGTCAGAAGGAATCAACTCTCTGTATTTGTTTATTATACAGATACCGATTATTTAGAGGGTTTTGTGATCAATGACGCGTTACTGTATAACAATACGGATTTCGCCTGCGATAACGGCGCGATCTATATCGAGAACGTTCAGGACGATCATGAACTGATTGCTTTCTCATACAGCGGAGGTTATCTCGGCCGATATCGCTTTGACAGTGAGATCAATGCTGTTTTCGGCGGATATCGCGGCGGCATCTACGCCGTCGCCGGTGATACGCTGTATCAACTGTCATCGAATCGCTTCAACGCGTTGGCGGGAGATAAGGTCGATACGCCCCTCTTCCCTGCCGACAGCAGGATTCTTGTATCCGGACACGGTAAAGTATATGAGCTAAACGGTGATCGGGTATCCTATCTGTTTTCCGTTGACGCCGATAACAGAGCGGCGTCGGTTTGCGTCATCGGAAACACGCTTTATTATCCGAACGGCAGTACCATCAACGCGTATGATCTCGACTCGGGTGAAAAGATCGCCTATTATCATGCATCGGGACAGGTGATCTCGGTTTACGCGAACGGTAACAGCTTGATCGCTTCCGGTGGTTCCGTATCATTTACGGTCAGTCAAAGCGCCTTCACCTCGCTGAGAGTTAATGATGATCCCGGTGATGAGCAATCGGATGAAAACGGCGGAGATCAGTCGGCAAAGTCCTCCAATGGCGGTGATAACGCAGTGAATCATTCGGGTCAACAGCAAAGCGCGGGATCATCCTTGATCTCCTCCGATGTCTATCATGTGGATCCTACGCGCTACTATATCTCCGGTATTTCACCGCAAACGACGGTAGCGGCATTCAAAAAGAACATGAGCTACGATGGATATTCACTCACGATCTATCGTGGAAACACCGTGAAAAAGAGCGGCAATATCGGTACGGCGATGACCGCCGTGTTTGAATCCGACGAATTCATCTATACCTATGAATTGGCGATCAACGGCGATATCACGGGTGAAGGAAGCTGTAACTCGCGGGACTTGAACACGTTGATGGATTATCTGATCGGAGCGTCCGATTTCAACGGTGTGTATATGCTTGCCGCGGATGTGACGAAAGATAACAAAGTCGATGTTTGCGACGCGGCAAAATTGAAAAGTATCATATAGATAAACGAAACCCCGCCGGATCGGCGGGGTTGTTTCATGTTTGATTTATTCAGCTGCTTCTTTTGCTTCTGCTGCTTCTGTTACAGCTTCGGCTGCCTGTGTTTCTTGAGCCTGATTATTTGCCTGAGGGATCATATTCGCCTGATCGGAGGTAGCCTTTTCAGCGTCGCTGCCCTCACGAACGAACTGATAACCCATAAAGGTCAGGTAATCACCGTCTACGGCGTAATCGATCGGAACGACCGTTGAATCCGTCACATAGTAGGTGAAGTTGATGGTGGAACCGTCAATGGTATAAATACCGTTGTATTTCACGCCGTCCTGCAAGAATTCCAGAACCATGGAACCGTCTTTATTGAAGGTTACCTTATAGATATCGTAGTTCATGTACTTGAAGATCCATGAACCGACAAGGCTTTCGTCAGCAGTGAAATCCTCGGGAAGATCCAGCATCTTCTTGTCTCTCTTTGACTGCTTCAGGGTGAACTCGTATTCCTCGGAATAAGAGCAGGACATCTCCTGATTGCCGAACAGTCTGGAGCCCTTGATGGAATAAGTAGCGGGCGCTCCCTGATAGAAGCTGCCGAATGATTTGTCCAAGGTGATGGTCTTGCCGTTCTCGTCATTCGTCTTCTGGAAAGAACCGTTCATTTCGATGCTTCCCAAGTAGCCGGTGAAGGTACCGTCGGATTTGAACTCATAATAATAAGTCACATCGTTGACGTCGTTAGACCATGTAACGTTTTCGGGTTCTTTCAGGAAGAACGCCATATAACCGAGAAATCCGAGGATAGCGACCAGTACGATGCAGCACGCGATGATGATCGGCTTTTGCAGACCGGATTTCTTCTTCGACTGTTCTTCTTCGGTAGCTGCGATATCGGTGAGTTCTTCATTGACTGCGGTATCGGCAGCTGCTTCAACGGTTGCGGTATCGGCTGAAACAGTATTCTCTGTGTCATCGGGAACGATAGCTTCGTTGCTTTGTGCAACAACAGCTTCATCGTTATCGCTCAATACAGTAGTTTCTGTATCTTCGGACACAGAGGCTGCGATTTCTTCGGTGTTTAATTCGGGATTCGTTTTTTCACTCATAAATATGCCTCCTATTTTCAATCATTGTATATCATACTACAGATATAATCCAAAATCAAGACCTTGTTTTTGAATAAACTTCTTTTTGTGTCATTCGACAAATTTCTGCCTTAATACATCATAGAATTATCATTATTTGGTGATTATGATTATCATATATCCGTTTTTTTGTTTTATTTACATAAACTTAAGTTTAGATATTGTCAATAAGCGTGTTTTATGATATAGTTTAGGTGGTTTATTATACCAAATTTGAATCATAGGGTGATTTGATGGATTATATGAACATTTACAAGGAATGGCTTGAAAAAGCGACCGAAGACCCGCAGTTGGTGCAGGAGCTGAACGACGTCAAGGATGACAATGACGCGATCTATGACCGCTTTTATACTCCGCTGAAATTCGGCACTGCCGGACTGCGCGGTGTACTCGGCGCGGGCACTAACAGAATGAATATTTATGTTGTACGTCACGCGACACAGGGTCTTGCGAATTATATCAAGAAGAAATACGGTACAGGCGCCGTGGCGATCTCTCATGATTCCCGCATCAATTCCGATCTCTTCAAGATCGAGGCGGCGCGTGTACTGGCGGCGAACGGCATCAAAGCGTATATCACAGAGGAACTCGAGCCCACTCCGGTACTCAGCTATCTGGTTCGTCATTTGGGTTGCGTTGCCGGTATCATGGTCACCGCGAGCCACAATCCCGCGAAGTATAACGGCTATAAGGCATACGGCGAAGACGGCTGCCAGATGACAGACGTTGCCGCGGGTATGGTATTCGACGAGATCCAGGCGCTGGATATGTTTGACGACGTTAAGCTCTGCGATTTTGATGAAGCGCTCCGGAACAGTTCGATTGAATATGTCAAGGATGCTGTCTATGACAGCTATCTGGACGAGGTCAAGAAGAATCAGGTCAACGCCGGTATCTGCAAGGGTACCGATCTGAAGGTCGTCTATACGCCTCTCAACGGCGCGGGCAATAAGCTCGTCAGACGCGTTCTTTCCGACGTAGGCATGGAGAATGTCGTGATCGTCAAGGAACAGGAGATGCCCGACGGCAACTTTACCACCTGCCCCTTCCCCAACCCCGAGCTGGAAGAAGCGCTTGAAAAGGGTCTGGAATACTGCAAAGCGAACGACGCTGATCTGCTCCTGGCGACTGATCCCGACTCCGACCGTGTCAGCATCGCCGCAAAGCGTGCCGACGGCACCTATCGCTTGTACACCGGTAACGAGATCGGCGCGATGCTCACCGAGTATATCCTCAAGAGTCGCAAGGCGCTGGGCAACCTCCCCAAGGATCCCGTTGTCGTCAAGACGATCGTTACCACCAAGATCATTGAAGCGATCTGCAAAAAGTACGATTGCGAGCTGAGAAACTGCCTGACAGGCTTTAAGTATATCGGTGAGATCATCCTCGGTCTGGAACAGAAGGATGAAGAAGGCCGCTTTGTATTCGGCTTTGAAGAGAGCTGCGGCTATCTTGCCGGCACCTATGTCAGAGATAAGGACGCGGTCGTCGCTTCCATGCTGATCTGCGAGATGGCGGCATATTATAAGAAGCAGGGCAAGTCCCTTGTCGATATCATCGACGGCATCTATAACGAATACGGCTATTATCTGAACACCACGCTGAACTTCTACTTTGAAGGCGCTGAGGGTATGCAGAAGATGGCGGGCATCATGGACAGCCTGCGTGAGAACGCGCCCAAAACGATTGCCGGCTACAAGGTTGTATCCGTTGCCGACTATGATACCCATGTGGCAACCGATCTGGTGACAGGCGCTACCGAGAAGATCGACCTGCCTAAGTCCAATGTCCTTTCCTACACCACCGAGGGCGGTCACTGCGCGATCGTCAGACCCTCCGGCACCGAGCCGAAGATCAAGATATATATCACCGCGATCGGTACTACCGCTGATGAAGCGAAAGCGATCACCGACCAAATCGCCGAGGATATGAACGGTTATCTGAAATAAGCAATATTGATCAATATAAAAAGCCAAGTTCATTCATTTGAACTTGGCTTTGTTCTTTTCTAAAGTATTATTCAGCAGGGTTGGATGGATCCGATTGGCTCTCCCCCGCCTTTTCCTGCTGCTCACGGATCATTTTGAGGAGCGTGCTTTGCTTGACCATCTTGCCGTTATGGAAGATGTAATCATCGGTATCCTTCAGTGAGCTGATATCGATATCGGAAAAATCATCCTTGACAGGCTGAGCCGCTTGCGCCGCCTTCTTTTCCTCCTGCTCCTTGAGACCCTTTTCGATCTTCTCTGTCAGCTCGCCGCTGATATCCTCTTTGTTGCGCATGATGTTCGTCATTCCGTCATAGATGAAGAAAACGATCATGAATGTCACGGCTGCGGGAAGCAGCAGCGCCCATAATAATGAAACAACGATCGCCAGTACGGTCGCCGAGCGGATAAAGGCGACAGCGGTAAAGCAGATACCGAACACGACGCCTGCCGCGATAGTCGCAAAAATATTGTTCTTGAATTCACCGAACGACATCAGCAGGCTGTTTTTGTAGATGTATCTCAGCGGCAGATCATATGTCACGCTCATCAAGGGGATGTAATAGATCGTAAACAACAGCATCAGCGCGATGAGGATGCTGAAAAACAGCAGTACATAGAAGAACCATCCCGACGATAAAAAGCCGACATAGACAGATACCGCCAAGGTGCTGAACGTCACAATGATGTAGATGATGATGCCGTGCACCAGAAAATGCCCAAAGTTGCTTTTGATTGCCGAGAAATAGGTTTTGACTACCTTTACCTCGGTATCCCCTCTTGCGATATTCCGGCATACCATCACGACGCCGGAATAAAACGGATACAGCAGGATGATCGCCGTCAGAGAAAGCGGCAGGCTGATCGCGCCGTGAAACAGCACGTTATTCAGCGCGTACAGCGCGCCGAACACGATCGCCGACGGGATCGCGAACAGCAAATTGGTCAAGAGAATACGATGAAAATTTGAAAAAAAGCGTTCCAGCAATAATTCAAATCTCATCCTTTTTCTTTCGTTTGTCATATTTTCCTCATCAAAAATGAAATTTATTCGCGAACAGAATCCACAGAACCATATCGGTGACAGCGCATACGCCGACCGATAAGAGCGCGAACATCGTTTGCTTTAAAAACAGCTTCAAGCGTTTTCTCAGCTCAACTTCGGTATCGTGACCGAACACGGAAAGCCGCAGAAAACACAGTGACATTCTGAATCCGCGGGTCGCGTAGCGGATCAGCGCGAACAGGAACAGTACCGTTCCCGGCAATACGACCAGAATATAAAATCCGATCCCCGCCAGCTGATACTGCGAAAAGATAAACGCCGAGGACAATCCGACCGTAAAGCCCTTTAACGCGCTCAACAGCGGGACAGTCGTGATTCCCCAGACCGATAACGCCGAGAGAAACACGCAGAAGATAAACAGAAAGTAGGATACAAAGCAGGAAATGAAGATATCAAACACGCTCATGTCCATGCGCGCGTCGATGTTGGTAATGAACAGCAGATCCAGCTTTTCAAATACTTCCCGGCTGAAGCCTCGTCCGGTCGCGGCGCCGACGATCAAGCCGATCAAAAACGCCGCGGCAAACGCAGACTGTATCCCGAAACGCGCGACCAGCTGTTTGATATCATAGCCGCGGTGCTTGATATCGGGAAGGCGCAAAGCCTGATGATTGTTTCCGATTGTAAATACAAAGCCCTTCATAGTATCACCCGATACATCATATGAGGGCTTGTATCATTTTATGTGTGGAAGGACGGGTCGTAGGCGCATTTGAAGCTGATCGGGTATTTATAATCACCGTAATCCGCTTCATAATCGCCGTAGAAGAACATTTCGGTCTCATCGACACGGCGGTACAACAGACCGTAGATACAGCTGCCGCCCGCGTGATGATACTGACAGAACTTATCGATGAAATACTGTTTGTTGATATAGTTGAAATCGTATACGCCGTTATGGGAACAGCTGAGCAGCGCGTCGATCAACTCGTCGTCATAGAATAGCGGACCCGTACCGTTGTTATAGGTGAAGCACACCAGCGCGTCAAACTGCTGTTGATTGAATTCGACATCATTATCCATCAGGAAGTAGTTGACGTCAGAAGTATAACCCGCGTTGTTGACATTCTGCACCAGATACGCGTATGCCTGAGTCTTTGTCAGGTTATTATAGAACTTATCTCCGGTAAAGACCAGTACACCGTAGCCGAGCGTCGGATCATCGTGCGTGATCGGATCGATATATACTGTGGGCGAGAAGCCCTCAAAGGTCGCGATCAGATCGATCAGATCATCGGAGGCGCGTCGTCTTGCGTTGACAGTCGTGGTCATATTGTTGGAATTGGTGACATAGGCGGTTGTTTCGCCGTCCTTGCAGGAATACCAGCCGGGCTGGTTTTCGAACTCAGAATATGCCTTGACGTCATAGGTGCCGGCGCTGGAGAAGGAGGTCGTTCCCTTCCAGACGTAGGTATTGCCCTCTTTGACCTTGGAGGTCGCGTCGACATAGCGTGTGGTGGAGCCCATGTCAACGGCGAAGCGCACAGCGGTACGCATTGTATCGGTGACGCAGATGAGCGTTACGTTTTGATTCTTCGCGGCACAGTTCGGCGATGTATAGGCGAACTGAACGGGATAGGAGGATTCGACCGTCACCAGACAGGTAGCGGCGCCGGAGGACGTCTGGACGGTGATGACGGCGGTACCCGCCTTCACGCCGTAAACCAAGCCGTAGCCCTTTTCATTACCCACAGTCGCGACGGATGTGTCGGAGCTTGACCATGTGACGCCGGAGGTGGTGCTCTTGAGCATGATGGTCATAAATCGGTCTACCGAACAGGTCTTGTGGGAAAGATTGACGGACGATCCGTTTCTGACCGTGATCGTACAGGTGGCGGACTTGGTGGAGGTGCTCGCCGTGATGGTAGCCGTACCCGCTTTGACAGCGGTGACGATACCGGAGCTGTTGACGGTAGCCACAGAGGTATTGGAGCTTCTGAAGCTCACAGATACGTTCGAGGTGGCTTTCAGATGATAATAATTGCCTGTATATACCGTAGCGGAGCTTGCGCTCAGCGAGAGTGTTTCGGGCGCGGAGGTCGGCTTCGGAGCTGTTGTGGGAGCCTGTGTCGGCGGTTGTGTCGGAGCCGCGGTGGGTTTTTGTGTCGGTTTTTGCGTCGGAGCGGGCGGATCGGTAGGCTCATCGGTGGGCGCTACGGTCGGTTTTTCGGTGGGAGCGTATTCCTCACCGACATATACGGTACAAGAGAGATTCTCGCCCGATACGCTGTCATATACGCTGATCTTCGCGCTGCCGTTCTTCTTGGCGAACACATAGCCGGTGTTGTTGACCTGCGCAACGGTGCTGTCTGATGAGGTGAATTCCGCGCGCGCGTTGACGGTATGCGAGTAAGCGTCGGTCACATTCAGCAGGAAGCGCTCATTGATCTTGAGGTATACGGTGTTCTTGTTCAGATAGATGTGCCGCACACCCGCCTTGACATTGGTATCCGATACATTCGGTATGCCGTCGAGTGATATAGCGCGATGGGCGTAGCCGGTGTCGGCAAGCTCCTCTTCTACAGCCGCGCCGATATCAGCTTCATCGGATTCAGCGGCGGATGCCGTGGGATAGGCGCATAGAAACATCGAGATCAACACCGAAACCACTAACAGGATCGCCGTGATCAAATCGATTCGTCTTTTCATACTCTCACCGCCTTATAAAATAACATTTATATGATACTATTTTTCAGCCCTATTTGCAATGTCGGTTACAGCTTTGTATTTTTATTCAGCTTATTATGCCACTTGAACAGGTAAAGTGTTACAAGCTTTGTAATACATAGATCGTAAATCACGAAGGCGATATTGCCGATGATCAAAAAGACCCACGGCAGATAAACGCCGAATATCGTGAAGCTCTCTTTCGGAATCGACAGCAGCGTCATGCCGACAAAGAACGCCGCGATGATACAGACGTTGAACAGCGCGAGCTTGACGATATACTGCACGACCTTGGAGGGGATCCGTTCGATCACGCCCTTGAGGATCGGATAGAATCCTAAAAATGCCGTATAATACAAAGCGGCTTCTTTATCCGTCAACAATAAAAAGGATAAGACAGCCGTAACAAAATACACCGCGATCGCCCAGCGAAAACCGAGGTTGAATACAAGCAGGATCAGCAGTATCCCAGCAAAGCACGGAAATGCGTAAGTGCCGAAAGGGATCACCGACGTCAGAAGCATAAGGACAAGGCTGAGGGCGGCAACCACGCCGCCCAAAGATACTTTCATCGAAGTTTTCATTATCTGCAACCTGCCGAACAACAATTACACAGACAGTTGGCGCACAGCATACCGGTGCAGATATCGCATCCGGAACAGCCTGTCCCCGTACCCATGGTGTTATAACCGGGGTTATTATAGGAGCGGCGGGCGTTCATATTGTTGAACGCGGCGCTGAATTCGGGATTTGACGGATCCATCTGATACGCTCTTTGAAAATAGCTGAACGCCTGATCGTTCCATCCCTTGCGCGAAAAGACCATACCCATCAGGAAGTACCATTCCGCGTCACGATTCGTTTCGGGCGTACCGTTAAGCAGCTCCATCGCGTCGTCGAGTCTGCCGTTCATGATATACTGGCGCACATCGGGATAGGACGTCCTGCGATAGGAGTTCCCGGTGCCGTAGGAGCCGTTATACGAGGAGCTTTGGGAGCCGTTGCGGCGCATATCACAGATCTGATCGTACGCCTCGTTGACTTCCTTCATTTTTTCCTCCGCTACGTCGGCAAGCGGACTGTCGTTGTAGTTGTCGGGATGATATTTCTTCGCTAAATTGCGATATGCGGTTTTGATCTCTTCGTCGGTCGCGGTCTCGGGGACGCCGAGTACCTCATAAGGATTTTTCATTTAATCCTCCGTTTTCATTGGCAGCATTGTATTTGCTGATGATCTTCTTTTGTATATTCACACAGGATATGCACAGCACATTTTGGATGATGCTGTCATACCTGCCTTTGTCGAGCAGTCCGTAGGATAACAGCGCGTCGGACAGCGCGTGATTGAGATTTGCCTCCATATAGGCGGATAAATCATCCTTGCCATCCAAGAGAAAAGGATTGAAGTTGTGGTGCTTTTGATCCTTTTCATAGTCGTCACAGGCGTCGATCAGATAGATCCAGCGCCCGATCGCGTAGCCCATCGACTGCAGGATGCGCTTCGTGTTATCCTTTTGAAGCGGCTCGCGAAGAGGGATGTATTCTGTCAACAATCCACACATCTCTCGAAGCATCGTCGCGGTCGGGTCAGCCGCCTGATCGAGGATGCAGTTTTGATCTTTCTCTGCCTCGATCTGCCGATCCATCATCTTCGACACACTCTCGTCGATCTCGGGATATTTCTTTGCCGCTTTTTTGCGCCAGCTTGAGAAGAACGGCTGTACCAATCGGTACAAGATCCGTTTGTACCACGGCGAGTCCAGCAGATTATCCTTGAGCTTATAATAAGCGGAGATGACCGATAACGCCGCCGCTAATGAGAAAGCCAAGCTCTGTGTGTCGGCATAATGACACTTCTTGAAGGGGTTGAACCGACATCTGCCCTCTTGATAACAGGGCGGTTGTTCGTTGAGATCCAGCGCCATCATCGCGTAGAAGGTACAGTCATAACTGAGGATCAGCCGCGCGAAGATGGAATAATCCTTGCCGAGCTGTCTGCACAGCGTGCAATATATGCCGTTATAGGCTTCAAATTCTTTGCCGAGCAGATTTGCCTGATCAACCTTGATATAACCGAACAAGTCCTTCTCCCCCATATTATTTTCAATATTTTATCATATTTTGCCGCCGTATACATTAACAATATATGAATTTTCCTGTTGATACGGTTGTATTTTTCGCAAAACAGCGCTATAATAGAGCCGTTTCATGATTACACTGATTATTAACAAGGATAACAATTATGAATGTATATGATTTTGACGAGACCATCTATCATGGCGATTCCACGCGCCATTTCTTCTTTTGGTGCTTTCGGCATCATCCGAAAACCCTGTTGTATGTACCGTTGATCGGGTTTTCTACCCTGCGTTACTACGCCTTTCATATCGGTACCAAGACCGAATTCAAGGAACGGATGTATCGGTTTTTGAAGGTGATCAACGGCGAAGAGGATGTGAAACGATTCTGGCGGGAGAAGATCGGCGGGATCAAAGAATTCTATCGAAAGACCCATCGGGATGATGATGTGATCATCTCCGCGTCCCCCGAGTTTTTGCTCAAGCCGCTGGAAGATAAGCTGCATATCACGGTGATCGCGTCCAAGGTCGATATCCGTACCGGCAAATACGACGGGCTCAACTGCTATCATGCCGAAAAGGTCAAACGCTTCCGTGAGCTTTATCCCGACGGTCATATCGAGAGCTTTTATTCGGACAGCTATTCGGATGAACCGCTGGCGCTGTTGGCGGATAAAGCGTACATCGTCAAGGGCGAAGAGCTGAACGACTGGGATTTTAATCAACACAAAAAGAACCTGCGAACATAAAAATGACCCTCTTGCTTTGTCGGCAAGAGGGTTCTGTTATGTGATGGCTAATCGTTGCAGCCGCAGCCGCAACCGCCGCCGTTATCGGGATTATTCTCCACAACATTCGGCGGGAAGAATTCGTCTGTCGGGAAGTCGAGGCGCGAGAACATCTCGCAGGGGCTGTCGGTCGAGCTTTCACAGCGCTTTTCGGGAATACAGAAATCGTAGGACGGGATCAGCATCTGCACATTGCGCAGGAGCTGTACGATAGAGAATACGCCGAGGGTCGCGAGCACAACGCGCTCTCCCCTCTCGCTGATATTGCCGCCGATCTGCTGCAGCACCGCGGACGGGATCTTGTGGCACACCTTGTGACAGGGCTTTTTGCCTTTGACATTAACTGCCAACGCGATCGGCTTCGCGACCTGTACATTGGCGGTCGGCAGACTGCGGGCAGGCGTGTTCTGTGTATCATAATCATCCGCCGTCATATCCGACGAGAATACGCGGACATTGCCCTCCGAGCCGTACAGGATCACCTTTTTGTCCGAGATACACAAGCCCTCGACCTGCTGAGGCGCGGTGTTGGGAGAGGAATAGACGTCCAGTGTGACGGAAAAGAAGAAGGTGATGTCGATGGAATAGAAGCCGCGGTTAAAGGGTACCGGCTCGATATCCAACATCACGTTCAGTACATCCGCGTTACGGATACGGACGTTGACCGCGTTGTCGATCAGCGCCTGTGAAGCGTCGCTGAGATAGACAGGAAGGTCGGACAGACAGTCTTTGTCGCCGCAGCTGTCATATACGCGCCTGGCGTCAATGCAGACCGGTTCGCCCTGAGTACGCGCGGATGCCGTTTCATTTACATTATCAGGCATAAGTAAAACCTCCAAAAAATGTATTTGATGGATTACATCATTACATAATACGGAGGTTTTCTTGTTTTGTGAATAATAAATCGATATGGGGCTCCCTTTGGTAAAGGTGCTCCCCGTTGGGGAGACGTCGCGCAGCGACAGAGGGGGAGCCGCTTCCGGCGAGGAGGCTGTCGCCTGTTGGCGACTGAGGGATTGTATCAATCAACCGACTTCAGCAAATTCGGCGAGTGGCAATCTCAACATATATGTTAACTTATTTTATGATCTCCATCTTGGCAAAGTTCGCCATCAGCGTTTTGGTGCCGACCTTATCAAAGGCGATCTCCAGCATGGTATCGTTACCCATCGGCGTAGCGGTAAGTATCATTCCCGTGCCGAAAACCTTATGATAAACGGTATTGCCCACGCTGTACTTGTTGGTAGTGGGCTTTGTAACTGGCTTTTTCTTTGCGAAGGGATCGAACTTTTGCTGCGGCTGATACTCAAATTTGTGGTTGGCGTAAACATTTTCGTTACCCGTTCTCTCAACCAGCTCACCGGGAATCTCGCTGACAAAGCGCGATTCACGGTTATGGGTCGTGGAGCCGAACAGCATACGCTCACGCGTCTTGATCAAATAGAGCTTTTCCTTTGCGCGGGTGATGCCGACATACGCTAAGCGGCGTTCTTCGTTCAACTCGCCCGCCTCCATGATGGTTGCCATCGACGGAAATACGCCGTCCTCCATACCGGGGATGAAAACGACCGGGAATTCCAGACCTTTCGCGGAATGGAGCGTCATCATCACGACGCTGTCGGTCTCGGCGTCATAGTTGTCGATATCCGTCATCAGAGAGATCTCTTCGAGGAAAGCGCCGAGGGTCGCGTCATCACCGTAATCCTCCTGGAACTTGATGATGTTGGAGGACAACTCGTCGATATTCTCGATACGCTGTTCGTAGTCATCCTTCTCGGCGATCAGGTAATTCTTGTAGTCGGTATGCTCTAATATCAGGTTGTATAATTCTGCAATAGAATAATCACCCGATTCCGACGCTTCGATCAGACCGTCGATGAGCTTGGCGAAATTCTCGAGCTTCACAGCGGCACGGGATAAGGTGGGATAATCGGAGGCGTGCTTGATGACGGAATAGACGCTTTCTCCGATCCCGGCGCCGATCTCGGCAACCTTTGTCATGGTCGCTTCACCGATCGCGCGCTTGGGCTTGTTGATGATGCGGCGCAGACGGATATCGTCATGAGGATTGTTGATAACTTGTAAATAGGACGTCATGTCCTTGATCTCTTCACGGTCATAGAAGCGGTGACCGCCGATCACGCGGTGCGGGATTCCCGAACGGGATAATGCCTGCTCGACCGCGTTACTCTGGGCGTTCATGCGGTAAAGGATCGCGTAATCGGAGAAGCTGCGTCCCGCGGCGGCGCCGTCAAGGATGGTGCGCGCGATATACATCGCCTCTTCCCTCTCGTTCGGCGCGGTATGCACGGTGATGCGCTCACCCTGCGGATTCTCAGTCCATAAGGTTTTGCCCTTGCGCTCGACATTGTTCTTGATCACATGGTTCGCCGCGTCAAGGATGGTGCCGGTACTGCGGTAATTCTGCTCCAGACGAATGACGACAGCGCCCTTGAACTCGCTCTCAAAGCTGAGGATGTTTTCGATCGTCGCGCCGCGGAAACGATAAATACTCTGGTCGTCATCACCGACGACGCACAGATTGTTTCTCGCGCGGGAAAGCAGACTGATCAATTGATATTGACTCTTGTTGGTGTCCTGATACTCGTCCACCATGATGTATTTGAAACGGCGCTGATAGAATTCGAGCACATCCTGATTCTGCTCAAACAGCTTGATAGTGTTGCAGATCAGATCGTCGAAGTCCATCGCGTCAGAGGTCAGCAGGCGCTGTTGATACAGCTCATACGCCTGCGCGATATACTTCAACCGGCTGTCATAGGAAGCGTCGGTCTTGACGTCTGCCGGTTCCTTCATCTTATCTTTATACTTTGAGATCTCGTTGAGGACGGTTTTATGAGAAAGGAACTTCTCGTCGATGTTCAGCTGTTTCATGATCTCTTTCATCAAGCGGCGTGAATCATCGGTATCATAAATGGTGAAGTGGCTCGTAAAGCCGAGTCGGTCGCCCCAGCGTCTGAGAATACGCGCGCAGGTGCAATGGAAGGTCGCCGCCCATACTTCCTCGGCGCCCTCGCCGCCGACGGCTTCGATCCTTTCTTTCAGCTCACCCGCCGCCTTATTGGTGAAGGTGATCGCGAGAATCTGCCACGGCTCGGCAAGCCCCGCCTTGATGATATACGCGATACGGTTGACCAGTACGGTGGTCTTGCCCGAGCCCGCGCCGGCTAAGATCAGCACGGGGCCTTCCGTCTGGAAGATCGCCTTTTGCTGCATATTGTTCAGCGAAGAAAACTGTGCTTTGATTTCATCTATATTCGTCATATTATCCCTCTGTCACTAAATTCGAGACCCATTGTATCACATCAAAATCATTCTATAATTCTTGTTGATAATGATAATAATTTCAATGTTGTAACAAAAATAGAGCGGTTTGAAACGCTCTCCGGGATAGTTGTTGATCCCGAACTTATTGTTAAAAATATGTTTACAATTATCATTTTTTCTGATTATAACTGAATAATCGCGACATTGAGGGGATGAATTTTGCTTCGACGCTTTTTTATATGTCACACTTGATGTCACACTCACCGCTTTTGGGGGTATATAAGGTAAAATCCTCATTGATCATCAAATCTTTTCACATCTTTATACAAAAGGGATCTGTATTCCCATATTGATAGAAACAAAACTCTCATAGCAAATTCCAAGGAGGAGATTATGATGAAAAGATTTTTATCCGTTATGAAGCTGTTTCTCAGTATTATTCTGGTCACAGTTCTTTTGGTTTCCGTTTTCGCGGGATTCTTTGTACCGACAGCGACTGCCGCCAATGTGTCTGCACCCGGATTTACGGAGATCGAGGCGATCGACGGCGGGATCAGGTTTACATGGGACAGTAAGGGCAACGATGTTTTGTACCGCGTTTATTACAAAACCTCGAACGGTTGGAGTAAAATGACAACTACCGCTAATACGTCTTTTGTTGAACGCGATGTTCACGCCGGTAAGGGCTATACCTATACGATCCGATGTATCAATAAAGATGAAAAGACATTTGCTTCCGGTTTTAATTCATCAGGTTGGTATGTGAAATACTATGATATGCCTGTAGTAGGCAAAGTGACAAGCAAGCGTAATAATGACGATACCTATACCTACCGCTTTTCATGGACGAATACAGCGCCGAAGTATACAATTGAAATGCGTTATGCAGGAGAGAACACATGGAGAACGATCGCCACGGATTACACCGGTACGTCATTTGAGCATACGCCTACGTCACCTGAGCTTAGCGACGTCACACGCCTGCGCGCCTATCGTGTTTACGCGACCGACGGCAGATACAAGCTGAGCGATGCGGGTGTTACACCGTATCATATGCCAAAGGATTATTCCGATACGCTCGAGTATCGACCGATGATCACCGATGCCGCGGGCTGGTATTACGCGCTGATGTGGTCGATGGATATCTATGATTCCGATTTCTCGGAGTGTCCGGGTTATATCGGCGATGGGGCTTCCTCCGTGATGAAAACAGCCTATGACAATGGCTTTTATAACGCCGGAACGCGTGAACGTCTGGTTTCGTTAAGGAATACCGCGCCCACCAGACAGTTTATCGCGAACAGCCTCAAGCTCGCGTATCGATATCCGACAAAACCGATCAGCTCGATCCATAATGCTGCGAACAATACATCCATGCTGACCAGATCGGGCGATTATTATTATGCAAAGGATACAACCAATCGAAGTATCAATACAGCGGCGCATTACGGTTGGTTTTTACCGGATTATTACGGAAAGCTGTATCCGAATCGTTTGGTCACTGCCGATGAGATGGATCACTGTATCGAATGCTTGAAGCTGTATAAAAAGTGGCACGGCAAACAGCTGGTCACTTTCGGCGACAGTATTATACACGGTCGCGGTGATCCCATCAACAGCAATCAGGGTTATAAGGATACACTCCCGGATAATCAACGCAACAATTATCCGGAAAAACGGTATGCTCGTTACGATTATACACGTTATGAAGGGGTCTGTGATATGATCGGTACAAAGTACGGCATGAAATATATCGATTATTCTTATCCCGGCGCCACGATGGCAGTAGAGCTTTCTCCTAATACAAGCAGAGGATCTTCGGCAGAATGGCAATTTGCGTTTGACGCTCCTTATAAATCTCATATCCCCAATCAAGTGAGAACGGCTATCAGAGAAGGTCAGCAAGCGGATTTGATTATATTCAACGGCGGTACAAACGATACCGGTTTAGATAATATCAGATATTCTGTACAAAAGACCGGTCGTGTATATGATTATGATTACTGCCCTGCAAACGAGTATTCGGGTTGGTCTGAGAGAACGGAATACCATAATCTGTACGGTCACAGAAAAACGTTATTGCCGGCGTATTATGCAACTGAAAGCTCCTTTGAGTCGGGCTTTACAAAAGCAATAAAGCTCATGGCGGGCACTGACTCCGAGGCGAAAAACAGCAAAATGAAAAATGCTCCTATTATTTATGTACGTTCACATGAAATGGCTTGGGGTACGAAATATAATCAAAGAATCTATGGCACAGGAGCATGTGATTTGACGAAAAAATACGGCGGGAATAGATCCTATATAGCTGATTTATATCGTTCCGGATTGGACGGTGATTATCGCTATTGCTATCAGAATTATATTTTTGATGATGACGGCGTTAACAATCGCGGTATCCATCCGAACGGTCGCGGCTTGGCAAAGTTTTACATTCCTCAAATCGAAGAGCAAATGATGAATATGGGATAATGCACTGACGCTTATATTGCGGGCACGTTCGCCTTCAAATCCTGTCACCTCTCCGACTTTCGGAGATAATAGAAAAAAGGACACTCACATGAGTGTCCTTTTTTCTATGGTCGAGGTGACGACGTTGAATATGGAGATCACATTCATATCGCATGATGTACGCTGCTCCTGACTTGCCTTTACCTAACTCCACGGGCTAAAAACAGTCCGCCGGACTGTTTTCTTAACGCCCTTTCAAATCCTGTCACATTCCTATTTCGACCAAATAAAAAGGACTGCCGAAGCAGTCCTTTTTATTTGGTCGAGGTGACAGGATTTGAAATACCAGATACGCATTACATAATTTTTCATAAATCTTCAAAACCCCACATTTAATGCGCTTTCTGTGTAGTGTTGAAAACATATCTTTTCATTTCATTTCACTTGATTTCATAAAGATATTGACAAAAATATTGACAGAATTCTTGACAAATTATTATAGGAAGAAACATGGTTTCAGAACTTTCATCAAATTCAGTATTTCTTTATGAGATTATCTATGACACTATTATATCAGTTTTATTATCAAAAATCAAACTAATTCCACCCTTGTTCTAGGGTGGAACGACCAAACGCCCAATTTGCCCAGTATTCCAGTGGAGTCGTGAAAACGAGTTCACGACTCCACTGGAACCTGCATGCTAATTCTGGCGAATAACACGCATTACTGGATTGGGCGTTTGGTCTAAATGAAAGGAAATGGTCGTATGTCTAATTATGTAGCTCATAAAAAGGGAATGAATCTTACCGAATTTGATAACGAGGTTCTAAAGATTCTATATAAAGTTGAATTTGCAAATGTCAAACATATAGCGTTAATTACAGGTGAAAATATTGATTACTGCACTGGGAGATTGAAGAAGCTAGCGAGAGAAAATTATATCGTCAGACTTTCTTTGAAATCTAATGAATTGGCTATAAACTATATTACAAAAAAAGGTGTTACAACAGTAGGATTACCACCGCGAAACGTGCGACCACCTACTTTGGGTCGATATGAACATTCTCTTGGTTGCGCTGATATGTATGTCTATTTCTGTTTGCTCCGTAAGCTCAAAGATGGTAGTTTTGCACGTTTCGTTCGTTTCGGTGACATCATATCCGAACGAGATTTTAACGCCGTTCGCGAACTAAAGGAAATCGGCAAGAAAAAGAACGGACAATCCATTTTGAAATCACTTGACTTTGACATTCATCGCCCAGATGGTTACTTTGTCAAAAACGGCAAGTATTATGCCCTCGAATTTGAACGCACCCCCAAAAGCACTTATGATAAAGTTCGTGATAACGCACTGGATAACTGCAAAAGGTTTTCAAAGCAATTTTGGGTATATGATTCTAAATCGGTGTATAACTACTTGAAGAAAGCCCAAGCTGAAATTGGTGCTGACAAGCTACAAAT
>NZ_JAEQMG010000104.1 GCF_016680995.1 Ruminococcus difficilis | reverse complement strand
TGTGGGAGCAATTGTTGTGGGAGCAATTGTTGTAGGAGCAATTGTTGTGGGAGCAATTGTTGTGGGAGCAATTGTTGTGGGAGCAATTGTTGTAGGAGCGACTGTTGTAGGAGCGATGGTCGTAGGAGCGACTGTTGTAGGAGCGACTGTTGTAGGAGCGATGGTCGTAGGAGCGACTGTCGTCGGTGGAATGGTAGTCGGTTCTGCGGTAGTCGGTTCTGCGGGGGTGTAGTTCGGGTCGAACGGTCCCGCATATATCGCCGCAGCCTCATCGGGGAGGAAGTCAGCGTCGGTATCGACGATTTCCGCGTGATGAATCAGCTTGTGGTAGGTCGTGTCGTTGTCATCGCGGACCGCCATGAAGTCGATTTCAAGATGGATTTCAGTATCGCCTTCCGCATTGTCGACGGGATTAAAGGTTACGGAGAAGAAGGGAACTCGTTCTGTCGCGGTTCCCATTGAAAAGCCGCTTGACTGGGTGGCGTTAAATCGGATACCCGCGTTCGCGTTTGACGGGAGAGTTTCCGGCTGGTAATTGACTACCGTGCTCTGTCCGTTGGTGATGCAGAGGATGTTTTCCGTGTATTCGTCCGAACTCACATCATAGGTTCGGTTCACACCGTCTGTCATATCAACGCGAAGCTTTGTATTGTCATAGGTCAGAACACCCTGGATATTGACCATGGAATCCTCGGCGTCCTGCAGCCACCATGTAGCGGTGATCTGCTTCGTTGCCGCGTCGATGCTTTGCGTAACAGAGGGAGAAAAATTAGAGCTTGCCGTGATATTCAGTGTTTTGCCTTCCGCAGCAAAAGCGGTGACGGCAAAAGGACTCAATATCAAGGCGCCTGTCAGCAAAGCGCTGAATGTTTTTGTTGTATTTCTCATAAGCAATAGCCTCCTGCAAATTGATACAAGTATTATACCATAAATATTAGGCTGCGTAATGACAAAGATTCACAGATGTTTTTGGTAATAATAACGAAAACCAAACAAACGCAGTGTGATATTAATCGGACACAGCTTGAAAACAAGGGCGGTTTATGATAAAATTTTCGGTGTGAGTATGGGAGGTACCGATATGAAATTCAAACATATTGCGGCTGTGATTTTCGCGGGATTATTAGTGATGAGCAGCCTTGGCTTTTCCGCGGCAGCAGCCGGAGAGGATGCGTGGATAGGCGACGTCAACCGGGACGGCGTCATTGATATTGACGACGCGGACGGCAACAGTGTATGCGATATATCGGACGTGACGGCAATTCAGCAGTATTGCGCGGATATCATACGAGAGCAACTTCGGCTGGGAAACACATTCGCCGAGCATCACAAAGGTCACGCGATCGGTGCTGTATCCCGATCAAAAGGACAGCGACGGCATGTTTATCAGCGAGTACATCAATCCGGAATATCTGTTCCCGAACACATGACGGACGGAACCCGAAAGGGTTCCGTTTTTTGCCTTTATTGACAAAAATATTGACGTATCGACAAAAAATGATTATAATAGATACAGAATATGAAGTAAAAATAAGAGTGGTGCAATATGGGAACTGTGATTTTCTGGATAATATTTTGGATTCTGATCGCGGCGGTCGCGTTTTTGCCGTTGTACTTTATTTTCCTGTTCATCAACGGACTGCTGTTCGTCAACATGAAAAAGGAGTACAATGAGGACAGCAAATATTTCCGTTTTCTGCTCAACAATTCGACCGCGATCGCGGTGAAGCTGATTCGGATTCATATCTCTCTGACAGGCAGGGAGAAGCTGCCGAAGGGAAGGTTCCTTCTGGTGAGCAATCACCGCTCCAAATTCGATCCGATCCTCACGTGGCACGTGTTCGCGAAGGAGAACCTCTCGTTTATCTCGAAGCCCGAGAACTTCAAGGTGCCCGTCTACGGCAGGATCATCCACCGCTGCTGCTTCATGCCGATCGACCGCGAGAATCCGCGCAAGGCGCTCAAAACCATTCAGCGCGCCATCAGCCTGATCAAGAACGACGTCGCGTCTGTGGCGGTTTATCCCGAGGGTACGCGCAACTACGGCGAGGGCTTGCTGCCGTTTCACGCCGCGGTGCTAAAAATCGCGCAGAAAGCGGAGGTGCCGATCGTGGTGATGACGGTTCAGGGTACCTATGAGATACAGAAAAACTATCCATGGAAGCGCAGCGAAGTGAAAATGGATATCCTTGATGTGTTGCCGCCCGAGGAGATCAAGGGCGTGAAAACCAACGTACTCGCCGATAAAATTGCCGAAATGATGCTGAACAATCTGGAGGGAAAAGAATAATGAAAACCTATGTCGTGTATAACAAAAAAGCCAACAACAACCAAGGCGTTAAGGGTGCTTTCCGCATCAAGGACATCTGGACGACCAAAGACCTGATATACAAGGAGGTCAATGAGTTTGACACCTACCAGGAGTTGTTCGACTCACTGGACAAGGACGACGAGGTCGTCATCTGCGGCGGCGACGGCACGCTGAATTACCTCGTCAACGACCTCGACTGCGACGCGGTGGACAACGCGATCTACTATTATCCCACGGGTACGGGCAATGATTTCTGGACCGACCTCGGCAAAACGGAAGAGGATCCGCCGATGATCATCAACAAGTATCTGCGCAAGCTGCCCGTCGTCAAGGTGAACGGCATGAAGCGCAAGTTCATCAACGGCATCGGCTACGGCATCGACGGCTATTGCTGCGAGGTCGGGGACAAGCAGCGCGCCAAGGATAACGGAAAGCAGATCAATTATACCTCCATCGCGATCAAGGGACTGCTGTTTCACTACAAGCCCACCAAGGCTTCCGTGACCGTGGACGGCAAGCTGTATGCCTTTGACAAGACGTGGCTTGCGCCGACAATGAACGGCCGCTGCTACGGCGGCGGTATGTACGCGGCGCCCGATCAGGACAGGCTCAATCCCGAGAGAACCGTCACTGTCATGGTGATGCACAGCAGAGGTAAAATCGGCACGCTGGCGGCGTTTCCCTCCATCTTTACGGGCGACCATGTGAAAAAGAAGGACATCGTCACCACCATCGTCGGCAAGAGTGTGAGAGTGGAATTTGACCGCCCTGTTGCCCTGCAAATCGACGGTGAAACCGTCCTCAACGTCAGGGAATATGAGGTAGAAACCGCCGAGGCTTGATATTTGAGAATCGTAAACGGCTCCCAAAATCGGGAGCCGTTTTTCCGTGCCAATAAGAAAGGGGCTTGCGAAGCAAGCCCCTGGTGAATTGGATTAAGAAGTGTATTTACCGCAGTTGGCTGCACCCCCTGAGTTGGATGCCGCGTAGTACTGAATCGCGGTAACGTCCTTGATGTTGTAAAAACCGTCGCCGTTGGTGTCAGCCGCGATCAGGTTGTCGCCGGTCAGCACAACGAGTTCAACGATGTGTCTCTGGATCGCTGTCGCGTCGACAATGTTGACCTGACCGTCCATGTTGACGTCGCCGATCAGAAGTCTCTTGGTGATCGGCTTGGTGGTAGGAGCCTCTGTGGGTTTCTGCGTGGGCTTCTGGGTAGTAGGCTGCGTCGGAACCGGAGGACTGTAGACCGTCCATGAGTAGTTCGCGTCAAACAAGTGGCTCTGTCCGCCGATCTGCATACCCGGTAAACTGTCGGCAGGATATCTGCCGTTGGAGCCGCTGAAGATGACCTGACCGTTCTTGAGGTTGTCGGGCACGGAGATCTTGTAGTAGCCCGTCGCGCTGTCGAGAGTCATCGGGAGTCCCGGCCATGCAGCGTTTTTGATAACATTGGAGGGGTTGCTTTCATCGTAGATGTACGCTTTCAGGTTGCCCCAGTTGTACGCCTTGTCGTTGAAGTAAACGGTAACGCCTGTGCTCGGATCCTGAGTCGGAGGAGGCGTGGGATCGGTGCCGTCATAGGGCTCCCACTTATTGCCCGCACGGAAAATCATCGTGGTCTCATTGATCGCAAGACCCTTTGCGCCGTCAGCGGGATATCTGCCGTTGGAGCCGCTGAAGATGACCAGACCGTTGGTGAGTTCATCGGGCACTTCGTAGTAATAGTAGCCGGTGGAGGAGTCCTTCTGCATCGCTTCACCCGGCCATGCAGCGTTTTTGACAACGGGGGTGCTGCTTTCGTCATAGACATATGCCTTGAGGTCGCCCCAGTTGTAGGAGCTGTCGTCAAAGTAGATAAGAACCTTTTCGTCGGGATTTCTCTTCTTGAAGGTGAAGCTCTTGGAAAGCTCGTCGGTGCCGTTGGAGGCTCTCATCTTCACCTCGAAGATGGTGCCGGGTTCGATGCCTTCGCCGATAGAGAAGGTCTGACCGTCGGTCACGCGGAACTCATTGCCGCCGTTGACGGAAACCATCGCGTAATCCGCGCCGCGCAGCGTTACGGAAACGGTCTGGCTGTTCTCAAAGAGGTAGCTTCCCTTGATGCTCATGCTGATGGAGGACTGAGGACCTTCGATCAGGATAGTGCCTGCCGCGCCTGCGGTGAAGGTGGCCTTGCCGCCCGAAACAACAGCGGTGGTGCCGTCGTATGCGTTGGTAACAGTGGCGCCGTCGCCCCAGATGGAGGAGACGTCTACGGATACAGAACCGGAACCGCCGATAACAGCGATGATGCCGTCGGTGGTCATGCCGTCGTCATAGGTTCTGCTGAACGCGTAGCCGGAGCTGGAGCTGACCTTCTGATGGTCGCCCGCGCCGACCGCGACGTGGTTGTGACGGAACTTTCCGACCTTCTGCCAGTGCGCGAGGATCGCCGCGTCGTTGCCCGAGGGATTGAAGTTCATGTCGCTTCTCAGGGCGTGACCGCTGCCGCCGCCGCCGTCAAAGGGAATGCCCGAAACGAGCGGACGGTTGCTCTCGTCGCCGTAGTAGATCTGGATGCCGCCGGGATAAAGCAGGAATGCGGAGCCCTGATACATCAGGTCGTTTCTCGCGAGGTTGTCGTCGTGTGAGGAAATGTAGGTGAGGAGGTTGTAGTTTGCCTGGGAGTTGTAGGAGGAAGCAGCGTGCGAATAAGCGCCGTCGATGCTGCCGATTCCGGGAACACCCGAGCCGTTCTTGTATTTGAAGCTGATCATGGAGTCGAAGCCGCCGTCGGTGTAGTAGGAGCCGTAGCCCTCAACATAACCCCAGCACTCGCCTGTCATCCAGAAGTCCTCATCCCAGTCCGCGCCGTCCTTGGAGGGGTTGTTCTTTCTCCAGTTCTGGAGGGCGGTCACGCACTTGGTCTTGAGGGTTTTCCAGGAAGCCTTCTCAACGTGCTTCGCGGTGTCGCAGCGGAAGCCGTCTACGCCGTAGGTCTCGACCCACTCAGCCAGCCAGCTGGAGATGTAGCCCGTTACGGTGTTGGAGCTGCCGTACTTGCTCTGCTTGGAGCTGAGGGTGCCTTCTCTCTGCCACTTGGTCTGCAGGAACTGCGGAATCGAAACGCTCTTTGTCTGCTCGGTGCGGAAGTCGGGGAGACCGGAGAGGCATCCCTGCTCGTCGCCGCCCGCGCCTTCGTTGTAGCCGGGGAGACCGGAACGGATCCAGTCGTTGCCCCACCATCTGCCCCAGGTGGTCGCGTCGTTCGCGTAGTCAACGGTGTCATGCAGAGAGTTGACGCCTGTGAGCTTGTAGAGGTAGGACTTTGCAGCGGACTCGTTCTTGAAGGAGCCGAAGTTGAATTCAAACATGTCCTTGATGGTGTTGTAGCCCGCGTGGTTCATAACGATATCCATGATGACACGGATGCCGTGCGCGTGAGCGGTGTCAACCATCGTCTGGAACTCCTGCTTTGTACCGAAGTTGGCGTCGGGCTCGGTGTAGTCGAGCACGTAGTAGCCGTGGTAGGAGTAGTGAGCGAAGTCGTTCGGCTCACCGGGGGTTACGTAGCCGTGGATCTGCTCGTAGGGAGCGGACAGCCAGATGGCGTTGACGCCGAGGTTGTCGAAGTAGCCCTCGTTGATCTTCTTGGTGATACCTGCGAAGTCGCCGCCGTGGAAGGTACCCGGAGCGGTCTGCCATCCGCTGAGGGCGTTGCCGTTCGCGTCGGTCGCTCTGCCGTAGGAGTGGTCGTTTGAGGTGTTTCCGTTGCAGAAACGGTCAGTCAGCAGGAAATATACATTGGCATTGTCCCAGCTGAAATCGTCAGGAGCGGAAACGGGATTCTTTCTGTTGTAGCTGACGGTCGCGTCACTGACGGTTGCCGCGTTTACGGGGATGCAGAACGCAACGGTCGTGACAAGCAAGGCCAGACACAGCAGAATGGATACGGTCTTTTTTGTCATTTCAAAACTTCCTTTCTTAAAAAATGTCTATGCGAGGTATAAACATACCTATTTTAATTATACTTTTTTGAGGGGAAATTACAACTGGCTACTTGTCCGAAGAATAAACAATTTTTTTGGTAGAAATAACGAAAAATCCGAGTGGTAATGCGGATTTCGGAAAGAAAGATTCAGAGAAAAATCTGATTGGAAACATAATTATAAAAGGATAAAAAAGAAAGGCTGATACGGCAAAACCGAATCAGCCTGAACGCTTGATATTGAACGGAATAACAAAATACCTATCCTCAAGCAATGGGATTGGTAAGATTCTGATGAACACATCCCGCGTAAACGAAACGCAGCCAATCAACCAAACCCTTAGTGCGCGAATCAAAAGAATTAACCCTTGACGGCGCCGGCGGCAACACCCTTGATGATGTACTTCTGACAAATCAGATAGAATACGATAACGGGGATAATGGAGAGTAGAATCAGCGCCATTGTCGCACCGAGGTCAACGGTGCCGTAGCTGCCCTTGAGGTACTGAATGTGAATCGGGATCGTGCGGTATTCGTTGATGTCGAGCACGAGGTAGGGAAGCAGATAGTCGTTCCATACCCACATGATTTCGAGAATACCGACGGAGATCATCGTCGGGCGGAGCATCGGAAGTACAACCTGGAAATAGGTTTTGATCGGACCGCAGCCGTCGATGGAAGCCGCCTCTTCAATTGAAATCGGAATGGATTTGACGAAACCGACGAACATAAAGATCGCGAGTCCCGCACCGAAACCGAGATAAACAATCGGAATCGTCCAGGGAGTGTTGAGATGGAGAGAGTCCGCAGTCTTGGAGAGAGGATACATGACCATCTGGAAGGGTACTACCATGGAGAAAACGCAGAGGAAGTAGAAAATTTTGCAAAAGAGAGAGTTGACTCTCGCGATGTACCATGCTGCCATCGAGGTGAACAGCAGAATCAGGAAGGTGGAAACAACCGTGATCAAAAGGCTGAAAAGCACCGACTTGACGAACGGATAGTTACCGAAGGTCATGCCCTTGATGAAGTTGTTGAAGCCTGCCCACATGTCGCCTGTCGGAAGCGCGAAGGTGTCAGTCTTGACGAAGGTGTTGAGCTTGAAAGAGTTGATGACAACGGAAAGTACGGGGAGCACGTAAATGATACAAACGCACGCCAGTACCACCGAGAGAATCGTCTTTCTTCTCTTTTCGGCAGCCAGCGACTGCTCTTTTGAAGGTAATCTGCTCATTACTGTTGTACCTCCCTCTTTCTTGTGATGCCGAGCTGAATCAGACCGATCGACGCAACCAGAATGAAGAACAGAACAGCCTTAGCCTGTGCCTGTCCGGAGGATGCGCTGTTGGAGCCGTAGAAGGTGTTGAAGATGTTCAGCGCGAGCATTTCTGTTGTCTTGATGGATGAGCCGTCAGGCTGAATGATGAACGGCTGACCGCCTGTGAGGGCGAGGTTCTGGTCAAAGAGCTTGAAGCCGTTGGTCAGGCTCAGGAAGGTGCAGATGGTGATGGACGGCATGACATTCGGAATGATAACGCGGAAAAGAGTCTGCGTCTTTGTAGCGCCGTCGATCTTGGCGGCTTCCAGAATATCTTCGGGAACCGCCTGCAGTCCCGCAATGTAGATGATCATCATGTAACCGACCTGCTGCCAGCACATGAGGATGATCAGTCCCCAGAAGCCAAACGTGGAATCCATCAGAATCGATGTGCCGAAGTGCGTAAGGATACCGTCAAAGATCATCGACCAGATGTAGCCGAGGACGATACCGCCGATCAGGTTCGGCATAAAGAATACGGTACGGAACAGGTTGCTGCCCTTGATTCCCTGCGTGAGGAAGTACGCGACGGTAAACGCCAGCACGTTGATCAACACAAGGCTGACAATGGCAAAGAGAGCCGTGTACCAGAAGGAATGCAGGAAACTGGGGTCGGTAATTGCCTTGACATAGTTGCTAAATCCGATAAATTTTGCATTGGAAATGGTTTTGAACTGACACATCGAGAGGTAGATACCCTGTATGAAAGGCCATACAAAACCGATGATAAACGCGGCAGCCATGGGACCTAAAAACAGCCAGCCCCAACGGCGGATCGGGTTCTTGAAAATCTTGAGCTTCGGTTTTCTCTTCTCCAAAAAATCATCTCCTTACCTTGTAAGAGTGAAAAAGATAGGAGATGAGTGGATTACTCCACCCACCTCCGCCAGATGTTATCTTTGAATGAAATTACTGTGCGTTGGCAGCCTTGTACTGAGTAGCCCAGCCGTCTACGAAAGCGCTCTTGACAGCATCCCAGTTTGCGTCGCTCTGATCAGCGTTGTAAGCGTTGAGTGCAGATACGAGAGCAGCACGGTACTCGTCAACATTGGGCTGATAGTTGGTAGCCCAATCCATTACGTAGCAGCCGTTGTTGGTGTAGGTGTCAGCGTCGTTGAGGAAGCCGTTGGAAGACTTGGGAGCGTTCTTGTAGGGCATAATGCCGAGCTGGTCAACCATCTTCTTGGAAGCGTCAGCGTCGGAAACGAGCCATACCATGAAGTCGATAGTAGCCTTCTGATCGTCCTCGGAAACCTTGGAGTTAACTGCCCAGCAGTTTTCTGTACCGCAGTTCAGACCGGCCTTTTCTTCGCCGTCAACACCGCAGTAGTAGGGGATCATGGTAGCCTTGGGAACTGCTTCGGAAACAGCAGCATACTCCCAGGAGCCGTTTACAAAGAACGCAGCCTTCTGAGTCTTGAACTCGTTCTCAGCGTCGTGACCGCCTGTTGCGAGATCCTTAGGATCGGTGAGGCTGTTGTTGATGCAGAGATCATAGAGGTTCTTGAAGTTGGGCATGAACTCGCCGGTGATGGTAGCAGGGCACTCTGTCCAAGTTTTGCCTGCAGCCTTCTCCTCGTAGAAGTACTCGAGGTTAGCCATGTGGCCGGTGAATCTCCAGGAAGAAGAATCGTCCATATCGGAGGATGAGAATGCATCAAAGCCGAGTTCGTCTGCCTTGCTGTGGATACCCTCGGCAACCTTCTTCAGGCCTTCAAAGTTTTTGATGTCGTCCATCTTGTAGCCGGCTTTTTCGACCAGCTCGGGGTTCGCGATGATGCCGTAGCACTCATAGCAGTAACCGATGGAAACGAGCTTGCCGTTTTCGTCTGTGAGGTTGTAAGCGTCAGTGCTGAGTTCCTTGGCAATAGCGGTGTCCTTGAGGTCAAGAGCATAGTCGCCCCAGTCCTTTACACCCTGCTGGTTACCGATAACAAAGAGTGTAGGAGGATTGGACTTGTCCATCTCAGAGGTAAGGGTCTGAAAGTATGTACCGGAAGCGGCGGTTGTAACCTTTACGTCAACGCCGGTCTTTTCGGTGTAGGTCTTAGCGAGCTCCTGGAGTGTCTCGTCGATTTCGGGCTTGAAGTTCAGCCAGTAAACCTTTCCGGTTCCGGTTGACTTGGTGTCGGAGCTAGCTGCGCTGCTGTCGGTCTTGCTGTCAGTTGAGGAGGATGAAGCGTTGTTGCCGCAGCCTGCGAAAACAGCGCCCGCCATCAGGGTAGCCATCGAAACGGCGGCTACTCTTTTGAAGATTTCTTTTTTCACGTTAATCACCTTTTCTAAAATATTTATCCGTAATGCGCCGGATATGTGCGCGAGAGGCAGAATCACCTCTCTCTCGTAAATAATATATCACGAAATAGCTGAAAAAGCAAGAGAAATTTTATTAATATTGTTTTCAAAAATGAAGCTTTTTAGCGATTTGATGACATCTTTTGGCTGCTATTAGTCATTTTTTTCATCTATCCGCACTCAGCGAAGGAGGAAACGGATTCAGAAGCGTCCGAAAAAAGAAAAACCGCGCTCAAGGCGCGGTTTATGCAGTCGGATGATATCAGTCAAAGAACTTGTCGTGGATCGCCTTGACAGCCTTGTCGGCGTCGTCGGCGTTGATCAGGACGGAGATCTTGATTTCGGAGGTGGAGATCATGTGGATGTTGATTTGCGCGTCATAGAGCGCTTCGAACATCTTGGTGGCAACGCCCGCGTGGCTCTCCATGCCCGCGCCGACGATGGAAATTTTGGCAACATTGGTGTCGAGCAGGATCTCGTCAGCGCCGTGGTCGGTCATGTAGTCCTTGAGCGCGTCAACCGCGTCCTGACCTCTGTTCTTGGCGACGGTGAAGCTGATGTCCTTCTTGCCGTCGTGACCGATGGACTGGAGAATGATGTCGACGTTGATGTCCTTTTTGGAAAGTCTGGAGAACATCTTGAACGCGATACCGGGAATATTGGGAACGCCTGTTACCGAGACTCTTGCGATTTCTGTATCTTTAGCGACGCCGCTGATTAACATTTTTTCCATTGCTTTTGTTCTCTCCTTTACGATAGTGCCGGGTGCGTGTGTGAGTGATGAAAGCACCTCAAGCTCGATGTTGTATTTTTTAGCCATTTCTACGGAACGGTTGTTGAGCACCTGCGCGCCGAGGGTCGCAAGCTCGAGCATTTCGTCATAGGAAATCTCGTCGAGCTTTCTCGCGTTGGGAACCTTGCGCGGGTCGGCGGTGAATACGCCTTCAACGTCCGTGTAGATCTGGCAGAGATCCGCGTGCATAGCAGCCGCGATCGCTACCGCAGAGGTGTCGGAACCGCCTCTGCCGAGGGTGGTGACGTCGCCGAATCTGGACAGTCCCTGGAAGCCGGCTACGATGACGATGTTGTGTCTGTCGATCGCTGCGCGGATTCTGGAGGGATCCACTCTCTTGATTCTGGCGTTGGTGTGGGCGGAAGAGGTCTGAAAACCAGCCTGCCAGCCGAGCAGCGAGGTGGCGTGATAGCCGAGCTTCTCGATCGCCATCGCGAGCAGCGCGATGGAAATCTGCTCGCCTGCAGCGAGAAGCATATCCTGCTCACGCTTGGAGGCTCTGGGGTTGATTTCCATTTGTTTGTCAACCAGTACGTCGGTGAAGTCGCCCTGCGCCGAAACAACAACGACAACGTCGTTGCCCTTGGCAAAGGTATCTGTAACGATCTTCGCCACGTTCATGACTCTCTCGGCATTGGCAACGGATGTACCGCCGAATTTCTGAACAATCAAACTCATTTCCAATATACTCCTTTTTATTTTACTTCGCGGACTAGGGGTTCGCGCAAAGCTCGCCCTTTCGTTTACGCGGGAAGTGTTCTGCAATGTCTGACCAATCCCATTTCACATGGATAGGTTTACTCTGAATTTTTACTGAATAAAATGTGTGCCTGAACGGAAAGATATCAAATGTGTTCTTTCCGTTATGGGAATCTCTAATAATTCAATGTCGTGCAGAAGTACGGAAGATTTATGGCAGAATATTGTCAAAACGCCGCAGGAATACTGACGTATTTCAAGGGGTTTTGGCAAGATTATGCCGTGAAGATTTCGTGCTTATGCACGGTAGGGAATTTTTAGAGGTTCCCTTATATTATTAGACAGAGAATCAAAGATCACCGATGCGGATGGTGGAGAGAATTTCCACGCCGTCAGCGGAGAGCTTGTTGATCTTCTTGATAAACTCACCGTAGGGCATCTTGCCTGTTGTGAACGCGGTGCGCTTGCCGGGGGTGTTGATCGACTGAATACTGCCGAAGAGCGCCTCCGCCTTGACCGCGACGTCCTTGCCCTTGGCGCGGACATACATCGCGAACTCGGACTCGTTGACGTTGATGATGTTATCGCCCTTGCCGTCCGCCCAGTAGAGGAAACGGCGCTGCTTGAGATGAGTGCAGCAGTCGACGATATCCGCGACGACCGCGCTGGCGGTGGGCAGCTTACCTGCGCCCTTGCCGTAGAATACCACGTCGCCCGTGCAGTCTCCGCGCACCATGATGCCGTTGAACTCGTTATCAATGTTCGCGAGCTGGCTCTTGAAGGGTACGAGCATGGGGGCGGTGATAATATCGATCATGCCGTTTTTCAGCTTCTTGACCCTGCCGATCAGCTTGATCACGCAGCCGAATTTCTCGGCGTATTTGACGTCCTCCAGCGTGATGCCCGTGATGCCCTCGGTATGTACCATATCGGGATAGACATGCTTGCCGAATGCCATGGACGCGAGAATACAAATCTTGCGGCACGCGTCGTGTCCTTCGATATCCGCAGAGGGATTCCTCTCGGCAAAGCCCAGCTCCTGCGCCAGACGAAGCGCGTCGCGGAACTGCATGCCGTCCTCGATCATCTTGGTGAGGATGAAGTTGGTGGTGCCGTTGAGAATACCCGCGACTTCGTCGACGATGTTGGCGACGAGGCACTGGTTCATCGGGCGGATAATCGGAATACCGCCGCCGACAGAGGCTTCAAAGAGGAAGTTGACGTTTTCAACGCGCGCGATTTCCAGAAGCTCCGCGCCGTAAGCGGCGACAAGCTCCTTGTTGGAGGTGACGACGCTCTTGCCTGCCTTGAGGCAGCGTTTCACGAACTCATAAGCAGGGTGCAGACCGCCCATGACTTCAACGACGATGCGGATCTCGAGGTCGTTGATGATTTCCTCAAAGTCCTTCGTAAAGCGGTCGGCGATGGGGCTGTCGGGGAACTCACGGAGGTCAAGAACCTTTTTGATATAGATTTCTTCTCCGATGCTCGCGAAAAGCTTCTGCTTGTGTGTGAGAAGGATTTCGGCGACACCTGAGCCGACAACGCCGTGTCCCATGATTGCTACTGATACCATATTATTCATACCGTCCTTTAGTTGATAGTTGGCAGTGTTAAGCGATTGTATTTCACATATTCCTTAAGGATTTTCCGATGACTCGGGCGCTACGGGATCAAACCGTCCGGGATCGGGGGTATCGGATTCCGAGCTGGCACTGCCCGAGCTTTCGCTGCCGCTGCCGGAGCTTTCACTGCTGTGGTGACTGCTCTGGTCGCTGTGCTGCGGGTCGTAGGTGTAGTCGTGTGAGGACTGGCTGCTCTCGCTGTTCCAGTCGTAGGAATAATCCTCGTCATACCACGCCGAGCCGAACGCGGGCATGTTGTCCTCGGTGTAGTAACCGATATATTTGCCCGAAACGTAATCGGTGGAAACAACCAGACCTGTTACGGGGTTGTAGGTCGCCGCGATGACGTTGGGAGAGAGGTTAAATTCCTTCTGCTCCTTGTCCTTGAGGTATTCGCCCATGACGTTCGCGAAGAACTTCGCGGAGCGGGTGGTGTCGTTGATATGCGCGGGGCTGTCGAAGCCTGTCCAGGTCGCCATGACGCCGTAGGGCGACATGCCGCAGAACCAGCAGTCCTGATCGTTATCGGTCGTACCTGTCTTACCCGCGATGTCCCAGCCCGAGATGCGGGCGTAGTTGGCACGGGTGTGTTCGGTGTTTTCTATATTATAGTGGAGCAGGCGGTTCATGATCGTCGCGGTTTCCGCGGAATATGCCTGCTTGGGAACGCTGTCGCGGTTATCGAGGATGACGTTGTCCTCGGAATCTGTGATGTAGTAGTAGGTGTAGGGCTTGTGATAAAGTCCCTGATTGCCCATGTAGGTGTAGGCTGCCGCCATTTCACGGACCGTAACACCGCCTGTCAGACCGCCCAGCGAGAGTGCGCCGATGTTATGCGCGTCCGCCTCGTTGAGGTGCTTGAAGTTCAGCTTGGTGAGCGCCTTTTCATAGGCGACGGTGGGGCCGCCGATCAGCTCCATGACCTGAACCGCGGTGGCATTGGAGGAGCGCTCGATCGCGTCGGGGAGAAGGATCTCGCCCAGATAGGAGCCGTAGGCGTTCTGCGGACCGGAGATATAGGTTCCCGACGCGGCGTCAAACTGATATTTCTCCAGCGGTTCGTCGTTGACCTTGGAGGAGAAGTAGAGCTGCTTGGTGTCGATCGCGATGGGGTAGCAGAACAGCGGCTTGATGGAAGAACCCGGCTGCAAAGCGGAGTGTGCCGCTCTGTCCCATGCGAGGTCGGTGGTCTTGCGGTTTGAGCTGCCGACGGTGGCGATGACGCGGCCGTCAAAGTCCATCAAAACGGAGCCGAGCTCGATGCTGGGATCGGCGCTCTTGTCGATTTTCAGGGCTTCCTTCTCGATGTATTCCTGCATCTTTTCGTCCATCGCGCAGTAAATTTTCAGACCCTCGGTGTAGATCTTTTCGCTTGCCGCGCCTTCGCTGATGTTGTAATACTGCGCAAGGTCGGTTCTGAGGTCGTAGAACAGCTGGTCGTAGTACCAGTTCTGAACGTCGTTGTCCTCGTCCTCGTCGTCATCGTTGTTGGCGCTCTTGAAGCCGACGAAGGTCATATTCGCGCTTTCCTGCATGGCGGCGTCATATTCCTGCTTGCTGATGATCTCCTGATCGTACATCTCGGAGAGGATCAGCTCGCGTCTTTCCTTGTTGTTCTCGGGATAAATCAGCGGATTCCAGCGCGAGGGGTTCTGGGTGATGCCCGCAATCGCGGCGCATTCCGCGAGGGAGCAGTCCTTGATGCTCTTGCCGAAATAGAGCTGAGCCGCCGCCTCGACGCCCTGACAGTTGTTGCCGAAGTTGACGACGTTCAAATACGCCTCGAGGATCTGGTCTTTCGTGTATTCCTGCTCAAGCTTGAACGCCTTGCAGATCTCGCGCAGCTTACGGTTGATGCTCACCTCGTTGTCGTCGGTGATGTTCTTGATCAGCTGCTGCGTGATGGTGGAGCCGCCGTAGGAGTCCTTGCCCGTTGCGAGCATGGCGACCGCCGAGAGGGTACGCTGCCAGTCGACGCCGTTGTGCTCATAGAAGCGCTTGTCTTCGATCGCGACCTGCGCCTCCTTCATATATTGGGGGATGTTCTGGTTGTCAACCCAGATGCGGTTCTCCGTGTCATAGAGCTTGCGTGCCTCGGTGAACTCGCCCGTGTCGCTGTCCTTGATGAAGATGCGGCTGGTCTGGTTCATCGACTTCGCCTTGAGGTCGATACCCGTCGGCTCGGACGCGAGATGGTAGATATAGATACCCAGCGAGACCGCCGTAATGATGCCCGCGATGGCGAATATCGAGAACATGGTCAGAAGGAACTTGCCCAGTCCCTTGAAAAACCGCTTGGCGCCGCTTTCGCTTCTTTTGTAGGTAATTTCAGGCTGCTCGGGGATTTTTCCCGTGTAGCTGCTGATATCCGTTTCACGTTTGTTACGCATAAAAACTCCTTGTGAATTAAAAATGCCGGAGCATGTATTTCTTCCATTGTACACATTAGTAATGTTTATTATAGCACTTTCGCGCGAAAAAATAAATAACAAAAATAAATTTTTCAATAGAAAATATTTATTTCACCCCTTATTATTTTATGGAAAAGGGTGAATATTTCACGAAAAGCGGGAGAAGATAAGAGTAAAAAGGCATGAAAGAAGAATGAATCGATGAAAAATACAGTCAAATTGGCCGTAATCGCGATTACGGGAATCGTGTTGGTTTCCTGCGTCATCATCAGCACGCTGGCGACGGGCGCGGGCAGGGAGGTCGTGCGCGCGGCGTCGCAGCAGACCGTATCCGACGAAAGCAGGAATTTTGTGATGGGAGAGCGCCGCGGACGCATCGCGGTATGGCGCGAGGGAGAGACTGAGCCGTTTATGACGACGGATACCCTTGTCTATTCGCTGCCAAAGGCAGACCGCAGCAAGCTGGCAAAGGGCATCGTCATTACGGGAGAGAGCGCCCTGAGGAAAATCTTGGAGGATTATTGCAGTTGAGCGCAATTGCAGTAAACATCTTCGGCAACTATTCCATTGACTTTTAGCGGGTTTTGGGGTATGATAATAAATAGTAATGCCAAAAACGAAACATCGTCGCATTATGTGTTATTTTGAGATTCCAACCAATGAAATCTTGCAGGCTTTACAGGAAAGGAGACTACATATGATTTCGACTGTCATTGACCAGACTCTCGGTCTGGAATATCCCATCTTTCAGGGCGGTATGGCTTGGGTAGCCGACGCCTCTCTTGCCGCGGGCGTTTCCAACGCGGGCGGACTGGGATTGATTGCTGCGATGAACTCCAACGGCGAGCAGCTCCGCGCGGAAATCCGCAAGTGCAAGGAGCTGACAGACAAGCCCTTCGGCGTCAACATCATGCTCATGAGTCCTTTTGCCGACGAGGTATCCGACGTCGTGATTGAGGAGGGCGTCAAGGTCGTCACCACCGGCGCGGGCAATCCCGGCAAGTACATGGCGAAGTGGACGGAAGCGGGCATCCGCGTGATTCCCGTTGTGCCGAGCGTAGCACTCGCGAGAAAGATGGAAAAGATGGGCGCGTTCGCGCTGATCGCAGAGGGCGGCGAGAGCGGCGGTCACGTCGGCGAGCTGACCACGATGGCGCTGGTGCCCCAGGTCGTTGACGCGGTTTCCATTCCCGTAATCGCTGCGGGCGGCATCTGCGACGGCAGACAGGTCGCGGCGGCGTTCATGCTGGGCGCGGTCGGCGTTCAGGTCGGAACAAGATTTCTGGTTGCCGAGGAATGCACTATTTCTCAGGCATATAAAGATAAGGTACTCAAGGCGAAGGATATCGACTCCGTCGTAACGGGCAAGCGTCTCGGCCATCCCGTGCGCTCTATCCGCAACGCCTTTACGCGCGCCTATTCCAAGGCGGAATACGACAGCTCCCATGTTTCCGACGAGGAGCTTGAGAAGATGGGAGCCGGCGTTCTGAGGATCGCCGCCCGCGAGGGTGACGTCAAGAACGGCTGCGTGCTTGCGGGACAGGTCGCGAGCATGGTCACCAAGGAGCAGCCCGCGCGTGATATCATCGTTGAGATGTTCACCGAGGCGGAGGAAGTTTTGAAGGGTGCGGCAAAATGGGTAAAATAGCATTGATTTTTTCGGGACAGGGCGCGCAGTACAGCGGCATGGGAAAGGCGCTTTATGACGCTTCTCCCGCAGCGAAGGCGGTCTTTGATCTGGCGGATTCCATCCGCGAGGGTACCTCCGCGCAGTGCTTTGAGGGCGCTGCCGGGGAGTTGAACCGCACCGTCAACACCCAGCCCTGCGTATTTACCGCAGACCTCGCGGCGGCGTATGCCGTGAAGGAAGCGGGCATCGTGCCCGACTGCGTGGCGGGCTTCTCTCTCGGAGAGATCGCGGCGCTGGCTTATGCGGGCATCCTCACCGACGAGGAGGCGTTCCGCCTCGTGTGCAAGCGCGGTGAGCTGATGGACAAGGCGGCGAAGGAGAATCCCGGCGCGATGGTGGCAGTCATGAAGATGACGCCCGCTCAGGTCGAGGAGGTCTGCGCAGGCTTTGACAAGACCTATCCCGTGAACTACAACTCCCCTGCCCAGACGGTCGTCGCGACGACGAGCGAAAGCGCCGACGCGTTCTGTGAGGCGGTCAAGGCGGCAGGCGGCAGAGCCAAGCAGCTCCCGGTCAGCGGCGCGTTCCACTCTCCCTTTATGGCGGACGCGGCTGCGGGACTTGCCGACTACATGAAGGACGTTGACTTCAAGGAGCCGGCGCTCCCGATTTACTCGGACTACACCGCGAAGCCCTATGAGGGCGACTACAAGGAGCTTGTCAGGGCGCAGGTCGAGAACCCCGTGCGCTGGCAGACCATCGTTGAAAACATGATCGCCGAGGGCGTCGACACCTTCATCGAGGTCGGCGTCGGCAAGACGCTGACGGGACTGATCAAGCGCATCGACGAGAACGTCGCGGCGTTCAAGGCGGAGACGCCCGAGGACATCGCGAAAATCGTGAACAGATAATATGAGCGGCAGCGCGGAAGCGATTGCCGATAGGTACATATAATATGAAAAAGCAATTTTACAAATTTTCGGCGCTGATTCTGGCGGCGATCTGCGGTGCGGCGGCACTTTCCGCCTGCGGCGCGAAGCCGGCTGAGAACACGCAGACAACGGCAGCGGCTGTAACGGAGGCCGCGACAGACGCCGCGACAGACGCCGCAACAGAAGCGGTTCAGACGACCGAGGAGCCGACACGCGCGGCGGACGAGTTCGTCAGGACGGTGCGTGTTGAGAGCTGGGAGACCAAATACGGCGACGAAACACGCGAGTATTTCTGTCAGCAGCCCGAGCTTTTGATTCAGTCCGCGGATGCGGACGCAATCAACGCGGAGATAGCCGAGCGCTGCAATAAGATTTTTGACGCGTATGACAGCGGCAAGCCGATGGAGGACTTTTCCAAGGGCGCGGAATACAAGGCGTATCTCAACGGCAAGACGCTGAGTCTGGTGTTTATCGACCGTGCTCCCGTCAATCAGTCCGTCTATTATTACGTATATAATATCGACGTGGAAAGCGGCTCGCGCCTTGACGACGCGGAGCTGATCGCACGCTCGGGCAACGACGCGGATACCGCGCACGCTCAGCTGGCGGAAAGAGTCGCGGAGTACTTCGACGCAAAGACTGCCGAGATGCAGGGCGGCATGGATACGGTTATTGCGAAGTGCCGTGAAAAGACGCTCAGCGACGAGTATCTCGGCAAGGCGCAGTATTACCTCGCCGACCGCAACACGCTCAGCGCGGTATTTGCCTACAACTGGGTAGCAGGTGCGGAGCAGTATCTGGACACCACCGAGGTATTTCCTCATTTACCCCAATATTGATTACAGAACCTAACGGAAAGAAGGCGTATTCATATGAATTTTCAGGATAGAACCGCCGTCGTGACAGGCGGCTCCCGCGGTATCGGTCTCGCGATTGCCAAGAAGCTCGCCGAGGGCGGCGCGAATATCGCGATCCTCTATGTCGGAGACGAGAGCGAGGGCTTGAATGCAAAGGCGGAGCTGGAGCAGTACGGCACCAAGGTGGAGCAGTATTTCTGCAACGTCGCGGATTTCGCCGCCTCCAAGGAAGTCGTCGACAAGGTCATCGCGGACTTCGGCGGCATCGACTACCTGATCAATAACGCGGGCATCACCCGCGACAAGCTCGTGCTCAACATGGAGGAGAGCGACTTTGACGCGGTTATCAACGTCAACCTCAAGGGCACCTTCAACATGATCAAGCACACCTACAAGCACTTCATGAAGAAGCGCTTCGGCAGGATCGTCAGCACCTCCTCGATCGTCGGTCTGATCGGCAACGCGGGACAGGCGAACTATGCCGCTTCCAAGGCGGGCATCATCGGCATGACCAAGTCCGTAGCCAGAGAGCTTGCGGGCAGAGGCGTGACCGTCAACGCGGTAGCGCCCGGCTATATCGGCACCGATATGACCAACGCCCTTTCCGACAAGGTCAAGGAGACCATGAAGGCGCAGATCCCCGCCAAGAGGATCGGTACGCCCGAGGACGTCGCCAATGTGGTCGCGTTCCTCTGCTCCGACGAGGCGGCTTATGTGACAGGAGAGGTTATCCGCGTGGACGGCGGTCTCGCGATTTAAGGAGGGCATTATGGCAAGACGAGTGGTAGTAACGGGATTGGGTGCCGTCAGCCCTGTGGGCAACACCGTTCCCGAAATGTGGAAAAATATGGTTGCAGGCGTCAACGGCATCGAAGAGATCACCGCCTTTGACACCTCCGACCTCAAGGTACATATCGCGGGCACCGTCAAGGGTTTTCAGCCCGAGCTGTATTTTGAAAAGAGAGAGGCAAAGAAGCTTGATATCTATTGCCAGTACGCCATGGCGGCGGCTCAGCAGGCGGTCGATGACAGCGGCATCCTCGGTCATATCGACGAGAACCGCTTCGGCGTCTACATCGGCGCAGGCATCGGCGGACTGAATACTTTTGTGAGCAATACCGTCGGTCTGGAGCTGGGCGGCCCCAGAAAGGTATCTCCGTTCTTTATCCCCATGATGATCGGCAATATCGCGACGGGCAATGTCGCGATCCGCTTCGGCGCAAAGGGCGTTTCGCTTTCCGTCATGAGCGCGTGCGCAACGGGAACCAACTCCATCGGCGAGGCGTTCCACGCCGTCAAGGACGGCTATGCCGACGCGATCATCGCGGGCGGCGCGGAGGCAGTCGTCGCAAGACTGACCATCGTGGGCTTCCAGAACATGAAGGCGCTTTCCACCAATCCCGACCCGGGCAAGGCGTCCCGTCCGTTTGACAAGGACAGAGACGGCTTCGTCATGGGTGAGGGCGCGGGTATGCTGATCCTCGAGGAATACGAGCACGCCAAGGCGCGCGGCGCGAAGATATACGCCGAGTTCAGCGGCTACGGCAATACCTGCGACGCGCACCACGTCACCGCTCCCGATCCCGAGGGCGCCGGACTTGCCAGAGCAATCGCGATCGCGTTTGAGGAAGCGAACGTCGCGGACGACGCGAACGTCTATATCAACGCGCACGGCACCTCCACCCACCTCAACGACCTCACCGAGACGATGGCGATCAAGAAGGCTCTCGGAGAAAAGGCGTATGACGCGAGCATCAGCTCGACCAAGTCCATGACAGGTCACATGCTCGGCGCGACGGGCGCGATCGAGGCGATCGCTGCTGTCAAGGCGATCGAGGAGGGCGTAGTGCCTCCCACCATTAACCTCGACGAGCCGGACGAGGGACTTGACCTCGATTACACGCCGAAGGTTGCGAAAAAGCGCGACATCGACGTCGCCGCATCCACCAATCTCGGCTTCGGCGGTCATGACGCCTGCGTGGTATTCAAGAAAATAGCTGACTGATAAATAACAAATCGAAAAGGATTGTTTCAGATGTTCAATATAGAAGAAATCAAGGAATTAATGGCGCTGTTGGAGAACTCCTCTCTGTCCGCGCTCGAGGTACAGCAGGACGACGTCAAGGTGCGCCTTGAAAAGCCCGCTGTCACCGTTGCGGCTCCCGTTGCCGTTCCCGCTCCCGCGCCTGTTGCGGCTCCCGCACCCGCGGCAGCTCCCGCTGCGGCTCCTGCGCCTGCCGATGCGGGCAAGGCGATCAATGCGCCGATCGTCGGCGTGTTCTACGCCGCTCCCTCTCCCGACAGCGAGCCTTATGTCAGCGTCGGCAAGAGAGTCAAGAAGGGCGACGTCGTCTGCATTATCGAGGCGATGAAGTGCATGAATGAGATCCAGGCGGAGGAGGACGGCGAAATCACCGCTGTTCTTGCGACCAACGGCGAGCTGGTTGAGTACGGTCAGCCGCTCTTTGCCATCAAATAAGGAGATTTTGATGAATCAGGAAGAAATCAAGAAGATTCTGCCTCACCGCGACAACATGCTGCTGGTCGAGGAGTCCGAGACGGTGGACGAAACCACCGCCAAGGGCAGATATACCATCAAGGGCGACGAGTTCTTTTTGCAGGGTCATTTTCCCGGCAATCCCGTTGTCCCGGGCGTGATTCTCTGCGAGATGATGGGTCAGGCGAGCTGCTGTCTCCTCGCGGACAAGGTCAGCGACTGCACGCCCTACTTTACCAAGATGAACAATGTCAAGTTCAAGAACCCCGTCAAGCCGGGCGATACCCTCGAGAGCGTCTGCACCCTCACCAAAAACAGGGGTCCGTTCTACTTCATCGACGCCAAGGGCTATGTCGACGGCAAGCTTTGCGTCAGCGCGGAGCTTTCGTTTGCGCTTGTCCCGAACGAAAAGGAATGAGCATAACGCAAATCTAAGAAACGCGAGGTTAATGAAATGTTTTCTAAAATTCTGATTGCCAACCGCGGCGAGATTGCGGTGCGTATTATCCGCGCCTGCCGCGAGATGGGCATTTCCACCGTAGCAATCTACTCTCAGGCGGACAAGGACGCCATGCACGTCCAGCTCGCCGACGAGAGCTACTGCGTGGGCGGCAACCGCGTGGCGGACAGCTATCTCAACATTCCGGCTATCCTCACGGTAGCGGTTGAGAGCGGCGCGCAGGCGATTCACCCCGGCTACGGACTGCTCAGCGAGAACGCCAAGTTCGTTTCTCTGTGCGAGCAGTGCAATATCAACTTCATCGGCCCGACCTCCTCCATGATCGGTATGCTCGGCGACAAGGACATGGCGCGCAAGACCATGCGTGCGGCAGGCGTCCCTGTCACGCCCGGCTGCGATATCGTCGAGGACGTGGCGCGCGCAAAGGCGGAGGCGGAGAAAATCGGCTTCCCGCTGCTGATCAAGGCGCGTTCGGGCGGCGGCGGCAAGGGTATCCGCCGCGTCGACAGCATCGACCAGTTTGAGGACGCCTTCCTCTCCGCTTCTTCCGAGGCGCAGGCGGCTTTCGGCGACGGCGCGTGCTACCTCGAAAAATTTATCTTCCCCGTCAAGCACATCGAAATGCAGCTCCTCTGCGACAAGTATGACAACATCATCTGTCTGGGTGAGCGCGAGTGCTCGGTGCAGAGAAAGAACCAGAAGATGATTGAGGAAAGCCCCAGCCCCGCGCTCGATGAAAAGACGAGAAAGCAGATGATGATCGCCGCGGTCAAGGCGGCGAAGGCGGTGCATTACGTCAACGCGGGCACCGTGGAATTCCTGCTTGACAAAGAGAATAATTTCTATTTTATGGAGATGAACACCCGTCTGCAGGTGGAGCACGGCGTGACCGAGATGGTGACGGGTCTGGATATCGTCCAGTGGCAGATCCGAATCGCCGCGGGCGCGAAGCTCACCAGAACGCAGGACAGCATCTTCACGCACGGCAACGTGATCGAGTGCCGCATCAACGCCGAGAATCCCGAAAAGGGCTTCCGTCCGAGCTGCGGCAGGATCAGGCGCCTGCATACCCCCGGCGGTTCGTTTGTGCGCTTCGACACCGCGATCTATCAGGATTATTTTGTGCCGCCGTTCTATGATTCCATGATCGGCAAGCTGATCGTGCAGGCGAGAACCCGTCCCGAGGCGATCCGCAAGATGAAAATGGCGCTCTCGGAGCTGACGATCGAGGGCATCGACATCAACCGCAATATTCTCGCCGAGATCCTCTCCGACGAAAAGTTTGTCACAGGCGAGTACACCACCGACTTTATGCGTGAATTCGAGGAAAAGCGCAAGGCGGAAAGCTGAGCGCAGCCAAGAGTACGTGAGGTAAAATAAATGGACTTTTTTGCTTTTGTAAAACCGAAGAATGAATTGGAAAATTCCGCTGAAAAGCAGCAGAACGTGCCCTTTGTGCCCGAGGCAATGTGGGTGAAGTGCCCCAAGTGCAACGCCCTGCTTCTCACTACCGACATGGAGGAGAACCTGCACGTCTGCACGCACTGCAACCATCACTTCCGCATGAGCGCGAAGCAGCGTATCGCGCTGCTCGCGGACAAGGAGACCTTTCGGGAGCACGACGCGGATCTGACAAGCTCCAATCTTCTCGATTTCCCGGGCTACGACGAGAAGCTCGAAAAAGCCGGAAAAAAGGCAAATGAGTCCGTGCGCTGCGGCGAATGCAAAATCGACGGCGTCCGCTCGGTGCTCTGTGTCATGGACGCGGATTTCATGATGGGCAGTATGGGCACCGTCACGGGTGAAAAAATCACCCGCGCCTTTGAGTACGCCACCGATAACGGCCTGCCGATCGTCGTCTGCACCGTTTCGGGCGGCGCGAGAATGCAGGAGGGTATCCTCAGCCTCATGCAAATGGCGAAAACCTCGGGAGCCGTCAAGCGTCACAGCGACGCGGGACTGCTCTATATCACCGTCCTCACCGACCCCACCACGGGCGGCGTGACGGCGTCCTTCGCGATGGAGGGCGATATCATCCTCGCCGAACCGAACGCGCTAGTCGCGTTCGCGGGACCGCGCGTCATCGAGCAGACCATGCGTCAGAAGCTTCCCAAGGACTTCCAGACCTCGGAATTTGTCCTGCAGAAGGGCTTTATCGACGCGGTCGTCAGCCGCGTCGCGCTCAAGTCCACCATTTCAAAGCTTTTGAAAATGCACGGCTACGGGGAGGAATAAGTCATGTCAGCTACCAATTCGGTCAATCCCAATCCCGCCTATGACAAGGTGCTCGCGGCACGCGACGCGTCGAAGCTGACGGCGGTTGACTACATAAAGAATATGTTCGGCGACAGCTTTATTGAGCTGCACGGCGACAGAAGATTTGCCGACGACAAGGCGATCGTCGCGGGTCTGGGTATGCTCTACGACACGCCCGTGACCGTCATCGGCATCGAAAAGGGCAGAAACACCAAGGAGCGCATGGAACGCAACTTCGGTCAGGCTCATCCCGAGGGCTACCGCAAGGCGCTGCGCCTGATGAAGCAGGCGGAGAAGTTCCACCGTCCGGTGCTTTGTCTGGTCGACACCAGCGGCGCGTATCCCGGCATCGGCGCCGAGGAGAGAGGTCAGGGACAGGCGATCGCCGAGAACCTGATGGAGATGATGGCGCTCAAAACGCCCGTTCTCACCATTCTGATCGGTGAGGGCGGAAGCGGCGGCGCGTTGGCGCTCGCGGTTGCCGACGAGGTGTGGATGCTCGAAAACTCCGTTTATTCCGTTATTTCTCCCGAGGGCTGCGCCTCCATTCTCTGGAAGGACAGCGCAAAGGCGCCGCAGGCGGCGGAAGCGCTGAAAATGACCGCGCAGGATCTGTTCGGCTTCGGCGTGATCGAGCGTATCATCCGTCAGCCCAAGGCAGAGGACGCCGCGATGTTCGAGAGCCTCAAGCTGCTCGTGCTGCGTACCTTTGAAAAGAACCTTGCGCTTTCGGACGAAGAGCTGACAGCGCACCGCTACGCGCGGTTCCGCAAAATCGGCGCAGCAGACGCGTGAGAAAGAATAACATAAAATCAGCGGGTGTGCCTTTAGGCTGATTCCGAAAAGGATGTTTTCAGTTTAAGGCGGTGCCCTATGCGCAGGCGGACAGTTTAGGCTGTCCGCCTTTCGTCTTGTTTGGTTTCTTCTGTTGCGTCGGTTGTGTTCGGCAGAGCGAAGGTTCCGATGTAGCGGAAATAGATGTCGATTTGCTGCGGTGAGGTTTGGCTGTGCTTATTCTCACGTTCGTGAACAACGATTTTGCTGATGAAGGTTCGCAGTACCTCCGGCGTCAGTTCCTCTACATGAACATATTTCCTGACAATATCAAGGAATTTCTGCACATTGGTACACTCGCTTTTGAGTGTATCAATTTCTTTTTGCAAATCAGGAATTGATTGTTCAAGCTCCTTTTGCTCATCGTTGTAATCAAGGGATAACATTCTGTACTGCTCGTCGCTGATACGACCAAGTACATTATCCTCATACAGATGCTTGAAAAGTGATTTCAGTTCCACGATACGCTTTTCAGCTTTTGACAGTTCAGCGGTTTTGGCGTTCAAATCTTTTCTGTACTGCGAGGAAGTCTTTTTACTAATATAATCAGTGAACTCCTTTGTGTTATTTTTCGCGTAATAAATCGCCCTGTTGATTTCTTCCAGCACAATCTCGTCAAGCACAACCTCTCGGATAGAGTGTGGCGTGCATTTTTCTTTGCCTGCATGCTTACGATAATTTCCACATATGAAATTATAGCTTTCACGCTTTATGGTTCGTCCGCGATAGAGGAAATGCTTTTTGCCGCAATCGGCACAGTAAACCAAACCGCTGTATTTATCAATCTCTCCTATACGGGTTCTTCGGACTCTGCCCTCGCGTACCTTGCGGACTATGTCCCATGTTTCTTGGTCAATGATTGCCTCGTGTGTATTCTCGAAACGTAGTTGTTCTTCCTTTGGAACCTTGATGGTGCGCTTGTCCTTGAATGAAGCAATTCGCGTTTGACAGTTGATTGTGTTTCCAATGTAAATCTCGTTGTCGAGAATATCGGCTATTGTGCGCTCGTTCCATTTATATGGATTATCTGTGTCCGTGTGCGTGCCGTACCTGCCTTCCTTTTGAAAGCGATAGAAGGTGGGTTTGAGGATTTTCTTTTCATGCAAAGTCTTTGCTATATTGCTCGGTCCGATTCCTGATGCACACATTGAGAATATCATTCTTACCACCGGAGCGGTTTCTTCATTAATCAGCAGATGACATTCTTTTCCACTGTCAGGGTCACGGCGGTAACCGTATGGAATGGTTGTCCCCAAGCGTTGACCTCGCTCAGCTTTCGCTTTGAAAACAGCGCGAATTTTCTTGCTTGTATCACGGGCGTACCATTCGTTGAACAGATTCTTGAACGGTGCCAGCTCGTTATTATCGCTGAACAGCGAGTCGTAATTATCGTTGATATCTTTATTTTTGGTATATGATAAACTTCTTCGGCATAGTTCAAAGCCAATCCGATTACTATCAGAATATCATTGACCGTTTTTGCAGACAATCCTGCCGCTATCTTTTTGTCTGCAAAGCTGGAAAGTGACGATGACGTTAAAAATCGAATATTGCTTTTGCCAATGGAGCAGGGTTCAACGTGATTTTTGATAATTCCATCATATTTTTGATATGTGTTTGGCTTTATATTGTTCTTCATAGATTGAAGCCATTCCCACATAATATCTGACAGAATAAGAGAAAATGAAGTAGCTCCGTGCATTCTGGTATCCTGTATTATCGCAAAACGTCTTTGTTGTGCTTCGGTATAAGTCTTGCCGTAAACTGAACCATACCTTTTCTTACCGTCCACTCCAATCTCCTTGACATAGCGTGCTTCCCAGCGACCATCTTTACGTTTGTAAATGCTGGCTTCTTTTCTTGCCATAGTATCATCCTTTCTGCGAAAAACGCACCTCTATTGTACCTGACCACATATCTGACCAACAATCACAGAAAACAAGCAAAATTTATAGCGAAGTGAAAAATTTTCAAGCTTTTTCTTGCACAAAATCTATCCAAACTGTTGCCAAAACAGACAAAGTGTGTTAGAATAATAGTGGATATATAGTGATAGTTCACATTCGTATATGTGGACGTTCTACGAACAATTGCATCGCAGTTCCAAAATAGAAAAGGACTGCGATTTTTTGTCGTATAGTACCTTGAAAAAGAAGATCGGAAGAGCGTC
>NZ_JAEQMG010000103.1 GCF_016680995.1 Ruminococcus difficilis | reverse complement strand
GAGCGTCAGCACAGGCGGTCAAATACAGCTTGCCGTTCTCAGCTTGTTTCCATTCATATTCGCTGTATCGTACCCAAGTTGAATTGGAATGTTCAAATTGAAAGCTCATATCTATCACCGATGTAATCTGAAATCAAAATAATATATTACTATTATACTAACTGTCCTTGTCATCGTCAAGGGCGGTTATGTTTTTATCCAAAAAATCTCTTTCCCTTAGTGTAAGCGGCAGTTCTTTATCAGATCGCTTTTTTAGTATAGGTAATAGATTTGTCTGTATTTTGTTCAACGCTGTTGCCCGTACCTTTCTGATATTCCTGTCGCTCTGTTTTCGTACAGCCGCCAAAACCTTTGTGCTCACTCTCCTGACAATATTGTTAAAGATGATCTCCTTGTGATCGTCGGATAAATTGTTCAATATCTCCGATAAGTCACCGTCTGTCACTAATTCATTTATCTCAAACGGACATTGAAAGATGGCGTCGATATAATCGCCCTTGCGGATTTGCTTTATCAGCACATCATTGACATCGTAAGGGATAACCTCGCCGTCTGGTTTTGCTCCGTAGTCAAGCGGAATGTCTAAACCACTTCGGCTGACTTCGTGATAACGCTCTCTGCGCTCACGGTTACTGTCAAGCCGATTCCACCAAGCTACCACATTCTGAAAATCAGCAGTTGTCCTTGCGGCGTTCTCCAATCTGACGAGCGCTTCACGCTGTAAATCTCTTTTTAGCTTTTTGGTTTCGGGCGGCTCGTCAATCTGCGGCGGCTGCTCGTCTTGTTCGAGCTGTACTTCTAATTCAGCTTGATGTTCGTCGGCTAACGCTTCGGCGAGCTGTTCTTCTTCCTGCTCGGCTAATAGTTCTTCATAATCATCCACCGCAAATTCACCTCCCAAAATTTTTTAATTTTTTTTCAAAAACAGTTCCGCAAACCATACCGAATTTCTCCTATATGTGGAGGGGTAATCTGTTTTCTTGATTTCAGATTACTTCTATCAATAAAGAAGGAGGAAACGCTATGGCAGAATTATCAAAAAGAGATAAGATCCGTATCAAAAAACACGTTACCAACTGCTGCGCTAATTACAGCAAAGAGTATGGCTGCTTACCGCTTGAAACGGAGTGCTATATGTTCAGCATAGGCTTTACCGACAGTAAGCTGTGTAAGTATTACGAGCAAGCCGTATTGCCTACTGACGCTGAATTGTTAGCTTTATTCAAAGGCATACCCACAAAGAAGTGTCGGCAATGCGGCAAGAGCTTTGCTTCTGTTGGGCGAAAGGTATATTGCTCTGAGCATTGCGCCGCAGAAGCTCGCCGTCGGTATTCAGCAGAACGTGTTAAAAGACACCGCCAAAAGAAAGCTGAAATGTAACGCTTTTGCTCTCTGAAAGCCACTGTTTAAGCGGCTTTTGGAGAGCATTTTTGCGCAGCCAAGGTGTTTTTATCAATGTTTCAGTTTAGGGGTTACAGATTAAGGAACTGACCTTTATTATACACAAATCTATTTCAAAATTCAATGGGAGGTAATATATTGACCGACAACTATACAACGATGATTCGCCGTATCGGCAAGACCACCTATAACGTCAAGGTGTATTGCAAGGAGAGCGGCGAAACTATGGAAGATAAAATTTTGCGAATTGTTCGCAATGAAGCCTTTAAAAATGACGAGGCTTGTGCTATAATAAGCATACCACAAATGAGCCGACAGTCTGAAAGGAGCGCCTAATATGGCAGCAAAGCAGACTGAAGGAAAAATAACAGCATTGTATGAGAGACTGTCCCGTGACGATGAACTCGCCGGGGACAGCAACTCTATCATCAATCAAAAGGCATACCTCGAAGGCTACGCAAGGCAGCAGGGGTATGAAAACCTCGTCCACTATACCGACGACGGTTATTCGGGTGGCAACTTTGACCGTCCTGCTTGGAAACGGCTGATTGCAGATATTGAAGCCGACAAGGTGGCACACGTTCTTGTGAAGGATATGTCCCGAATCGGCAGAGATTATTTGCAGACAGGCTTTTACACTGAGGTAATGTTCCGTCAATACCATGTTCACTTTGTCGCTATCGCCAACAGCGTTGACAGTAACGATCAGAACAGCAATGAGTTTGCGCCGTTCCTTAATGTTATGAACGAATGGTATCTGCGTGATCTCAGCCGCAAACAGCAAGCCGCCTTTCGCACAAAAGGCGAATCGGGCAAGCCGCTGACGAACATTGCTATCTATGGTTATAAAAAAGATCCGAACGATAAAAACCATTGGCTGATCGACGAGGAAGCCGCCGAAGTTGTCCGCCGTATTTATCGGTTGACAATCGATGGGAAAACGCCTTTCGAAATCACGACGATTCTTTACAACGAAAGAATTGAAACGCCTGCCGCTTATCACGCAAGGCACGGCACAGGGCTTTGGAAATACAAAACCGATATACCGCACCCGTATTCGTGGAATGAACGAACTGTCAAAGATATTTTATCTAAGGCGGAATACGCAGGTGATACTGTCAACTTCCGAACACGCAAGGAATCCTACAAGGATAAACAATCCGTTGCCAATCCAAAGGAAAACTGGATGATATTTAAGGACACACACGAAGCGATTGTTGACCGTGAAACTTGGGAGCTTGTGCAAAAGCTGATAAAAACGCCGAGACGTGTTGATACAATTGGCGAAGCGAATCCGCTGACAGGACTTGTATTCTGTGCCGATTGCGGAGCGAAGATGTATAACCACCGCACACGCGGCGATGTAGAAAAGAAAAAGTATCCGAGTGACACTTATGATTGCTCGACCTACAATTTGAGTTTTCGTAAGAAAGAGCCCGTGTGCAGTAAACACCGTATTACAACAAAGGCGCTTCGGGTGCTTATTCTTGAAACGATCAAAGCGGCTTGCGCTTCGGCTATCAAGGACAAGGCGAAATTTTTAGATGACGTTCGTTCCGCTTCACAGCTTCGGCAAAAGGAAGCGGTCAAGGACGCTAAGCGAAAGCTAAACAAGAGCCGCAGGAGAATCAACGAGCTTGACGGTATCATCAAGAAGCTCTATGAATCCTACGCGGTCGGCAAGATCACTGAGGAGCGTTTCGACAGCCTGCTCGCCGATTATGAATCGGAGCAGAAAGAACTGACCGCTTTTGTTACTGAAACCGAACAACAGTTATCCACCTTTGAAGAAGATACTGCCCGTGCGGAACAGTTTCTTGCGTTGGCTAAAAAGTACACCGACTTCTCCGAGCTGACTACGCCGATGATAAATGAATTCATTGACAAGATATTCGTCCACGCTCCGTACTATATTGACGGTGAGCGTATGCAGGACGTTGACATCTATCTGAATTTTATCGGTCAGTTTGAAATTCCCGAACCGGAGTTGGGCGAGGAAGAAATCAAGCGTCAGGAACAGCTCAAGAAAAAGCGTATATATGAACGGGAGCTTTACCAGAAAATCAAATCAGGTGAACACGTCGTTGGCAAGAATTTCGAGGTGAAGTGTTGGGAGTGCGGAAAGACCTTTATTTCAAAATCAACCAATGCAAAATTCTGCTGTGTGAAATGCCGTAACAAGAATTACAACAGAAAACGTTGGCAAAAGCACAAAGAACAAAAACAGAATAATAATTAACGCTGCGGCGGCTTGTGAGAGCAATTTCACAAGCCGCCTTTTTGATTGGAGGTATTTATAATGAGTTTTACAGAGAAAGAATTTTTACAGGCAAAGCACCGACTGGAGGAAGCGCAGGCTCGCAACCGTGAGAAAGAGCGCAAGGTACGAACACGGCGGCTTATCCAAGAGGGCGCTGTTTTAGAGAAAGCTATTCCACAGGTACGGCAGATGTCGTTGGAACAGTTGGAGGGCTATCTATGCGGTCTAATCAAATAACCATTATCAACGGGACGCTTCGAGTAATCGGAGCGTTTCTTCTTTTATCCCGAAGGGCGCACTTACTCACCACCCATAAAATGGGCGGTGGTACTGCTAAAGCAGACGTGCGCTCTCCGAGGGTTGCGGCTCCGTCGGAGCCTTGCGAAAGCTGCCGCAGAGCCGTCACCTTCCGTGCGGTTGCCTATCCGACAACCGCATTGTCAACGCTGTACCACAGCCTTGACAGCGTGGGTATCGCTGCGACGACACCCAATTTCTTTTTGAAAAAAGAAACAAAAACTACTACCCGAAAGGATTGATTATATGTTATGGCAATCTACCATTTAGAAGCAAAAGTTATTAGCCGCAGCACAGGCAGAAGTGCTGTAGCTGCTTCAGCATATATGAGCTGCTCCAAGATTTTGAACGACTATGACGGCGTGCTCCACGACTTCACCCGCAAGCGAGGGCTTGTATGGGAGCATATCTTTTTACCCGAAAATGCTCCGCAGGAGTGGCAGGATCGGAGTGAATTATGGAACGCTGTTGAACGCACAGAAAAGACAAAGGACAGCCGACTCGCCCGTGAGTTGGTTGTCGCCTTGCCCGTTGAACTCGGCAAAGAACAATGGATAAATCTATTGACCGATTATATCCAAAACAACTTTGTTGCAGACGGTATGTGTGCCGACGTCGCCATACACGATACCGACGGTCATAATCCTCACGCCCATATTATGTTAACTGTCAGACCGCTGGATGACAAAGGCAAGTGGCAGCACAAGACCGAAAAGGAATATCTTTGCAAACGTAACGGAGAAGAAAAAGGCTTCACCGCCGCTGAGTTTCTGTTGGCAAAATCACAGGGTTGGGAGAAGCAATATCAGTATTATGTTGGCAAAAAGAAGGTGTATATGCCGCCGTCCGAAGCGGAGCGAAATGGCTATGAGCGAGCCAACAAATATCCGAAAAGCACAAAGTTCGGGCGACAGAATCCGATCACTGCCCGTTGGAACAGCGACGAACAGCTTGTCTCTTGGAGAGAAAATTGGGCGCAGATCACGAACAAATATCTTGATGAAGTAAATCGCTCCGACGCTCACATCGACCACCGCAGTCACGCCGCCAGAGGGATTGACGAACAGCCTACAATTCACGAAGGCTATGTTGCACAAGCTATGGAGCGCAGAGGATTGATCGCCGACCGCTGTGAAATCAACCGACAAATCAAGGCGGACAACGCTTTGCTCCGTGAACTGAAATCTGCCTTTAAGAAAATCTCGCAAGCCGTCAAGAATACCGTCCCCACCCTCGCCGAAGCGATGGAAACGTTGCGTGAAAAGGTTATCGTTATCAGCTATCATATCCTGCACGCTAAAATCGGCAAGCGCAATATTACCGATTATGTTAAGGAATTGAAGGCGAACTATGAAAGCTACAAGGGTATTGTCAAACAGATCGCCGCAAAGAAAAAAGAACAGAAGGAGCTTCAAAACCAGAAGAAGTCCACTCCCGTTATCAAGGTTATCACTCACCGTGATTTAGCTCGCCGCATCGCTGAGTTGACAGAAGAAATTGAAGAACTGAAATCCGAAAAAGCTCGCTTGCTTACCGCTATGGAGCGTACCGATGATAAAGATGTAGCAACTGTAAATGACAGCCTTGACAGAATGAAATCTGCTTTGACGGAGTTAGACAAACGAGAAGAAAAATATACCGCCGAACTCAACGAAGCCTTACAGCAATATGCCGAGTACAAGGAACAAGCCAAAGAATTTAATGAAGGCGAATTTGGAAAAGCACGTTTGGATATTCGCCCCGATAAAGAGCGAAACGCTCTCAATCAGATTTCAAATTCATACGGCGAGCATTTCTCCCGCAGCACATTTTTCAGCAGTGTCCGTGACGCAGATATGAAGCTTGATGATGATATTGATATGCGAGCCGTCCGTGAATACGCTTATCAGCAGCGCAGGCAAACACAAAAACTGAAAAGCAGAAAGTCTCACGAGCAGGAAAGATAGTATTAAAAAATTATTTTTTAAATACCTAGAAAATTTTATCATATTTTTGCCCGATAACAGCGTGACCAACTAATATTAAGATTACAAGTAGAGGCGTATCGACTAATAATTGCGTTAATAAGTTTATTGTTACTATATGTTTGATTATTAATTATATTATATTCTTCATATAAATTATTAATGTATTGATTTATTCTTTTATAAGGGTCATCTGTATCGCAAGTATCTATTCCAATAATTACTTGCCAATGTCCGCCCCAATCTGTCCAATCAACCATCACAGGTACAATAACTTACTGCAAAGCAGTACAGACAAGGAGGAAAGACTATGTATTATTCGAGTGGTAACTACGAAGCATTTGCACGTCCAAAGAAGCCTGATGGTGTTGACAGCAAATCAGCATATATCATCGGTTCGGGACTTGCCGCACTCTCCGCAGCCTGTTACCTTGTACGGGATGGTCAGATGGAAGGCAGCAGAGTTCATGTACTCGAAAAGGACTCCGTTCCCGGAGGGGCTTGTGACGGTATGTATTATACAAGTGTAGGTTATGTGATGCGCGGCGGACGTGAAATGGACAACCATTTTGAGTGTATGTGGGACTTGTTTCGCTCTATCCCGTCTATCGAAACAGAGGGAGTGAGTGTACTTGATGAGTACTACTGGCTCAACAAAGCCGATCCTAATTTCTCTCTATGCCGAGCAACAGAAAAGCAAGGACAGGACGCACATACCGACAAAAAATTCGGACTGTCTGACAAAGCCTGCTCTCAGCTGATGAAACTGTACCTTACAGCCAACGAGGAACTGTATAACAAGAAGATAACCGATGTCTTTGATGATGAAGTTCTGAACTCTAATTTCTGGCTGTACTGGAGGACTATGTTTGCATTTGAGAACTGGCATTCCGCACTTGAAATGAAACTGTATATGCAGCGGTTCGTTCATCATATAGGCGGATTGCCCGACTTCACTGCACTGCGTTTTACAAAGTACAACCAGTATGAGTCTATGATACTTCCGATGATAAAATATCTTGAGAGCTTCGGCGTACAGTTTGAATATGGTGTAAAGGTCGAGAATGTCACCTTTGACATCTCGGGCGGAAGGAAGGCTGCAACAGGTATCGAAGTGATACGTAACGGCGCAGAGGAAACTATTCCGCTGACCGAAAACGATCTTGTATTCATCACAAACGGCGGCTGTGTCGAGAATTCTGCCATAGGAAGCCAGAATACTCCTTCTGAGTTCAACAAGGAGATTAAACCCGGCGGTGGCTGGGATATGTGGCGAAAAATAGCTGCACAGGACAAGTCCTTTGGAAGCGTGTACGCATTTCGTGTCAGGACAGATTTCAAAACCGCTAAACGCCGCATAACACCTTGTTTTCGGGGATTTCCCGCCCGCGGAAAATGATGTCGGGAATTGGCTTTGACCACATAACTGACCACAACAGCGGAAGATTAGCATTTCTTTCGGGGTGTAGCGCAGCTGGTAGCGCGCCTGGTTTGGGAATCCCGATAAATTCTGCTATGATGCTGAAAAGACCAACTGGATGAGCGCAACTGTTACTACCCTTGATAAGCGGGTCATTCCGTACATCACAGCAATATGCAAGCGTGACCCGTTTTCGGGCGGAGTAGTCACGGGTGGGATCGTAACCTGCCGTGATTCATCGTGGCTGCTGTCATGGACTATCAACCGTCAGCCGCAGTTCCGCAGTCAGCCTAAGGATCAGTGTCTTGTATGGGTATATGCCCTTTTCACTGACAGAAACGGTGACTATGTGAAGAAGCCGATGCGTGACTGTACAGGCAAAGAAATATGTATGGAATGGCTGTATCATCTTGGAGTACCCATTGACGAGATAGAGGATATAGCAGAGAACAGCTGCAATACCGTTCCTGTAATGATGCCCTATGTGACAGCATTCTTTATGCCCCGTCAGGCAGGCGACCGTCCCGATGTTGTGCCGAACGGTGCTGTCAATTTCGCATTTCTTGGACAGTTTGCTGAGACCAAGCGTGATACTATATTCACTACCGAATACTCTATACGCACAGGAATGGAGGCTGTCTATACTTTGCTCGGAATAGACAGAGGCGTTCCCGAGGTATGGGGCAGTACATACGATATCCGTGATCTGCTCAATGCGACTATAGCCCTGCGTGACGGAAAGCCTCTTACTGCCGATACAGGTCTGCTCGCAAATGCGGCAATAAAACCGCTGCTGAAAAAGATACACAGCACTGATATAGAAAAGCTGCTGCTTAGATATAATGTCATCGGACTTCCCGAATCGGACGAAGAAAATGTTTCGGAGAGACACATAAACAAGAAAAATTTTGTAAAAGCGGGTGCAGGAGCAGTCGCAGTCGGAACAGCTATAGCAGTTGCTAAAAAAGTTAAGAACAAAAAGAAATAAGCATAAATTGCCATAAACTTCTCCTTATTCAGATACGAGGACGCTGTCGTTTTCAGACAGTGTCCTCTATTTTTGCTATTGACAAAAAGTCATTTTTATGGTACAACGTTTGTATAATGAGGAAAGAAGGCGTATGAGTGGCGAATCTGACAAAGGAAGCAATTAAAAAATCGCTGATAAAGCTGCTGAACGAGCGTCCCATAAACAAGATAACCGTCAAGGATATCGTTGAGGACTGCGGCATAAACCGCAACAGCTTCTACTACCATTTTGATGATATACCTTCACTTCTTGAGGAAATGATAAACAGAGAGGCTGACAGGATAATTGCAGAACACTCCCGTATTGAGAGCATCGAGGAATGCCTTGAGGTCGCTTTTTCCTTTGCACTTGAAAACAAAAAGGCTGTTCTGCACATACATAATTCCCCGAACCGTGAAATATATGAGAGTTACCTGTGGAGAGTCTGTGAGCACGTTGTAAGGACTTACTTCAATACAGCATTCGCAGACCGTCCCATTGACGAAGCTGACAAGGAGATACTTATCCGATATCATAAGTGCGAGTGCTTCGGTCAGATAATCGGCTGGCTCAGCAGCGGTATGAAATACGATATCCAAGCTGACTTTCATCGTATATGTGAGCTGAGAAAAGGCTCAGTCGATTTGCTATACAAGTAAAAATTTAGTCACTTGAGCGTATCTGTCCAAAGAATTGGCAGATACGCTTTTTTGTATGTCTACGGCAAGCAGCAAATATGCTATGATGACTACAGTACCGCAGAGTGCTGTTTACAGCGGTAAACAGGGTTTGCGCTTTGCGGTGCCACCAGACACTACTTTTACGGAGGTGAAGAACATGAAAAGCGAGAAATATATCCGCACAGCAAAAACAGGCTATATAATCATATCTGCGCTGATGTGCATACTGGGCATTGTTTTTACCGCAGTCCCCGACCTATCTGCAAACCTTATAGGCAGACTTTTCGGAGTGCTGATAGTACTTTTCGGCGTGATAAAGCTCATCGGCTACTTTTCAAAAGATCTCTACCGCCTTGCATTCCAGCATGACCTGGCACTTGGGTTACTTCTGATAGTTCTCGGGGGAATAATGCTCATAGATACCAATAATGTCCTGAATATCATCTGTATCGTAGTCGGGATATACATACTGCTTGACAGTCTGCTGAAAATACAGATCGCAATAGACTCCAAGCGCTTCGGTCTGAGCAAATGGTGGCTGATAATGACTGCGGCGATAGTTACGGGTATTGTTGGACTTATGCTGATAATACGTCCTGACGAGGGAGTGAGATTTGCAACTGTTCTGCTGGGAATTTCGCTGATATTTGAGGGTATCCTCAACCTTGTAACTGCTCTGACTGCTGTGAAGATAATGCGCAGCAGTCAGAGCAGCGATGACATTATCGACATAGAAATAAACGAATAGCAATATACCGTGAGCCGAAGCACTGACGGTAAACGGTATTATATATAAATGGTGCAGTATGTTATATACACATACTGCACTTTAATTGGAGGTGCTTTATGTATTCAGAGATCAACCCATATATCGAAAAACTGACTGAACTATCAGACAACAGTAACTCTATCAGTCCCGATATGTACAAAGAGCATAAGGTTTTCCGTGGACTTCGTGACCTTAACGGAAACGGAGTAGTCACAGGTCTTACCGAAATATCTCGGATAAAGGCAAAGGAAAAAACTCCCGATGGTGATGTTCCATGTGAGGGACAGCTTTTTTATCGTGGAATCAGTGTCCGTGACATAGTAGGCGGATTCTGGAACGAGCAGCGCTTCGGCTTTGAGGAGACCGTGTATCTTCTGTTGTTCTCAAAGCTGCCCGACGCTAAAGAGCTTGGGCATTTCTGCCGTACTCTTGCTTATATGCGTACCCTGCCCGATTCGTTTACAAGAGATATGATACTGAAAGCTCCCGGCAGGGATATGATGAATATTCTGTCAAGAACAGTTCTTGCACTTTATGCCTATGACGATGAGCCCGATGATACCTCTACTGCAAATGTTCTCCGTCAGTGTCTGCACCTTATTTCGGTATTTCCCATGCTTGCGGTCTACGGCTATCAGTCATATCTGCACTATCATCTCGGGCAGGACTTGTTTATCCGCAACCCGAGACAGGAGCTTGGAACTGCGGAAAATCTTTTGCATATGCTGAGAGAAAACGGCGAATATTCAGAGCTTGAAGCCCGTATACTCGACCTTGCACTTGTTCTTCATGCGGAGCATGGCGGCGGAAATAATTCCACATTCACAACTCATGTCGTCACATCATCGGGAACTGATACATATTCCGCAATAGCTGCGGCACTCGGTTCACTGAAAGGTCCTCGTCACGGCGGTGCAAATATCAAGGTGGTGAAAATGTTCGACGATATGCAGCAGACGATCGACACAAGCGACAGGTCTGCGGTCAGGGAATATCTTACGAAACTGCTCGATAAGGAAGCCTTCGACTGTGCAGGGCTTATCTACGGAATGGGACACGCTGTTTACTCGAGATCAGACCCGAGAGCTGATATCCTTAAACAGTGTGCCAAGGCTTTAGCAGTTGAAAAGGGCAACGAGGAAGAATTTGCACTGTTTGAGTATGTGGCAGAGACAGCTCCCGAGCTTATCGCCGAGAAGCGAAAAATGTACAAGGGAGTCAGCCCGAATGTTGATTTTTACTCGGGACTGATCTACCGTATGCTTGGTCTGCCTTACGAATTGTTTACGCCTTTATTTGCCGTTTCGAGGATAACAGGCTGGAGCGCTCACCGCATCGAGGAGATACAAAACAACGGGAAAATAATACGTCCTGCGTATATAAGCGTAAAGCCTGAGAGCAAGTATATCCCTATCAACAGGAGGCAGTGACGGGGTATGAAAAAGCTCATTCTTTTGATCATACTGCTTTTTGCAGTCATGGACGTAGCTTTAATGTGGCTGTTGGTGAGAGGTGCAGATATGGAAACGACCGAACGGGCGGAGAGAAACGAAAAGGCTATTGAATTCTGGAAAAGTCACTGTGTTAATGGTAAATGTTCATGAATATATTCCTGATATTGACATTTCTGTTTGCCATCGGAGGAATGACAGGCTGGGTGATAGAGGTGTTCTACCGCAGATTTGTCTCACAGAAGCACTGGGTAAATCCCGGCTTCCTGACAGGCCCATGTCTGCCGCTTTACGGTGAGAGTCTGTGCATTTTATATCTGCTGGCACATTTGGAGGGCTATCTGTATATAGAGCCGGTCTGGTTGGAAAAACTTCTGCTGTTCATTATAATGTCCGCAGCCATAACCGCACTTGAATGCGTCGTCGGAGTAATTATGCTGGCAACTACTCATGTAAGGCTCTGGGACTACAGTGAGCTTCCGGGAAATATCCGCGGCATTATATGTCCGCTATTCACCTTTTTCTGGGGATTGCTCAGTGCAGTGTATTATTTTCTTGTCCACCCTCATATACTTGAAGCACTGGAATGGCTGTCGCAGAATCTGGCTTTTTCATTTGGAATAGGCTTCTTTTACGGTATATTTGTCATCGATCTTGCATACTCAACAAAGATAATAATGAAGATACGCAATTTTGCAGAGGAGAAACAAGTCGTTGTCAGATTGGAGGAGCTCCGTGAGCAGATCAATTACAGCATAGAGCGCAGAAAGCCTAAATTTGTGCTATCAATGAAAACTGAAAGACCGTTCAGGGAGGTGCTTGAAAAATATCTCAATAAGCCATAAACATGACATTTATATTAATTAATATGTGGTCAAAAGAATTGGAGAATATAATTTGACCGATAATTAAGTATATAGTCATATAATTCAAAAGGGGCTGGCTCAAAAGTGAAAAAGAGCCAGCCTCATAATTACGACAGAAAAGAATCTTTTTTTTGAAAATCTGAGCAATGCAAAGCAGAGGGTATCGCTACTCTCTGTTTTTTATGTTAAATTGTGGAAAAATCAGGCGGTCAATTTTTCGTTGGGTTTCTTTTTCTCGAAAAGATATGTTTTCGTTCTTTTTTGAATGATTTTGTTGTAGTACTTTTTGAAGTTG
>NZ_JAEQMG010000102.1 GCF_016680995.1 Ruminococcus difficilis | reverse complement strand
CCGAAGATGTACTCGTTCTCTTCGCCTGCGCACTCAGCGATCTCGATGTTCGCGCCGTCCCATGTGCCGAGGGTAACGGCACCGTTGAGCATGAACTTCATGTTGCCTGTACCGGAAGCCTCGAGGCCAGCGGTCGAGGTCTGCTCGGAGATATCGGCAGCGACAACGATCTTCTCAGCGTAGGATACGTTGTAGTTGGAGATGAAGTAAACCTGGAGCTTGTCCTTTGTATCGGGATCGTTGTTTACGAGGTTAGCGATCTCGGTGATGTACTTGATGATAGCCTTTGCTCTCGCATAGCCGGGAGCAGCCTTCGCGCCGAAGATGAAGGTTGTAGGAGTCCAGTTGGGCAGCTTGCCTTCCTTGAGGCGGAAGTAGATAGCCATGATCGAGAAGGCGTTGAGGAGCTGTCTCTTGTACTCGTGGAGACGCTTTACCTGTACGTCAAAGATGGTGTCGGGGTTGATATCATAGCCGTCCATCTTCTTGATGTACTCGGCGAGCTGCTTCTTCTTTGTAGCCTTGATGTCGTTGAACTTGTTGATGGTTCTCGCGTCGAGGCATTTGTTGAGAACAGAGAGCTTGGAGAGGTCGGTGAGCCACTCGTCGGAGCCGACCTTCTTGGTGATAAGCTCGCTCAGCTCGGGGTTGCAAAGACCCAGCCAGCGGCGCTGTGTGATACCGTTTGTCTTGTTGAGGAAACGCTCGGGATATACCTCGTACCACTCCTTGAGAAGATCTCTCTTGAGGATCTCGGTGTGGAGCTGTGCTACGCCGTTTACATAGGTGCCGGCATAGGTTGCGAGTCTTGCCATATGAACAACGTTGCCGTCGATAATGCGCATCTTAGCCTTCTTGTCCTCGGAAACGCCCTTAGCGGTGAGCTCTTCCTGGCACTTGTTGGCGATGAGCGCGATGATGTCGTAGATTACGGGGATAACCTGGTTCATCAGGTCTGCAGGCCACTTCTCGAGAGCCTCGCCGAGAACGGTGTGGTTGGTGTAGGAGCAGGTCTTTCTCGCGATCTCGAAAGCCTCGTCAAAGGTCATGCCCTCGATCTGGAGAAGTCTTACGAGCTCGGGAACGCAGGATACGGGGTGAGTATCGTTGAGCTGGATAGCGTTCTCTTTTGCGAAGAAGCTGAAATCATTGCCGTGCTTAGCCTTGTAGCGGCGGATAATATCCTGAAGCGAAGCGGAGCAGAAGAAGTACTGCTGCTTGAGTCTGAGCACCTTGCCCTCGTACTTGTTGTCGTTGGGATAGAGAACCTTGGAGATATTCTCGGCGTCGTTCTTCTCCTT
>NZ_JAEQMG010000101.1 GCF_016680995.1 Ruminococcus difficilis | reverse complement strand
GAACCCTTTTGGCGAAAGACACTAATCGTAATTTAGTAAGAGAGTCTGATTATTTTGATTGTGAATCGTCAAACAAACTATTCTCATATTTGGACATAATAAACTACTTTACGGAAAATATAACATACTATTGGAACGGTATGGAGATTTTAAGAAGAATTGCTACCGTAAACATATACGGAGATGAGGATGATTCGAGTATAGAGACAGAAGATGATAGATTACTATTAAACCCGGATTATTCTCATTATCGTTTCGGCAAATTCATCGAAGGCGAAGAATACGCGCTATTCTTAAAACAATTAGTCGAAAATGAATTTCACACAATGCTTAGTGATTTTGAGAATGATGTGAACCCATTTGACGAAGAAGCCAAAAAGTACAAATTACCGCGTCACGAGGAGTCAATAAAGAAAAGATGCAGGAAGTTAGAGGAAAGAATAGAAGATATAAAAGAAGGTGAAAAAACTGGCAACCATAGAAAAGAGGAATAATTCCTACCGCTTCATTGTGTCCTGCGGCTACGACATGACCGGCAAGCAGATCCGCAAAACCATGACGTGGAAGCCGGAGCCGAACATGACCACCAAGCAGATCGAGAAGGAAGTGCAGCGGCAAGCCACGCTGTTTGAGGAACGCTGTTTGAAAGGACAGGTGCTTGATGAAAACATCCGCTTTGCCGAGTTTGCCGAGATATGGCTAAAAGACCGCAAAAACGACCTTCGCCCGCGCACCTACGCCCGTTATGAGAGTCTGATACCGCGCATCAACGCCGCAATCGGTCACATCAAGCTCTGCAAGATACAGCCGCCGCATTTGCGCGCGTTCTACGCCAATCTCGCCGAGAGCGGCGTCCGGCTCGACACCAAATACACCTGCAACATCAGCATGGACGATTATCTGCGCGAAAATGAGCTGACGACCGCCGCGCTGTGCCGGCGTTCGGGTATCTCCAACACGACGATGATCTCCATTCGCAAGGGCAACAACGTCAATCAACAGAACGCCGAGAAGCTCGCGGCTGCGCTCGAAATGCCGCTGTCAGAGTTGTTTACGCCCGTCGGTGAAGGTCACAAGACGCTTTCAGGCAAGACGATCCAGCATTATCACCGCCTGATTTCTGTGATACTGAATACCGCCGTTGAGTGGGGCGTGCTGTTCTCAAACCCCTGCGAACGCACGAAAACGCCGAAAGCGGAGGAAAAGGAAGCCAAATACATTGACGAAGTACAGGCGGACGCGCTGATCAGCGCGATCGAGACCGCCGACGAGCTGCACCGCACCATTGTGCGCCTGCTGCTGTTCACGGGAATGCGGCGCGGCGAAGCCCTCGGCTTGAAGTGGTCGGATATCGATTTCAAAAAGGGAACGCTGAAAATCTGCCGCACGATACAGTTTCTTCCAAAGCGCGGTATCTTTGAGGACAAGCCGAAGAACAAGAGCTCCGAGCGCGTGATCAGACTGCCGCAGACTACGCTTGATGATTTGCGCGCGCACCAAGTCGCGCAGATGGAGCAGCGCCTATCGCTCGGCTCCTACTGGAAGGGAACAGAGGATTATGTGTTCACGAATCCGGAGGGCAAGCCGCTCAAGCCCGACAGCGTGTCGAGCTGGTTTTCCAAGTTTATGAAGCAGCACCCGGAGATCCCTTTCATTACGCTGCACTCGCTCAGACATACCAACGCCACGTTGCAGCTCGCCGCCGGCGTGCCGATCACTACGGTATCCAAGCGGTTAGGACACTCCAACACCGCCACAACCGGCAGGGTCTACGCCCACGCGATTCAATCCGCCGACGACACTGCCGCCGAAAAGATAGAGGATATTTTTTCAAAGCAAAAGACAAAAGCCGCCGTATAACGAACAAAACCGCTGCCATCACGACAGCGGTTTTTTCATGGGTTTTATTCAGAAGTCGACAGCGGCAAAGTCAAAAAAGCAAGCGGACGGCACTAAATGAATCAGCCAAAATCCCGCCGCAAATCTCAATAACTCTCTGTATAACCCGATACCCATAAACACCAAATAAACCCCAAACCGAGGATTTTTGACCCATTCGCCAAGCATCAGAACAGCACGGAACAAAAAGAAAAGTCTTAAAAACGGCTTAAATAAGCCATTTTTAAGACTATCGGTTTGGCAGGGGCAGAAGGACTTGAACCCTCGGCACGCGGTTTTGGAGACCGCTGCTCTACCAACTGAGCTATACCCCTAAATATTTAGTTGCTGCGAGGTGAGCCTCACTCACTCGCAGAAAGTATGATACCACATACACGCGGTTTTGTCAAGATGTTTTCTCGATAAAAACGCAGAATCTCTGCGTTGTAAATAGATGTGACCCATTATAGGTAAAAATAAAAGCAACGATATGGTACAATGTTTTTGCCCGCCTTTGGAGTGGAGCGTAGCGGAACGAAAAAGGCGGGCAAAAACGGCGACTCAGGCAGATAGCTTTTCCGCCAATAGCTGTTTAGCGCTTTTCCAGTCGAGCGTTCTCATTCTTTTACTATTGCTCCATTCCAAGTGGTCTTTGAGTTTCCTATTCAATTCTTCAACGCTTGTGAAGGTTTCCCAGTCATAGAAATATCTCTGATCGTTTCGATGACTTCTTTCTACTTTTCCGTTGTGCCAGGGTGTTCTGGGCGGTATCAGCTTATGATTTATTCTCAGTTTTTGAAGCGCTTTATCGAACGGGCATATTACGTCATCACTGATATATTTATAGGTAAATTCTGTTCCGTTGTCTGTTTGTATTGTCTGTATCCTAAATGGAAATGCCTTGATCAGCATTTTTAGAAACCTTACGCTATTCTCCGGTGTGTGTTCCTCAAAGGCGTACACAAACCTCATTCTCGTACATTCATCTATCGCTGTCCACTGATAAAGGTGCTTATTATCGCGCAAAACCTTGCCTCTGAGACAATTAAACGGTACTTCTTTTACATCTATCTGCACCTTCTCGCCCGGTGTCAGCAGCTCTGGATATCGTCTTTGCTTGCGGCTTTTCTTCTTCGGTTTTTTCTGCTCATGTAACCCCATTCTTTTGGCTGCATATACCATTCCAGAAAAGCTGCGCTTGTACCCTTTTCTCAGCAGATCGGTATATACGCCATCCCAACCATACCTTTTGAACTTTTTCTTGAATGAATTCTTTATCTGCCGTTCTTCTTTGGGCGTATGTCGGTTAGGATGGCTATGCGGTCTGTGTGAACGTTCTTTCAGCGACTGCCATGTTCCATCGTATCTTGCGCACCAACGCTTAACACTTGAAAGACTCACTCCGTATTTTTCGCTTGCTGCGCTCTTTCCTTTTTTGTATGCAAATTCAACTACCGCTTGCTTTTTCTTTGCTTCTTGTGTTACAATGTTCATGAGAAGTAACTTCCTTCTTGGTTAATGTGTTTTGTGGTGATTCCATTATACCATATTTTTGAAGTTACTTCTCTTTTTATTGGTTCATATCATTTTAACACATACAATCTGTCAACAAAAAAGCAAAATAAACTACTTGACATTTTGTGTTAGCAGTTGTAAACTATATGGAGAAGCAGGGGAGTCCGTGAAATCGGGCTGAGAAAAGGCTGCGTCGCCTTGACCCTTAACCTGATTCGGATAATGTCGACGTAGGAAGCTCATATATATTGTTTTCAGAGCACTGCGTTTGCGCGGTGCTTATTTTTTGTTAGGAGGAATTTTATGAACGCAAGCGTTGCAATCCAGACCTTGCCCGAGGCGAAGAACGACGAAGAGCTCATCCGCATAGTGGACGAGGTCATCGCCTATATCAAAAGCACGGGACTAAAGTGCTATGTGGGACCGTTTGAGACCGCCATCGAGGGCGATTACGACGAGCTCATGGATATCGTTAAGGAGTGCCAGCATATCGCTATAAGAGCCGGCGCGCCGTCCGTGCTCGCCTATATCAAGGTCGATTACCGTCCGGAGGGAGACGTGCTTTCAATTGAAAGAAAAGTTACGAAGCATCATATTTAAGGTTTTGCCGCCGGTCGCGGCGATCCTGCTGGTGTTCGGCGTATGGGTCGCGCTGTGTTCGTTCAGCGATATCCCCAAAAACATTTTGCCGTCGCCCGAGGCGGTATGGAAAGCGTTTTGGGACGACAGAGAGCTGATTTTTAAGCACGCTCGCGTGACGCTCATCGAAACCGCCATAGGCTTGCTCATAGGCATAGCCCTCGGCTTTTTGTCTGCGGCGGTCATGGATCGCTTCATCGTCGTCAAAAAGATATCCTATCCGCTGATAATCGTCAGCCAGACGATACCCACTATAGCCATAGCGCCGCTGCTGGTGCTTTGGCTGGGCTTTGACATGCTGCCCAAAATCGTGCTGGTAGTGTTCATCGTGTTCTTTCCCATCACGGTCAGCCTGCTCGAGGGCTTCGGCTCGGTGGACGCCGACACGGTCAGCCTAATGCGCTCGATGGGAGCCGGCAGACTAAAAACCTTCCGCTATGTCAAAATACCAGCCGCGCTCGGCCAGTTCTTCGCAGGGCTGAAGATATCCGTGTCCTACGCAGTTGTGGGCGCGGTGATTTCCGAAATGCTCGGCGGCACATGGGGCTTGGGAAGGTATATGACTATTGTGCGTAAATCCAACAGGTATGATAAAATGTTCGCGGTCATAATCGTTATCTCACTGCTCAGTCTGCTGCTGTTTTGGCTTGCAGGCGTTTTGCAGAGGATAACGATGCCGTGGGAAAAAGTTAATGAAAAAAGGAGAAAAATATGAAAAACATTAAAAAAGTAACAGCGGCTGTTCTCGCCTGCTCAATGCTGCTTGCGGCAGCGGCGGGCTGCGGCTCGAACAGCAGCAGCTCAAAAGCGGAAAGCTCCGGCAAAAGCACTGCCGAC
>NZ_JAEQMG010000100.1 GCF_016680995.1 Ruminococcus difficilis | reverse complement strand
TAACGGCAGGCTTCACGGGCACGCGATGCGGCTACACGGTGATTCCGAAGGAGCTGGAACGCGACGGTCACAACCTCCACGCGCTCTGGTACCGCCGTCAGGCGACGAAGTTCAACGGCGTTTCGTGGCCTGTACAATGCGCCGCCGCGGCTGTTTTCAGCAACGAGGGCTTGATGCAGATTCAGAACAACCTCGAATACTACAAACAAAACGCAAAAATCATTGCCGACGCGCTCGACGCGCTAGGCATCTACTATACGGGCGGCAAAAATTCTCCCTACATCTGGCTGGAATGCCCGAACAAAATGGGCAGCTGGGAATTCTTCGACTATCTGCTTGAAAACGCCGCCGTCGTCGGCACGCCCGGTGAGGGCTTCGGCGAGAACGGCAAGGGCTATTTCCGCCTGACCTCCTTCAACTCCCGCGAGAAAACCGCAGAGGCTGTGGAGAGAATCAAACAACTGCTTTCATAATGTAAAAAAGGAGCTTCGCGATGAAGCTCCTTTTTTGATATCGTTATTTTTGATCGGCACTTTCTCTGAGCTTTTTGCGCTTGATAACCTTCAAGCGGCTGAACTCCTCTCTGTCCTTTTCGTCGAGCGCGTCGGTGATGAATTTCACGGTTTCCTCAAAGCGCGGGATCATGATATTTTTCAGCGCGTTCGCGCGCTTCTGCGTTTTCTTGATGGAATCCGCAAGGCGGTAAACGCTGTTCTCTATCTCCGCAAGCTCGACGGTCAGCTCCTTTACCCTCGTGAACAGGATAAAGACCTTGTCGACAGCGGAATTGGTCGTTCTGGTGCCGTAGTGAAGATAATCATAGTGCTCTCTCTCGTCCATCGTGAGAATCGGGATCTCCACACCCATGACGCTGCGGGAATCGAGCTTCAAGCCGTCCTCGATGGGTACCGCCTTCGAGATATCCTCGCAGAAGCCGTTGGTGATGTTGGCGGTCTGGAGCGCGATATACGCCTCCGCATACGCGCCGTCTATCTGTTCCTGAATCGTGTTGGCATGGTCGATCAGCGTCATCATCTCACGAATCAGGATGTTGCGCTTTCTGTCGAGCAATTCATAGCCGTTTTTGGCAAGCGCGAGAGACTTTTTGGTATTCATCAGATTACCCTTGGTGGGTACTGCCTGTACAGCCATTATGACACCCTCTTATCCCTTATAGTAAATGTCTAGCACTGCGTCATCCACTCGGTCAAGCTCAGCTCTCGGCAGCGTGGAGAGCAGCTCCCAGCCGAGGTCAAGACTCTGTTCAATGCTTCTGTTTTCGGTGAAGCCCTGATTGACGAATTTGTTCTCAAACAGTCTGCCGAACTCGATGTACTTCTTGTCGATCGGAGACAGCTCCTCCTCACCGATGACCGACGCGAGCGCTCTCGCGTCGATAACTCTCGCGTAGGACGCGAAGAGCTGATTGGCGAGCGCCTGATGATCGGCACGGGTGTAGCCTTCGCCGATGCCGTCCTTCATCAGTCGGGACAGCGACGGCAGGACGCTGACGGGCGGATAGAAGCCCTGACCCTGCAGGACTCTGTCGAGTACGATCTGACCTTCGGTGATGTAGCCCGTCAGGTCGGGAATCGGGTGGGTGATATCGTCGTTGGGCATGGTGAGAATCGGGATCTGCGTGACAGAGCCGGGATGCCCCTTGATCATGCCCGCTCTCTCGTACAGAGAAGCGAGGTCGGAATAGAGATAGCCCGGATAGCCCTTTCTGCCGGGGATTTCGCCCTTGGAGGACGAGAACTCACGCAGCGCCTCCGCGTAGGAGGTCATGTCCGTCATAATGACGAGGATATGCATATCCAGCTCAAACGCGAGGTACTCCGCGATCGTCAGCGCGCAGCGCGGCGTCAGGGTACGCTCGATGATCGGGTCGTTGCTGAGGTTGAGGAGCATGACGACGCGGGACAATACGCCGCTTTCCTCAAAGCTCCTGCGGAAGTACTCCGCGACGTCCTTCTGGACGCCCATCGCCGCGAATACAACGCCGAAGTTGCTGCTGTCGGCGCCGCTGATTTTTGCCTGACGGACGATCTGCACCGCGAGGTCGTTGTGCGTCATACCCGAGCCTGAGAAAATCGGGAGCTTCTGACCGCGAATCAGCGTCATCAGCGTATCGATGGTGGAGATGCCCGTGTTGATGTAGTTCTTCGGGTAAACGCGGGACACGGGATTGATCGGCGTGCCGTTGATGTTCGCCTTTTTGACAGGGAAAATGTCGCCGAGTCCGTCCTTTGGTCTGCCCGCGCCGTCGAGCACTCTGCCGAGCAGCTCGGGTGACAGCGGCATTTCCATCGGGTGTCCCGTCAGACGGGTGCGGGTGTTTTTGAGGCTGATTCTTCTGGTTCCCTCAAAGACCTGCACCACGATCCTCTCACCCTCGATCTGGACGACTCTGCCCTGACGGACGGTGCCGTTTTCGAGCTTGATCTCGACAATCTCTTCATTGGAAACGCCCTTGACGCCATCCATTACAATCAGTGAGCCGTTGATTTCTTTTACGCCTACATAATCAATAATCAAAGCGCTTCCTCCTTACTGTAATAATGCGCCGAGCTTTTCGTCGATTTCCGCGAGATAGTCGTCGAACATGTCAAGGCGGTTGTTGGGTATATCGTATTTCATCTTGGTGAGCTTGTCGAACAAGCCCAGCTCGATCACTTTTGAAATGGGTATCTCGCGCGCGACGACCTCCTTCGCCTTCGCGTGGAGATGCAGGATGACCTTCATCATCAGCTTCTGCTTCTCGAGCGGCACATAGGTGTCCTCCGCGTGGAAGGCGTTCTGTTGCAGCAGACCGACGCGGATGACTCTCGCGGTCTCGATGACGAGCTTCTGGTTGTCGGGAAGTACGTCGGAGCCGATCAGCTTGACGATCTCCATCAGGGAGTTTTCCTCCTGGAGCAGCGCGCTGGTGCGGTTGCGGTATTCGACAAACTCCTCGCCGAGGTTCTTCTTGAACCACGGGTCGAGGTCGTTGAAGTACTCGCTGTAGCTGTTGATCCAGTTGATGGCGGGATAGTGTCTTGCATAGGCGAGCGACTTATCGAGCGCCCAGAATACGCGGGTGAAGCGCTTGGTGTTCTGGGTGACAGGCTCGGAAAAGTCAGAGCCCTGCGGCGATACCGCGCCGATCAGGCTGACGCTGCCCTCGCCGCCGCTGAGCACCTCGGCACGTCCGCCGCGCTCATAGAACTCCGCAAGACGGGACGGCAGATACGCGGGGAAGCCCTCCTCCGCAGGCATTTCCTCGAGTCGTCCCGAGATCTCTCGGAGCGCCTCCGCCCAACGGGAGGTCGAATCCGCCATCATCGCGACGTGATAGCCCATGTCGCGGTAATATTCCGCCAAAGTGATGCCCGTGTAGATGGACGCCTCACGCGCCGCGACGGGCATGTTGGAGGTGTTCGCAATCAGGACGGTTCTGTCCGTCATGGGGCGGTTGGACTTAGGGTCGATCAGCTCGGAGAACTCGTCGAGCACCTGGCTCATCTCGTTTCCGCGCTCGCCGCAGCCGACGTAGATGATGATATCCGCGTCGCACCACTTCGCGAGCTGGTGCTGGTTCATGGTTTTGCCCGTGCCGAAGCCGCCGGGGATAGCGGCTGTGCCGCCCTTCGCGATCGGGAAGAACGTGTCCATGACGCGCTGTCCCGTGATCAGTGGGATGGAGGGCGTGAGTCTCTGCTTTACCGGCCGCGCCGTTCTGATGGGCCACTGCTGGCAGAGCTGCAGCTCATGACGCTCACCGAAATCGTCCTCGATCACCGCGATAGTGTCAAATATTTTGTATTCGCCGTCGGGCTTGACTTCCCTGACGACGCCCGAGAGGTCGGGGTGCAGCATGAGTCTGTGCTCGATGATCGGCGTTTCGGGAAGCGTCGCGTAGATCTGACCGCCCTCGAGCCTGTCGCCCACCGCGACCTTCATGGTGACTGCCCAGTATCTTTCGGTGTCGAGCGAGGATACCGACGCGCCTCTGCTGATGAACGCGCCCGACTGCTCCTCGATCGCCTTGAGCGGACGCTCGATGCCGTCGAAAATGTTGTCGATGATGCCCGGTCCGAGCAGGACGTTCATCGGCGCGCCCGTGCCCGTGACAGGGTCGCCCGGCTTGAGGCCTGTCGTCTCCTCATACACCTGGATCGTGGTCAGCCTGTCGGTGATGCCGATGACCTCGCCGACAAGATTCTGCTCTCCGACGTGAACCATTTCCATCATCTCAAAGCTGTCCGTGTCCTTGACGGTGACAACAGGACCGTTGATTCCGTATATTACATTATTGTTCATATTCATTCATCTCTTTCGGTTCAGAAGGTTCAAAGTACGGAGAGAGCGGCGTTTTCCACAAACCACTCGCGCTGTGCTTCCAGCTTGCTGTCAAGCGTTTCGTCGGCGATGATGCCCATGCTCGCGCAATAGCCCCTGATGCCGCCGATTTTGATGGTCTTGTCCGCCCTGACCTCCGTGCTGCCGCCGAACAGGGCTTTGATGCCCTCAGCCGCGCCGAGGTCGCGCTCGTTGACATAGAGCACGCAGTCCCTGCCGTCAAACACATCGGCGATCGCCTTCGCGCTGTCCGTCAGCTTGGAGGTATACGCGTCGCTCTTTGCGTATTCGACGAGCTTGTCAGCCGCCTTTTTGAACACTTCCTCCACCATCGCGGAACGTGCGATAAAGAGCTTTCTCTGTCCGTCCTGCGTCTTTTTCGCGAGGATCGCGGTCTGACGGGTGCGTGTCTCCTGCAGCTTGTCCTTGATCAGCCGCTGGCTGTCACGCTTTGCCTTCTCCTCCGCCTCCTTGAGACGCTCGGTTTTCAGCTGCTTGACCTCGCCCTTCATCACGCTTTTCTGCTGCTTGGCATACCGTCTTATCGCCTTCAGAAAGTTATCGGTTTTATTTTTTGGCATAAGTACCCTTCCTTCCGTGATAACGCGTTACAGCTTCACACCGATCGCGTCCTGCACATACTTGGTGATGCTGTCTTTTGTCCTTCCGTTTCCGTGACGGTCGGGGATTTCGACGATGAGCGGCTTCTTGCGGTTGAGCTTGAGGTCGTAGACGATGTCGGGACAGAGCGATACGAGCTTTTCCGTCATCAGGATGACCGCGATATCCTCGCGCTCCATCGCCTGCGTCAGCTCGCGTCTGACCTCCTCCTCCTCGTGCACCACGACTCCCGGAATGCCCGCGAAGCGCATGCCCATTTTGGTGTCGACGTTATCACTAATCAAATAAAATTTCATGTTCCGTCACTTAGCCAATCTTGGAAAGAATCATAATGGAAATCAGCATGCCGTAGAGCGCGATACCTTCGCCGAGTGCAACAAAGATGATAGCCTTACCGAACGCCTTTGGATCCTCGCTGGTCGCGCCGATCGCCGCGGGAGCCGCGTTGCCGACCGCGATACCGCCGCCGATGCAGGAAAGTCCTGTCGCGGCTGCCGCGCCGATATACGCCATGCCGAACGAGCCCTGCTGGGCAACCTCAACCGTCTCCGAAGCCGCGCTCGCGACAAACGGACATACCATGCAGATCGCGAATACCGCCGCGAAGGACGCGAGCTGCATCATCAGGGTTCTCTTTCTGCTCTTGCCGCGGGAAACCGCCTTGACGGCAATGAGTACGGACGCGATCAGAAATACAACGGGTAAAGCCATGAATAAGAAATCAAAAACTGACATAATAAAAACCTCCAAAGATTATTCTACATTGATTTTGACGGGTTCAAACGGTCTGCCCTCACCCGAATAGAAGCGGCTGAACATCTCATAGTATTCCAGCCTCAGCACCTGTATCGCCACAAGCAGCGCCTCGAGCACCATGACGAGCGCGTTGCCGATAACGACGATGATCCAGTAGCCCGCGCCTCCGACGGTCTCCGCAAGCACGAACACGACGAGCATCATGCCCGCGTGAACGAGTACGAACGCACCGACACGCAGAAAGCTCATGGTGTTGGTGACGTAGCCGAGCAGCACCTCGATGGACTCAAACAGGTTCTCGACGATATAGCCGCCCCAGCTTTCGGGCTGCCAATCCTTTTCGCCGTTGACCAAATCTCCCAGCGGCTCCGCGAAGAAGATCAGCAGGAACGGCAAGACGACAAGTCCGAGGATATACGGCAGCGTCATGACGTGCATGCCGAGGAATATCTCCGCAGTCAGTCCGAATACGAGCGAACAGTAGAAGATGATTCCCGCAATGCCGCTTGTGCTGAACAGCGCCCTTCCGAAATTCTTCTGACGGAAGGAGGTGTAGACATTGAGGAACATCGCCACGATCAGCAGGAACACGCCGATTCCGATCGCGCCGAGGATGATCAGGTTGGTGTTCTGCGACGCCATGACCTCGAACGGCTTTTCCTCAAAGCCGAACAGGCGGAACATCGGGTCGAGCAGATGCTCAAAGCCGAACACGCTGCCGAAGAGCGTGCCGAACACCATGGACGAAATGCCGCACGGGAACAGGATCTTGCCGATGGGCATTTTTTTGAGTTTCCACATCAGCATGCCGGCTATCGCAAGGCAAAAGCCCTGTCCCAGATCGGCGAACATGATGCCGAAGATAACGACGTATGTGATCGCGATGAACAGCGTGGGGTCGATCTCGTTGTACTTCGGCACGCCGTACATCTCGGTGTAGAACTCAAACGGCTTCGCAAGGAAGGAGTTTTTGAGCTTGACGGGCGGACGCTTGTCCATCTCGTTTTTCGCGTCGGAGAAATCAAGCTCCACGCTCTTGATCTTCTTCAGGCGCTTTTTCATCTGCTTCATGTTCTCGGTGGGAATCCAGCCGACGATGATGAAGCTGTTGTTGTGCTGCAGCGCTTTGTTGCGGATGCTCGCATAAAGATACAGCTCCTCGAGCTTGGAGAGATAGCGCGTGATGCGCTCCGCGTTCTCGCTGAGATAGCGGTCGAGCTTTTTCTGCGCTTCCTTCGTCTTCTTCTCCAGAAGCGGTATCTCCTTTTTGTAGCCCTCGATCTTTTCGCTCGGGGTTTCGTTCTCGCCTACCAGATCGGTAGGCTCAAAATACAGACCTTCAAAGATTTTGTCGATCTCCTCAGCCTGCTCCGCGGGCGCGAAATACACGCCCCAGCAATGCGTCTTGTCCTCGGTACATACGGCGAAGTCCACGTACTCGTTGTCCTTGTACGCCTCCAGCTTCTGCACGCTGTCCTTCGGCAGTCTGCCGAAGTGCGCCTTCATGTACTTCATTTTGAGAACCTCTTGAATCTGCACATCCAGTCCCGCAAAGTGCTCTGCGGTGCTGAGATTGTGCTTTGCCTCCCTGCACCTCGCGGCAGCTGACTCCCTTTCGTCGATCAGCGCGTCGATATCCGCTGTGGTCTCCTTGGAGAAGCTGTCCAGCTCCTCGAAGGTCGGGCTGAAATCGCTCACATCCGTCAGCGGAAATCTCCGTTTGGTCTGGTTAAGCGCCGCTTTGAGATTCGTCAGAGGCTCGGCATAGCTGTTTTTTGTCTGCAGGTGCGTAAATTCCTGGAGGTCGGTATAGAAGTTGCTGACCTCGTCGGGATGAAATACACCTGACTCACCAAGTACCGTGATGACCTCGTCGATATATTCCATCAAACCGATCACGTTCACGGCCTGCATTGATGATACTGCCAAATTCAAATCACCTCTTTATTGTGCGGTCATCGGATTATCAATGACTGTATGATCTTTGGGTCGAGCTGATAGCGGATGCCCTCGATCAGGCAGATGACATTCATCAGCTCGATCTCGGACAGAAACATGAACGCCATCATCACAACCGAAGGATTGTTGGAAAAATGGATGTTCTTTTTCGCAAGCCGGAACTGTACCCGCGGACTGATGTCGCTCGCGTAGGTATAGCCGATCTTGCCGATCATCCTGCCGCAGCCTGTGCTCTGCATGATCCGGAACACCTCCGCGGAGGATTCCGCTTCACACATCCGCGCGATCAGCTTGGGGCTGAGACTGCAGTATTCGGGCGACATGTTGGTTTTGATGATCTCGGGCGGCAGATTATAATACTTTTTCAATCTCAGAATCCTTGAAAAAATACTGTAATCGTTGATCGTCCTGAACATCGTCATCAGCTCCTGCCGCTCCGCGCCCTTCGTTTTCTTGTTGATATACTCGAGCATGTGCTTCATGATATGGTCGTAGAGCTTGTTCTCCATCTCGGAGACCGGCAGCCGTCCCTTTTCGTCCGGCCTGTAGATTTTGAGTATCTCGTGGTACGGCGTGCGTGAGAGCGTGCTGAGAAACTCCTCGTAGTCGCGGGCGTTCGCCATCTTGTTGACGTCAAGCTCGGTGTGCTTCGACAGAAAGGCAGGAAACTGGAAGATAAACTTCTCGGTGGAATGTGAGTTCAGCAGCACCAGAAAGCGGATGATCTGCTCAACCTCCGTCTTTTCGACAACATAGCGCGAAAAGCCTACGCTCACACTGGAATCGTAGCGGCACAGGGTGTCGAACTCATTGAACAGGTACTGCCGCAGCAGCATTTCGAGCCTGCCTCTGTGCACGTCGCGCTCATTGACCTCGGAGAGCACCGAGGCAAAATGCGTGTGTGATTTCAGGTACACCATCACCTCGGCGACGCTCTGACACGCTATCAGGCTCGCGTAATCGCGGTCGGTCAGAAAGCGTCCGTACTTTGCCCTTGCTTTCGCCAAAACGGCATAAGACGTAGTGGACATTTTAATCACCTCCCTGTTCAGCCAACCACGCGGTCAACGATCTCGTCGACCCATCGGTCGCGGTTCTGCTCATAATCGGATTTCAGCTTGATCAGCAGCGATTCCTGCTTCGCGGATACATCGGTCAGCTTCCGCGAAAAACGCTTTTCCAGATAGGCGGCGTTTTTGCCGATTTCCGCCTTTGCTTCGTCCATGTATTTTTGGTATATTGCCGCTGCCTCCTCCTCAATCTTCTGCTTCTCTTTTTCGGCGGCTTTTTGATTCGCCTCCTCCAAAGCCTTCGCCTGATTGTCGGCCTCGACAATCCGTTTGATCATGTCCTGCAAATATCTCACCTCCGATATGCTGGAATGATGATTCTGTATCATATGAAATGCTTTATGACTTTGTCTTCTTTATCATAAACATTATCAGTTTATTTTACCACAATAAAGCGAGAAATTCAACAGGGGCAGCCGTTCTTTTTGTGATTCGTGTTCAATTCGTTCCGCTTCAAAGATACAAAGTGCCGCAAACGTCACAAAAATCAAGTTATTTTTCCAATTCAGAATAATAAACAATAAACGGGTTCGGGTGTGCAAACAATCACTCTCCCCTGCATACTTTTTGATATGGACAACCACGGATTTTTCTGCTATAATTAGTTTAGACTAACCAAACAAGGACGCGATATCCATGCAACTCAAAGAAATGAAAATCGGTCAATCCGCCGTCATCACCTCCGTCGGAGGCGAGGGCAGGCTGCGGCAGCATTTTCTCGATATGGGCGTGATTCCCGGCACGCGGGTCACACTCGTCAAGCTGGCGCCGATGGGCGACCCGATGCAGCTGACGCTTCACGGCTATGAGCTGTCGCTGCGTCTTGCCGACGCGGAAAAAATCGAGATCAGACCGCTGGCGGAACAGCCGCAGGAACCTCCGCAGAAAAAAAGCCGCAGTCATCATCCCGGCTTGGGTGAGGACGGCAAGTTCCACCCCAAGGGCAGCGGCAATCCCTTACCTGACGACGCGACGCTCACCTACGCGCTGGTCGGAAATCAGAACTGCGGCAAAACAACGCTGTTCAATCAGCTGACGGGCGCCAATCAGCACGTCGGCAACTTTCCCGGCGTGACGGTCGACCGCAAGGACGGCGTCATCAAGGGATACAAAAACACGCTCATCACCGACCTGCCCGGCATCTATTCCATGTCGCCCTACACCAGTGAGGAGATCGTCTCCCGCAGCTTTGTGCTTGACGAAAAGCCGAGGGCGATCATCAATATCGTCGACGCGACGAACATCGAGCGCAACCTCTACCTCACCATGCAGCTGCTGGAGATGGATATTCCGATGGTGGTGGCGCTCAATATCATGGACGAGCTGACCGCAAACGGCGGCTCGGTCGATATCAATACGCTGGAAGCGATGCTCGGCGTGCCCGTCGTGCCGATTTCCGCCGCCAAAAACCAGGGCGTTGACGAGCTGGTCAAGCACGCCATCCATATCGCCCACTATCAGGAAAAGCCGCAGCGGCAGGACTTCTGCTCCGCCGACGAAAAGGGCGGCGCGGTGCACCGCTGTCTGCACGCGGTGCGGCACCTGATTGAGGACAAGGCAAAGGCGGCTCAGATTCCGCTTCACTTCGCCGCAAGCAAGGTCGTCGAGGGCGATAAGCTCGTTATTGATAAATTGCAGCTCGAGGAAAGCGAGCTGGAAATGCTCGAGCACGTCATCCGTCAGATGGAAAAGGAGCTGCAGCTCGACCGCAACGCGGCAATCGCCGACATGCGCTTTTCCTATATCCACCGCATCTGCAAGCAGACCGTCGTCAAGCCGAAGGAAAGCCGCGAGCATCGCCGCAGCGCGAATATCGACAAGCTGCTGACAGGCAAATTCACCGCGATCCCGATGTTTATTCTGATCATGTTCACGATATTTTGGCTGACCTTCAACGTGATCGGCGGCAATCTGCAGAACCTGATGGAGCTGGGAATTGAAAATCTGACGAATCTGACGCGCGGCGCACTGGAAAACGCGAATGTCAACCCGATCCTCACAGGACTGATCACCGACGGCGTCCTGACAGGCATCGGCAGCGTGCTGAGCTTTCTGCCCGTTATCGTGACGCTGTTCCTGTTCCTGTCGATTCTGGAGGACAGCGGCTATCTCGCGCGTGTGGCGTTTTTCATGGATAAGCTGCTGCGAAAAATCGGTCTGTCGGGCAGAAGTATCGTGCCGATGCTGATCGGCTTCGGCTGCACCGTTCCCGCCGTCATGGCGACGCGGACGCTCCCGAGTCAGCGCGACCGCAGGATGACCATTCTGCTCACGCCGTTTATGAGCTGTACCGCAAAACTGCCGATTTACGCCTTTTTCGTCAACATCTTCTTCCGTGAGGTCAGCTGGCCGGTCATCACGGGTCTGTATGCGCTGGGCATCGTGATCGGTATTCTGATCGCCCTTTTCTATAAAAAGACGCTCTTCCGCGGTGAAGCGGTTCCGTTCGTCATGGAGCTGCCGAACTACCGCCTGCCCGGGTTCATGAACGTCGTTCGGCTGCTGTGGGACAAAGCAAAGGACTTTCTGCAGCGCGCGTTCACCGTTATCTTTATCTCAACGATTATTGTCTGGTTCCTGCAGAACTTCAACTGGCAGTTCAACCTCGTCGAAAACTCACAGGACAGCATCCTCGCGCAGATTGCGGGCTTTATCGCTCCCGTGTTCACTCCGCTGGGGCTGGGCGACTGGCGCATCATCACCTCGCTCATCAGCGGCGTGATGGCAAAGGAAAGTGTCGTTTCAACGCTGAAAATCCTCTACGGCGGCGGCATCGAAAGCGCCCTCCCGACTCTTTCCGCGGTTTCTCTGCTGGTGTTCAGCCTGCTCTATACCCCCTGCGTCGCGGCAATCGCCTCCGTCAGACGGGAGCTTGGCAGAAAATGGGCGGCAGGTATGGTCGTCTGGCAATGCGTCATCGCTTATGTCGCCACCTCCGTCATCCACCTGATTTGTATGCTCTGCGGCGTTTAGGAGAGGTTGTATCATATGAATACTGCCGATATCATCGTCGTCGCCGTTCTCGCTGTTGCGGCTGCCGCGGCGGTCGTTTGGATCATCCTTCGCAGGCGCAAGGGAAAGGGCTGCTCCTGCGGATGCGAAAATTGTCCGTATCCCTGTCACAAGAAATAGAAAGAACCGCGCAGAAATGCTTGATTTTGAGTGTTTCTGCGCGGTTTTCTTCTGTCACCCTGACAGTTGTGTTCAAAGTGAATATTTACTTGACTTTTACCACTCCATGTGTTAGAATTTTAGTGTTTTATGCTGAGATAGTGTTTTGGAAAAATCATGGCTGTCTTCCGTAAAACACTGACATGACACGCTTCCCTGCGATGTCGGAAAGATTAAAATAGTCTCTCACGGAAGGAGGACAACGGGAACTATTAGCGCCGGGACCCGAAAGGGTTGACGAGGTCTGGCAGTTATCGAAAGATTCGGCGGATGCTGCCACGGCTCTGCACACCATAAATGCATTGTTAGCCTGTCATTTATCGTGATGCTTCGGCGGGTCGACAGAGAGAAAGGAAAAAACGGAATCAACACCGCAACAGAGGTTCTCTCGACGCCTTCAAAATCAAAAAAATGTCATATGGCTTTAGCCAAAGGAGTATATAATTATGAGAGTTGTTATTCAGGATAATTACGATAAAATGTGCAAGTGGGCGGCTCAGTATATCGCCGCTAAAATCAAGAACCACAAGGAGGACCGTCCCTTCGTTCTCGGTCTCCCCACAGGCTCCTCCCCCATCGGCGTTTACAAGGAGCTTTACACCATGAATCAGGCAGGCGAGCTTTCCTTCGCGAATGTCGTCACCTTCAACATGGACGAATATCTCGGACTGCCCCACGAGCACGATCAGAGCTACTGGTACTTCATGCACGACAACTTCTTTGATCACCTCGTTGATATGAAGAAGGAGAACATCAACATCCTCAACGGTATGACCGACGATCCCGAGGGTGAGTGCAAGAGATATGAGGAGAAAATCGCTTCCTACGGCGGCATCGACCTCTTCATGGGCGGCATCGGCGTTGACGGCCACATCGCGTTCAACGAGCCCTTCACCAGCCTCAGCTCCCGCACCGGCGTGAGAAACCTCACCACCGACACCCGAATCGTAAACTCCCGCTTCTTCGGCAACGATCCCGAGGCGGTTCCTGCTCAGGCTCTCTCCGTCGGTGTCGGCACCGTTACGGATTCCAAGGAAGTTCTGATTCTGATCAACGGCCACAACAAGGCAAGAGCGCTTGCGGAAACCGTAGAGGGTTCCGTCAGCCACAAATGGACCTGCTCCGCTCTGCAGATGCATAACGGCGCTATCATCGCCTGCGACGAGGCTGCCTGCGGTGAGCTGACCGTTGACACCTACAAATATTTCCTTGACATTGAAAAGAAGGAGAGACTTTAATGTACACCATCAAAGACCTTTATGATCTTGACCATACGCTTGCGAAGGACTACCTTCTGCAGTTCACCTACCCCTGGGAGGCTCTCAAGGGCATCAAGGATATGATCCTTGCCCTCGGCCCCACTCTCGGCGACGACTATAAGGAGGTCGCGGAGAATGTCTGGGTTCACAAGACTGCGACCGTATTCCCCTCCGCTTATCTCGGCGCTCCCTGCATCATCGGTCCCGAGACCGAGGTCAGACACGGCGCGTTCATCAGAGGCTCGGCGCTCGTCGGCGCAAACTGCGTCGTCGGCAACTCCGTGGAGCTTAAGAACGTCATCCTGTTCGACCATGTGCAGACTCCGCACTACAACTACGTCGGCGACTCCATTCTGGGCTACTTCTCCCACATGGGCGCAGGCTCCATTACATCCAACGTCAAATCCGACAAGAAGCTCGTTGTGGTTCACAACGGCACCGAGTCGATTGAGACAGGCATCAAAAAATTCGGCGCTATGCTGGGCGACTACGTAGAGGTCGGCTGCAACGCGGTGTGCAACCCCGGTACCGTTATCGGCAGGCACGCGAGCGTTTATCCCACCTCCTGCGTGCGCGGTGTGATTCCCGAGAATTGCATCTTCAAGAACAGCGGCGCGATCATCGAAAGGAAGGCTGACTGATGGGCAAGTATTTCGGCACCGACGGCTTCAGAGGAGAGGCTAACAAGAACCTCACCTTTGAGCACGCGGTAAAAATCGGACGTTTTCTCGGCTGGTACTACGGCACCAACATGGGAAAGAAGGCGAAGGTCGTTATCGGCAAGGACACCCGCCGTTCTTCCTATATGTTTGAGTACGCTCTCTGCACCGGTCTGATGGCTAGCGGCGCTGACGCTTACATCATGCACGTTACCACCACTCCCTCCGTCGCTTATATCACCCGCATCGACGACTTTGACTGCGGCATCATGATTTCCGCTTCCCATAACCCCTACTACGACAACGGCATCAAGCTGCTCAACAGCAAGGGCGAAAAGATGGAAGAGGAAACCCTGCTCAAGGTCGAGGATTACATTGACGGCAAGCTGGAGATCCCCGTTGCGGAAAGAGACGGTATCGGCAGAACCGTTGACTATGTCGCAGGCCGCAACCGCTATATCGGCTACCTCATCTCCATGAGCAAATACAGCTTCAAGGGCGTCAAGGTCGGTCTGGACGTCGCCAACGGCGCGGCTTGGCAGATCGCGAAGGGCGTTTTTGACGCGCTCGGCGCAAAAACCTATGTCATAAACGACTCTCCCGACGGCTTCAATATCAACACCGACTGCGGCTCCACTCACATTGAGCATCTGCAGAAGTTCGTTGTTGACAACGGTCTCGACATCGGCTTTGCCTATGACGGCGACGCTGACCGCTGTCTTGCCGTTGACGAAAAGGGCAACGTGATCACCGGCGACCACATCATCTATATGTACGGCGTTTACATGAAGGAAAGAGGAAAGCTCCTGAACAACAAGGTCGTTGCGACGATCATGAGCAACTTCGGCTTCTTCAAGGCGCTTGACAAGGTAGGTATCGAGTACGACAAGACCAATGTCGGCGACAAATATGTTTATGAAAACATGATCAAGACCGGCAACCGCATCGGCGGTGAGGAATCCGGTCACATCATCTTCTCGAAGTACGCGACAACCGGCGACGGCATCCTGACCTCCCTCAAGATCATGGAGGTCATGCTGGCGAAGGAAAAGCCCATCAGCGAGCGTGCCGCTCCCATGGTGAAGTATCCGCAGGTGCTTAAGAACGTCAAGGTAAAATCCAAACCCGAGGCGAAGAATGATCCCGACGTGCAGAAGGCTGTTTCCGATGTGGAAGCCGCTCTCGGCAGCGATGGCAGAATCCTCCTCAGAGAATCCGGCACCGAGCCTGTTATCCGTGTGATGGTTGAGGCAGGCTCCGACGCGGAATGTGAGAAGTACGTCGATCAGGTTATCGACGTCATCCGCGCAAAGGGTCACATCATCTGATGGATTAATTTGATAATGAGCAACCCCCTGAACACTGGTTCAGGGGGTTATTTTCTTCTGTAGAAATATAGGTCAAGACTTAGATGCGATACGCCGCGACGACAAAACGTCCGTCCTCGGTGTGGTAGCTGCAGGTGGACAGCAGAAGAAGCTGCTGTTTATCCGTCGGGCGATCGTCGATCTCAATCACCGAGGCTTCGCTCAGCTCCTTTACGAACGCGGTGTATTCCTTATCGCTGAGCTTGCCTGTTTTTTCGTAGTACTTCAGCTCGTTTTCACCGCCCACCTTGGTCTGTACGGCGGCAAAGACGCGATAGACGCGGTGTTCCTCCGGAGCGTCAAATTCAATGTCACGGTGCTGCTTTGCCCATTCCGTATCGGCATAATAGTCAAGCGTGCCGAACATCGTATCGTTTCTCATCTTGTGGGCATAGATAACGAACGCGTCTGAGCTTTCGTCCGCGCCGGCGCCGATGAACGGCGTTCCCGAAAAGGAGTAGTTCCTGTCAAAATCGCGGTGAAGATAGTATTCAGGATCGGTTTCGGAAGCCTTTACAACGGGGTAATCAATGAGCGTGTCCGGGATTTTCAGCCATCCTCTGAAATCACTGTTGATGACCGTGATTTCAGAATACTGCAAGTGATCTTCATCCGCTTCGGCCTGCCGTGAGGGACTTTGGCTGTCGCTTTCCTCCGTGTCATCTTTGCGGCTCTGCTCCTCTCCTGTCGGTTTTGTGCGGTTGCTCTCTTCTTTGTTCTCCTGCTCAACGATGTGCTGCAGCTCGCTGAAACGGTTCTGTTCCTGCTTCTGGGGAATGTAGATGATCAGTCCCTGATAGAGAGAATAAACCAGCACCGCAATGCAAATCAGGGCAAGCGAGAGGAGAATTATTTTTTTTGCTTTGTTTTCTTTCATCTGCAAAACCTCTTGAAAGGAGGGCTGACAGCACCTTGTTGCCGTCAGTCCTTTGTTTTGTGCGCGCGTTTGAGAATAATCGGAATTGCAAGCAGACAAATTGCCGCAAAAATCATCATTGCGATTCCGACCTCTGCGTAAAATACGCCTGTCGGTATCACCGCGTCTAAATGATTGGTCACTGCAAGTGTTGAATCCTCGATAAGGCGGAACGTCTTGGTGTTACCTGCGCTTGCAGGGGTATCGTTAAACCGGAACCTCGTTGAGTAATCCAGGTTGTTCTCACTGATCGTGATGTCAGTGTGGACGGGAAGCATGATTTTGACAGTGTCCCCGTGCCGCAGCGTAAACGTCGCGTTGCTGTGCAGCGGATTTGCCTGCGGTACGCCGTTTTTGCTCCAGCTATATTCATCCGTCGCTTCCGCGCCCTCTACGTTCAGACGGAACGTGAAGTCCTTTGTCTTGTCTCCAAAGGAGCCTGTGACGGTTTTCGTGATCGTCAGCTCTATCGGTCGGTTCGGCGTGTTCGGAACCCGCAGGATATAATGACATTCGGTCGTTCCCTCAACGGTCAGGTAGCCGCTGTGTCCCGCGCTGTCAATACTGATCACGCCGTTCGCGTATACCGTGAAAACGATGTCCTCCTCGTGCGCGTCGTGGTCTGCCGGCGGAGAAGTCTCGGTCAGATAATATTTGCCCGGCGCAAGCGTGTTGTCGATCTTCGGGATAACGCCGTTTGCGTCGCTGACGAGGTCTTCGTATCCCGTGATCGGATAAAGGTCCTTGACCGCGCCGTCGATACCGCCTACGCTCCGGTACAGCGCAAAGTGAGCGCCTTCCAGAGCTTCGCCCGTCACGCTGTCGACCTTGATCGCCTGCAGGGTATACGGCTTGTTGAATACGTCGATATAGGCGACGATACTGTCCCCCGGTATCTCGGATTTCCGTCCTTCCTCCCACTGCGGTTCGTTGCCGCTGATGGTAACGGTGCCGTCGTCGCCGATGGAAAATACCGCGGGATTGGGAAGTCCGATATATCCTCCCGGCGGTTCGGTCTCGGTCAGCGTGTAATCCGTATTCCTGTCGAAATCGTAGAGGATCGTGATTCTTCCCTGCGAATCCGAGATAAAGGTTCCGAGCGTCGTGTCTCCCTGCGTCAGCGTGAACTTTCCGTCCGCAATGGTGATTGCTCATTACCGTGTAGTCCTTTACTTTTTCAACTCTGAAAACTGCCATTAGTTTTTGGTTTATTGATGTTACATCAATATCAACTTCTAATAATTCTCCTTCTGCTTCGTAGTATTCCTTTTTATCTTCTACCAAATCTTCGTTTTCACTTGATTCAATAGCTTCAGTTACAGATGAATCTTTTTTTAATCTCTCTATTAAAGATGTTGTGAGTTCAATAGGAGCCCGATATTTCATAAACTCGACTACTTGCTCTTTCATCAGTGAAGGGTTAGATAAGTTAGCATTCCTTGTCTCTAAGCTTACCAAATTATCTATATTTTTTATTTGCAATTCAGCTGAGTCTTCAATCGTTATAATACGCTCATCCTTGGGTATAAAATTTGATAGCGCATTCAAAAAAGTGGTTTTACCTGAGCCTGTTCCTCCGCTAATAAAGATATTGTATTTTGCTTTAACTAAAAGCTCCACTCAGTCCCGCCTTTGGTAAAAATATTCGTTCGGAAACCTTCATCAACGGCGGGGTTAAAATAACGCTATTTCCTATAAAGTAAAAAGACGCCGCATTTTCAGCAGCGTCCGTATATCAAATTATATAAATATTCCATCCTACAGTGTCAAACCGAAGGTAGCGTCCTCCGACTCATCCTCGGAGACTTCTTCAGACAGGATATCCCGAAGGACGCTCTGTCCGTTCAGAATGAAGGACTTTATGAAGTCACGGTCAGCCTCAAACGGTATTTCGTCAAGACACTCATCAAGCATTTCTTCCGTGATCTCCGGCAGCTCTATGCTTTTTAGCATAGCATTGGCTGTCGGATTGCTTTGGATGAAATCACGGAAAAAGCGGATGATTCCGTCGTGCTCGCGGTTAGTGCTGTTCGGGTATCCGCGGGATATGAGCGCGATATTGTTGTCATAGTTCGGCGCCATCGAGATGATCTCTCCCGTGTAAACGTCGCGCAGGAATCCGAAATTTTCCGTATGCCGATCCATGTTATAGCACAAGCTGTCAAGCCAGATGATTTTGAGATACTGCTCGGAGAGCTCAGGCGAAATGGCATAGATCGCGTCAAAGCAAACGCTGTAATCGTCATCCTCACCGACAAGTGAAGACATCGGCTCGAAGTTATATGACGTTCCGTCCGTGAAGTTCTTTGAGCGGATATATCCGTCGTCCATCTCATAGTGAGCCATATCAAAGCCCAGCTTTTCACCGAGTCTGCATATAAACAGCTCCGAAAAATACTCATTTTGATTCCCGCTTTTATACATCCACCACGCTCCGTCAATCAAGCGCCAGCATTTTTCATAGCTTCCCGTATTGGTCAGCTCCGGCGTCCGTGAAGGCTTGTGAGAGAAGCCGTTCGGGTCGCCGCGCAGAGCGAGACTGTCAAAGTAGTTTTCTTTGAAGCGAATGTCGTCATATACCGCGGTCGAACCCTC
>NZ_JAEQMG010000010.1 GCF_016680995.1 Ruminococcus difficilis | reverse complement strand
GAATAATCGTGAACCAGTCACCGAAGTAATATACGATCAGCTCAATCATATTAGAGGCAGAAGCCGCCGTAAAGAATATGCCGAGAATCAGTAAAATGACATTCTTCACTTTTAAAAATGAAATAAGACCGTTTTTAAGATACATAATGAATCCTCCAACATATGAGAAGTGATTTGACTGTTAAACCTTCTCAAATCTTCTTACCACCCAATCGTGCTTATAATGCTCATACGGGCTTGAACAATGCGGGCAGCGCCTGATTCGTGAAGCGTCGAAGCTTGCGCCGCAGCTGCGGCAGGATACCGCGTGGATCGTAAAACCGTAATCGATCTCGGCGCTCGTGCTTTTGCAGAGCAGGAGATTGAATTTATCCTTTTTTCTGAAGATCCTGCTGCCTTTGCAATGGATATCGTCCATATGCACCACAACATCCAGATATACCAAGCCGTTTTCGACAAAGTATTTCTTCACATCGAAAAGACTTCCATAGCGAAGGTCGATAATATCATCAAAGGTATTTTTCATGGGTTCCCCGTCATAGACTGAGAGCTCGTCGTAATTATCCGAGTACACCATAATACTTGTCAAATAAAGGAGCTTTCCTAACAGGTGATCGATGGAAAAGTTCGGTTCGAAACTCCGCATAAAGCCCGGGAGATGCTTTCTGACGCGACGATACCGGAGAATCAGCGGCAGACTTATCAGCGATTTCAAGAGCACATAGCCTACTGTCGCTACGGCAAGAAGAATATATCCGCCTGCCAGACCGACCGCCGCGGCAACAGCGAGATAGAATATGCATTGAATGATGCCGAGGACGTCTGCGGTTTGGAACGCCTGTGCAAACAAATCCATATTCGTGAGATATGTGATCGACGGACCGAGAATGCCGCCGAGGATCACATAGGGCAGTACATGACGGGCGTAGCTGAAGGTCCCGACTGTATAATAATTGGTGATCTTCGGATAAAGATCGTTCAGCAGGAACCGCGTTCCGCAGAACTCGCAGCCTTCGGCGAGCTTTCTGACGACCGTCGGAGCGCCGCAGTGAGGGCACACATAATTGGCGTCTGCGTCGATCTCGGAGTTCTTCTGACCCTTGAGCCATAACGCAAACGCGTAGATATTCTCCTTTTCATGGATCTCCTTTTTCAGCTTGCCGTGAACGGAGTATCCGACCCTCGCGTCAACATTGTGAAAGGGGATCCTCGTCACGTAACGCGTATCGACGTCCATCTTCCACGCGATCCCCTTGAACATCTTGTCGAGATTATGTGTGTAATCCAGAGAGATGGAAGCGCCCTTTTTGTTGAGCCTTTCTCTTTGCAGAGACCGCGTATATTTCAAATCTGCCGACGCGTCGTCGGGATCGGCTTTTTCATTCGGCGTGTTCAGCTGAGAGATAAATCTGTCGAGCATGATCTTTGCCTGCTCGTCGTAGTTATAGTTGGTGTTGTTCGGATCGGAATACATTATCATATCATTCCTTTGTTAGAGTCACCCTAAGAATATCACAAAGCATGACAGGTTTCAACAACATTTCCATCTTGCAAGTCACATTTTTGGTTATCGTAATCATTGAACTGCTGCGATAATCATGCAATAATTTACTTGAACAGCTCACAAATAAGCAGTATCATTCTGCAAAATCAAAGGAGAATAATCATTTGCACACTCCTAAAACAAAAATGATGATTACTTCTTATAACAAAAAGTAATCATCACAGGAGCGAAAAAAGTCGGTTAACAACTTAGTAAAAAAACGGATTTTCAGACCAAAAATAATGGAAATGACCAGAATAGTATGTGGTAATTTCATTTTCAAAAAGAAGAAAAAGCACCTTTTACAGTGCTTAAAATAATCGAGATAAAAGAAATACTCACTATCAGATGTTGGCATCTTCCTATTTTCCCGGGCCGTCGCCAGCCAAGTATTTTCGGCACTACAGGGCTTAACTTCCGTGTTCGGGAAATGTGGTCTCCGAAAAGCCCCGCTTTTTGGAGAAAGGACGAGTGACGAAGCGATACGAGAGCGGATAGCAAGATCTGCTCTCAATGAGCGAAGTCCGCGAGGACGCGGGGTAGACCCCTGCGTCATCAACACCAACTGTTGATAGTGACATCTTTTGGCTCCCCAAGTTGGACTCGAACCAACGACCCTGCGGTTAACAGCCGCATGCTCTACCGAGTGAGTGTTAACCGAGTGATAATGTAATATTACATATATTATATAATTCTCTGTAATCTTCATACAAATAAACATGTTTTTTTGAAAAGTTTTAAGTAAAAAATGAGCTATTCGAGGGTTCGAAACCCGACAGACAGGGAAAACACCCGAAAAATATCTATGTTTCACGCAACAGAAAAACACGTTCTTTATACGACAAAAAGCCCGATAAAATCGGGCTTTTTGGGGTGAATATCTTTTTTATTCACTTAGTATGGCTGGGAAGGCGGGGTTCGAACCCACGAATGACGGAGTCAAAGTCCGTTGCCTTACCGCTTGGCTACTTCCCAACGACAGTAATAGTATACCATAATTTTTGATAATGTCAACATCATTCGCGCGGGAGAAAAAACATCCCGCGCGAATGGATTAATATCAATATCAGATCGTTTCGACCGTCAAGCCCTCGTCGTTTGACGACAGCGCGATCGCGGATATTCCGCCCTCACCGTGCAGGATCATCTGCTCGGTGATCTTATCCTCTACCTCTTTACGGATCAGGTTGCGCAGATCTCTCGCGCCGGACTGACCATTGCAGGATTTTTCGGCAAGATACTGGCAGGCGGCGTCATCATAGCGGAATTCGATACCCTTTTCGCGCAGGGTCTCGACATATTCGCTGAGCATCAGATCGGCGATCTTGATGAAGTCCTCTTCTTTCAGGCTGCGGAAGATGATGATCTCGTCAACGCGGGCGATGAACTCGGGACGGAGGAATTCGCGCAGCCCCTTCATCATGCTCTCACGCTCGGCGTTCTCCTGCGTTTTGCCGAAGCCGAGGGCATTCTCGCGATTCGCGGAACCGGCGTTCGAGGTCATGACGATGACCGTATTGGAGAAATCAACAGTCCTGCCGTGCGCGTCGGTCAGCTTGCCCTCATCGAGGATCTGGAGCAGGATATTCATCACGTCGGGATGCGCCTTTTCGATCTCGTCGAACAGCAGTACCGAATACGGTCTGCGGCGCACCTTCTCGGTGACCTGACCCGCTTCGTCATAGCCGACATAGCCGGGAGGTGAACCGATGATCTTGGAGACAGAATGCTTCTCCATGAACTCGGACATATCCAGACGGATCAGGGTCTCGGGCGTATCGAACAATTCGAGCGACAGCACCTTGACCAGCTCGGTTTTACCCACACCGGTGGGTCCGACAAAGATGAAGGACGCGGGTCTGCGGCGGGGTGAGATCTGGACGCGGGAGCGCTTGATCGCTTTGGCGAGCGCGTCGACCGCTTCATCCTGACCGATGATCTTCTTTTTCAGCGAATCCTCGATATCCTTGAGCTTCAACAGCTCGTTCTCGCGGACTCGGGACTGCGGGATACCCGTCCACAGCTCGATGACATTGGCGAGATCGACCTCGGTGACCTCAGCAGTGAGCGTCGCTTCATCAAAGCCCTTGAGCTGTTCATCGACACGCGCCAGCTCGGACGTCACGGTAGCGAGCGCTTCGTAATCGACGTTTTCTTCGCCGGAGATCGCTTCTTTTGAGGTCTGGAGCGCTTTTTTCTCGTCCATCAGGTTCTCGTATGTCTCACGCTCTTTGTTGCGCAGAGAAGCGCAGGCGCACGCTTCGTCCAGCAGGTCGATCGCCTTATCGGGCAAAAATCGATCGGTGATGTATCTTTCGGAGAAGACCGCCGCCTTGCGGATAATGTCCTCCCCTACCTTGACGTTATGATGATTCTCGTAGTATTCCTTGATACCCATCAGGATATCGATGGTATCGCCGATGCTCGGCTCCGCTACCTTGACGGGCTGGAAACGGCGCTCTAAAGCGGAATCCTTCTCGATGTATTTGCGGTATTCGTTAAAGGTGGTCGCGCCGATCACCTGGATCTCGCCGCGCGATAAAGCGGGCTTGAGGATGTTGGCGGCATTCATGGTTCCTTCGCTGTCACCGCCGCCGACCAGATTGTGTACCTCGTCGATGAACAGGATGATATTGCCGGCTTCCTTGACCTCCTTGGTCAAGCCCTTGATACGGCTCTCATACTGTCCGCGGAACTGTGTGCCCGCGATCAAAGCGGTCAGATCAAGGAGCTGGATCTCCTTATCCTTCAGGCGATGAGGGACGTTGCCCTTGGCGATACGCAGCGCGAGACCCTCCGCGATCGCGGTTTTACCGACGCCGGGTTCACCGATCAGACAGGGATTGTTCTTGGTGCGGCGGGAAAGGATCTGGATCACGCGCTCGATCTCTTTATCTCTGCCGACGACGTTATCGATATTGCCACCGCGCGCTTTGGCGGTCAGATCCTCACAGTAAAGACCGATGTACTTGCGGTTCTTTCGATTCGGCTTTTTGCCCTTACCCTTCTTATCTGAGTTATCGGCAGTTTTGTTCGCGTTATTCGCGTTGCCGAACATATTGAAGAAATTCGGGAAGGAAGGCGCGCCTCCGGGAGTAAAACCGTCCTCTTCCTCGTTGTTATCGTTATCATTATTGTCGGTGGGCTCGAGCTCCGCGTTGGGATTCTGGATACCCATATTGGCAGCCAGCTCGGACATATCACCCATGTCGCCCATATTCTCCATGATGGAATCCATCTGCTCCTGTACCGACTCAAGATCGTCGGGCGAGATACCCATCTTCTTGATGATATCTTCTACAGGTTTAATGCCCAATTCCTTGGCGCACAGCAGACAATAGCCGCGGGGCTGCTGATCGTCCTTATTGCTGGACACAAATACGACAGCGGGGCGCTTTTGACATCTTGAACAAACCATATACCTTCTCCTTTACTTTTTAGTCGTGATCGAAGCCTGAACAGGAGGATTGGAAGCGTCCTTGGTCTTCTTTTCCTTCTGCTGCTTCTGTATTCTGAAAAAGATGATAGCGTAATTGACCAACGCGAAAATCATCATGCCGGCAGTCACGCCGAGGATGGTCAGCGAAAGCGTCTCGTTTCTGAAATCAAAGATCGCCATCGCCACGACCAGCACGACGGAAACATAAAACATAAATGTACTGATCTTTCCGTACCATGATGACTTAGGCGGGATAATACCCTGATTGATGATAATAGTACCGCCGATGATCATCAACACATCCTTGATGACCATCACGATCATCAAAGGCAGTACGTACGGCTCGATGCAGATCAGGCAAACGCCGACAGCGATCAGCGTCAGCTTATCCGCCAATGGATCGAGCACCTTGCCCAGCTCGGATTCCTGATGGAACCTACGGGCGATAAACCCGTCGAAAAAATCAGAAACACCGGATATCACCAGTATGATGATCGCGGGCGTATAATCCATTGTAATGTACCTTCCAACGATAAACAACGCGACAAAAGGCGTGATCAAAATAATTCTGAAAAACGAAATCGCATTGGGTATGGTCATCAGATCCTTACTGATGACCTCGTTTTTCTGTTCGTTGCTCATAATCTTTTCCTCAAAAACTTCCATGAGATTTCCTTATCCCCTAACGTGTTAACGTCACGTACTCAGTCGAATCCATACGAAATCAACCAAAACCAATGCGGATCCATCAACTCTTTCCCGAAATCAAAGAACCGATCCAGGTAAATATATTACCACTATAGAAGTGGTAGAATATGAAGGAATTGTTAATTGTTGACTCATTGAACCATGAAGAGTTGGATCCGACGTTAACGATAATGAGTTTTGTTAAATAAGCCAGCATACATACCAGCAAGACCGCGTCGATCAATCCGATCACCGCTCCGCCGACGCGGTTGACCACGTTCAGCACCGGAAAACGGAACAGACGGACAAGCGGTCTTACCAGGATCCTCTGCAGGATCATCATCAAAAACAAGAAAATAATGATCGTGATAAAAAATGTCAGGATACCGCAGGCAACCGGCTTGACAGCAGTGTTGACCGCCTCGGTGATCGTACCGGTCGCATTGGAGATCGGCCCCGAAAACGCATTGGTGAGATCCTCTGCTTTCAGATCGGTGATCCCCGTCAGCCATGATGGCAAAGCCGAAATAATACTGTCCGCCGCTTCGGTACTGACGCCGTTTACGGCATTGGTGACCGCTTTTTCCATCGCGGGTCTTACGATAGAATTATAGGACAACAGCGAAAGCCACTGTCCGAGCGCGGTAGCGCCCAGATATGAGATCAGCGTCGCGATAAAACGTGCCAAAGATCTGGCGGCTCCGCGAAAAACATTCAAAGCGATCAAGCCGATAAAGATCAGGATGACAATAATATCAAAAATCATATAACATACCTCACATTGAAACAGCGTCGATATATCCCGTACACAGGACATATACGTCGGATGATGTATACATGATAACGGAATGCGGATCCGAATTCAGCTCTTTTTCGGAATATGCTTTACCGTCCTTGGAATACAGCATGACCGAGTCGCCTGTCAGCAGCGCGACCCTGCCTTTATATGTAGAAAGATTAATGATCTTTTTGTCGACTGAGAAAGACTTGGATTCTTCACCGGAGGCGGTATATGAAAGGATATCACAATTTCTGCCGTCGCCGGAGCTGGACAGAGACACCGTATAGGTATTGGTATCGTCGTTGATATCAAACGCCGTCAGGGAGCGACCCTCATAGGAATTGGTCTGCAAGCCACCGTCTTTACCGGTGTTCAATACATAAGAGGCGTTACGCCCGACAGCACAGGCGTATTTATCATTCAGGTACTTTACCTGATAGATGATATCGTTATTAACCTCCTGGATCATCAGCGGCTTCTCCTGTGTGAAATCAAGTACATAAAGCGCCGATATCTCGGAGCCGTTCAGTGCGGACAATCCCGCTACGACGGCCTTTGTCCCGCTTGAATTCAGTGTAACGGAGGTGACATAATAATCAGCGAACGAGTAAGCAAAGATCTGCTCATCCTTTTCATTATACACATAAAGCTTCGATAAATATCCGCTGCTCTGGGTCACCAGCGCATAGTAGCCGTTATCGATATAATCCGCCGTTAAGAGGTTATCCTTTGCTTCAAAGCTAAAGGTTTTCCCCTCTTTGTTGATCAGCTGATAGCCGGTTCCGCCCAGATTATATACCAAAGCGCCTTTATCACAGACCGTCAGCACGGGGTTGATGAAAGCGTGCTGTTCGCTGAAAAGAGATCTTCCGTAATTGTTGAGCAGCTTCGTCTTGGTGTCAGACGCATAACAGATATCCTGTCCGATCACATCAAAGTTGCCGGCGTTGACGCGTTCTCCCTTGATATCAAGAGGGAATTTTTCTTCGCTCTGTTGATTGAACACGCCATACTTGAAGAAGTTGGAGATGTTGTGGAAAGAGAATTTATCGGCGTTGAATACCGCGAACACGACCGCGAAAAGGATCACAACGATAATAGAAACCACAACGATCCTTTTGACCGGCAGCTTTTTCTTGCCGGAGGGCGCTTCCTGTTTCGCGTGACCGAAAGCGGGTCTCTTTTCGGGGAGTTCTTCTTCCTCCTCTTCTTCCTCTTCGTACTCTTCGTCCGGCACGCCCTCTACGTCGTGTATCGGTTCCTTCTCTATAGCCGGTTTTTCATCCACGGCAGATTCCTCTTCGGGATGATTGTCCGGAACTTTCTCTTCTTCCGGTTCCTCCTGAGGAGTATCCTGTGCAGGCAGTTTCTCCTCGATCTCATCCTCATCCGGGAACTTTTTACGAGCGCGAAGCTCTTTCCGTTTTTGTTTTTTCAAAAGCCTTTTCAGCTTTTTCGCGTTTTTATCTTTTAAACGCTTATCCTGTTCAAGCTTTGCGTTATCTTCGACCTCTGATTCATGCTCAGGATCTTTGAACTTGATGATCTTTTCATCATCCGCAAAGCGTCTTCCTTTTTCATCCATATTGTCACCCAATCCAGGTTTATTATTGACTGATATCACTCATAAAATACTTTGTTCAGATACAATCCGCAGGACGGCGCTGTCGGACCGGCGAGCTTACGGCTTTCTCCCTCGATGATCTGAGGAAGCGTGCCGAATTCGATCCTACCGTTGTTCATCGCGAGCAGCGTACCGACCATGATGCGAACCATATTATAGAGAAAACCGTCTGCCGCGACCGTAAAGGTCACCAGCTCGCCTTCTCGTTGGATATAAAAATACTTTACCGTGCGGGTAAAATCTCCTTTTTCACGCTTATCCAAGGTGCAGAAGGAAGTAAAATCATGCGTGCCGACAAACGCCTGCGCCTCGCGATCAAGCTCTTCCACATCCATTTCATATCGATAATGAAGCGCCAGATCCTGCAAAAACGGATTGCGCACACGGCTGTTCCACACCTTATAGACATACTCCTTGCCCTTGCAGGAATAGCGGGCATGGAAATCATCGGGCACCTGCCGCACATCGGTGACGGCAACGTCATCGGGAAGATAACGGTTCATCGCCATCATCAGGTGATCCTCGGTGATCGGATGCGCGATTTTCATCGAAACGCAGTACATATTGGCGTGGACGCCGCTGTCGGTTCGTGAACAGCCCTTGATATCCGGGCGCTCATGAATGATCTGATACAGCGCCTCCTGAAAGACCTCCTGTACGGTAAGCGCGTTGTCCTGGATCTGCCAGCCATGCAGATCCTTACCGCAGTAAGTCAGCGTTAACAGTAAGTTTCTCATACAGTAATATTGACAAATACATTCAGTAATACGACTCCCGCGATCACCAGCAGCGTGAACACGATGCTCAGGTAATCACGTGTCGCGAGGTGGAGTTGTTTCATGCGGGTACGTCCCTCACCGCCGCGGTAGCAGCGACATTCCATCGCGACCGCCAATTCATACGCGCGTCGGAACGCGGAGACAAACAGCGGAACCAGGATCGGTACCAGCGCCTTGACGCGTGTGATCAGATTACCGCTCTCCATATCGGCGCCTCTCGCCTTCTGCGCCGCCATGATCTTGTCGGTCTCCTCCAATAAGGTAGGCACAAAACGCAGCGCGATGGTCATCATCATCGCGATCTCATGCACCTTGACATGGAAGATCGTCAGCGGCTTCATCAGCCGCTCAAGCGCGTCGGTCAGATCCGTCGGAGAAGTGGTGAAGGTCAGCACGGAGCTGCACAGGATCAGACATACGATGCGCACGCAGACGAATACCGCGTTATGGATACCCGCCCATGTGACCTTGATAAAGCCCCATTGAAAGATCGGCTCACCTGTTCCGTAGAACAGATTCAAGAGCGACGTGATGATCACGATGACGATGATCACCTTCAGGCTCTTCAAATACATTTTCAGCGGCACCTTTGACAGTATCACGATCATCAACACGACCGCCGCCATCAGCGCCAACGAAACATAATTAAACGTACAGAAAACCAGTATGATGTAGGCGATCAGGCTGAGGATCTTGACGCGGGGATCCAGTCGATGGATCACAGAATCCGCGGGAAAGTACTGTCCGAGGGTAATATCTCTCATAGACGACCCTCCTTTTTCAGATACTCTGTGATATCGTGGACGGCTTTTTCAACCGTCAGCGTACCTTTTTGCAGGGGATATCCCGCGTCTATCAGAGAATCGACGATCGAGGTGATCTGCGGGATACGCAGTCCCATCTCAGCCAAACGATCTCCTTGTGAAAAGACACGTTCGCAGGAATCGATCATCTGCAGATGAGAATGATCCATCACAAGCGCCTTGTCACATACCGCCGCGACGTCCTCCATCGAATGGGATACGAGCAGGACGGTATTGCCGCGCTGTTGGTGATAACGATAGATCTGGGTGAGCAAAACATCTCTGCCCAAGGGATCCAGTCCCGCGCAGGGCTCGTCGAGGATCAGGATATCGGGATCCATCGCGATGACGCCCGCGATCGCGGCACGGCGCTTTTCGCCGCCGGAAAGATCGAACGGAGATTTTTGGAGCAGCTCTGTATCCAATCCGACAAACTGAGCGGCACTGAGCACACGCTCTTTGATCTCATTTTCACTCAGCCCCATATTCATCGGGCCGAAGGATATATCTTTTTCTACGGTTTCTTCAAACAGCTGATACTCGGGATACTGGAACACCAGTCCGACCCGGAATCGGATCTTTCTGATCTCCTTGGGCTTATCCCAAATGTCGATCCCGTCCAGTATGACGGAACCCGATGTGGGCTTTAACAAGCCATTGAGCATCTGCACCAGTGTGGATTTGCCGGAACCGGTATGACCGATAATGCCGATAAAATCACCCTGCTCCACATCAAAGCTGACATGATCAACAGCCGTATGCTGAAACGGCGTTTTCTGTGAATAGATAAAGGAAGCGTCTTTCACGCTGAGTAAACTCATCGAAGCACCTCCTTGAGCATCGAGGTACATTCTTCCTCGGTCAGGGGCAGTTCGTTGATCTCGACGCCGCAGGCGCGCAGCTTATGGCACAGCTCGGTCGCCTGCGGGACATCCAGCCGGTGCTTTTTGAGCAACTCCACCTGAGAGAAAACCTCCCGGGGTGTGCCTGATGTAAGCATCCTGCCGTTATCGACCACATAGACCCGATCGGCAAGCACCGCCTCTTCCATATAATGCGTGATCATCACGATCGTGATACCGTTCTCACGGTTGAGTTTGATGATCGTGTCGAGCACTTCCTGTCGTCCCTTGGGATCGAGCATCGCAGTCGGTTCATCCAGCACGATACAATCGGGCTTCATCGCGATGATACCGGCGATAGCGACACGCTGCTTCTGTCCGCCGCTGAGCTTATGCGGCGCGTTGAGACGACAATCATACATGTCGACAGCTTTGAGCGCGTCATCGACCCGCTTGCGGATCTCATCGGAGGGAACGCCGAGGTTCTCGGGACCGAAGGCAACGTCCTCCTCTACAATACTCGCGACAAGCTGATTGTCGGGGTTTTGCAGTACCAGACCGACCTTGCGTCGGATATCATAGGTGACCTTTTCATCGGAGGTATCCAGTCCGTCGATGAACACTTTTCCGGACGCGGGCAGCAGCATGGCGTTAAGATGCTTTGCCACCGTGCTTTTACCGGAACCGTTATGTCCTAATATCGCGACGAACTCGCCCTTCTTAATATCAAAGCTGATATCGTTAAGGACGGGATCTTTGATCACGGTACCCGATTCGTTCTGCGATTCATATTGAAATGTAACGTTTTGTACAGAAATATAATCCATATACTCTCCAAATCACTCGCAGGCTCATTTGAAGCAATATCAAATCACCTGCGCCATATCGCGGTGGAACCGCAAGGCAGGGTCAGTCCTGATTCGGTAACGTCCAGTCCGATCTCATCGGATGAAACGGCGCCGCCGAATCGGCTTTGTACGACTGTCCCCAATAAATATTCCATCACCGAGGGAGATAATCCCGTGGTGTAAGAATTCAAAATCACAAATTCCGCGTTGTCGGCGATCACACCGGAGCACAGCTCAACGAACTCGTAGATACGTTCTTCGAGCTTCCAGACCTCGCCGTTCGGACCGCGTCCGTAGGACGGAGGATCCATGATGATACCGTCGTAATGATGGCCGCGGCGGATCTCACGCGCGACGAACTTCGCGCAGTCATCCACGATCCAGCGAACCGGTCGATCGGCAACGCCGGAGGAGATCGCGTTCTCCTTTGCCCAGTTGACCATGCCCTTTGCCGCGTCGACATGACAGACCTTCGCGCCGGCTTTCAGACAGGCGATGGTCGCGCAGCCGGTATAGCCGAACAGGTTGAGGATATTCAGCTGACGGTCGGATCTGCGGATGATATCCGCCGCGAGATCCCAGTTAGCCGCCTGCTCCGGAAACACACCGGTATGCTTGAAGCCCATCGGCTTGACGTTGAAAACAAGATCACGGTATTTTACCTGCCACGAGGCGGGTACTTTTTTGAACATTTGCCACTTACCGCCGCCGGTATTCGAGCGGATGTAGCGCGCGTGGGCGTTATGCCAGAGCGGATTTTTGCGCTCGGTATTCCAGATGACCTGCGGATCGGGACGGATCAGGATGACGTCGCCCCAGCGCTCCAGACGTTCTCCGCGGGAGGAATCGATGAGCTCATAATCGCTCCAATAGGTTGTTTTTCGCATGTTGGTTTCTCTCTTTTATGAAATCGGTTGAGATTGCCACAGTCCTGACACGTGTGTCCACGCGTGTCCACGCATGTCAAGGACTTCGCAATGACGATCTTTAGTCAAACAGGCTGCCTTGCGCCGCCGCGGTATTGGCGGGGACTTTGTAGCCGAGGTGCTCATATGCCGCCGCGGTGACACAGCGTCCTCGCGGTGTGCGGGATAAAAAGCCGATCTGCATCAGATAGGGTTCATAGACGTCCTCGATGGTCACAGCCTCTTCGCCGATCGCCGCCGCCAGTGTTTCCAGTCCGACAGGGCCGCCGCGATAATACTTGATCATCGCCTCGAGCATACGTCTGTCATTCTGATCCAGACCCAGTTCGTCGATCTCTAAGCGATCAAGCGCTGTCTGCGCCACTTCAAGGGTGATCACGCCGTCGGAGATGACCTCGGAGAAATCACGCACACGCTTCAACAGGCGGTTGGCGATTCGAGGTGTGCCGCGGGATCGGGAAGCGAGCTCCAAAGCGCCTTCTTCATCGATCTTGATGTCCAGAATACCCGCGGAACGGGTGATGATCTGCGCCAGTTCTTCGGGTGTGTACATCTCCAAACGCAGTACAACGCCGAAGCGGTCGCGCAAAGGAGCAGTCAGCTGACCCGCCCTTGTCGTCGCGCCGACCAAGGTGAACTTCGGCAGCGGCAGATGATAGGAAGCCGCCATTTGACCTTTACCGGTGATGATATCGATCGCGAAGTCCTCCATCGACGGATAGAGGATCTCTTCAACGGATCGTGACAGTCGGTGGATCTCATCGATGAACAGCACGTCGCCGGGGTTCAGGTTAGTGAGCAGCGCCGCCAGATCACCGGGCTTTTCGATCGCGGGGCCCGAGGTGATGCGGATATTCACACCCATTTCATTGGCGATGATACCCGAGAGCGTCGTTTTACCCAGTCCGGGAGGGCCGTACAACAGCACGTGGTCGAGTGATTCGCCGCGCTTTTTTGCCGCTTCGATAAATATCCTAAGATTCTCTTTTGCTTTATCCTGACCGATATAATCCTCCAGCGTTTTGGGTCGCAGAGGGTTATCGGAGTCGATCGTGTCGGATGGGATCTCGGAGGTATCCATGATACGATCCTCAAAATCCATCTCAAAATCGGTATTATAATCCATTATACAGTTCCTTTCGGGAGGAGTACAGTGGCGCTTAACCAATCACAGGCTTTGCCTGTTCTTGGAGCGCTGTTGCATGAGAGTTGTAAACCAAATCAAAGATTTGGACAACTCCTCAAAGCCCCTCCCCTACACAAGTGATATTATGCCATTTGCTTCAAGGTCGCCGCGATCATCGCTTCTACCGGCATGGTCGGGTCGAGCTTGGAGAGGATCGGGGTGACGTCAGCGGCGGAATAACCCAGCACGGCGAGCGCCGCGACCGCCTTGGGCACGTTGCCGGTATCCACGATCACACTGCCCTTGCCGACGTCAAAGCCGGCTGTATCGGTCACGCCTTTGATCTTATCCTTGAGCTCCAGCACGATACGCTGTGCGAGCTTCGGTCCTACGCCGTTAGCGCGGGTCAGGGTCTTGCTGTCACCGGAGGATACGCACATCGCGATCTGCTCGCTTGTCAGATCGGACAGGATCGCCAGCGCCACCTTGGGGCCGACGCCGGTGATGCCGATCAGCATCTTGAAGGTGGATAACTCGCCCTTCGTGGCAAAGCCGAACAGCTCCATCGCATCCTCGCGGACGTTCATGTAGGTATAGAGCATGGTCTCGGTATTCAGCTTGAGCTGTTTTTGCGTGGTGATCGAGGTCTGCACCCGATAACCGACGCCGCCGCATTCCACTACGGCGAATCCGGCGTCCATCAATATCAGGTTGCCTCTGACGGAATATATCATTACTTGATCCCTCGTTTCATCATCGTATCGCGCAGATTCGTACCCGCCGCCTGCGTATGTGTGATCGCGATCGCCAAAGCGTCGGCGGTATCATCGGGCTTGGGCACTTCTTTGAGATGCAGGAGCCTGCGGGTCATCTCCATCACCTGCGGTTTGAGCGCTCTGCCGTAACCGGTCACAGCGGTTTTGACCTGCAAGGGTGTGTATTCATACACCGGGATGCGCGCTTGTTGAGCGGCTAACAGGATCACGCCGCGTGCCTGCGCGACCTGGATCGCGGTCGTGGTATTCGTGTTGAAATAGAGCTTTTCGATCGACATCGCGTCGGGCTTTGCGTGCCCGATCAGCTCGACGGTATCGTTATAGATCTGCTCAAGGCGCTGATTGAAATCCGTATGCGCTTCGGTCGTGATCGCGCCGAACGCGACGGGACGGTGCGAGGTGCCTTTGTATTCGATTACGCCCCACCCGACGATCGCGTAGCCGGGATCGATACCGAGGATGATCAAAAGCTCAGCTCCTTCTTTGATCGGTTGAAATCACTGAGGATCGACATCAATATCAACCGCTCAGAACCTCAGCAACGGCTCTCTTAAGAAAGGGAGCCTGAATGTGCATAATTTGACAGTTTATTATAACACAATTACACCGTTATAGCAATAATAAAATGAAAAAAGTCGCACCAAACTGCGACTTTTTCAACCATGATATTTATGCAATTATTTAGCTGATACCGCTTTTTTCACCATGTGGAACGCCACCGCGCCGATCAGGTTGCCGAGCGATACCAAGAGGATGTATACGATACCCTGTACCGAATACAGTGAATAGGCGGATGACGCGGCAAAATAGAACATGTCCGCTACGCTGTGTTCAAAGCCGCACAGGACGAAAGCAGGTACACAGGTAAATACCAAAATATACTTGGGAAGTGACTTCTTATCCTTATCGCTCCTGAAATAATCCACCGCGATATACACGAGGATGCCGCATAACGCGCCCAAAATGATCGTCTGCCACCACGACTGCGTGAGCTTGTTATCGCAGATCGTCTTGGCGGTTTCGGCGAGATTTGGTTTTGCGAACATGACGAGCGTTCCCATCAGCATACAGCCGAGGAGATTGCCCAGCCAGATCGTGCACAGATACGGGATGTAGGACGGCTTATTCTCGAGCAGATAGGCGGTTTTGCCGGTGAACAGCAAAAAGCCCATGATCAGGATCACCGACAGTCCCAGTGAGAACATGATCGCGCCGAGCTGTGCTTTTTCCGCCGCGACACACGCCAGATATACCGCCCCGCCGAACGAGATCATGATGCCCGCCAGCACGGCGGAAAACAGATTTTTTACAAATTTCATTTTATTAGACCCTTCTTTTATTCGTCTTTTTCACGCCACACTACTATAGCAAATCCGACTTCATTTTACAATAGCGTAAAAGAATTATAATACTAATCCTTGATAATCAGTTTAAATAATTCAATCGGATTCGTCTTTTTTCAGCGTCAGCACACTGCCGTCGCGGTTCAGCTCTACCCTATCGCCGTACAGACGATAACCAAAGGAGTAGTTCATGCCGCTGTTTTCGTCAAAAATCAACAGCTCGTCATCCGTCAGCATACATAATCCGCCGATAGAAAGAGAGCTGTCATCATTCTCGATCTCGAGATATCCTTCGGTCTGTGTAAAGGACAGTGTTACCTCCGCTCCGTGCTCAAAAGAACCGCTCCATGTATACATCTTCAATTCATCCGCGGGTCGCTGAATACTTTTGACACAGGACGAAAGACTGAGTACTACTATCAAGAGAAGTAAGATCCGCAAAAACTTACCGCGCATAACCATCACCATGACAGTATATGCGCGGGATCGTGCGATAAGAAGTTATTCGGTTTTCTCTTCCGCGTCGGCTCTTTCTCTCATGCGGGTCGCCTGGAAGCCCTGCGTCGTCATGAACATGATCACGAGGATCAGGATCAGGCTGATGATGCCGCCGTAAGCGATCGAGGAGCCGGGGCCGAAGCAGATCACAACGGCGCTGAGGATACAGGTGATATAGCTGATGACATACTTTTTCTTGGATTTTTTATCCAAAAGGAAGAAGAAGAACGATACGATCGGCAGGATGACCAGAATCGCGCCGTAGATCGCGCTCATCACCTGACCGGCACTGCCGTAACCGTTGGGCTGTATCAGGAGATTGACCGCGGTGAGGATGGAATACTGTCCCTCGTCATTCACAGGGCCGTACATCAACGGCATCCATACTTCCGTCAGCACCAAAAGAAAATACATCACAGCTAAAAATATGCGGATTTTCTTTTCGGAGCTTGACTCCTTGATCTCGTCTTTATCGAAATATTTCGCCATCATTGCACCTCAATCATGTAATTTATTGATCATCACGCTCTTTATATTAGCACAAACCGACGATTAATACAACAATAATTTGACTTTATACGAAAAAATGCTATACTTCAAAGTGAATTTGTGCAAACAAAGGAGGTATCATGTATGCACTGGATTCATAACACCGTCATCTATAATATCTACCCGATCGGCTTCTGCGGAGCACCGAAGGAGAATGATTTTCAGCTGAACTACCGACTGGACAAGATCTATGACTTTATCCCCCATTTCAAAAAGATGGGCGTAAACTGCATTTTGTTCAACCCGGTATTTGAGAGCACCCGTCACGGCTATGATACGATCGATTACAGAAAGATCGACAGCCGTCTGGGCGATAACGAGAGCTTCAAAAAGATCTGCGACACCCTGCATCAAAACGGGATCCGCGTGATCCTCGACGGCGTGTTCAACCATGTCGGACGCGATTTCTTTGCCTTTAAAGATATTCAGGAAAAAGGCATGGGCTCCCCCTATACCTCATGGTTCCAGAATATCCGTTTTGATCAGCAGAGCCCCTACGGCGATCATTTCAGCTATGAGGGCTGGGCGGGATTCTATGATCTTGTCAAGCTTAATCTGCAAAACGAGGATGTGCTGAACTATTTGTTTGACGCGGTGCGCTACTGGATCGACGAATTCGATATCGACGGTCTGCGCCTGGACGCCGCCAATGTCATGGACGTGAACTTCTTCAAGCGTCTGCGCGGCGTTACAAAAGAGAAAAAGCCTGATTTCTGGATGTTCGGCGAGATCGTCGGCGGCGATTACAACCGTCTGGCGAACGCGGAAACGCTTGATTCCGTCACCAACTACGAGATCTACAAGGGATTGTTCTCCAGTCACAACGACCGCAACTATTTTGAGTTCGCTCATTCCGTCGATCGTCAGTGCGGCGACTGGGGTATGTACAAGAACATCTACATGTACAACTTCGCGGATAATCACGACGTCACACGACTGGCGAGTATCATCCGCGATAAAGCGTTACAGAAAAATGTATACACCATGCTCTACGCAATGCCGGGTGTTCCCTCGGTCTATTACGGCAGTGAGTTCGGCATGGAGGGCAAAAAGCAGCGTCATTCCGATGATGATTTGAGAAGAGAACTGAATCTGAACGCGTTGGAGAATCCCGATTACGCGCTGTTTGAGCACATCTGCAAGCTCGGCAAGATCAGACACAGTCTGGAAGCGCTGCAGTATGGCAAGTATAAGAATGAACAGATCCAGCTTGAGCATATGTGCTTTTCGATGAAGACCGACAATCAGAAGGTCTATATCATGCTCAACCAGAGCAATGAACCGCGCAGCATCGGCGTCAACACAGACTTCAACGGCGTTCTGACCGATGTGCTCAACGGCAATCAGCAATACAGCTGCAACGGCTGGTGTGAGATCAGCGTACCGCCGATGAGCTCGATGATCCTTGTCGCGAACGACGGTTCTTTTCAGATCGATTTTTCGGACGACGAGTGCGATGTAACTCTACCTGCTGTTGAGGAATCGACCGCTCAGCCTGCTCCCGAAGAACCCGAGTTAGTGCCCGAGGAGATCGTCAAGGGACGATACAGACATTTCAAGGGCAACGAATACGAAGTGGTCGACTTTGCCAAGGACAGTGAAACGACGGAACAGATGGTCATCTACCGCGCGCTGTACGGCGAGCACGATCTGTGGGTGCGCCCCTACAAAATGTTCCAGGAGATCATCGAAAGAGACGGAAAGAAAATGAGAAGATTCGAAAGGATCGACTGAGCCGCATCATAAATTATTTAGTTTCTCCCTTCGGTTGATCAATTATGCAATTCCTCAGTCCCCATTCGGGGACAGCTCCTTTTACCAAAAGGAGCCTATGAAAGCAGCTACGAATACTGCTTTTTCAACATAACAGAAAGGCTGTCACACATTTGATGTGACAGCCTTGTTTTATGCCTGTTTATTCAGTTCCTCGTGATTCTGCTCAAGCTTCTTCTTCGCGCGCTGCGCTTCTTTTTCGATGTACTTCTTGTCATTGTCCACCTGCTTGCCGTATACAACAAATCGGGTAAACAGGAATTCGGTGATAAAGTTCAGCAGCATGCTGAGAATCTCGACCAAGTAATCATTCCAGCCCAATGTCTCGACCAGAAAATTTCCTCCGATCGTGGAGAGCGGTGTGAAGATCAAATAGTAGATAAAGACCTTGAGCATTGCGATCGGGACGTTCGCCGCCGAATGGAAGGTGAATTTACGATTGATCGTAAAGTTATAGAGCACCGACAGCACCAATGAGATCAAATAACACGGCCAGTAGCTGAGCCCCGAAAACTCGGTCAGCAGTGTAAAGCTGACGATCTGGATGATTCCCGCCGACGCGGAGAACAGCACAAATTTGATCGTGCGGATTAATTCTTTCTTTTTGTTATTCATAAAACCCTCAAAAAACCATCAATACCGATTTTCATTACATATTAAGATCGCGGAAACCGAAGCTGGTTTCCGCGATCAACATTAATATTGAGCAACAGAATTAGCGGTCGGCGCGGTAGTCGCCGCAGCGGAAGAAGAGGAAGCGGAGGAAGATCCACCGGATACAGAATCCTCATAAATGAACTTCGCAACGTCCTTACGAACACCGTCCCAGTCATGGATCGCTATAACACTCTGACCGTCGGGCGTCGTGCCGTATCCCCATTTACCCTGAGTCGGCAATGAAAGCTCCTCCATATCATATTTGATATAAGTCATCATGTTGGATACAAGGAAGGTGATATCGCCTTTCTTCAGGTTTGTGGTGACCAGAGGACCGATCTTATTCGCAATAGATACCAGTTCGGTCAAAGAAGCGTTCTCACGCAGGCTCTTGACGATCGTTTGGATCAGGTTGCGCTGACGCGAGGTACGATCCCAGTCGTCGCCGGAGAAGCTGTATTCGGGGTTACCGCCCAAGCTCTCCTCGCCGCGATCTCGTGCGTACCACAGCGCCTGATAGCCGTCGAGATGAACCATCTGCTTTTCTTTGGTCTCGTCATACTTTAAGAACGAGGTAACGTCGGTCTGATCGTTGACGTCGATCTGCGCGTTGATATACTTGATCTCCTCAAGCGTCAACTCGATATCGACGCCGCCGAGCGCCTCGATGATTTCTCTGAATGAAGAAAAGTCAACCGTCGCGTACTTATCGACCTTGATACCGAAGTTGGTTTCAATCGTATCGATCGACAATCTCTCGCCGCCGAAGGTGAAAGCGGAGTTGATCTTGTTTTCACCGTGACCGGGAATGCTGACGTAGGTATCACGCTGGAAGGAAGTCAGCTTCAGCTTCTTGTGAACGTTATCGATCGAGAGCAGGATCGTGGTATCACTGCGTCCGTGATCCTCTTCGGTCGCGGGAGAATCCTGACCGAAAAGCAGGATATTCAAAACATTATCACTCGAAAGCAATGTGTTGCCGCCGTTAGCGACGGAAACAGTCGTTTCGGTGGTGACAGTGGTAGCGGCGGGAGCCTCAGCGGGTTCTAATTCTTTGAAGTGCATCGAATCCAGAACCTTGTAGTAATAAACCAATCCGGAACCGACCAGAAGCATGATCAAGGACAGCACCAGAACAAATATCCTGCGTCCGAGACCTTTATTCTTTTTCGGCTTACGGGGAGCCGGTTCTCGCCTTTCTCTATCGTCGTATATCTTATCCATGTCATCAGATGATGAAATATCTACATAATCGTCATCATATTTAGCCATATAAGATACCGCCTTTCGTCATAAAATCTATGTAAGCGGACAAACTCTTACATTATAAATCATTCTTATATTATACTCAAAAAGAATTATTTAATTTTCTATAAAAGAATATATGTCGAAATTCATACTTTTTTTACAAGTTATGGCGTATATTAGCGCAACGGGATATGAACATATACTAAATCTACTTCTTCAATACAAGTATTCAAGCGTTCGGAAAAGCACAGTGATTCATATAGTTCGCTGTTATTTCGGTCGAGATTACCACAGCATAAACACACTTGTTTGCCCTTCGTAATGACCGTTTTCAATCAACCCAGCTCATCCAGCGTCAGATAATATGCCGGGATACACTCTTCCATAAATATCTTTAACGCGGGCAGCTCCATCTTTTCGATCGCCGCTTCGGTAGCTTCCTTTGCTTTCAGGAATTCATTATTCCCCATGCGGACTTCTTCGATACATTTGATCAGGGCGGAAAGTTTATCCGCCGCCTTGACATACCGCTCCAAAACAGCGTCATCATTGGAGATCAGCGGACGGTAGATTTCTTTCAAATCATCCGGCAGCATACTGATCAAGCGCTCCTCCGCTACCTTTTCGACCGTTTTGTACGCGTTCTTGATATCGGGGTTATAGTACTTGATCGGCGTGGGCATATCGCCGGTGACGATCTCGCTCGCGTCGTGGAACAACGCGATCACAGCCGCCTTATCAGCGTCAAGCTCCTCATGCAGACGAGTATTCGCGATCGTGACCAGCGCGTGCGCGAGGATCGCGGTTTCGAGGCTGTGCTCGGAAATATTCTCGGTTTTTGTATTATTCATCAATCCCCAGCGGTCGATATATTTCATCCGTGATATCATAGCGTAAAAACGATTCATTGACCAATCTCCTTTAATTTGACAAAAAACTTAAAATTTTTAGTGCATTTTATCATATTATGTGTTATAATACATTAGTTAAGGTGCGTATTCTTGCTGCGCCTTCCGTGTTAAGAACATTTTAACACATTTTCCTACGCTCGTAAAGACTTTTCACAGGAGGAACAGAAATGGTTTTGAATCGCATCGATCACGATAAACAACCATATTCGTTATATGCCTTTTTATGGGCGTTTCTCCTCTCTGCTGTCCTGATTGTTCCTGTCATGATCTATGATCAGGGATACTTTTTATACTACGGTGATTTTAATGTCCAGCAGATCCCTTTCTATCAACTGGCTCATGATTCCATCCAAAACGGTGAGATGGGATGGAGCCACTTGACCGATCTGGGCGCTAATTTCATCGGCAGCTACAGTTTTTATGTACTGGGATCTCCGTTTTTCTGGCTGACCGTTCTGCTGCCCTCTGCGTGGGTCCCCTACTGTATCGGACCGCTGTTGATGCTGAAGCTGGGCTTCGCGTCGTTATCCGCCTACATCTACATACGCAGATATGTACGGCATAAGAAATTCGCGGTCATCGGCGGCGTACTATACGCGTTTTCCGGATTTTCCGTCTATAATATCTTTTTCTTCCATTTTCATGAAGCGATCATCATCTTTCCGCTGCTATTAGCGGCGTTGGATGAATTTCACGCGACAAAGCGGAAAGGCGTCGTGGCGCTGGCGGTATGTGCCGCCGCATTGGTCAACTACTACTTCTTTTTCGGACAGGTCGTCTTTGTCATCATCTACTATGTTGTCAAACTGATCTCAAAATCCTATCGCTTTCATTTCCGTGAATTCTTCGCGCTCGCTTTTGAATGTGTCGCGGGATTCGCGATGTCGATGATCCTGCTCCTGCCGTCGGTCGCCGCCATTACGGGTAACTATCGTGTCGCGGAATTCCTGTACGGTTGGGACGCGGTCGTATACCCAAAGGGGCAACGATACGTCCAGATACTGGTCAGTCTGTTCTTCCCCGGTGATGTGCCGGCAAAAAACAACTTCACGCCGTCAGCGGGTGCGAAATGGTCATCCGTCGCCGCGTACATCCCGATGTTCTCCATGACCTACGTGATCGCGCATCTGCGGCTCAAGAAGCGCGGCTTCTTCCGCAGGATGATCATCATTCTGCTGATCATGGCGGGGATCCCGATCCTCAACAGTACCTTCCAGTTCCTGAACAACAATTATTACGCGCGATGGTTCTATATGCTGACGCTGTTGATGGTACTGGTCACTGTTCAGTCGCTCGATAACTTCAACATATATGAATTCAAACGCGGGTTCATTCCGACCGCTGTCATCACACTTGTCATAACGGCGTTGATCGGCTTAATGCCCGATGAAACGGACAAGCCCATCAAATCCTTCCATATCGGCATTGCGGAATCTCCTAAACGCTTCTGGGTATTCGTCATCGCTGCGATATGCGGTCTGGCTCTGACGCTGCTCATCGCTTTTTGCTATCAAAAGAAACGCAAGTGGTTCTTTCGGATCACGGTCATCGCGCTGAGCTTATTTGTCGCGACATACAGCACGATGTATATGTGGTCGGCGCGCAGCTATGCCGATCGTGACGATGAATTCATGATCAACTACGCACTCAACGGCGGTAAGGATATCACGATCGACGACGTCAAAGAGGTGCGATCCGATTTCTATCAAACCTCCGATAATATGGGAATGTTCTGGCAAATACCTAATATACAGGCTTTCCACAGCATCGTACCGGGGTCTTTGATGAATTTCTATAATAATGTCGGCGTTCAGCGTGACGTCGGCTCCCGCCCCTCAACGGATCATTACGGATTAAGGGGACTTTTATCTGTTAAGTATCTGTTCGAGGAGGATGATCCCGATGCTGCCGCTACGGCGTATTCCACACATATGCCCGGCTATCGTTACCTCAGAACCGAAAACGGCTTTGACGCCTACGAAAACGAGCATTATGTTCCGATGGGCTTCACCTATGACCGTTTCATCACTAAAGAGGAATATGATGATCTGAGTAAAGACGTCCGCCATTTAGCCTTATTGAAGGCGATGGTGCTGACGCAGGATCAGATGGAAAAATACGCGGATATCACCGGCTATACAGATGGGATGTACCTCAACCTCAACTTCTCGCATGATCCCAACAAATCACAGGACGTCCATTATCCCAAATACGAAGGCTTCAAAAGCATCACCGGTGATTTTGTTTACGATGAAACAAGCTATTTTGCGGATACAGAACAGCTCAGAGAGCACTCCTGTACCTCGTTCCGCTACACAAAAGACGGCTTTGAAGCACAGTTTGACAATCAAGGGATGGATAATCTTTTGTTTTTCAGTATTCCGTATGAAGAAGGCTGGACCGCCTATGTCAACGGAGAAAAGACTGAGGTTGAAGAGGTCGACGCCGGTCTGATGGCGGTGCGTGTACCGGGACGTCAAACCAGCGAGATCAAATTTGTCTATCACACGCCTTTGCTGAAAGAAGGCTGTATCATATCCGGCGCGGCTGTCGTCGCGCTGGCGATCTACCTGATCATCTTCAAGGGTTTTCGCGCTAAACGAAAATTCCGCAGGACATACAGAATAAAACAGAACACCAAGAAAATGAGGAGGATGTTATGAGTTTCGGCGAAAAAATACTTGACTACAAAGAGGCGATCATCACCGATCTGGCGGAACTGATCGCCATCAATTCCGTTACCGGTATCCAGGACGGCTGTAAAGAGGCGCTGGACTGGATGATGAAGAAAGCGATCAGCTTCGGGCTGAAAGCGGAAAGCATCGAAAATGAGGCGGGTCACGCTGAGTTGGGCGAAGGCGGTAAGCTCTGCGGCGTGCTGGCGCATCTGGACGTCGTTCCCGAGGGCAACAACTGGGACTCTCTGCCGTTTGAGCTGTCGATCGGAGACAACGGATATATGTACGGCCGCGGCGTTGCCGACGATAAGGGCGCCGCGCTGATCAACCTGTATTGTCTGAAAGCACTCAAGGATAACGGCGTTGTCGGTAAAAACACCCTGCGCGCCATCTTCGGCACCAGCGAGGAACGCGGCATGACCGACATGGACAAGTACTTTGAGTACGAACCGATGCCGGAGCTCTCCTTTACTCCCGATTCGGAATATGGTATTTGTGTTGGTGAAAAGGGTATTTTACAATTAGAGCTGTACGCGGATACCCATGACGGCACCACGCTGACCCAGTTCCACTCCGGCAAAGCGACCAACGCTGTCCCCGATACCGCCTACGCGCTTCTCGACTGTACCGAAAACGAGGATCATCAGCTGGCGCGTCTTGCCGACGCGAAGAGAGGTTCTTTCGAATTCTATTACACCATCGACGGCATGATGGTGCTGTCACGCGGTCAGGCGGCTCATGCCGCGGATCCCGAAAAGGGCTTGAATGCCGCTACGGCGCTGATCGATCTGCTGACCTCCAATTTCGCGCTTCCTACGATGGGCTCTCTCCCCTCTTTCATCAGCCACTACATCGGTCTGGACACCGACGGCGTGATGCTGGGCATCAAACAAAGAGATAAGGAATCCGGTTCTCTTTCCGTCAATGTCGGCACCGTCCACATCGACGAGGGCTATGCGACCTGCACGCTGGATATCCGTTATCCGGTGACTGCCGACGGCGAAAAGGTGCTCGAAAAGATCACCCGTCAGGCTCAGAGAGAAGGCATCCATGTCAAGGTGCTGTCGCACTTGAAGCCGCTGTATTTGAGCGAGGATTCCGATATCGTTCGCATCCTCTCCGAATCTTATGAGGCGGTCATGGGCGAAAAGCCGAAGCTCTATACGACCGGCGGCGGTACTTACGCGCGTAAGCTCGGCGGTAAGGGCGTCGCGTTCGGCCCCGTATTCGAGGGAGAAGTCAGCAACATACATAACGCCAACGAATGTATCAATGTTGAAAAATTCTTCCAGCATGCCCAGATCTGTCTGGAAAGCATGTACAATCTTTACACTAAGGGATGATGAACGATGTCTGCTGAAGCAATCATCAAATCACAGGCGCGCGGGATACTAAAGCAAAATTATGTGAGAGCGATCATGGCGCTTTTGATCATTTGTATCCCTTACGCCATCATTGACGGCACGACAACGATCATCTCCTGTCTGGTGCCTCAATTCGTCACGGATGAAACGACAAGTATGATCCTCGTCTATTCGATCGGTTATCCGGTAGAGGTGATTATGGGATTCCTGTTTTCACCGATCATCAACGGCTATATCCGCGCCTTTTATAAAGCGGCGTACACCGAGAAGATCGACTTAAAGGACGTATTCTTTTACTTTGGATCAGGACGTTATATCGACGCGCTCGGGCTCAACGTTCGTTTTATCCTGCGTATGCTGTTGCCGACTTTGCTCCTGTTCTCTCCGCTGATCGCGTACGGCATCATCGTTTCAGCCTTTGCGCCAAACTTTGCCAAGACCGTTATCTACTACGATTGCTACTTTATTCTGGCGGTATTATCCACGATCACGACGGTGCTGTACTCCCTGCGCTACTTTACGGTATTTACCGTCAGCGCCGATAATCCCGACTTTTCACCGAAACAGGTATTTCAATACAACAAATATATCATGAAGCACAGAACCGGCAGCGCCGCTAAGCTGATCTTCAGCTTTACGCCGTGGATACTGCTGTGTCTGTTGATTCTGCCTATGCTGTATGTCATCCCCTATATGACGCAGTCACTGTGCGTGAGCGCGAAATGGATGACAAAGGCGGCGTTGGAGGAGAATGAATAATGAGAGTTTCACTATGTACGATCGCGCGGAACGAAGAAGAAGCGCTGCAGGGCTTGCTCAGAGATTTTGAGGATCAGAACTACCCTCATAATAAGATCGAGGTCATCATGATCGACTCCGACTCCAGCGACCATACGCATGATGTGATGGAGGAGTTTAAAAACGCCGACAACGGTTTTTATGATGTGAAGATCTATAAGACCAACGGTAAAAATCAGGCGTGCGCGTGGAATGTCGCGATCGAACACGCAACCGGCGATATCATCATCCGCGTAGACGCGCACTCCAAGATCCCGCGCCAGTTCGTTTCCCGCAATGTGTTCAATATTCAGGAGGGCGAGAACATCGTCGGCGGCGGTCGTCCCAATATTTGCGCCAACCCCAATCCGTGGACAAAAACGCTGTTGGCGGCTGAAGAAAGCCTGTTCGGCTCGTCGGTAGCGGATTACCGCAGACCTGCCGCGCAAAAGGAATATCACGACAGCCTGTTCCACGCGGCGTATAAGCGCGAGGTATTCGCCACAGTCGGCGGCTTCAACGAGGATCTGGGTCGAACCGAGGACAATGAACTGCACTATCGTATCCGCAAGGCGGGCTACAAGATGTGCTGTTGCCCCGAGATCATCTCGTTCCAGCACACCAGAAGCACCTTTTCACGAATGATCAAACAGAAATACGGCAACGGCTACTGGGTCGGGCTGACGCTGGGCGTATGTCCCGGATGTCTGAGCTACTTCCACTTTATCCCCTTTGTCTTTTTGCTGAGCATCGTCGGCACGTTATTATTGTGGGCGCTGTTGAACCAGCCGGTATTTTTCGCGGTTATCATGGCGATGTATACGATGTTCAACTTCGTCAACACTGTCGGCGCGTTCGTCATCAAAAAGACCGTCAATCCGCTGTTTTTGATCTTACCGCTGCTCTTCCCCGTTCTGCACATCAGCTACGGTATCGGAACACTGATCGGATTGATCAAGCTGCCCTTCTGGAAACACAGTCTGGACGGCAGCGCGCAGAGAAGGATCGAAGAAATCAAAGAGGCGGTCAAGAACAACACCGTTATCTATGACGATGAAAAAGAAGAAATATTATGAGTGAGATCATTAATGTAGACAGAGATACGCTCAGAAAGCTCCAGCTCAAGGAGCTCGAATCACTGGTGTATTTCGATGAATTCTGTAAAAAACATGAGTTGACCTATTTTTTGCTCGGCGGCTGCGTGATCGGCGCGATCCGTCACAACGGCTTTATCCCGTGGGATGATGATATCGACGTGATGATGCCGCGCAGAGATTATGAGCGGATGCTCAAGCTCTGGAAGCAGCATGAGAGCAACGAGAGATTCCTGATGCTGAAAACCGACGGCGACAAGGTATTCACCGGCAACAGCTTCGCGACGTTGATCGATACCTCGGCGACGATGGTCAAAGAGAACCAGAAGGATATCGATGTGCCGCACGGTATCGTGACGGACGTTTTTCCGCTGGACGGATGCCCCGACAGCAAATGGCAGCGCTATTTACAATACTATCACGCGATGATGTACAGCCTGTATATTACCGAAGTGGTGCCCAGTAAGCACGGCGGTCTGATCAAATTCGTCAGCTCGGTACTGTTGAAGCTGGTACCCTCACGCGAAAGACGCACCAAAATCTGGCAAAAGCACGAGAAAAAGATGACCCGCTACGGTTTCCGCACCCATAAAAAGAGCACGGAACTTTGCGCGGGCCCCGGATATATGAAGAATGAGTATCCGCAGGAGGCGTTCAACGAGGTGATCTATCACGAGTTTGAGGGCTTGCAGATGCCGATCCCGAAGGGCTATGACGCATACCTGAAAATGGCGTTCGGCGATTATATGGAGCTGCCGCCGGAGGATAAGCAGGTACCGCACCATGATCTGGTGGCGCTGGATCTGGAAACGCCGTGTCGATAGGCTATTGACAAATCACTGTTCCATGAGTATAATGGATGACGGTTAAATTTGGTTGAAAACACCTTAGAAACCCTCAGGCGCTTCGCGCCAGCTCCCTTAGGAAAGGGAGCCTTTGATTGAGATCGGACACATGCGTCCTTATTCTCGCAATGACGATAAAAATAAACAGAGTAAAAGAATACGCGTTAAGTGTTTGCCGAACGGGGAGTTGACGGCAGAACGAAAGCGGCGCGCCGCTTTTTCAGTCAATGACTGACGCTTGATGAAAGCAACTAAAAATGCTTCAAAAAGCTGACATTCAGTCTAAGACGGAAAAAGGGCACGCGTGCCCTGCGGTGTATTCTTTGCATCCCGCTGTTGCATACGGAAACCTCCTTATGCGATGGAAGCACACGTGTTCCATACGATGACCGCACGGTGCTGAATGAGATGCGCAAAGGAGGTATTTTTATGACTTATCTGAAAAAATTCGCAAGTTCATCCAAGGAATTGACCCATGTGCAGACGCTCGCCGTATGCGCGATGATGCTGGCGCTGAGAGTGATCCTCGGCATCTTCACGAACTTCACGCTGGCGTTCATGCCGTTCGTCAAGATAGGGTTTTCCTTTATCCCCATCGTGATCACCGCCTATCTGTACGGTCCCGTATGCGCGGCGATCGTATCCGGCGCGGGTGATGTGCTGTCTATTATCCTGGCGAACCCGACCGCCTTTTCCATGAATCCCGCGCTGACGGCGTGCTATGTGTGGGAGGGCATCATCTACGGCGTAGTGCTGTATCAGAGCGAGTTCAAGCTCAAAGACATCATCATCGCCAAGGCCGCGGTATTGCTGCTGTGCTCATTGCCGCTGACTACACTGATCCTCAGCGGGATGATGAATATTCCGTACTTTACGCTGCTGCTCTATCGCGCGGCTGTGCTGATACCGTTCGGCGTGATCGAAGTACTGATCACACGATTGATCAAGCCCCTGCTCAACAGGATTAAAGCCATCAAGACATAAGATAAATCAAGGCTGTCACTTCGTTCCATTGATACAATCCCTCAGTCGTCCGACACGCGTGTCGGACGACAGCTCCCTTTACCAAAGGGAGCCACATAAAGAAAAGCACCTCGAAAAGAGGTGCTTTTTGCTTTAGATGTGAATACTATCTCACCATTTTGAAGATTACTTTTTCTCCTTTTTGATAACAAGGAATTGATGGGTCGCCATATTTTGAGTTCCATTTTTCTACAGTAAATGATTCAATAGATTCAGATTCAGATAAAAAAGGTACGGAGAAAACTTCTGAACCGGATGTAACGGTAAACGATTGTTCGTCGTGATCGTATTCAAATGGTCCTGAAAGAATGATTGTGTACTTGTTTTCTGTTGAGGCTGTCATCTCAAATCCAACATTAACATCAAAAGATATTTCAGTATTATATGCTTTGCCATCAATATAGTATTGTGCATGTGTTTTCGTGTAACCGAATGGTCCGTACTTTGCATCAAGAATAAACGAAATCTTTCCATCTGTACTTTTCCATTCTTTTGCATATTCGCTACCTGTAGTAAAAAACTCACCGTTACCTACATCTTCCGATCTTTTTACTTCTTTTTGATACATTTCATAATAGTTGAGATCGTCGGCTACTGTTGGGGGAATAGTTGTTTCCGCTTCCGTAGGAACGCTTTCGGTATCCTTTTGAATTTCGGTAGAAATAAGCTCCGTAGCCACAGTGGTTTCCTTCGTATTCCTGTCTATTTTTTCCTGCTGCTGAGAACAGGCGGTTAACAGCAAAGCTATCAATAAAACTATAATAAAATACTTTATCATCACAGTTAATCCTACTATTCAAATTTTACAGTGCCGATTTGATCAGGGTCAACAGCTCGTCATAGGTATCGCACGCGGGGATGTCGGGATAATCCGCTTTGATGCTGTCGGGAGCGCGGAAGAGGAATCCCGCCTTGCTCGCTTGGATCATTGCGAGATCGTTGAAGCTGTCGCCGGACGCGATGGTCTCAAAGCCGCAGGACTGGAGCGCGCGGACGGTAGTGAGCTTGGTCTTTTCGCAGCGGAGCTTATAATCGGTGATCTTGCCGTTTTCGTCAACGACCAATTCATTGCAGAAGATCGCCGGCCAGCCGAGTTTCTCCATTAGAGGCTTCGCGAACTGAGAGAAGGTATCACTGAGGATGACCGCCTGTGTGGTGGCACGCAGCTCATCCAAAAACTCTTTGGCGCCGGGCATGGGATCGATCGTGGCGATCGTCTTCTGGATCTCCTTGAGTCCCAGACCGTGCTGATTGAGGATATCCAGACGATATTTCATCAGCTTGTCATAATCCGGCTCGTCACGGGTCGTGCGCTTTAATTCCGGAATACCGGACGCCTCCGCGAACGCGATCCAGATCTCGGGAACCAATACGCCCTCTAAATCTAAACATACAATATTCATAGCAGTACCTTCCTTATAATAATATTACTCTATTATTAAACTACACAGAGAGATGTTTGTCAAGAGAAAAGGAAAGATGGATGGCTTGCGGATAGAACGGATATAGATACGGGAGGAGTGCAGTGGCGTTTATCCAATCACAGGCTACGCCAGTTCTTGGAACGCTGTTGCATGGGAGTTGTATACCAAATCATAGATTCGGACAACTCCTCAAAGCCCCTCCCCTACGATGTGATTTGCTTCGCGAGTAGAGAGATGAAACGGTAAGGTATCGGCGGGAACAAGCCCCCGCCCTACAGGGTTGCATCTGCTTCGCGCATAGAGAGAGGAAACGGAAAAGTGTCGGTACGTCGGCAAGCGCCGCACCCTACAATGAGTTGCATCTGCTTTGCACTTAGAGTGATAGTACGGAAGGGTTTCGGGAGAGTCAAGACCCTCCCCTACATAGAGTTTTTACAGAATGAGAGCCCATCCTTGCGGATGGGCTCCTGTCATTGATTATCAGTTTGCTTCGTCGGGATTGTAGTTGTAATACTTACACCAGTCGCCGTTGTTCTTGCCTACCAGATCATCCTGGATAACGACCCAGATCTCGGGATAATCGTCATACGAAATACCGATATTCTGACCGTCGACTACGCCGTAGTCCTTAGTCTGCGGGGTGCCGTTATTGCTGATGATGAAGTAGTAGTTCAGACCGCCGGGGATCGGGAAGGTCACATCATACCAGCCGTTTTCATCGGGATTCGTCAGCAGTAAGCCGGGCCAACCGTCATAGCAGTTGATCGCCTGACCCGCGCCGTCGTATGCCCATGCCCACAGATTGGGCGCCCATGTCTGGTCGCCGCTGTGCTTGACATGCATCTTGGGGCTTGCGACGCTGTAGGAATACCAATAGTTGACAACGATCCTCTTGTTGACGGTGCCGGAAGCGTTAGCAGGCATTTCGTCGAGCTTATAATAAGCAATGGTCAGCGGATCGGTGGAGTATTTCTCACCGTAGCGATACTTCGTAACGGTTGAGTTAGCGATCGACTTGAGAGTACCGTCATCCTGTCTGCCCAGATAGCGGGTGGTGACAGTATAGGTAGAGTTGATCATACCGGCAAGATAACGCTGGAGCAGAACGACATCAGCGATATCGGTCACGCCGTTCTGATCATAATCGCCGCGAGCGGCATGATCTTCATCCAGTTGGATCATATTAGCATCATATCTCTGGAGAGTGGTAACATCGAGGAGGTCAACAACACCGTCGTCGTTGACGTCGCCATAAGGCGCTCTGAATCTCTCGGGGATATAATCAATATAATTGAAGGTCACGGTCTTGGGCTGTTCGGAGAAGGTACCGTCGACATCGCCTTCAATGGAGTCGAGCTCATATTCGATCGGGATGGAACCGTCAGCCTCTACCGAATAACCCTCGCCGGGCTTGCCGATCAGGGTGTTGGTGGAGAGGATCTCACCGGTCTTTTTGTAGACGCTGTTGATCGTCAAAGTAGAGAAATCGGAACCGATCGCGCACTCTTCAAAGGTGCTCTTTTCAACCGCGATCACAGCGGAGTATGCGGGTACAGTAAAGGTTTTGCCCTTGAACTCGCCGAGCTTCTGTACACCCGCGACCTGATCGTTCGCGACGATGACCCACTCGGTATCATCGGTAACGCCGGAAGTCGCCTTGGTGAAACGATAGTTCTTCTCAACATTAGTGCCGTTATAGACAACAGCGATCTTGCTCCATTCACCATCGGTCCGGTTGTCAACGGTGTAAGCGATCGGGTTCACGGAACCGGTAGCGGAAGTATCGAAGTTGTACTTGTAGTTGCCGCCGTCAGCCTCTGTTACATTGGCGGTAAAGGGAGAGAACGCCTTTCTCAACTCGAACATACCTCTGTAATAGGATACGATATCGGCGTTGGTCTTTAAGAGCGACCAGTCGATCATGTTCAGGGTCGCGGCACTCTTGTAGGAGTTCTCGTCGCCGTCCTTAGAACGACCCATCTCTTCACCCGCGAGGATGAAATCCATACCCTGACAGGAGCTGATGATCGCGCCGGTGAGCTTATTCTGCTTGACAACGTTCGCAAAACGCTGACGATAGTTAGCGATCGTACCTGCCTGATCTACATAAGCGAGCTTATCGTAAAGGGTGTAGTTATCGTGGCAGGACGCATAGGTCAGGCACTGCTCGGGAGTGACCGCGTGCCATCTTGACTTACCGACGGTATTCGCGCGAATACCAAAGTTGACGCCGGGAGCGGCAGTCTTGACGTTCTGTACAAAACCGCCCTCTTCCTTATGGAAGACATTACCCTTGATCGCGTCACGGATCTGATCGTTGAAGAAACCGATTCTGGTTGAGAGCTTATCGGAGTTGCCCTGAACGGTCATGAAGGTATCGGTACCGGTGCAGGTGGTGGGATCGTATACGGTGTCGCCCGACCAGCCTTCGCCGTACATGATGATACGGGAATCGATCGCGTCCATATCATCACGGATCAGGTTCATGGTCTCGCCGTCATGTACGCCCATCAGGTCGAAGCGCAGACCGTCGATGTGATACTCTTCGGTCCAGTATTTGATCATTTCGCGCATATACTTACGATACATCGCGCGCTCGGAAGCGGTGTCGTTACCGCAGCCGGACTGCTGGCTGTAGCCGCCGTCAGCCGCCATACGATAATAATACTCGGGGACACATGCGGTGAAGCACGAGTCTACGGAGTAGGTGTGGTTGTAAACAACGTCCATGATGACGCCGATGCCAGCGTCATGGAGCGCTTTGATCATCTGCTTGCACTCGTTGATACGAACATTGCCGTCGTAGGGATTCGAGGAATACGAACCCTCGGGAACGCCGTAGTTCTTGGGATCATAACCCCAGTTGAACTGAGTGGGATCACCGGACTCGTCGATGGTCGCGAAGTCATACATCGGGTTGATCTGAACGTGGGTAACACCGAGGCTCTTTAAGTAGTCGATACCGGTGGAGATAGAACCCTCGTTGTCAAGGGTAGTACCGGTCTCGGTGAAGCCGAGGAATTTACCGCGGTTCTCAGCGCTGACGCCGGAGTTCTCCGCATAGGAGAAGTCCTTGACATGAACTTCCCAGATGATCGCGTCAGTTTGCTTGTCGGTGAAAACATGGGAATCTCTATCCCAGTCCTCGGGATCGGTCTTGCTGAGATCGACAACCATGGAACGGTTTCCGTTCACGCCTACCGCATAGGAATAAGGATCCTGCGTCTCGACCGTCTTGGTGCCGGTAGAGTTGTAGATGTGGTTGGGATTAGTGATGGTGTAGGTGTAGTAGGTGTTGACGATATCGCCGCTAACGGTGATCGTCCATACGCCTGTCCATCTTTCGTTTTCCATCAGCTTTTCCATCTCGACTGTGCCGAGATCCTGTGCGCCGTCTTCGTCATCGGAGCCGGTCGCGTAGCGGTTGAGCTTGACCTCAGTTGCCAGCGGCGCCCATACCTTAAAGGTAGTGGCGTCGGGGGTGTAGAGAGCACCCAACTCACCGTCATAGGCATATTCCGAATCCAGCGCCATAGCTGCAACACTGTAAGGATTGGCAACGGCAGCAGAGGTAGATACCATCGCTACGGATACCATCGATACAACGAGCATCACGCATAGAAGCAGAGATATGATTCTTCTTGTTTTTTTCATGCATTTTCCTCCTTAAAAAAATATTTATGAAAAAACACTTTCCAACAACTTTATTACAAACGCGGATCCGACCGCAGTCACGGCGAAAGTTCGCGTTGTCATCTTATCAGATCATCAATCCTCGATTTGGATCGACATCATCTTTCTCTTCTTCGATACGCGTCGAAGAATGATCACAGCGGCGATGATGACCGCGATGAATCCGACGAACACCAGAATGATCGTCAGCAGATTGTTTTTGACCGTCAGCCAAAATGCCCTCTGCGGATTCTGATAGTATACGAGAACATTCAGCTCGTTTTCGGAGAAAACGGCGTTTTCGTTGGAGATATCATAATATTTGTATCCGTCAAACTCCATTTCCTCGATTTCGAGCTTATCCCCTTCGACGCCCCTGTAGGATTTCAGCGACAGGATCGTGCCGTCATCCGCCAAATAGATCACGTTAGCGGGACAGGTGAATTCGGAATCCCCGTTATCCGTGCTTGCCGCGTCTTTATAGGTGTAGACCACTTCGATGGGATCCTTCGTATACAATCCGGCGCCGTTTTCGGGCAGGTTGTCCAGATCCAGTGAATATCCCTTGATACCGGGGATCGACGGCGTGTAGTACTGCTGTCCGACACGGTTCGTCATCACGATGGTATTGGCGATCACCTTATTATCCGCGTTGACGAATTTGACCGTCACCGTGGAATATTCGCCCTTGTACGCAACGCAGCTGACGTCGATGATATCAAAATCTTTGGACAAGGTTCCGCTGAGTCCAGAATCGGAGAGGATATTATAGTTGAACAGGATCTCGGAGGGAGTTGCCGCTACGTAGGATTCGTTTTTCGCACCGGTCAGGCGTTCTTCACAAACGACAGAGCCGTCATTCGCCTTATCCTTGTAGCGGATATAAAGCAAGCATTCCGGCGCTTCCTGCTCGAGATCGGCAAAGCTCTTGGCGTCCACCAAAATGCGCGCCGATGTAGCGGGTACGCTGACAGTGCCGTTGGCGTCACCGAGCTTGGTTAAGCCGGCACGCCGGTCATCCGCTACGATCACCCAATCGCCTTCGGGCAGTGAAATGGTAGAGGGCTTGGACGGATCGCCGTTGAGCGCCACGACAACAGACGGCATATCGGCTCCTGTGACGGAATACGCAATGGTATTTTTGGAGGAGCTCTCGAGATAATTCAGCTCGGTGCGTTCACCGGTGCCGTCACGCAGTGTGGGGATTGCCTTGCGGATACTGATCAGACCTTTATAATAATCGGTCATGATGGTGTATCGATAACGCGACAGCCAGTCGATCTGATTGATCTCGACCGACGACTGATAGGAATTTTCATCACCCTGCTTGGTTCTGCCGAGTTCCTCACCCGCGAGCATAAACGGTACGCCGCGCGACATGAGAACCGCCGCCGCGGACAACTGATTCATCTTCAAGAGATCCTCTCGCCGCAGGGTATACTTCCCGTCATCCTTAACAGAGGCGGTCAGCTTATCATAGAGGGTCAGGTTGTCGTGACAGGACGCGTAGTTGACGCATTGCGCGGGGATGGAAGCCCATCCGTTGCCGGTGCCCTCGATCGCGCTGCGGACGCCTCCCTTGGAGGAACCCTCCTGCACAAAGCCCTTGCCGGACGCGTCAAAGTTGGAGCCCTTGATCGCGTCGCGACCGGTATCGTTGAACGCGCCGATCCGCTTGGACATCTTATCCATGTTGTCCTGATTCGCCAGAACGGTATTGGCATTCACGGTAGTCTTCATGTTCCACGCTTCGCCGTACATGATGATATGTTCGCCGTCGGACAGCGCGTCCAGATCCGTGCGGATGCCGTTCATGGTATCGACGTCCATCAGACCCATCAAGTCGAAGCGGAAACCATCGATATGGTATTCATCCGCCCAGTACGCGACGGATTCACGAATGAACTTACGCGCCATATAGCGCTCGGTGGCGACGTCGTTACCGCAACCGGAGCCGTTCGACCATGATCCGTCCTCATTGAAGCGGTAATAATAGTAGGGCGCGATATGGTTGAAGAACGAATTATCGGATTCGTAGGTATGGTTATAGACAACATCCATGATCACGCCGATGCCGGCTTCATGGAGCGCCTTGATCATCTGCTTGCACTCGGTGATACGGGTCCTGCCGTCATAGGGATCGGACGAATAGGAGCCCTCGGGCGCGTTATAGTTCTTGGGATCATAGCCCCAGTTATACTGCATATCGAGCGAATCCGCTTCGTCGATGGACGCGAAGTCATAGAAGGGATTGATCTGCACATAATTGACGCCCAGTTCCTTGAGGTAGCTCACACAGGTCGAAACGCTGCCCTCTTCACCGTCGAGCGTAGTATCCTTCTCGGTGAACGCGAGGAACTTGCCGCGGTTCCTTTCACTAACGCCCGAGGATTCCGCCGCGGAAAAATCACGCACGCTGACTTCCCATACGATCGCGTCGGAGGCTTCACTCACACGCTTGAAGCTGTCATCCGACCAGCCCTCGGGATCGGTATCGTCCAGATCGACGATCATACCACGGTCGCCGTTCACTCCGACAGCCTTGGCGTAGGGATCGACCACTTCATAGGTATTGTCCCCGATCGTGATCTTATAGGTGTAGTACATATTCTTGAAGTCGCCCTCAAGCGTCACATACCATGTACCGACGCTTTTGGAGAAGCTCATCGGCTTGACGGCGATGGTATTGAAGCCCTCCTCCTTATCGGAACCGGTCTTATAGATGCACACCTTCACATCATCCGCCGTAGGCGACCAGACCTTGAAGGTCGTGTAGTCCTCGGTGTAGGTCGCGCCCAAGTCGGATTCACGATAGACCGTTTCATCCAGCTTAGCCGCGTATTTGGCGTAGCCCAGCCTTTTGGGATCGGGCTTCGGGGGTTCTGTGGGAGGCGGATCTGTCGGCTCCTCGGTCGGCTCTTCAGTTTCTTCTTCCGTCGGTGCTTCGGTCGGAGGCTCTGTGGGAGGCGCTTCGGTAGGCGCTTCCTCGACGACTTCTTCCACCTGCTCAGCCGGCTGCTCTTCTTCATCGGCATAAAAACAAGTCGCCGTGACAGACAGAAGCAACAGCAGCGCTAAAATCAGTGAAATCACACGTTTTAAGATCAATTTATCAACCTCGAATTTCACGTTATTATACGCGTTTATCATATCAAAAAAGTAACTATATTTAATTCTGTATTAGAAATATAATGATAATATTCAATATTTTTCTACGATGAACCGTCACGATTTTTTGTCATATTCATATAATGTAATACCGATTATGGAAAAGAGGTAGAGTATGGAAACGGTAACCTATACAGTACGCCCCGGCAACACGCTGTACGCGATCGCGCAGTTCTTCGGCACAACGGTGAAGAAGATCGCTCAGGCGAACGGGCTGAGCTGTCCTTACACGATCTATCCGGGTCAGGAGCTGATACTGCCGATCGAGCAGATCCAATCGCCGCGGTACTATGTGGTGCGGCCAGGCGATACGATCGTCGGTATTGCGGACCGCTACGGGCTGGAGATCGAAAACATATTGGCGCTGAATAATCTGGAGGATCCCAATATCATTTATCCGGGACAGATACTCAGACTGACAAAGTGAACGGAGCCGCTGCCTTTTTGGCGGCGGCTTATTCTATTGATCCGAAGCATGATAAAGAATACGGGAGGAGCACCCCTCCCCTACAATATCCATTCAAATTACAAAAGCGGCAGATGTCTGCCGCTCTATGTACTTCCCTATTCTTTTGTTTCCTTTATCTTTTTGATACCGTAGATCTTTCTGAGAAAGAAGCCCAGTATCTTTGGATGATCGAGTACGACTACCTTCATCACTGCCTCCTTATCGACCGCGCCGACACATCATCGACGGCGCGCTATACAGGTGATGATCAGAACGACCGCCGCGATCACGCACACCGCCTTTGCGGGCAAAAGCGACGCGACGAGCAGTCCGGCTGAGAACGCGATCGGTACGCTGCAATTCTTACATTTCTGCATGATCATCACCTCTTTACATACTACGCAGACAATGATCAAATGTTACAGTTGAATTGTCATAGGGATTTTGGTATAATAAACTTCCCCGGTACATTTGACCCTTTTTAATCGGTTGAGATTGCCACAGGGCGCATTACAGATTGTCATTGCGAGGAGGAACCTCGTTCCGACGCGGCAATCTCAACCTTAACCAATGCGCCCTTCGCAATGACTTTTTTGAAAAAAACGGTGAGAACATGCGACAATTAACCATCAATAAGAACGACGCGGGTCAGCGCTTGGACAAGTATTTATCCAAGCGTTTTAAAACCATGCCCAAAAGTCTGATGTACAAATATCTGCGCACCAAATATATCAAGCTCAACGGAAAGAAGGTCACCCCCGAAGTCTTTCTCAATGAGGGCGATGTGCTGACCTTCTATATCAAGGACGAGTTTTTTGAAGAAAAAAAGCATTATGACTTTCTCAAAGCGGGAAAGGAGCTCGATATCGTCTATGAGGACGAGAACATCCTCCTGCTGGACAAAAAGGTCGGCGTGATCTGTCATCAGGATAACCGCTACGACGCGGACGCGCTGAATCTGCGGGTACTGCGTTATTTATATGAAAAGGGCGATTACGATCCCGAGAAGGATCAAAGCTTCACCCCCGCTCTGTGCAATCGTATCGACCGCAACACCGGCGGCATCGTGATAGCGGCGAAGAACGCCGAGGCGCTGCGCGTGATGAATCAGAAGATCCGCGACAATGAGCTGAAAAAGTATTATCTGTGCGCGGTCAAGGGCTGTCCGAAGCCCCGGCACGCGACGCTCACCGCATATCACCGCAAGGATGAACGAACCAACACCGTGCAGATCGTCGATAAAGAGCGTGAGGGATTCAAAAAGATCATCACCGAATATACCGTATTGGAGCCATCCCCTACCCTTTCCGTGTGCGAAGTTCTGCTTCACACAGGACGCACCCACCAGATCCGCGCGCACATGGCGCATATCGGGCATCCGCTGCTGGGGGATGAAAAGTACGGCGATAAAAAATACAACGCCCGCTATCATATGAAGCGGCAAGCGCTGTATTCGTATAAGCTGCAATTCTGTTTCACGACCCCGGCGGGGTGTCTGGAAAACCTCAACGGTCAGACCTTTGAAGTCAAAAAGGTCAAATTTCTCGATAAAATATAAAGACATTCCTTCAAACAGGGAATGTCTTTTTCTGCATTATTCCGCGTTGATGCGCAGCATGGCGCACATGGTGCCGCGGTCGCCAGCTGTCGCGCGATGGCTCCACAAGAGATCGCTGTTATGCTTGGTGCATACGTCGCTGACGGTGATATTCTCCGGCTTGACGCCGCAGGAGATCAAAATCTGACGGTTACACTCGAGCATATCCACCATGAATTTGCCGTCGTCTTTCGGAAATACGAATCGATCACTGTTGAGTCCCAGCGCGTAGAATTCATCGGCACACGCCTTGTCGACCTCGTAACAGCAAACGGAGATATTCGGCCCGACGGCGCAAATCAGATCGGCGGGATCGGTACCGAAGCTGTCGCGCATGGCGTCGATCACCTTTTCGGCGATCCTGCCCACCGTACCGCGCCATCCCGCGTGCGCCAGACCGATCGCGTGAGTACGGCTGTCGACAAAGAACAGCGGCGTGCAGTCGGCATAATAGGTGCACAAGGTCACGCCCGGCTCGATCGTCACCAAGCCGTCAACACTCATGATGTCCTTTTCACGATAGATGCCGATCCCCTTCTCGGCGGAGGTCACGACGCGCACAAAGGTATGATGATCCTGTGAGGACGCGACCAATGAGCGGTAGTCAAAGCCCGCCGCTTTGCAGAACATCCGATAATTCTCCGTGACCGCCTCACGGTCATCATGGTCAAAGCTCATGTCCATCGGATGGATGGTGCGGGTACCCTCACCGTGCTTTGTCGAAAAAGCGTGACGGATGAAAGGGATCCCGGATAAACGGTCATATGTCAGGAACGACACACCGTCTACGGTATTTAAAGTAAAAACGTTCGATTGAAAGTCCATAAAAATCTCCATTAAGATATAAATAAAAGAGGAAACAAGACAACCCTCCGGCGCTTTGCGCCACCTTCCTCGCCGGAAACGGCTTCTTCTGCGAAGACAGCCGACCCTTTTGTCCGCTTTGCGGACATTTCCCCTAACAGGGGAATCTCCCCTTGTGCTTTGGACATTCCCCCAACGGGGGTACCTTAGGAAAGGGAGGCTAAAATATTATACTACGTTCATCAATGACTTGCAATAGTCAAAATATAATGCTATACTATTTTAGTTAAGTCAACTTTTACAAAGATTACTGCTATTTGGTGATAGAAATGAAAAAACAACTGTTCGGGAAGAATATTGTTCCCTCCTGCGTGTATTGTGAATATTCAAAGAATGAAGGCGAGTCACAGTTTTGTACCGTTAACAAACAGCTGAAAAACGGTAAGTGCAAAAAGTTCAAATACAATCCCATCATGCGCGAACCGAAGGGCATGGCGCCGCTGAAGTCCTTTGATAAAGAAGATTTTTCACTCTAATCCGATCCCCGCAGCCCTGATCAAAAGAAGCATAGGGCTTTATCAAGAAGTATCAACAAAGGAGAATAACGTGGATAAGACACTCAATGCGAGAACAAAAACCGTACAGATCTGCTCCTGTATCGCGATCTATCTGATCGCGGTGCTGTTTGCGTTATTGTCGGTCGCATCCATCTTACAGACCTGTCGCATCGATCCGGCGAATCCCTACGCGGAGATCGTCAACTTTGATAAGGATCTGGTGCTGACGAATATCGCGCTCATCGGCTTGACGATCTTGGGCGCGCTTGTTGCGCTGAGAAAGAACTTTTCCATCAGCAAGCTCAACACCAAATTCATCGTCGGCGTGATGCTGTTGGTGACAACGATCCTGTCGCTCGTATGGATCACGCTGGTCAAGTCGATCGCGAGCGGCGACGCGATGATCCTGCTCAATACGGCGCGTGACGCGGCGAAGAACAATTATCAGAGCTTCCACACCTCATGGGAGTATTACGGCAACCACAGCTATTACCTCTTCTATCCGTTCCAGCTGGGTTATGTATTCTTTGCCGAGATCCTGTACCGCATATTCGGCACCGGCAGCTCGGACATCCTTTTCCAGATCCCGAATGTGATCGCGCTCGACTGCATCTATGTCGGACTGGTGATGATCACCAAAAAGCTCTTTGACCGCAAATCGGTCACCAATATCACGGCGATCGCGCTGACGATCTGCTTCCAGCCGATGTTCATGACCACCTTCACCTACGGACTGATCTTAGGTCTGGCGTTCTCGGTATGGAGCGTGTACTTTGTGATCCGCTATATGCGGGAGAACAAGATCAAATTCGCCGTATTCGCCGTACTGCTGATGGCGGTTTCGGTATTGCTCAAGTATAACAACATGATCCTCATGGCGGCGGTATGTATCGCGCTTTTGCTGCACGTGATCGGCAAGAAGCGATTCCTCGCGCTGGCGGTCATCGCCGCGATGATCCTGTGCTCCGTCGGACTGCAGAAGCTCGTGATATACAGCTACTCCGCCCGCAGCGGTGTGGAGCTGAACACGCAGGTGTCGCAAAAGATGTACGCCTACATGGGCATCTGTGAATCCGGTATGGCGCCGGGCTGGTACAACGGTAAGGCGATGGAAACCATGCGAGACGCCAATATGGACGTCGAAAAAGCAAACAAGGTCGCGTCAGAGGGCATCAAACAGCGTTTTGACACGCTGACAAAGAATAATCAGTTCGTTGAGTTCTACAAGCAAAAGCTGATCAGCCAGTATAATGAACCGAGCTTTGAATCCATCTGGATCAGTCAGGTGCGCAAGCACGATTATCCCGAGGGTGAGCAATTGCCCAAGCTCGTGGACTCTGTCTACTCCGGCGGATTGTCAAAGGTATTCGACAACTGGTTCAACTACTACGTGATGATGACCTACATTTTCTTTACGGCGGGGATGATCTGGTTAATCTTCCGCAAAAAGCTCAATACGGAGAGTTTGATCCTGCCGGTCGCGATCCTCGGCGGCGCGCTGTATCACTTGATATTCGAGGGAAAAAGTCAGTATATCCTCCCCTACTTCATCCTGCTGATTCCCTTTGCCGTGTACGGATTTGTTGAGAGTATGCGAGCGCTGCACAAGAAGAGCAAGGTACTGTTTGAATAAGAATGATTCAGTAAAACCACAACAATAATCACGTATCATGGGACTGTGAAACACCTCGGTGTTTTTACAGTCCCATTTTCTTTTTTATTCTAAGTCGGGCGGGTTATTTATCCATCAACTGCTCACTGACCACTGATCACTAAAGCTGTGGACAAATCCGAACAGCATAACGAAAGACGGCGAGCTAACCCGCCGTCTTTCTATTTCGTTATACATTTTTGACTGTCGTATTGACAATGTCCATGTTGAATGTATCGTTTTGGATGAAGGTACCAGGCCATTGTGGATTTTCGTGGGAATATCTGTTAAGCGCACTGCTACCTTTCAGCGTAATATCACAGTTTTTTACATAGGCATTCGTTTTGATATCTGTTGATAAGGTACTGAACATAAACAATGCCTCGGAAAAAGGTTTTGAATCTGTTACTTTATTCAACTTCACATCGTTCACATTGAGTGTCAACCCGAAGTTGTTCCTTGAAAAGAAATCCGTTACTTCGATGCAATCAACATTCAGGGTGCTGTTCCGATCGGGATCGCCGTTGATGTTCAGCGTGTAGTCCTGCTTTGTATTAATATACGAGAGCTCCGGCCATACATCGTTTTTCCCGCCCAATGTATACCCGTTCAGATTCAGGTCAAAGGTCATGGCATAATCTCTTGTTGGCTGTTTATCATCAGTCTTTCTGTAGGCCGGAAGCATCAGCTGCGGATGTCCCATATTAGAAGCTCTTTCAGGAGAAACATCATACTTCTCCATGAGCGTTTTGTAAGCAGAAGCGGTGTTGATGCCGACGCCTTCGGGAATGAAGCCATTTTCGGCGTCCTTTACGATCCAATCTCTGTCAAGCGTGAAAGAAGCGTAGGTAACGGGCTCTGTTGTATCGTATGCCGTCATGGTATCGATCACCATCCAGCCTCTCATTGCATCGTCAACGGTGAACTGATACTCGTTTCCGCCTGCTGTGATCTTGATTTCCGCCGCCTTGCTGTTATTGAAGTCGGAAAGCATACTTTTGTAAGCTTCGGTGATACTATTCATCGTTTCGACGTCACTATTGATCTCACTCTCCAGCATGTTGTTGCTCAGGGTGATCGCGGCTCTGAAATCACTCAGCCTTGTATCTAAGGTGCTGTTGAGATAATCGGAATATGCGGTGTAATTCCTTGACTGATAATTCAGCTGCGCGATTTGCAGACAATCGAAATAATACAGAAGAGCTACACATTCGTAGCCGGTAGCCAAACCGACAACCTTTTCATCGTAATTCGGGAGCTGCTTCAACATTTCAGTGCTGCCAAAGCCCTCGCCGTTGGCTGTGATCATTCCGTCAACCGTTTCATCATAATGACGTTTGGCGATCTTTTCAATCACACTGAAGTAATCGCTTTCATAACCGCAGGTGCTTTTGTCGAGATACTTCTTCATCCGGGTAAAGCCCTTTGTGATATCGCTATGCTCGACAATATAGTCATAGGATGCTTTCGTGGTCTTATCGATCACCTTGATCGTTTCTGTGTCATTGTCATTCAATTTGATGCCTGTATCTGTCAGGTTTGAGTTAATAGCGGCTTCATTCTTTGCGATATTATTTCTGAAATACTCATGATCTGCAGCCACATCTCGTTCCATGGTATAAAAGGTTGACATTTTGATTTCGTCACCCTGCTCATCAAGCATGGATTGGATGTTGCCGAGTGTCTTCATTTCTTCATTGTGATAAGCGTCCATATTCGTTTCGATCGTCTTTAACTCCGTCATGATCTCGTCGGTCGATCGAGAGATTTGTTCGCCGGGATCCCAACCGGGTTGCTCCTCATCAAAAAGGTTAGCGCAAAGGCGCTTGAGCACCTCCATGCCGCCCGACGCCATTAGCTTTACCATCGGCGTAGAATCATCCACAGCGATATCTACCATCTTGTCTATCATTTCCACCACGTCACAAGCAGACACGTTTTTGACCGCGTTGCTGTTAACCTCGGCAGCGCAGACAGGCGTGATTACCGCGCCGGCGGTAGAAAACATTGTGATTACTGTGAGCATACCTGCAATGATCCTGGTTCTGAATTTCTTTTTCATCTTTCATTACTCCTTACAGTCGATTATTCAGAAGTTGTTTTCGCTGAACTGAATAGATAATATACGATCCACTATGACAAAACCGGGACAAAAGAAAAAGAAAGTTTTAAAGTAAGCAAAAACGCCGCTTTTCAGCGGCGTTTTCATTATTCTTTTTTCATATCAGCGCTGATAGTAGGAGGCGATCCTTTGCAGCTTATGCGTGGCTGACTGGATATGTCGAGTGACAGTGGATTTAGAAAGATGCAACGCTGTCGCGATATCCTTCATCTTCATACCTTCCAAATAATACATCGTGATACAGTCACGCTGGCGATCGGTCAGCTCGCGACGGATCGCGCGGGAGAGGATACGCTTCATCCGCTCGCGCTCCATGCGATTGGAAGAACCCTGCTGATACAGCGAATACGCGATGAGATCGCTGTTCTCTTCATCGAGGAACATCCTCTCACGCCGCATGAGCATTTCCTCCGCGCGTGCGCAAATGCTCGGCAGTTTTCAGCAACTCCCGATAGATCCGACGATATTCGATGATCGTATCGCCGATTGATTTGCGCGCGTCAGCATTCAGTTTTTTGTCATTCAATAACGCCTTTTTCTTCTCGATCACGCTTAGTACGCGACAGGCGTCCTCTCGGTACGCCGCCGCCCATTCACAATAATTCATTCAATTGTCCTTTCGATAGACTGCGTTTTAAAACATAGGTTGGCAACAGAGAACCGATTTGATCGATGACATCATCCGTTTGCGGAAAATCAAATCTGTTCCCGATCGCGTTAACGTATTCAATTGAGTATGGGGCTACTCGCGCCGTTTCGGCAGTTTCAAAAGCGTAGCATCACCGCTTTTGAACGGGATCATTACGATCGATCATATGTTCCCTACTATTATTATAGCAGAATTTCTACCGTAAATCAATAGATTTTCGAATATTTGTTCTAATTCTTTAAAAAAATATAACGGCAGAATGATCTGCCGTTTTTTATGATGTGGTTTTAGGTTCCGCGCTTTTGCGCTTTTTCTTATCCTTGCGTTCGATCTCCGCGGTCTTTTTTGAGACATTGACGTGATCGTAACACTGCTTGAATGTGATGCGTCCCTCAAAATCCCTGCGGCATCTCAGACAACGGAAGTTTGCGCGGAAGGAGCGGTTTTTCAGCCGCCATTTTGATCGGCGCAGCGCGCGTCTGCCGCATTTCTCACAGTTGAAGTACATCTCGTGCCTGTTGATATTGGGGTTCTTGAGATCACAGATATTGTAATTCTTGAAGTTGACGCGGCGATAAAAATCATCGTCACAGGTATAGATGTACTGCTGCAGCAGTTCTTTGTCATAGAGCGCCTTAAAGCATGCCGCCGTCAGCTCCGCGTCATTATACGCGCGATGCAGGCTGTTTTCCTCAAACGTGATGCCCAGCATCTCGGCGCAGGCGGACAGTCCGAGCTGTCTGGCTTTGTCGCTGTAGCCGATCGCCCTCTCGCAATACTTTTGCAGGTTGACATAGTACTTCATAAACGGCAGCTTGTCATTGCCGTAAAAATACTTGTAATTCTCGATCAGCACCAGCACATCGCTGTTGCTCCATGTCATCAAAACGCCGTCGCCGAGGAACTTGCGGAATTTCGACATCACGTGAGAGAATGAGTTGTTGCTCTTTTTCAGCTCATCGATGGTGATATGGGTCAGAGCGCTGACATGAGAATTGAGCTTTTTGGAGATCTGGGGCTTGACCAACTCCGAAAAGATCTCGATAATATTCAGTTGTTCGTCACATTTGACCGCACCGAACTCGATGATCTCGTTCACAAACTTGTGACGATGCTTCGAGTAGGTGCCGTTAAACTCCAAATCAAGTATGATGTATTCCATGGCAGTATTCAAATTATTTGGATTCTCACTTACGTTCGATCAATTATACAATCCCTCAGCCACATGACACAATGTCATGTGACAGCTCCCTTTACCAAAGGGAGCCTGAATCACTTATTCCTGAACTGGTGCTTCATGCGCTGTTCCTTGCTGAGGATCTCCTTGCGCATACGGATGCTCTCGGGTGTGACCTCGACCAGCTCATCATCCGCGATAAACTCAAGACACTGCTCGAGCGACAGGATGGACGGCGGGGTGAGCTTGAGCGCTTCATCCGAGCCCGAGGCGCGGGTGTTGGTGATATGCTTCTTTTTGCAGACGTTGACGGTGATATCCTCCGCCTTGGGACAAGCGCCGACGATCATGCCTTCATAGACGTCCACACCAGGTCCGACAAAGAGTCTGCCGCGTTCCTGAGCCGCGTACAGACCGTAGGTGACGGTCTCACCGGTCTCAAAGGCGATCAGAGAACCCTGATGACGGGTGACGATATCGCCCTTGTACGGCTCATAGGAATCGAATACGTGATTCATGATGCCGTTGCCGTTGGTATCGGTCAGAAACTCCGGACGATAGCCCATCAAACCGCGGGACGGGATGCGGAACTCGATATGAGTGGAGCCGCCCTCACGCGTGCCCATATTGATCAGCTCCGCTTTGCGGGAACCGAGCTTTTCCATGACGGCGCCGACGTAATTCTCGGGCACCTCGATCATCAGATATTCGATCGGCTCATGCAGAACGCCGTCGATCATCTTGGTGATGACCTGCGGACGACTGACCTGAAACTCGTAGCCCTCACGGCGCATGGTCTCGATCAGGATCGAAAGATGGAGCTCGCCTCTGCCGGAAACCTTGAAGGTATCGGCGGAGGCGGTCTCCTCCACGCGGAGCGCCACATTGGTCTCCACCTCTTTGAACAGCCTGTCGCGGATGTTGCGGGAGGTGACATACTTGCCCTCTCTACCCGCGAACGGCGAATTGTTGACGATGAAGTTCATCGATACGGTCGGCTCGTCGATCTTGACGAACGGAAGCGGATCGATATGATCGGGCGCGCAGATGGTTTCGCCGATGTTGATATCCGCGATACCGGAGATGCAGACGAGATCGCCCATTTTCGCCTCGTCACATTCGACGCGCTTCAAGCCCTCGAACTCATAGAGCTTGCTGACTTTTACATTGGAGGTGGTGCCGTCCTGATGGCACAGCACCGCCTGCTGACCGGACTTGATCTGTCCGCGTTCCACTCTGCCGATGCCGATGCGTCCGACATATTCATCATATTCGATATTGGATACGAGCAGCTGTAAGGGAGCGTCGATCTCACCCTCGGGAGCGGGGATCTCGCGGATGATCGCCTCAAACAGCGGCTTCATATCGGGAGTCATCTCATAGGGATCGAGCGAGGATACGCCCTCACGCGCCGACGCGTAGACAACGGGGAATTCGAGCTGATCGTCATCCGCGCCGAGCTCGATGAACAGATCAAGCACCTCGTCGATGACCTCTTCGGGACGAGCGCCGTCACGGTCGATCTTATTGACGACGACCAGCGGCTTCTTGCCCAGTCCCAGCGCCTTTTTCAGCACGAAACGCGTCTGCGGCATACAGCCCTCGAACGCGTCGACCAACAGCAGTACGCCGTCGACCATCATCAGGATACGCTCTACCTCGCCGCCGAAATCGGCATGTCCGGGGGTATCGACGATATTGATCTTGGTATCTCCGTACATGACGGAGGTGTTCTTCGACAGGATCGTGATACCGCGCTCACGCTCCAGATCGTTGCTGTCCATGACGCGCTCATTGACGACCTCATTGGTGCGGAAGATACCCGACTGTCTGAGGAGCTGATCGACCAGTGTCGTCTTGCCGTGGTCAACATGCGCGATGATCGCGATATTGCGCAGATTTTCTCTTTTCTCCATACTATCACCTTGTTTTTTCATCAACGCTCACGACAATATGCCATAAGCGCAAACTTCCTTATTTTACTTATATATTATATCATTCCCGTATGATAAATGCTATGTTAAAAATCACCGAAAAAGGAATCACTTCACCGCAGATTATGTGAGTTCCTTTGCTAATACATAGGATATATCACTTTTTTGTTATAAAAAAGCGGTGCGCCGCCTTTACTTTGTCGACAAAAAGTAGTATAATATCCATGTGTGTGAAAAGAGTGACAAGCCGGATCAGGATTTTCACTGAGCCGGTTTTGCTTTTTTATAAAAATACGATCACACAAGATTCGTAAATACATCTTCGATTCAGCGGCAACCCTCAGTCCCCTTGCGGGGACAGCTCTCCGGTGTATGGATTCTGTAACCCAAAACAAGTTTTGGAAAGAATCTCACCTTAGGAAAGGGAACCTTGAAACAATGACAAAATAAAACACCGGCGGACTGAGGGTCGCTACTTTCAGACTGCCTTACCACATATAACATTTCTTTATGATATAGGAGGAACATTATGGGCTTAACTTTAGCGGAAAAAATCATTAAAAATCATCTGGTCACCGGCGAGATGATCAAGGGCACCGACATCGGTATCCGCATCGACCAGACGCTGACACAGGACGCCACCGGTACGATGGCTTATCTGGAATTTGAGGCGATGGGTATCGACCGCGTTCGCACCGAGCGCAGTGTCGCTTACATCGACCACAACACCTTGCAGACGGGCTTTGAGAACGCCGACGACCATCGTTTCATCCAGACGGTGTGCAAAAAGCACGGCATCTGGTTCTCGCGTCCCGGTAACGGTATCTGCCATCAGGTTCATTTGGAGCGCTTCGGCATCCCGGGCAAGACCCTGATCGGCTCCGACTCCCACACTCCCACCGGCGGCGGCATCGGTATGCTGGCGATCGGTGCGGGCGGTCTGGACGTAGCGGTCGCGATGGGCGGCGGTGAGTATTACATCACCATGCCCAAGATCGTTAACGTTGAGTTACAGGGTGAGCTGCAGGAGAACGTCTCCGCAAAGGATATCATCCTTGAGGTGCTGCGCATCATGTCCGTCAAGGGCGGCGTAGGCAAGATCATTGAATATACGGGCGAAGGTATCAAGACACTGAGTGTCCCGCAGAGAGCGACCATCACCAATATGGGCGCTGAGCTCGGCGCGACCACCTCGATCTTCCCCTCTGACGAAAACACCCTCGAATTCCTGAAGGCTCAGGACAGAGCGGACGCATATACCGAGCTGAAGGCTGACGACGACGCGGTCTATGACGAGCACATCGTGATCAACCTTTCCGAGCTGGCGCCTCTGGCGGCTTGCCCCCACTCCCCCGACGCTGTCAAGAGCGTTGAAGAACTGGCGGGTATGAAGGTCGATCAGGTTTGTATCGGCTCCTGCACCAACTCCAGCTACGCCGATCTGATGAAGGTCGCGCATATCCTGAAGGGTAAGACGGTTGCCGACGGCGTATCTCTCGCGATCGCGCCCGGCTCCAAGCAGGTGCTCAATATGCTCGCGCAGAACGGCGCGCTATCCGATCTGATCGACGCGGGCGCGAGGATCCTCGAGAGCGCGTGCGGCCCCTGCATCGGCATGGGTCAGTCCCCGAACTCCAAGGGCGTTTCTCTGAGAACCTTCAACCGCAACTTCCTCGGCAGAAGCGGAACCAAGGACGCTGAGATCTATCTGGTATCTCCCGAGGTAGCGGCGGTCTCCGCACTGACCGGTGTTATGACCGACCCGAGAGCATACGCGGACGGCTACAAGGTCGATATGCCCGAGCACTTCCTGATCAACGACAACATGGTCATCGAGCCCGCGTCCGTTGACGAGATGGACAAGGTCGAGGTACTGCGCGGCCCGAATATCAAGGAATTCCCCAAGACCTCCGGGATGGCTCAGGATATCAGCGCTTCCTGCTCCTTGAAGGTTGAGGACAACATCACCACCGATCACATCATGCCCGCGGGCGCGAAGATCCTGCCCCTGCGCTCCAATATCCCCGCGATCTCCGAGCACTGCTTCACCGTATGCGATACCGAGTTCCCGACCCGCGCCAAGGCGCTGGGCTCCTCGATCATCGTCGGCGGCTCCAACTACGGTCAGGGCTCATCCCGTGAGCATGCGGCTCTCGCTCCGCTGTACCTCGGCGTTAAGGCAGTACTGGTCAAGAGCTTCGCGCGTATCCACAGAGCGAACCTGATCAACGCGGGTATCCTTCCGCTGGAATTCGCGGATGAAAACGATTACAACAACATCGATCTCGGCGATAATCTCTATATCGAAAATATCCGTGATCAGATCGCGGCAGGCAACGGCATCACCATCATCAACAAGACGAAGAATGTTGAGATCAACACCAAATGCGCGTTGACCGAGCGCCAGAAGGATATCATCCTCGCGGGCGGTCTGCTCAATTACACGATGATGAACAAATAATTCCGTTCGAACGTCACTGTCAAGCGGACGACCGATGGTCGTCCCTACGGAAGCGTATCATATGCTTCGCTGATACACATGTTCTTATCAAAGGTTCACGGGAGGAGCAAGCCCCTCCCCTACATTAACATCGATTACCGGAGGTAACTATGGCTAAAATTCAAATGAAAACACCGCTCGTCGAGATGGACGGCGACGAGATGACCAGAGTCATCTGGCAAATGTTAAAGGATAAACTCATTCTCCCCTTTGTTGACCTGAAGAGCGAGTATTATGATCTGGGTCTTGAGAAGCGCAACGCGACCGACGATCAGATCACCGTTGACTCCGCAGAGGCGACAAAGAAATACGGCGTAGCGGTCAAGTGCGCGACCATTACTCCGAACGCCGCGCGTATGGATGAATACAAGCTCAAGGAGATGTGGAAGAGCCCCAACGGTACGATCCGCGCGATCCTCGACGGCACCGTTTTCCGTCAGCCGATCCTCGTCAAGGGCATCACTCCCTACATCCCCACATGGACAAAGCCCATCTGCATCGCCCGTCACGCATACGGCGACGTTTACAAGAACACTGAAATGATCGTCAAAGAGGGTTCCAAGGCGGAGCTTTGTGTGACTGATAAAGACGGCAACGAGAGCCGTCAGCTGATCCACAGCTTTGACAACAGCGACGGTATCATCCAGGGTATGCACAACCTCGACAACTCTATCGCGTCCTTCGCGAGAGCCTGCTTCAACTACGCGCTCGATCAGAAGAAGGATGTATGGTTCGCGACCAAGGATACCATCTCCAAAAAATACGATCACACCTTCAAGGATATTTTCGCGGAGATATTCGAGAATGAATACAAGGCGAAGTTCGATGAAGCCGGTATCGAATACTTCTACACCCTGATCGACGACGCTGTCGCGCGTGTAGTACGCTCCGACGGCGGCTATATCTGGGCTTGCAAGAACTATGACGGCGACGTGATGAGCGATATGATCGCTACCGCGTTCGGCTCTCTGGCGATGATGACCAGCGTACTGGTATCCCCCACCGGCGTCTATGAATATGAGGCGGCTCACGGTACCGTACAGCGTCATTACTACAAGCACCTCAAGGGTGAAGAGACCTCCACCAACTCTGTCGCGACCATCTTCGCGTGGTCGGGCGCACTGAGAAAGCGCGGTGAGCTGGACGAGATCCCCGAGCTGGTCGATTTTGCCGACAAGCTGGAAAAAGCCACCATCGATACCATCGAGAGCGGTATCATGACCGGTGACCTCTATCTGCTGAGTACCCTCGAGAACAAGAAGAAGGTCAACACCGAGGAGTTCCTCGACGCGATCCACGACAAACTGACTGAAATCGTTGCGTAAGGAGTAAGCACCTATGCCAAAAGAAGGCGTTTCCATACAGGTCATCAGACGACTGCCCCGCTATTACCGTTACCTCTCCGAGTTGGATTCGGAGGGCATCGAGAAGATCTCTTCTACAAAGCTCGCCGTTATGATGAATTCCACCGCGTCACAGATCCGTCAGGATCTGAACTGCTTCGGCGGATTCGGACAGCAGGGCTACGGCTATTCCGTTGCGGGACTTCGCACGGAGATCGGCAAGATCCTCGGCCTGGAGCAGCAGCACAACATGATCCTGATCGGCGCGGGCAATCTCGGCAAGGCGATCGCGACGCACCTGAGCTTTGAAAAGCTCGGATTCAAGCTGACCGCGATCTTCGAGAAGGACGAAAAACTGATCGGGACATCACTGCGCGGGATCGAAGTGATGTCGGATGATAAGATCGAAGACTATGTCAAAGAGAATCAGATCGACACCGCAATCCTGACAATGCCGAAGGAGGCTGTGGAAAAGATCATCGACAAGCTCTATGCCTGCGGTATTCGCAGCTACTGGAATTTCAGTCATTATGATATTTCCAAAAAGTATCTGGACGCCACTGTCGAGAATGTACACCTCAGCGACAGCTTGATGACCCTGTGTTACAGAATCACCGAAAAGAATCAAATCGGTTAAAACACTACGGTCCTGACACACGAGGAATACGCGTATGCAAGGACTTCGCAAGAAAACATCATAAACGTTTAAAGCCGGCGCTGATCTCAGTTGAGTTCAGCGCCGGCTGTCTGTTTTTGTAAATATTATTATGCTTCGGTTACGGTGCGGCTCCATTGGAGGAACTTCGACTCATATTTCGAATACTGTTCTTTTGAAGTGTAGAACTGAACAAACCAGTAGTAATCATCACTTTCAAATGCTGTTGAAAAATACTTGTATATTGTGCCGTTGGTACCCTCAGCTTCATAGTCAAAGTATTTAAGACCGTTATCTTCTTTGATCTCACTTGTTACCGAGCCCTTCGAGTTGGCATGCTGAACCTCCAGATAATCATCAAGAGATTGCACTTTGGTCTTCGCAAAATCGCTTTTTTCCTCATTAAGCGCGGCAAAAGCCAACTCCTCTTGCATATTTGTGTAATAACACTTTATGTCAGAGTCACTCGGGATCAAGGCTTTATTATCGACGAACTCCTTGGGAAGGGTGATTTTCATATCACCGAAGACAACTTCTTTATCCGGAGATTCCGTCGGTTGGGGAGCCGTAGTGGGAGCAGCAGAAGAGGAACTGCTGCTATTATTGTTGTTATTATTGGTGTTGTTCGGTTTTTTACTGCCGCATGCCGCAAGAGCACATACCAACACAGCTGCTAATAAGACCGCGATCCATCTTTTCATTCAGTATCTCTCCTTACAGTTTATTTGCTATTATCATAACACGGGATAAACTGAATAGCAATCCAAAAAATCATTCGTGTATTTGTGTACTTTGCACACAAGAAACAAGCTATTCGTGGATCTTGATTTTTTTATTCTCTATCGTCACCGTCTTGTCGCAGAAGCGCTCGGCGGCTTTTTTATGTGAAATAAGGATACAAGTCTTATTCTTCAATTCTCTCAAATTACGCAGCAGATCAAGCTCTGTCTGCTCATCCAACGCTGACGTCGCCTCATCCAGCAGGATGATCGGCGCACCGGTCAGAATAGCGCGCGCGATCGCCACACGCTGTACCTGTCCCTCACTCAGTCCTCCGCCATGCTCTGAGATCACGGTATCGAGTCCCTGCGGCAGCTCGGCGATGAACTCCTGCGCGCAGGCGATCCGTGCCGCCTCCATGATATCGTCATCCGTCGCGTCAGGCGCTACAAACGCGATATTCTCGCGCAGTGTACCGGACAGCAGGAAATTACCCTGCGGCACATAGGAAAAGAGCTTTCTCAGGCTTTTATCCATAATGAGCTTATCATTCTCGGTTTTGATATAGATCTCACCGGATTTCGGCTGATACACGCTCAGCAACAGCTTCATCAAGGTGCTCTTGCCGATACCGGAGATACCCTCTATCGCGACAAACTCATACTTATCGATGGTCAGCGAGGTGCTGTCCAGAACGATATCCCGGTCAAAGGAGAAGCTGATATCATCGAAGCAGATCGACTTCATATCACGATAGACCTGCGCCGTGTCCACATCACTGTGAAGGATCTGCTCATCCGGCATATTCTCGATCTCCATGATCCTCTCGGCGGACGCCAACGCGTTGAAGTAGGTCGGAAAGATATTCGCCATGCCTTGGATCGGGGTGCGGATCTGACCGATCAGCGTAGTGATCTGCATCAGAACACCGTAGGAGATCAGCCCGTAGAAGAGATTATACGCGCCCCAACCGAGTCCCCATACAAACGCGAAGGAGAACACCGCGCTCATACCGGTACCGGTGATGATGGAGAAGATATTGCGCTTGCGCTGGGCACGATAGGATTCCTCCTGCAGTTCAAAGGCGGAATCTCTCATCTTTTCCTGCGCGTCAAAGGTCTTGATCATCAAAAGGGAGCTGAGACCCTCCTGCATAAAGGAGCGCACCTTGCCCTCTCTCTCCTGCACATTCTTGTGCATTCTCTTGGTCATCGGCTTAAACAGAGTGGAGATCAGGAACACAAGAGCGCCGCCGATCACAAATACCAGCGCGAAAATGACGTCGATGCGTATCAGTACGACGAAGATACCGATGATCTTGACGATAAAGAACACCAGACTCGGGATGATAGAAACAATCGCGGACGTAACGACGTTGATATCGTTAGTCAAGAGGTTCATCAATTCGCCGGAATGATACTTTGAGATATCACCGTACTCCTTCATCATCATCGTGTAGAAGAGGTCGGATTTCATACTCATATCCAGACGCGCGCTGACCTTGAAGCCAAAATCACGCGCCAGAATCAGCGTGATGATCTGAATCACCGTCACACCGAAATAGAGCAAGCCGTAGCGGATCACCTCGTCGAACGATCCGCCCTTCGCGCCGTTGACAGCCGCGTCGACCAACTCGCGCGCGTATTCGGTGTTATACACGCCGATGAACGCGTTCACGCCGTAGACGATCGCCAATATAATAATGTTGATAAACTGAGGCCTTGAGCTGCGAATGATCCAGCTCAAGGCGCTTTTATGTTTTTTGGACACAAGTCCCTCCGAAAAATAGGTTGAGATAGCCACGGAGCGAAGCTCCTCGCAATGACAGGAATAATTACACTCGCTCCAGAATGAAGTCGAGATCGTTAACGTCGCCGACGCCGAAGAACTTCACACGATGCATCACGCGCTCGAGGATAAACAGCGTATGCTTGGTGCGTTCCTGACGAACGTTCTGTGACACGGCGCGCATGAACAGCGGCACAAAATCCTTAGCGTCGATCGCTCTGAGCGAATCAAAGCGCCTGCTGTCGACAAAGACGATCGATTTCAACACGAGCTTTTTGCCGGTCACAGACAAGCCGCCGAGCTCTCCGAACGGTGTGTCAAACACATAATAATCATCGTCCTGCATACGGATGCCGGGATAGTAATAGACAAACGCCTTATCCTGCGGGATCATCAGCGACAGATCGATCGAGCTGTCATCCGGCGCGGCAAACAACGTGCATTCGCCGTCGTTCTCCACACCGACCGCACGGATGGGAAAGCCGTTGAAGTCGAAGATCGCCCATGAATACAGGGTCGCCATATACAGGGATTCCACCTTATCGGCGGTCATTCCCTCATATTCCTCCATCATCTCGATCATGCGGTCATCACTCATCTCGAGCGTGATGTTCGGATCCGCCTGATAATCCACCTCATACCGACGGATATTCTCGGCAAAGGACGGTGAATTCGTTTTGATTTCTACATTCAAATCAGAAATACGATATAAAGCCATAATGATTCTCCGTTTTCGTTTTTAGGTCATCTAATAAAGGTTAAACTTAGCATAGCAACCCTCCGCCCCTTGACACGCGTGTCTCGGGGCACCTCTCCGGTGTATGGAATCTGTTTCCCAAATCAAAGATTTGGACAGAATCTCACCTTAGGAAAGGGAGGCATGAAACGTCGCAATAACTATTTAAAAATCTTATGATAAATCATTGAAGCAAACCGTCTCAGCCGCTTTTTTAGCATCATGCGGCGGATATAGAAGCGATACGAAAGATCGCTTGTCCGATAAGTCTTTCCGTTGTGGGTAAACGAGGTCATCAGCGCGAGGACGTCGTCATCCCCTACCCCATACTCATAGTCATACTGGTTATCGCCGGAAAAAATATACGCGCCGTCCTTGGTGAAGCCGATCATCCGATGCAGGACAAGCTGGTTGGTTCTGCGGCGCACATAGAACGCGACGTCGTATTTTTTCAGCTTATCGGGCTTTTGCGAAAAGGTCACCTTATCGTTTTTGCCGTCAAGCATCGGGAACATACTGGAGCCGGACGGTGTAAAGATCAACTCCTGACCGCGCTCAAAGCTCTCTTGCATCACCGCGACAAACTCAGCGGGAGAAATGATCTCACTCAATGAGATCAGCCTCGCGGAGCTTTGCGACAAAGCGGTCGATATCAGCGGCGGCGGTAGCCTCATCCACCGCGTATTCCTCCAGCATTTTCGCGATCAGCTCTTCCCTATCGGCGCCTTTTTCCAAAAGCTTCCAAAGGAAAGCGCCGCTCTCGGTCAGCTTGATGATACCGGAAAAATCAACCGCTCTGGTGCGAACCGGAACCACGACGTAGGAACCGGCGATTTTCTTCAATACAAAGTTGTTTTTTATCTTCATATGATCACCACCAAAATTATATCCTATCACGACAGTTTTTGCAAGTATCAAATGGACTTTTCGACAAAAGAGATACGGAAATGATCGTGAGGATCTACACAAAGGATGAAGATTTTTCTTTGGCATATTATTTGGATATTTACTAACAGCATGAATACATCAGCGGTTTGCATATTATGCAAACATTTGATAATCCCCAAATGAAACATTGCTCTATATTTCGCTTTTGGAATTGTTACAAACTTGTTACACAAAATCGTCATTTTGTGCAACATGCACAAAAGCATAATAATTCAATCGTCTAATTTAACGAAAAATCGCGTATTCATTGTATGCGGCATATATGCTGAATATATGCTGCATAAACGGAGCGTGAGACACGTGGAAATCAGCTTGAATCCTATGAAATTCGGCTGTTTTTCACACACAGGCAAGTATATTTTAAGCTGTTACGGTTACCTGAGAAATGAGCCTCGGGGTGTAACACAAGCGATGTCAGGCGGAAGGGCTGATATACCAGAATTTGTGCAATCTGCACAAAAACGGTAAATTTAACAAAATCAGGTATCAGGCTCCCTTTGGTAAAGAGGCTCCCTTTGGTAAAGGGAGCTGTCACCGAACGGTGACTGAGGGATTGTATCAATCGAACGAGCTTGACCACGGTCAAGTGAGATTCATTTTTACATCGTCATCCCTGATCACAGCCCAAAGGTCAGTTCCCGCAGGACATTTGATGGATCAAATCAGTTCTCTTTTATTAGGATGAGATTGCCACAGGATGACAGCTTGTCAAATCCTTCGCAATGACAATTCTAAATCGGTTGAGATTGCCACAGCCCTTACGGGCTTCGCAACGACGATATTTTATGTCGTACCGAATCCCTCATTTGTAGGGGAGGGTCTTGACCATCTCGTATCAATCGGGTGTGGGAAGAGACCACCAAATGTAGGGGAGGGTCTCGACCCTCCCGTATCAATCGGGTGTGGGCACAGCCCACCAAAGAGGCGCCATTCATTGGCGGAGGTATGCCGGAGCATATGCCCGATCACCTCACTGATTCACCATCCGCTGACGGTTACACTGCACACATCTTCCGATCCGCATTTTGACGGTAACACGAACGTAACGAAAGGGAGGAATCTTTACATGAAACAAAAGACCAACCGTTTACACTTCAGCACGCGCACGCTCGCGATGGTGCTGAGCATCGTCATGCTCATCGGCTCTATCGCTACCGGCTCCATGCTGAATACCTTTGCCGCGTATCTGAAGGACGCCGCCGCCAACAGCGACGCTGTCTCTCAGGCTGCCACCGAGGGCGGCAATATCGCGCTGAACGCGATCCCCTCACAGGATGCGGATGCGGCAAATATCACAGATAATAATGACGCAAAAGACGCGCCCGATCTTTCCGGTTTTGAAGAGAACGAGATTGTCCGCAGCATGAAGGATGATCTGGCTGATACCGGTGCTAAGACTGATTTAGCTTCTACTGGTGATTGGGATACTTTGGGTAAAAACTCTATATACATGAAGGGCCCTGGTGAATCCAGCTTTTCAATGTATGCTAAAACTGATTCAAGCGGTAAGATGACTTTTACCCTTAATTCTTCCGGCTATTATGAATGGTATTTACAAGCTGATTATGGCGGTAGTAAAACCTTTAGATTAAAGGGTGGTGATGCACAACCTTCCGGTGCAATGGGTGATACTACTAATTATTATGCTAAATTATCCACTGGTCAGGGAGGAACTGGCGGAGAAAATTATTATATTTATTTTTCTGCCGGTGAATATACTATTCAGTATAATGGTAACTGGGATAGTGGTAAGCAGATTGAGTATACCTTTACCCGTAAACTCGTTCAAATTTTCGGCGATTTAACAGGTTCGTGGTCCAATACCAAGAAAGATATGTCTTATGATTCGAGTTCAAAAAACTATTATTATGAAGTAACCGGAGATAATGACAGATATTATAAATTTAAAGTTGATTCCAGTGATCATTATTCATGGGAAAACAATTTCGATTTGGTAGGAAACGGGTTTGACGGTTCTACTGATGCGAAAAAATATAGTGCTACAACAGATTCAGATAAGAGTGGTAACGCATTTAAGGTTAAGCAGGATGCCGCGGTGATTTATCGAATTTGGGTTAAAGATAATAAAACTTGGGTTACATCAACTGCCGTCTCTACAGATATCTATACTGTTGTCGGTGCTATGGGTGCGACTGATCAAGCTGATCCCGGTATCTTTGGAGAGGGAAACTCATGGAAAGTTGATGCTTCCAGTAACGACTTGGTATATAAATCGGATGGAACTTACGAGAAAACGTATACGGTTACTGCGGCTGACGCGGGTACGATATACTTCAAGGTAGCTAAGGATCACGCTTGGACTGAAGCTTGGCCTTCCGCAAACCAGACCTTCAAGATCAACAGTGATTCTACATGGGTGAAGTTCTCGTTTAATCCCACCACTCATGAGATCACTGTAACACAGGATGGAAACGGAACCGGCGGCGGCGGTTCGACCTCAAGCGACTGGATCGCCGGTGATAAGTATACTTCCACCGGTAAGCAAAACAGTTCGCAGAAGGTCGCCAACACCCCGATTATCGGCTCTAATACCAGCACTTATAAGTTTGTTTGGGCTGACAACGATAACGGTCCCGGTAAAAGCGGAACCACTCCTGTAAGCACCGTGGCAAACGGTACCAGCGGAAACATTGGTTACTGGGCTGACTTGACTTCTACCATAAAAGGAAACGGCGATGGTAATTTCTTCTTCGCTTTATCTAATAACGACAGTAACAGCGGTATTCGAGGCAACAAGAGCGAACAAATCAACTGTGTGACAAAATCTGCGGGCACTTCCGTCGATATTCATGATTCACAAGGTAATACCGTTTTTGTTGTTGAAATGAAGGAACGCAGCGAAACAAGCGGCAACGCTCATTTTATTCTTCTCAGAGGCTTTAAGTGGGAAAAGATCACCAACATCGGCGTTATGGCTTATTATAACAACAGCTCCGTCGACTATCAGTTCTACTTCAAAGAGCCGGGTTCTTCCGAAGATGAAGAGACGGTAGAGAAGGTCAATATCTACGCAAAGAACGGCGCGCTGCGTGATAATACCTTCAATCGCTTTACGAATCTCGCGGATACGCAGATCCTCGGCGATGCCAGCAACTATGCCGAAACCGACGTATTCTCCTACACAGAGGCTACGGCGTCCGGCGTTACCACTTATAGCACCATCGCGGCTTATAACACAGCCCATCCGAATGACCAGATCGTTATCACTCACAATGTTGCCGGCCCCAACGGTATCAGCGACTACGATAAGATGACGAACGTTCCTGTCGGCGCAAAGATCAAGATCCAGACCACCTTATCAGATAACGCCAGTGCAGCCGGCAGCTTCGACAGCAAGGCGTTCAAGGTGACGCATTATCTGAAAGCGTATACCTTCAACGGCGTCACTTATCAGGTGCATGATTATGACGCGAGCGGCGTCTACACCGAGGAGTGGACAGTAGAGTCTGTCAATACCGCGAAAATGAAGACCGAAAACGGTCATAAGGCAATCGAGGTCACGCCGATCTACTATCTGGCAGATACGAGCAACGTCAAAACCTTCTATATTGACGGTTATGACGGTTCCGTACACGGTCAGTGGGGTAATATGCTGAGTGTTTATCCTTACTATGAGGGTAAGTCGAACTCTGCGAACGCCTTCGGCGGCTATCCCGGTCAGCCGATGTTGAAATGGGGCGGTAAGTACCAGATGCAGATCCCGCTGACATCTGACGGCACCGCTTCAGGCGCGCAGGTCAAGGGTGTAACGCTGCACAACGCCTACTGGGATCTGCTGCACAGAGAGTTGGATACACAGTGTAACTCCAGCAGCCACTGCCAGACCTACGACTATGATGACTTCTATAAGCTGAACAAAGAGAAGAACCCTGATACCATCATCTTTGACTTCAAGTACAGAACAACCAAGGATAACTACGGCGATGGTTTCGATTACACGAATTACACGTTCGCTTCTTCAGAATCAACTGCTCAGGCGTCTACTTACACCGGCAGCGGCTACAACGGCGTAGAACTGTTGACCGACTACTTCGGCAGACAGGTCGACGTATTCGGCACGCTGATAAATGACTCCGATAAGTCTGATTGGCATGATGCAGATGCAGCAAACAGCATTTCAGAGAACCATGTTCAGGATAAGGAACTTTTGATCGTATCGACCGGTTATAAGGATACCTACGTCGGTGAGTATGCTACCATGTGGGCTGTTTATGCTCCAAGCGCCGGCTACACCAAAAACGGCGACGCCGCAAACAGCTTTATCGGGTATATTTCTCCCTCGATGCTGTATCTGAACAAGATCGATCGTGTCAACCAGTACACCGGCGGTACGCAGACGTCAAGCGGTCGTATGAGCTGGGGTGATTCGACGAACAAGGGTTCTGTCTATACCTATAATTATTTGAAGGAGCACTATACCGGCGTTCCCGCGCTGATCTCTTATGAAGAAGAGATTTGGAACGACTCTAAGGATAAGGCGAACCGTTCCGACGGCAGATGGTACTATTCTAACAAGGACGACAAGATATCTGCAAATATCAAGATCCAGTATGGTCCCGCGTCTAACCTGAATGCTACTGTCGACGCCGGCAATTGGACGGATGATCCGTTCTCGACCACCGCAGGCGTAGGCGGCGAGCAGAATATCGGTACCAGCACCCTGTGCTCCGCGTACTTCACCAATACTTCTCCGAGCCTGTACGGTAAGACCGAGTCAGGAGAACAATTTGCCGACAGCTCTAAGAAATTCACCTTTGAAGCGCAGGCAAACGGCGCGTATATGTTCGCCGGTTGGGTACGTTACAGCAACGGTAAGTACTATGATATCTCCGCGAAGGAGATCGCCGAGTCCGATATGTCCTCGAACGATACCTATATCGCTCGATTTGTTGAGGCGGTATCCGGCTCGCTGTCCATCCAGCACGTTGTAGAAAAAACCGGCAGCTATACCGGTGACGGTACTCCCTCTGTGACGGTTACTGTTAAGAATGGTAGCACAACAGTGTTTACAGATACAAAGGCCGATGGCTCTAAGATCGATATCTCTAAGTACATCAACACCAAATATAGAAATTATACGATCGATATCAGACTGAGCACAACGCCTGATGAGGATTGTACGCTGGAGGAGATCACCTCCAGTGTCGGTAACTTCTCAGCCGGTACCATTACCAATAACACTGCTACCGTCGGTCAGTTCACTGTACAGCAGGTTCTGGATTCCGGTGCAACCACACTTCGTTACGTATCCCACCTGACGCGTACTGCGATCACTTACAACTACAATATCACTTATACGTATGAAAGCCGTTTCTGGGGCAATCAAACTTATAGTTTAAGTGGTACTTTAGTCAGCACCAATGATACGCAGATGGCAGGAATTGTCAAAGGAACAAAGAAGGGAACAGCGAGACTGACAACGGAATTCCTCTATAACCATACACCGTATGAGAAGAACTTCCGTCAGAAGATCGCATGGAATCACGCAGAGGCAAATCAATCTGTAACCGGTTCCGGTACTACCTACACGATCACTGCTAACGTAGGCTCTACCAATACGGTAGATGACCGCGTAACAGCTGAGTTTATGTTGCCATATAAATATGATACGAAGGCTAACGGCTATAGTGCGTTAGCGATCGATAAGTATGCTTCAGCGGAATCTACTACTGCAAGCGGTACGGAGATCGTTTTTGATGACAAATCCTATGAGAGCGCACCTATTACCACTCAGGCGTATAAGCTCTTCACCTATGACGGTACCTCCGCAATCGGCGGCAGCGATTCACATGCTTCCTATATGCCGCTGGTCGAGGCTGCTCCGTATGTGGTTAAGAATGCTACAGTACATCGCAATATGACTTATAAGAAGAGATATCTGAATGCCGGCGTCGTTACCGAGAACGATACCAACTATTACTACTTCACCTATAATAGTATCAGATACTTCTATAAGAACTTACCGCCTACTCATTTGGATTCTGATCGCGCGCTGACTGAAAATGATAAGGTCACATACTATAAGACTGATGATAACGGTGACAATATCTCTTACACTTATAGTTATGCGTTGAACCTGAGCGGCACGACATATGCTGATAATGAGGATGGCAACGCTACCCGTCCTGCCGTTTATTACTGGGACTTCGGAACCGGTGAAAAGGGTCAGTATTGTGTAACTCATGAGCATTATGAAGACGACGGTATTATCACAGGCACCGGCGATAAGAAATACTTCACCCGTTGGGATATCTACAACAGCTCCGGTGATTATGTAGCCAGCACATATTATAAGAAGTTCAACTACACCGGTTATGAGAACTACACCGTTATCCCGATCTATGAGTCGGATAGCGAAACCGTAGCACAGGACAGCGATAAAAACGCCAACAAGGTTCCCACCATCAACTTCCTCGGCGACACCCGTAACCAGTGGAACAACAACGGCGGCGGTACTAACAGTGCCAGACAAGGCGACAAGCTGATGACAGACTTCGCGATCTCCTTCGATTACTACGAAGATGAGATTGCTAAGATCAAGAACAGAACTCAGGATTCCGAGAACGGCAAAGACATCCGTATCGGAATGTTGATCGAGCAGATGGGTGAACTTGACACAGCCGGCGGTAAAAAGATCACGGATCCGTCCTATTATGCGGATAAGTATAAGAGCAGTTATACAGCTGCTACGATCAGTTCCATCGAAACTGCGCTGAGTACTAACAGTAAGCCTACCGGCACCGGTGCCAACGCTATTGTCAACTCCAAGATCGCGGCTAATGTTAGCGGTTGGGGCAGATTGTTCACAGACACTACCGGCGATATCGGTAACAACCATACCGGATTAGCTCCGATCGACAACTATAACCGCTTACAGTGGTACTACACCTTCAACAATATTTTTACATCAAACGGCAATCCTACAAACGATAAGAATTATGTCTACAGAGCTTCTGCTTATCTTATCGAAACTACAGCGAGCGACACCAAAGTCACGTTATCCACTACACCGGTCTACTTTACGCTGTATGATCTTGCCAATAGACAGTTAGGAGAGTTGGATTAAAATGAGAAAAGAATATAATACTCCGACATTTGAGGTGGTTGTATTCAGCCTGAGAGACGTTATCATGCGATCTGATGCTGAGAACGTCGGCGGCGGCGGTACCGACGTCAGCGACGGCGGGTTCGGCGTGGACGATGGTTTCGGCAACGGCGGTTTTGACGTCGTCAGCGGCGGTTCCTAAACCACAACCTATCGATTCTATTTGTTAACCTATAATTGAACATTACAGGCAGTCTTAGTGCTGCCTGTAATGTTATTTCAATGAAACGCTCTTATGAAAGAAGGGTTAGGTCATGAAATCTCTCATAAAAGTATTTGCTGTATTTTTATCGATCATACTTATCGTATTATGTACAACAACAGCATTTGCGGTCAGTCTGTATGTTGACGGCGACTATACCTATGCTGATATTGACGATTACAATGTTTCGCTATACGCGTACAGCAGCGAGAATTCACTGCTGACAGTGCCTGCTGAATTCTCCGGACGAAATATATCGGAGATTTATCCCTATGCGTTTGAATACAATACTGATATCACAGGGATTGATTTCTCTCAAAATAATAATCGAATGAGGATCATCAATACAAAGGCATTTAACGAGTGTACTGAACTGAGCGGAGATTTGATTCTTCCTTCTTCGATCCGCACGTTAGGGTTTGCCGCTTTTCAGGGATGTGTCAAACTGGCATCGTTGACCGTAAACTATGGTGTAGCAGAAATACCGGCACAGTGCTTTAACCGTTGTTCCGGGCTGAAAAATATCATTCTTGCGCCAAGCGTGGAGAGTATCGGCAATCTGGCTTTTGCGAAATGCTCATCTCTCGAATCGGTATATCTCCCGTCCTCAGTAACATATATCAGCACCTCTGCGTTTAACGACAGTGCTCCGACGTTGTATGTATATTATGATAGCTATTCTCATCATTTTGCGGAAGAGAAGGGCTTTCGATATGTTGTACTAAACCCTCCGGTTGATCCGACAGAACCGCCTACAGAAGCTCCTACCGATGCTCCGACTGAGCCGGTAACAGAAGCTCCGACAGAGCCTGTCACGCCGACTGAGGAACCGACGATCGCTCCGACTGAGGCTGTAACGGAAGCTCCTACCGAGGCCTCCGGTTATTATCTCGGCGACGTCAACGGCGATAACACTGTGGACGTCATCGATTCGACCTTGATCCAGCGTTATCTGGCGTCGGTTGCTTATCCTGACACCTGCGTCATGATGCACGGTGATGTGGATGGTGACGGGGTCGTGACGATTCTCGACGCGACTTATATCGGCAGATATAACGCAAGAATCGAAGTGCGCTATCCCATTGGCGAATGGCAAGCCGAATAAAAAGACATAAAATTAGAGCGCTTCTGCTGAGAAGCGCTCTTTTTTGATTATTGATTTTGAATCGGTTCATTGACCGGATACGGGACATCAATGCCCGCCAGATACCTCATGATGTATGTGACGTCCAGTATCGTGATCGTACCGTCGCCGTCAACGTCGCCATGCGCGAAGTTGCAGTAGGCGGGGTAAGCGACGGACGCCAGATAACGCTGCATGAATGTCGCGTCGATAGTAGAAACATTTCCGTCACCGTCCACATCGCCTAAGATAGCGACCGGCGCCTCAGTAGGAGCCTCTGTTACAGGCTGAGTAGGCTCGGCAGTCGGAGCTTGAGTGGGAGGCTCAGTCGGAGGTACAGGCGCATCTAAAAGAATAAACGGAATATTATTACTCACTGCATACTGATGGGCAGCCGAGTCGGTGTAAACGCCGAGGGTGATGGTATCGCCGTCAAAAGCAGTTTGAGCAATGGCGGTTACTGATGAGGGGATCTCAACATAACTCAATTTCGAACAATTTGCAAAGGCAAAAGAGTTAATTGTAGTAGTGTTGTTATTTAATGTAACTGAGTTTAGTGAAGTGCATCCATAAAAACAATAACTCGGTATTACTTCAGCATTTGAATTCATTGTGAGTGTTTCTATTGAAGAACAATCTCGAAAAGCTGATTCTTCAATCAGATTAACGTATGAAGGTATTTTTAATTCACCCGAGATACCTGAGCACCCCATAAATGCATATGATCCGATACGTTCAAGATTCAGTGCGTTTGAGAATTCAAGGAGTGTAATGTTTTTGTTGTTCATACAGGAACGGTTACTGATGTCGACAAGCTTACGTCCGTTAAGTGTATCCGGTACGTGGACCTCAGTTTTTGAATCTTCAATACCATAAAGCGAAACCAAATCATTATTGATATAAGTATAAAGAAAACCGTAATAATAATAGACTGATTCAGCATAAAACACAGTTACGGATGAGAAGATCACCGTAATACACAAGAGCACAAGGATAACTCTTTTAAAATTTATACTCATATTCATCACCAAGAGATTGAATAAATCAGGTTGTAATAAGCACAGGCAGTACAGAGATGCACTGCCTGTACCTATTGTATTATTCAGTATTTATTCTGTCATCAATTATATTTGATTGAGTGATCAGGGATCACTTAATCAAAATCGCCACCCCAAACGTCATTACCGCCATGGGTCTCCAACTCAGGTGCTTCTGTATACTTAGAAGCAGAAAGAGTATCTTTAGTTAACGAGAGTGAGATAATATCTATCTCCGGAGAGTAATACTTCTTTTTCAACACAATCCCTCCTTAATTCTTTTGACCATTTTGAATGCTGCCAATGTCATAGATTGTGAAATATGTTGCCTCATTGTTAACCTTTAAGGTAGTCCAATCAGGATTGCCGCTAGTGCAATCAACAATATAAGCATAGGCTCTGAACACTTTAAAATGGTTATTGGAATAAGTGCTAGCAAGCTCAGGAAGAGTAGTAGCATTATACGCAACAAACGATTTGTTGTTCAAACCAAAGTAATACTGGATTCTGTTCTTGTTATCCAATTCTCTTGCATCAAATTGAGCTGTCGCGAACTGATAGCCAGAAGTACTGCCGTTGTTACTGAGATATTCTTTAATCGCATCAAAATCAGCAGACGAAACATAAGCGCCATATTGTGTTGCGTACTCAGCTTCGGTTTGTGTGCCTTCAGTCGGATCAACTGTACCGACAGGCTGGATAACTAGACCGACCTTCTTCGTTCCGAAATCCAAGAGATTCAGCTGCTGATTACCCGCGATATTATTGTATGAAAGCAGGAAATCAGAGTAGATACGGTCGCCCGCACCCTTACGAGAATTGTCAATTGTTCCACCGCCGTTATGGTTGTACTGGTTACGAGAATTCTCGATGAACGCAACAGTGATCTCGTTACTTAAGTTTTCTATTACAGGAGTCACTTTACCCATTGTATCTTTATTACGCATAACATCCGGATCAAATCTCTCGTAGTTATCCCATGAAGACGGACCGGAGGGCATATCTGACTCAGACCATCTGGTAGTGCTGTATACCGGTTCGATCGTGCAGTTCTGGAAAACAGTCAGGTTGAAAGAAGCATCATAGCAACGGGTATATTCCTTAGCTGCGCTCTTGTAGGATGACTCGGTCTTTACACTCCAATATTGGAAGTAGTAAGCCTGTTCACCATCATAATAGATCAAAGCGGGCTTGATGAACGTGGGTTCAACATCAGTACTGGTGTCTTTAGGATTCCTCTTTCCGGTAATGTTGACCCAATCGTGAGAATAGACCGTAAATGTCATCGAAGTCGTGTCGCCGGAAGATGCTTTATTTACTTTGTTGTTTCCATCTACAACAGGTGTGCAGTATGTTGAAGGAGAAAGCGCGTAAGGCATAACAAAGGTAGCATTTACCTTTGTCGGATTAGCGTCAACAGTCACTGACATTTCATACAGACCGGATGAAGCAGTGGAACCAAGATGAGAAATTGCCGCGGTAGAGAAGTCATATTCGGTTCTGAAATTCTTCTCATAGGGAGCGTTGTTGTTGACAAGAGTTTTAAAGAACGACTCTGTCTCCGAACCGGAAGATTTATCCTTTCTGTCAAGAATAAGACTGCTGTATTCCATGTATTTTTCCAGTTCGTAGTCAGTAAAGGTACCTGTATACGTATAGCTTTGATTACCGTAAGTCTTGACATAAGCCGGGTAATTATATGTGATTTGGTACTTGAATTCAGGCTTTTCTACCTCAGAGAAGTAATCCAGTTCATTTGTTTTTAATTTACCGTTAGTGAATAATTGGTTAATAGAATAAGTATTGACAAGAGTATACTCTTTATGATCGGAGGAGTGAGTCTTTGTAGATTGAGAGGAATAAAGACCTCTGTGACCCTCTGAACCATCGATCATGTAGTAATTCTCTCCGCTCGCTGTCTCAGTAACGCCATCCTGAACGGTATATTCCTTGAAATTGTAGAAATCAGCAAGGGGAGTCCTCAACGTGACTCTCAATTTATTTGATGAATCGGAAACAAGATATGTACCGTTAACGGTCAAGGGACCGTTTTTTACTTCATCAGAAGTATATTGTGGTTGATCATTGCTGTTTAATATTTCATACTTAACATAAGTGCTTGCCTTGGTACCGTCATCGGAAAGATTGTTCGGGTGCAGTGTATGGGTCAGGATCAGCTGCTTGGAGTTATTTACGGTAGCGGTCTGATCTTTATCACCCATCATGAAGGTAACGCCTTTTTCGTTGCCGGTTAAGTCTTCGGTCAAGACCGTATCACTATCTTCGTCCAGAACCGTAGTACGGATGTAGTTATAAGAGGTGTTACCGCTCAGATCCTCAACGACCTTGATCTCGGTATTCTCAGGAATACCGCTCAGCTCGATGTATTCGTTAGCCGCGAGAGTAACAGCGCCGGTAGACGGGTTAAGGTTACCGTTGATCTCGTCACCGTTTTTGTCAACCTTCTTATAGAATGCGGGGTAAACGATATAATTATTCGATCCCGGGAACTTGAAGAGCACCTTGATCGTGAATTGCTCTGTATCATCCGTACCGGTGATCGCCTTCCTCAGGGTGAGCGTATGAGCGCGCATCATGTTCTCAAAACGCGCACGCAGTCTCAGGTTATCCAGAGCGCTCGAAGAAGGAGCGGACTCGGAGAATTGGAACGCGTAATGATCAACAGCGCCGTCGGAGGTCTTTGTGATATAAGTATCCTCCGCTAACGGCTCAGTGGTGCTCACCGCGTCGTCGAAGAGAAGCAGCTTCTGATCATAAGTATAATAGTCGGTGGTTTGCGGGGTCTCGGTCAGCCTGATATAGTTACCATTATCAAATTCACCAAGGAAGTTGACGACACGGTCGTTGACCATATCGTATTTGCCTGCGGTGCCGACCGTGTTATTCGTCGATTCGGAACCGATGGTGTAAACCTTCCCCTCGGCGGTTGAATAGCTGGCGCCGCCGTTTGTACTATACTCCTGAATGAAGGAGAATTTATCCTGATTGAAGGATTCTTCAAACAGCGTCTTACCGGATTCACCGATATTATTTCTATCGGTGTTAGCGGTAAAGAAGCCGGAGTTGATGCGGGTAGAACCGTTCGCACCGTTTGTTCTGACCTTCTTCTCGGTTCTCAGCAGGTTGGGGATCGCATGGAAGGAGAAGCCGAACTTGAGGTTGGAATCGAACATACCACGTTCCATGTAATAGATGGTCATAGTGTGGATGGTGTTCGGGTTGGTGTTGTTGAACCAATTAAAGTTGGATGTCATAGCAGCGCCTGTAACATTGGTTGAAGTAGCTACAGAGCTAATAGCGGCTGCAGTATCCATAGATGCTTGCTTCGTGTTGAAGTTAATGGAACCGGTTGTTCTGCCGTGGGCGCCGCCAAGGTCAAGAACGAGCTTATCATCAACGAATACCCAAAGGTCATCGTCACCGGAGAAGTCGAAGGTCTGTGCAGAACCATCTTTGTTCAAACCATTCTCATTCAGGGTGAAAGGAATCTCCAGCTTCATACCAAAGCCAAGGTCTTTCGCTAATCCACCCTTATTTGCATAATCAAACGGGAAGAAGCCCTGTTTGTTCTCCGTGGTACCGCCGGACCATGCCGCATCATTTGCGTAATAATCAATGTTGGCGGTATGCTTATTCTCGGTTCTATCGATATTGGTGATGTATGCGTTATCTTTACCACCTGTGCTGTCATACTCGTAATAGGTATGACCTTCGGTTAATGTACAACCGGATAAACTTGTATCTAACGATGTATTAAACTTTCCTTTATCAGGGTTCCCCCCGGTCCATCCAGTGAATTTTACTTTATTTACCGCTGAACTGCCGGAAAGTGTTAATGAAATATCTTCAGATTGGCTCCATACGGAAAAACCAGAACCATGGGTATTATTTCTGGTAATAATCACCTTTTCCGCACCATTAGGAATATCTGCTACATAATCTGTTCCGGAACCGGAAAACTCCCTCCAAGTACCGGACAAATTTGCTCCCCAGAAATATGCGTCGAATACTGCATTGTCATTTGTCCAAGTTCCTCCGGTAGGATCAAGATGGAGTTTTGTGATACTACTAACAGTTTGACCAACATTTTCTTCTTTCCTTACGGGGAACGACGGAGAACGAAGAATGGTAGCAAGTACTTTACCCTTATCGTTTTCACCGGAAAGGAAGTCTTCATCAAACATTGCCATTTCCGCGCCGTTGGTTCCTGCGTAGTGGATCGTAGAATTTGTCATGGTGCTGCCTGCTAACCCTGTAATAGCGGTAGAGGCAGGATGTAAATTGATCGAGTTATTAGTGTTTAAGTTGAAATTCCAATAATAATTATTGGGGTATCCGTTGTTATATTTATCCGTAATAACAGCGCCGCCGCCATTATTGGTGTTCAAGTTACCAAAGTACAGAGGCTTATCTACAGAGAAATCATGAGCATATTCACTCAAAGCATGATTGAGCTCTTTATAAGGATTCCATTTTGTTGTAGACTGATCCGCATTTGAACCATTCGTATAATCTTTCGGGTTATCGTCGCTGATATCGGTAATCCATTCGCCGTCCACTTCGCTATCGACATAGTAGTCATAGAAGGTAGCGGTGATACCGGTGTAGATGTTGGGGTTATTCTTGATCGTATCACCATCAGAAACGGTATACTCGTTGGTTCTGGCAACATACTCGCCCCATGTGCCGCCGCCTGTTGTAGTCGTCGGATCGCTCGCATTTATGGGAGTATACTTGGGCTTGTTATTATATGTATCCCACGGGATCGTCAGCTCGCCGGTGCTGTATGATGCGGGGTTGATGTAACCGATAAAGAAGATCTTATCTACCGCATAGGGAACCTCGATGGAGTAGGTGTTGGTGTTCGCGAGCTTGGTCATACCGGTACCTGCCCAGGGACCGAGCGGCTCAAGACCCGTAGAGGTTTTTGCGTACGCGAAGACGTTCTCGTATCTTGTATAGTAGTTATTGAAGTATACGGTTCTCATGTTACCGCTCTGATCAGTCAGTGTAAAGCTGATAGCCGTAGCGGGAACATTTACCGCGGGCATCGTGAATGTATACTTCGTCGCCGGGCCAGTAGGTGCAATAACCGAGCCGGTGACTGTGCAGGACATATTGTCGCACGTATAAAGGCTATCGGGCGTCACATTGATCGTGATACTTGCGTTGGACGGAAGATCGGTCAGCGTACCGCCCTCGTTGATGGTCGTGCCGTTGTAGGTCGCCTTGACAACAGCGTGCTCAACAGTCGGCAGGCTGAAGGTATAGGTAGAGACCTCTTTGATACGGATCTTCTTGCTGCCGTTATCGATCTGGATTGTATATTCTTTGGAAGATGAACCGGCAGTAAATTTAAAAGACTTTGTACTGTTCTTTACTAAGGATACTGATGTATCCGCGGAAAGAGTATAATCCTCTGATGTAGAATTGTTACCGGAATACTGTGTGGTACCCTGAGAAACTCTGAAGTAATTATCACCTGTCCAACTTACTGTTTTTTCATAATAACCGGTAGCATTATTATAGGTGAAAACAGCAGAAGAAACAGCAGCAGTCCAAGAAGGACCTTCAACTAAATACCAGTTATTATCGGCAATCGCTGCAGAAAGGGCATAGTTAGTGGTTCCGTTAGAATGAGTAACAGCTACAGTAATCGAATCAACAGCGGTACCCAAAGAGAATCGAGCAAAATTGTAAGGATTATTGTTCTGTTTTCCGCTGCTGCTGAAAGCAGTACCGGATGTGGAAACAGTAGCATTACCGCCCTGTGACCACATATTGGTAACACTGCTACTTGAAGAAATACCGATAAAATAGTTTGTACCTGTTTTAAAGCCACCGGTCAAACCAACCTGAGAAGCAGTGAAGGTAAACGTATCGTTGGTGCTGGTAACATAATTCGACCAGTTAGACGGATTATCTGTAGTTGCGAAGAACAAATAATGAGTATCGGCTCCGGTTTGAGAAACATCTGCGTCCGCGCCGGTACCGGCTAAATCATCCTTCATACCACGGACGATCTCGTTCTCTTCAAAGCCGGAGAGATCGGGCGTGTCTTTTGCGTCATTATTATCTGTGATATTTGCCGCATCCGCATCCTGTGAGGGGATCGCAGATTTAGCGATATCGCAGCCCTCGCTGGCAGCCTGAGAGACAGCGTCGCTGTTGACGTTATCTTTCAGATACGCGGCAAAGGTGCTCAGCATGGAGCCGGTAGCGATAGAGCCAATGAGCATGATAACGCTCAGAATCATCGCGATCGTGCGCGTGCTGAAGTGTAAACGGTTGGTCTTTTGTTTCATGTAAAGATTCCTCCCTTTCGTTACGTTCGTGTTACCGGTCAAAATGCGGATCGGAAGATATGTGAAGTGTAACCGTCAGCGGATGGTGAATCGGTGAGGTGAGCGGGCAAATGCCGCATGACCTCCGTCAATGAATGGCGTCTCTTTGCGGTTGAGATTGCAACCCTCCGGCACTTCGTGCCACCTCCCTTAGGAAAGGGAGGCTTAAAGTGGTTGAGATTGCCACGGGATAAATCCCTCGCAATGACAATTTCAATAAATGAGAACTGATTTGATCCATCAAATGTCCTGCGGGAACTGACCTTTGGGCTGTGATCAGGGATGACGATGTAAAAATGAATCTCGCTTGAAGTTTTCAAGCTCGGTCGATTGATACAATCCCTCAGTCACCGTCCGGTGACAGCTCCCTTAGCAGTGGCGCTAAACCAATCGCAGAAGATCTGCTTTTGGAGCGCTGTTGCATGGGAGTTATAGACCAAATTAAAAATTTGGATAACTCCTCATACCAAAGGGAGCCTGATACCTGATTTTGTTAAATTTACCGTTTTTGTGCAGATTGCACAAATATTGGCAAATCAGCCCTTCCGCCTGACATCGCTTGTGTTACACCCCGAGACTCATTTCTCAGGTAACCGTAACAGCTTAAAATATACTTGCCTGTGTGTGAAAAACAGCTGAAAATCAAAGGATTTAAGCCGATTTTCACGTGTTTTGCGTACCGTTTATGCAGCATATATTCAGTATATATTCAGCATACGATGAATACGCGATATTTCTTTAAATTAGACGATTGAATTATTATGCTTTTGTGCATGTTGCACAAAATGACGATTCTATGTACGGGATTTCAGTAGGTACATTATTGGTCATTTTGATGCGTTTTTGCTACAAAAGGACATACTAACCCTTATCATCCAATTATTGATATTAGTATTATATCAAATCCGAGTCAAATAGTCAATAAAATGTTACAGTATTTTGAACTAAAATTTACTTTTTGTGCAAGTCGTACAGAGAATTGTGGGTAGTTTCGTGAAATACAACAATATGTGGTGTTTTTGCGGGGGAATCGGGGATTTGCCTGAGTGTGCGTCCGGAGTGGTCGAGAGAGTGTATGATCGGCTGAAAATGCATCTCGTCAACCCTCCGCCTCTGTCGAGGCACCTTCCTCGCCGGAAACGGCTTCTTCTGCGAAGACAGCCGACCCTTTTGTCCGCTTCGCGGACATTTCCCCTAACAGGGGAATCTCCCCTTGTCCTTCGGACATTCCCCCAACGGGGGCACCTTAGGAAAGGGAGGCTGATAGAAAAAGCTCCCTGCGTGAGGCGATGCCATTCAGCTTACATAATGTGAAAATGGTATTTCGTCAACCCTCCGGCGCATGACACAAGTGTCAGCGCCACCTCCCTTAGGAAAGGGAGGCTAATAAAAAAGCTCCCTGCGTGAGGGAGCTTTGATGGTAGGTTATTCGGTTGAGATTGCCACAGTCCTTATGGACTTCGCAATGACAATCTTAGTCCGAAGTATAAGGTAAAAGAGCCAGCTGGCGCGCACGCTTGATCGCGGTGGTCAGGTCGCGCTGATGCGCGGCGCAGGTACCGGTAACGCGGCGGGGCAGGATCTTAGCGCGCTCGGACATATAGCGGCGCAGACGAGCGATATCTTTATAATCGATATGCTCAACCTTATCTACACAGAAGCCGCATACCTTACGGCGGCGTCTGTTACCCATAGGTCTATCAGCCATGTTGGGTTCTCCTTTCGTAAATTAGAGATGTGTAGGGATGAGTCGGTCATCCGCGGACGAGCAATGCTCGTCCCTACATTAGTTTCATTTCAAATATGACAACCCTCCGCCTCTATCAAGGCACCTCCCTTTGGAAAAGGAGCCTGATTTTAAAACGGCAGGTCATCATCCAAAGGCATTGCCTGGAAGTCGTCGGCGGAGCCTGCGGAATACGCGGCAGGCTGCTGCGGCATTGCGGGAGCCTCGGGAACTACCTGAGAACCGCCGTATGCGCGCGTGTTCGCGGCAGGAGCCTGTGAATAACCGCCGCCATAGGTGCCGGCAGTATCACGGCGCTCACCGGTGAAGCTGACGTTATCAGCCACGACCTCGATCGCGGTGCGGTTCTGTCCGTCCTTCGTCTGATAATTGCGGGACTGGAGCTGACCGTCTACGGCGATGAGAGAGCCCTTGGAAAAATTACGGCATACAAATTCCGCCGAGCTGCGCCACGCGACGATATCAAAGAAATCAGCCTGACGCTGCTCACCCGCTTTGACGTAGTTGCGGTCGACCGCGATACGGAAAGAGGTGACGGAGATGCCTGTATTGGTTGTCTTTAACTCGGGGTCGGCTACTAAGCGACCCATCAAAATTACTCTGTTGATCATGATGTAATCCTTTCGTTCCGGCTGTACAGCCGTAGTCACACTTTATTCGTTCGATTATTCTGCGGGAGCTTCGGCAGCTTCCTCAGCGGGAGCTTCCGCGGGAGCCTCAGCGGCTTGATCAGCTTTGGGCTCTTCTTCCTTCTGAACAGGGATCTCGGAACCCTCGGGCTTGCGGATGATCAATGAACGGATTACGCCGTCCGTGATCTTGTAGATACGATCCAGCTCAGCGGGGAACTCAGCTTCACTCTCGAAGTTCATCAGCACATAGTAACCCTCAGACTCTTTGTTGATCAGATAAGCCAGCTTGCGCTTGCCCCATTCGTCAACACTCTGCAGAGTAGCGTGCTTCTCGATGAGAGCCTTGAACTTCTCGATGAGAGCCTGGATGCCATCCTCGCCCTGCTTCATTGAAAATACCATTACGGTCTCGTAATTAGCCTTCAATGCCATGTTTACACCTCCTTATGGACTATTGGCGCCGTACCAATCGATACGGCACAAGGTTTTCAGTTATGGGCATACTTGCACACATAACATGAGTCATTATAGTGGAAAAATCAGGATTTGTCAAGGGGGCACGTGTGCTTTTTCATGCTTATTTATTAACAGTTATCAAAACAGCAGCCTCACCGAGTTCGACATCAATAGGAAAGGCTGTCCCCTCATCCGTCACCTTTGGTGACACCTTCCCCCCGAGGGGAAGGCTTTTTGATATCAAATCTCCCCTTGGGATAAACCTCAGAAGTGTGATATTGGATAACACTTCATCCCAATGAGAGAATTGGTTTATCGCAATGACGATTTATATTGAAAAGCCCAATCCGGAGATCGCGGTGGCGGTGGTGGTGACGATGAAGGCGGTGGGGTCGGTATCGATGACGGCGGAATTGACGCGATAGGCGTCATGCGGTCGGACGGCGCATAGGATCACACCCTTAGGCAGATGGCTGTAGCCGCCCCGCGCCGAAAGCACGGTCACTCCCCTATTTACCCTGCCGGTAAGCTCAGCGGCGACTTCATCGGGTAAGGCGGTGATAATGATCATCAGCTTGCCGTTATCGCGGGACAGTCCGAACACGACCGCGTCGATCAGCTTTGACGAGGTAAAGATCGCGATCACGGCATAGAGGGCGTTTTCAAGACTGCCGTAGACGATCGCCGACATCGCGACGACGACCGCGTCGGATAGCAGCACGATGCTCCCGATGCTGAGATACGGCAGCTGATGGTTCAGATTACGGGCGATGATATCGGTACCGCCCGTACTGCCGCCGCGCAGGAAGATCAAGCCGAGTCCGACGCCCGATAAGATCCCGCCGAAGATGGCGGCGATGATCAGATCACCGTGATAAGCGAAACGGAACAGTGAGAACAGGTCGATCAGCAGGGATACCGCGGCTGTGATGATCATCGTGCGGATGATGAAGCGCCGACCGCTTTCGATCGCTCCCCAGATCAGCAGCGGGATATTGAGCAACAGCGCGGTCGCACCGATCGGAAGGTCGAGCAAATGATTCAGCATGGTCGCGAGACCCGTGACTCCGCCGGGAGCGATCTCATTGGGCGCGGTAAAAAAAGAGACCGACAGAGCGTAAACGGCGGCGCCGAGGATCATCACGAGATAATCCAAGGTGTACCGTCGGCAAAGGCGCCGTACTCTGTCGGTTAAGTTCATGGGATCACGCTTTCGGTTTAATAGGGGCGTTGAAAACGCCGCGGGAGGAGCAAGCCCCTCCCCTACATTAATCGGTTATAGTATTAATTATAAGCGTGAAAAGTTCATTTATGCGTTCCTGTCTGCCTTTGAGGTACAGCCAGCCGAACAACGCCTCCATACCGGTGGCGGCATGATAATCGGATAATGTCGAATGCTTGGACGCGGAGTTGACCTTGGCGTTTCTGCCGCGTTTATAAACCTCGACCTCTTCCTCGGTCAGATGCTCCATGAGCCGCTTCATGAAAGCCGCCTGACTCTTGCAGTTGACCAGATCGACCTTCATCTTGTTCAGCTCGCCGACATGAGAAGCGCTGTGGGTCACGAGATACTCGCGCACCAACAGATCGTATACGCCGTCGCCGATGAACGCGAGATTCAGCGTCGGGATAGAATTCAGTGTTTTATCATCCATCTTCATCACTCATTATTTTATAATAGTCATTGCGAAGGGCGCAAGCGTTAAGGTTGAGATCGCCACGTCGGAACAAGGTTCCTCCTCGCAATGACAATCTGAATTGCGCCCTGTGGCAATCTCAACATCTCTAAATCGTCATTACCACAGCTCGAACACGCGTGTTCGGGACTTCGAATAGACTGATTTATTCAATAAAATCAAATTCCAGATCATAAATCGAGACGGTATCGCCTTCCTGACAGCCCGCCTCACGCAGTTTGTCGATAACGCCGGACTTCTGGAGCAGGCGCTCGAAGTAGGATAAGCCGTCGTAATCGTCGAAGTTGATGCCGCGCAGGATCCGCAGCAGCCACTTGCCTTCGACCATATAAACGCCGTCCTGTACGGTGATCCTGACCTCGCCGAACGCTTCTTCATCCAGCTCGGGCATCGGCTCAGGCTCATACACCTTGATGGGCGGGAGCTTACTGAGCTCTTCGATGATTTGATTCAGCAGCGGATCGACGTCGTAGCGGATCGCCGCCATGATCGGGAAGAATTGATAGCCCTGATCCTCGACCCACGCCTTGAAATCAGCGATCTGTTCATCGGTGGCGAGGTCGCATTTATTGCCGACGACCAGCATGGGACGCTCGGCAAGCTCGGGGTTGAACTTCTTCAACTCCTCGTTGATGACGCGGAAATCCTCTTTGGGATCGCGCGCTTCACTGCCGGATACATCGACGATATGCACGAGCAGTCGACAACGCTCCACATGGCGCAGGAACTGGTGACCCAGACCCGTACCGTCGGCGGCGCCCTCGATCAGACCGGGGATATCCGCCATGACAAAGGATACGCCGTCGCCCATCGACACCACGCCCAAGGTGGGATTGATGGTGGTGAAATGGTAGTTGGCGATCTGCGGCTTCGCCTGAGAAACGACCGAGATCAAAGTGGACTTGCCGACATTGGGATAGCCGACCAAACCGACGTCCGCCAAGAGCTTGAGTTCTAATGTGACCTCGAATTCTTCACCGGGCAGACCGGGCTTCGCGAATCGGGGCGTCTGGCGGGTCGGGGTGGCAAAATGCTTATTGCCCCAGCCGCCTTTGCCGCCCTTCGCGACGATGACGGGTTCTTTACCGGAGAGATCCGCCATGATGCGGCCGGTAGCGGCATCCCTGACCAATGTGCCGACAGGGACTTTGACGATCAGATCGTCTGCCGCCTTGCCGTATTTTCTGCCGCCGGAGCCGTTGGCGCCCTTTTTGGCTTCAAACTTACGCTTATAGCGGAAATCGGCAAGGGTGGAGAGATTGGAATCCGCGACGAAGATCACGTCGCCGCCCTTTCCCCCGTCGCCGCCGTCGGGACCGCCCGCCGCAACATATTTTTCGCGGTGAAACGCCACGGCGCCGTCGCCGCCGTCACCGGCTTTTATCGTTATTTTCGCTTTATCTACAAACATGATGAAACCTCGTTCTGTAGGGATGACCATCGGTCATCCGCGGACGAGCAATGCTCGTCCCTACAACATTTCGATCGGCGGGAGCAAGCCCCCGCCCTACAATAAAAAAGGGCGGTATTTGAACCGCCCCAAAAGTCATTACTGCTCGACAGGATAAACGCTGGCGCGCTTTCTGTCCTTGCCCATACGCTCAAAGCGTACTACGCCGTCAACCTTAGCGAAGAGAGAATCATCGGAACCGCGGCCAACATTGTTACCGGGGTGGATGTGTGTACCTCTCTGCTTAACGAGGATATTGCCGGCTAATACGAACTGACCGTCAGCGCGCTTAACGCCAAGGCGCTTAGACTCACTGTCACGACCGTTCTTTGTTGAACCCATACCTTTTTTATGAGCGAACAACTGCAGATTTATTTTAAGCATTACCTTACACCTCCGAATTAGTTATTATCAAATACTTGGGATAGTCCTGAGCGATCGCGCTCAGATGAAGCTTCAAGCCGTCGAAAAGATCGCGGCACCTGATCGCTTCTTGTTCAGTCTTTACTTTCAGCATCATATCGCCGTCTGCCACCTTCAGCTCAGGCTCGAGATGAATCACATCCGTCACCGTGTTAGCTGTCATATACGCCGCGGAGCTGACCGCCGCGCACAGGATCTCGGGACCCTCGGGGTTGATATCCGAATGACCGGTGATATGAAAGCCGTAAACAGGCTCATTGCCGAAGAATTCGACCTTGATCATCAGGCGTTGATCGCCTTGATTTCAACCTTAGTGTAAGGCTGACGGTGACCCATCTTTCTCTTCTCACCCTTCTTGGGCTTGTAGGTGGATACATAGATCTTCTTCGCCTTATCGGTCTTGATGACCTTGGCGGAAACCTTTGCGCCGTCAACATAAGGTGTGCCGGCCTTGATACCGTCGTCGGTAGAAACAGCGACTACGTCAAACTCTACGGTAGCGTCATTCTCCGCATCGAGCTTCTCGATGTAGATGACGTCGCCCTCGCTGACCTTGTACTGCTTACCGCCGGTCTCGATTACTGCGAACATTTTATCATTCCTTTTACTTAGACTCGCTACTCCCGGGTGGCGGCAAAGCTGCTTTGGAAAAGCATTGTACGCGCACTTAATAAACCCACAGTATGCGGCTTATATACTATATCATAAAGGATTTTGCTTGTCAAGAAAAAGTTTTAGCCTCCCTTTGGGAAAGGGAGGTACCGAGGTACGAGGCGGAGGGATTGCATCAATTGACCGACCGAAGGGAGATACTTTTGCAATAATAACGAGGTAATATAATTGTGATACTCGCTTCGCTCAAACAATTCAATACAATCCCTCACCCGCTCTCATTCGCGGGAGCCTCCTCGCCGGAAGCGGCTTCTTCTGCGAAGACAGCCGACCCTTTTGTCCGCGCTGCGGACATTTCCCCTAACAGGGGAATCTCCCCTTGTCCTTCGGACATTCCCCCCCAACGGGGGTACCTTTACCAAAGGGAGCCTCATTTCTTCTGGATATGATACGCCTTTAAGGTGTTCTGCATCAGCATGGCGATAGTCATGGGGCCTACGCCGCCGGGTACGGGCGTGATGTAGGAGCATTTTTCTTTTACAGAATCAAAATCAACATCGCCGCAGAGCTTGCCGTTCTCGTCACGGTTCATGCCGACGTCGATCACGACAGCGCCGTCGCCCACCATATCGGCGGTGACGAACTTCGCTCTGCCGACTGCGGCTACCAGAATATCCGCCTGTTTGGTAAAGGACGCGAGATCCTTGGTGCGGCTGTGGGTCATGGTCACGGTGCCGTTCTCGTGGAGCAGGAGCATGGACATCGGCTTGCCGACGATATTGCTTCTGCCGATCACGACGCAGTTCTTGCCCTCGACGGCGATATCATAATAATGGAGCATTTCCATAACGCCCGCGGGAGTGCAGGGCAGGAAATCGTAATCGCCGATCATGATCTTGCCGACATTGAAGGATGAGAACGCGTCAACGTCCTTTTCGACGGAGATCGCGGCGATGACCGCCTTATCATCGATGTGCTTCGGAACCGGGAGCTGGCAGAGGATACCGTTGACGTCGTCACGACCGTTCAGCTCCTCGATCAAAGCGATCAGCTCATCCTGTGTGGTCTCGGCAGGCAGGGCATATTCGAGCGAACGGAAGCCGACATATTCACACGCCTTCTTTTTGTTATTGACATAAACGCGGGACGCGGGATCGTCGCCGACGATGATCACGGCGAGGGTGACCTCGTTGCCGTTCTCTTTCAGAACCGCGACCTCATCACGGATCCTGTCCTTTACGCTTTGCGATACTAATTTACCATCGATTAACTGAGCCATATGATTAACCTCTTTTCTTGGATTTTTTATGTCGTTTCGGAAAGGTTCTCCCTTTCATGCCGTCGTCCTTTTTGCGGTTGACGATCAGCAGGATGATACCGACGATCACCAATACCGCGGACAATACCTGGGATACCCGGATATCGTAGCCGAATACCTGAAACGGCAGATACAGACTGTCGGTGCGCAGACCTTCGACCACGGTGCGCTCCAAGCCGTACCATACCAAATACAGATAAAAGGCCTGTCCGTGATACTTCTGGAATTTGCGGTTGAAAATGAACAGGAACAAGAATCCCAGCGCGCACCATACCGATTCATACAGAAAGCACGGATGCACCCCTACCCCGCCGGTATTCTCACTGACCATGCGGAACACATTATCCGTGGGTGTGCCGAACGCCTCCTGATTGAAGAAGTTGCCCCAGCGTCCGATCGCCTGACCGATCAAAAAGCTGGTCATGGTGATATCGAGGATCGGCAGAAATTTCATCTTGCGGATCTTCGCCATGATCAGACCGCCGACCAGCGAGCCGATGATTGCGCCGTAGATGGCGATACCGCCGTCACGGATGTCGATGATCTCACCGGGATGCGCCGAGAAATAATCCCATTTGAAAAAAACGTAATATGCACGCGCGCCGATGATCGACGTGATGATGCCGACGATCACGCAGTCGATCAGCTTATTGCGATCGACGTCATAGTGACGGGCGTTGAAATAGGCGTAGGTCACCGCCAGGATCAGACCGATCGCGATCAGGATGCCGTACCAGTATACATTGAACGAGCCGATCGAAAAGGCTACGCGGTTGATGGGCAGGTCGTTGATCCCCAGCCCGGGAAAAGATACATGAAACATGGTTTACCTCTATATCTTTATGGTAGACGGGTTTAAGTCCCGTCAGTCTATGGTAAAAGTGAATCAGGATTCTTTTGCCGTATTGATAGAGGCGATCAGAATCCGTTTGATCTCAATACAATCACACAAAAGAGAATCAGCCATTTTCTCATCAAGGTAATCCGATTTATGAAGAACATGCAGCCAATACTCTGTTTCAGCCGTTTCCTTTAACGCAATGTGCAGCTTAACGATAAAATCAGCTTTGCTATTACCGTATTGAGCCTCATTGATATTCGCGCCGATAGAGGTGCCGCTCCTCAAAATCTGTTTTGATAAAACAGATTCATGCTGCGTTTTCACCAAATAACGATGGAGCTTTACGATACGCGCTCCAAAATCGATTGATTTTTCAATCAAGATATTTTCTTTCATCAGCTCACCGAATCACACATCAATCATTATTCATTCTTCAATATTCAGTTTTCAGTCTTCAGTTAGAAAACCCTGTCAAACGAGCTTAAAATTGAAGACTGAATACTGAAAAATGAAAAATACAAAGCAAAACCCTGCCGACTAAATCGACAGGGTTTTTGCTTTGGTGCGAGTGACGGGACTTGAACCCGTACGTCAAAGACACACGCCCCTCAAACGTGCCTGTCTGCCTATTCCAGCACACTCGCATATCGAACAGTCGAATTATAGCATTATTCTTTTCAAATGTCAATACACTAATTTTATAAATACTCAATTTTCATTTTTACTGATCAAACAATTTGACATATTCACTAAAAAACATTGATAAACCATAAAAAATATGCTATGATAATATGAAAACATACAGCGGGCAAAGGAGGAATATGATGAACCTCAAAAGAATCATTGATGTAGCGATGGGACGCGAAAAAGCGGATCTCGTGCTCAAGGGCGCGAGCGTGCTGAATGTCTTTACCGAACAGCTCGAGCATAAGGATGTGGCGATCTGCGACGGCATGATCGCGGGTCTGGGGCTTTATGACGGCGTTGAAGAAGTCGACGTCAGCGGCAAGATCATCGTCCCGGGCTTTATGGACGCGCATATGCACCTCGAGAGCACCCTGCTGACCCCGGCGCAATTTGAGAGAGGCTCTCTCCCCCGCGGCACGACCGCGGTGATGGCGGATCCGCACGAGATCGCCAACGTCGCCGGCACCGAGGGGCTCGACTATATCATGCGGCTTTGTGAAGACCTCGATATGCACATCTACTTCAACCTGCCCTCCTGTGTGCCTGCGGCGCCGCTCGAAGAAAGCGGTGAAACGCTGGAGGCTGAGGATCTCAAGCCGTATTATCAGCGTAAAAATGTCCTCGGACTTGCCGAGATGATGAACTCCGTGGGCGTATGCGAGGGTGAAGAAGCACTGCTCAACAAGCTCGCCGACGCCAAGGAATTCGGCGGGATCATCGACGGTCACGCGCCGTTCCTCGGCGGCAAAGACCTCAACGCCTATGTCGCGTCGGGCGTCAGATCCGACCACGAATGTACCGACGCGACGGAAGCGCTTGATAAGCTCGCGCGCGGACAGTGGATCATGGTGCGCGAGGGTACGGCGGCGAAGAACCTCAACGCCCTGCTCCCCATCTGCAAGCCGCCCTATTGTGACAGGGCGATGCTGTGCACCGACGACCGTCATCCCGAGGATCTGCTCAGGGAAGGTCATCTGGACGCGATCATCCGTAAGGCGGTCAACAAAGGCGTCAAGCCCGCCCACGCGATCAAGATGTGTACCCTCAACACGGCGACCTACTTCGGCTTGAAGGATTACGGCGCGATCGCTCCGGGTTATCACGCGGATCTCGTCGTGCTGAGCGACTTCATCGACTTTACGGTCGAGCAGGTCTATATCGACGGCAAGGCGGTCGCGAAAAACGGCGCTGTCCTCAACGACAATGTCAAGCCGATACCCGACTGCGATAAAGTCCTGCGCTCCTTCCATATGCAGCCTGTCAATGTCGAAAAGCTGTATCTGCCCATCAAGGAGCGTCAACGCGTGATCGGTCTCAAAAAGCGCGAGCTGCTGACGGATGAGATCATCATCCAGCCGACCGAGCACGGACTGAACAACAACGGTATCGATATCGACCGCGACGTATTGAAGGCGGCGGTATTTGAGCGCCATCACAACACCGGACACATCGGAATCGGCTTCATCAGCGGCTACGGCATCAAGCGCGGCGCGATCGCTACCAGCGTCGCTCACGATTCGCACAACCTGATCGCGGTCGGCTGCAGCGATGAGGATATCGCGGCGGCGGCGGAAGCGGTGCGTGAGATGGGCGGCGGGATGGTCGTCGTCGACAACGGCAAGGTCATCGAATCACTGCCCCTGCCGATCGCGGGACTGATGAGCACGCTGACGATCGAAGAGGTGGAAAAGCGCGTCGATCAGCTCAAAGAAGCCGCGTCGGAATTAGGCGCGTCCGCCGACATCGACCCCTTTATGACCCTTTCCTTTGTGAGCCTGCCGGTCATCCCGGTCATCCGGCTCAACGGCAAAGGCGTTATCAATGTCAACCGACAGGAGATCGTGGAAGCGACGTTCTAATAAGGTTTTTCCTGTTGAACAGAATACAAAAGGAATTGACAGCAACCCTCCGTCACTTCGTGACACCTCCCTTAGGAAAGGGAGGCTGATTCACTTCTTTATCACACCATGAGGAGATCATTCACATGAATTACGATATCATTATTATCGGCGCGGGTCCGGGAGGAATCTTCTCGGCGTATGAGCTGGCGACCAAGCGCCCCGATCTGAAAATCGCCGTGTTTGAAACCGGCAACGCGCTCGAAAAACGGAAATGTCCCATCGACGGCGACAAGGTCAAGTCCTGCATCAAATGCAAGACCTGCGCGATCATGTCGGGCTTCGGCGGCGCGGGCGCTTTCTCGGACGGCAAATACAATATCACCAATGATTTCGGCGGTACGATGCACGAGTATATCGGGCGCGACAAGGCGCTGGAGCTGATGCGCTATGTCGACAAAATCAACGTCGAAAACGGCGGCGAGGCGACCAAGCTCTATACCACCGCGGGTACGGACTTCAAGAAGATCTGCACCCAGAACCGTCTCAAGCTGCTCGACGCGTCCGTCCGTCACCTCGGCACGGATATCAACTACATCGTGCTGGGCAACATCTACAACAAGATCTGTGACGTCGTGGATTTCAAATTCAACACACCGGTCGAGCATATCGAGATCATCGACGGCGGTTATCGCGTCCATCACAAGGACGGCTCTGACGACTGCAAAGACTGCATCGTATCCGTCGGACGCTCTGGTTCGAAGTGGATGGAAAAGATCTGCGAGGAGCTGAACATCGAGACCAAATCCAACCGCGTCGATATCGGCGTGCGCGTGGAGCTGCCCGCGGTCATCTTCTCCCATCTGACCGATGAGCTCTACGAGAGCAAGATCGTGTACCGCACGCAGAAATTCGAGGACAACGTCCGCACCTTCTGCATGAACCCCAACGGCATCGTCGTCAACGAGAACACCAACGGCATCGTCACCGTCAACGGTCACAGCTTTGAGGATCCGTCCAAAAAGACCGAGAACACGAATTTCGCCCTGTTGGTGAGCAAGCATTTTTCCGAGCCCTTCGAGGACAGCAACGGCTACGGCGAGAGCATCGCGATGCTGAGCAATATGCTCGGCGGCGGCGTGATCGTCCAGCGCTTCGGCGATCTGGAACGCGGCAGGCGCTCCAATCACAGCCGTATCGCGGAAAGCACTGTGCGTCCGACATTACAGGCGACGCCGGGCGATCTGAGTCTGGTACTGCCCAAGCGTATCCTCGACGACATCATCGAGATGATCTACGCGCTCGACAAGATCGCGCCCGGTACGGCGAACGACGACACCCTGCTCTACGGCGTAGAGGTCAAGTTCTATAACATGGAGGTCGCGCTCGATGAAAACCTGATGACGAAGTACAAGGGACTGTATGTCATCGGCGACGGCTCGGGCGTCACCCATTCCCTCTCCCACGCTTCCGCCAGCGGCGTCTATGTCGCGCAGAAGATTCTGGAACAGGCTGAATAATCTGTTTGAAACACGATAAAACACCCCTTTGTCACGACGACAAAGGGGTGTTGCTATATCCATCAATAATCTCTGTATCTGCGTCTGGATCTCTCGCGTTCTCTTTTTCTCTTACGCGAGTTGGCTACCACGGCGAGAATGATGATCAGGATGATGATCACGACCGCGATGATGACGATCAGGATGAAATTCTTCTTGAACCAGTCGGCGAGGTTCGACCAAAAGACCTTCGCTTTATCGAGCTCGATATCCTTGGAGGCGATTGCCTCGGTGGTACCGACGGTCATATCGTCATACGTGACGGTGACCTTGCCGATCGCCTGACCTCTGGATACGGGAGCGTCGACACTGTCCTCACAATCGACCTCCACCTTGACCAGCGATTGATCGTAGTTCTTCGGCAAAAGCGCCGTCAACTCGCCCTGCGGCATCAGACTGACCTTATCCTCGCCCTTGCCGTAGTTGACCTTTACGGTCTTGACGACCTCAGTCGCGCTGTAGACGGTACGCTGCGCCATATTCTCAAAGACCCAGTCATAGAGATCGCAGGAGTCGAGCATGGCGTAGTTGATATCCTCCGCAAAGGAATAATCCGCGCCCAGACACACGATGAGATAGGTCAACCCGTCCTTGGAGGCGGTCGTCACCAGACACTTGCCCGCTTCATCGGTATAGCCCGTCTTGACGCCCTTGACGTTGGGGTAATAATACTTGGCGGTATCGGCGTTGTTGATCATCATGTAGTTGGTGTTGGTGAGCGGCTGATCAAAACGCGCGGGAGTATAGCTGACAGTGGAAGTGATCGTCATGAAATCCGGCTTGGAGATCGCGTATTTCGTGATGGTCGCCATATCCTTGGCGGTGGAATAATGGTTCGGATCGTGCAGACCGTGCGGATTCACAAAATTCGTACCGGTACATCCGAGCTCCTGTGCTTTGGCGTTCATCTTCTCGACAAACGCGGAGATACTGCCGCCGCCGACATAATCCGCGAGCACCAACGCCGCGTCGTTGCCCGAAGGCAGCATCATGCCGTAGAGCAGATCGCGGATGGAATACTTCTCTCCGACATGCTTCGACAGTCCCATCACGGTGCTCTCGATATCGAGATCCTTGAACACGGCTTCATTGATATCGACCATCGTGTTATCGAAATCCGTTACATGATCGGCAACGATCGCGTAGGTCATGATCTTGGTCGTGGAAGCGGGATACATCTTCTCTTCGGCGCTTTTCGTGAGGATCACCGCGCCGGTATCCAGATTTTCGAGATACACTCCCTTGGATTTGGTTTCGACATTACAGCCGTAATCGACCGCCGAGGCGGAAATCATGGTCACGCAGATCACGATCAGAACCATCACAAAACTAACGATTCGTTTCATTTTGAACCCCCAAAAGTTTGATTCAGGCAATTCCGTAATTCATATACAGATCGCATTTATACTATTATTCCATTAAACGTAATTAATGCTAAGTTGAGATTGCCACAGCTTTGAAGGAGCTTCGCAATGACAAAATAATATGTGTTTTAATGAATATCAGAATTACTTTTTCGCTTTGATGCGTTTTTCTTCTCCGCTGAACAGGCGTTTGAGATTGTCCTTGTGGCGGAAGATGATGATCGCTCCGACCAAAAAGGCACAGCCGGTCGAGATCAGCACAAAACGAAATCTCAGCTCATTCTCTGTCCCGAGCGCCGGCAGATAATCACAGAAATAGGTGATGATCAGCGTATAGACGGGATACAGCATCGCGCAGATGATGGAACCGAGGGAAATCAGCTTTGTACATACAAAGATGATCAGGAAGGTACCGAGGATCATCAGGAACACACGCCAGTCGACCACCAGCATCAAAGCGTTCGCCGTGACGACGCTTTTGCCGCCCTTGAAGCCGTAAAAGATCGGGAAGGAATGTCCGAGGATGACGAACAGACCGGCGAGATACCGTCCGTACTTGACGTACTCGATGGGAGATACGTCGTTGGTCACCGTCAGTGTGGAGAACAGCCACCATCCGATCAGCACGGCGGCGATGCCCTTGAGATAGTCAAAAACGATCGTCGCGATGGCGGGGCCCTTGCCGACGGAGCGCAGCACATTGGTAAATCCGGCGTTGCCCGAGCCCATGGTGCGGATATCCTTGCCGGTTTTCAGTTTTGTGATCATGATCGCGGGATTCAGGCTGCCGAGCAGATACGCGATGATGATCGTCGCCAGCGTACGAATAATCAAATCAACTGTCATTTGTTATTCCTCTCCCTTATGATAAATCTGATGGGTGTACCGCTGAAATCAAACGCCTCACGCAGGCGGTTCTCCAGATAGCGCTGATACGAGAAGTGGAACAGCTCAGCGTCATTGCAGAAAAAGATGAAGGTCGGCGGTTTGACGGACACCTGCGTCATATAGAAGATCTTCAAGCGTCTGCCCTTGTCCGTCGGCGGCTGTACGCGCGCCGTAGCAGTAGCCAGTACATCGTTCAAAAGACCGGTGGTGATCCGCATCGCGGAGGTGTTGGTGACATGGACGATGTTTTCAAAAAGATTGTCGAGGCGCTGACCTGTCTTTGCGGAGATGAACACCGCGGGCGCGTAGCTCATAAAGGCAAAATCGCGCTCGATATCCTTGCGGAAGTTCGGCATGGTGCTGTTGTCCTTATCGATCGCGTCCCATTTGTTGACCGCGATGATACACGCCTTGCCCGCTTCAAGAGCGAGTCCGGCGACCTTGGTATCCTGTTCGGTGATACCGGTCTCGGCGTCGAGCATGATCACACAGACGTCACAGCGCTCGATCGCCATCTTCGCGCGCAGGATGGAATAGCGCTCGATCTGGTCGGTCACCTTGCTTTTGCGGCGCATACCGGCGGTATCGATGAAATTGAACGTGCCGTGCTTGTTCTCGATCATGGTGTCGATACTGTCGCGGGTCGTGCCGGCGATATCGGAAACGATACAGCGGTTCTCACCGGTGATCTTATTGATCAGCGAGCTTTTGCCGACGTTCGGTCTGCCGATGACAGCCACCGAGATCACCTCGGGGTCGGCTTCTTCTTCTGTATAGCTTTCCAGTTCCCTGAACACCGCGTCCAAGAGGTCGCCCGTACCGTGTCCGTGAACGGAGGATACGGCGATCGGCTCGATCGGGAGCTTGTAGAATTCGTAAAATTCGGGCGGCGGATCACCGATCGAATCACATTTGTTGACACAAAGAACCAGGGGCTTGTTGCTCCTGATCAGCATATGCGCTACCTCTTCATCGGTAGCGACAAGACCGGATCGGACGTCCGTCACCATGATGATGACGTCCGCGGTATCGATGGCGAGCTGTGCCTGCTCACGCATCTGGGACAAAATGACGTCGTCCGAAAACGGCTCGATACCGCCCGTATCGATGAGCAGGGCAGCTCTTCCGTTCCAATCCACGTCGCCGTAGATACGGTCGCGCGTGACGCCGGGGGTATCGTCAACGATAGAGATACGCTCGCCGACGAGCTTATTGAACAGTGTGCTTTTGCCGACATTCGGTCTGCCGACGATCGCGACTACAGGTTTCGACATCTTCATCCTCCTTCCGTTATTGTCATTGCAGGTCGAAAGACGACCGCAATCTTAATCGATCTTAACCGATCATTGTCATTGCAAAGCTCCTGACACAAATCGGAGCTATTGCGGAAACATCCTCATTCATCGGTCGTTCCCAGAACGGCGTTCAGCAACATCACGCCGTCGTTATGGATCGGTAAGATCTCGATATGCAGCTTCCTCGAAAGATCGTCGATATGGACGTCATCGAGGAAAAGGTCATTTTCAAATCGTAGCATTGCCGAGGAAATGAGCAGGGCGTCTCCCAGCGGTTTGTTTTTGAGCTGGTGATACAGATCCTGTCCGACGATCAGTCCGCTGACGTTGATCTGCTCACCGAAAAAGTCATTGACGATCGGGTACACATTCACCTTCACGCCGGGGAATTTTGTCTGCGCTTCATCCATCAATTCCCTCAGGTACGGCGCGGCGGAGGTGCCGCAGGCGATGGATACGGCGCGTTGGATCGAAGCATCCGCCTCGCGCCAATCGAGCTCGTCACGGAAATCCTCACGCAGCTGGGCGATCAGACCGATCCCGTTCTCGATCGCCTCAAAGTCGCCGTAAAATGACGCGTCGGGAATCTCATAACCCGCCTTGATATACAATTCATCGGCGGCGTAGGCAATGCGCTTGCCGCGCGTTTCCATACACATTTCGCCGAATTCTTCGAGGATATCCACGGTCTCGCGCGCTTTCTCAACGGTGAAGGGCGTCAGCTCCGCCAAGCCCTCGCGGTATTTGGTGATCCCGACCGGCACCACGCCGATCAGGTTGACGTTCAGCTCATACAGATCGCGCAGGGAGCGCTCGAGCTCTTCCCCGTCGTTCCAGCCGGGACAGCAGACGATCTGGGTATTGATCGCGATATTGTGCTCCGACAGGCGTTTTAAGATCTTCAGCGCGTCACCGGCAAAGCGGTTGTTCATCATTTTCACCCGCAGTTCGGGGTTGGTGGTATGAACGCTGACGTTGATGGGGCTGATGTGCATCTTGATGATACGGCTGATCTCATGCTCGGTCAGGTTGGTGAGCGTGACATAATTGCCGAATAAAAAGGACAGACGGCTGTCGTCATCCTTGAAATACAGGCTCTCGCGCATCCCCTCGGGAAGCTGATCGATAAAGCAGAAAATACACTTATTGCGGCAGGATTTCTCCTTATCCATCAGATAGGTGTCGAATTCCAGACCCAGCTCCTCATACTCGGGCTTACGCACCTTGACGGTATGCACCTGACCCTTGCGGTCACGGATTTTTAATTCTAAATCAGAATTAAGCTGATAAAAACGATAGTCGAGCACATCGACGATCTCGTTCCCGTTGATCGACAGCAGGGTGTCCCCCGCCTCACAGCCCGCGCGGTAGGCATAGCTGTTACGGTATACGTCTTTAATTGTAACAGCCATACAAACCTCCAAAAGCCTTCCCCTCGAGGGGAAGGTGGGCTTTTTGGCTCAAAAGCCAAAAAGGTCGGATGAGGTGGAAACGCTTCAAACAAAAAGATTTCATTGATAAAGCAGAAATGTTTCCACCTCATCCGTCAACGATGTTGACACCTTCTCCTCAAGGAGAAGGCTGAAAAACAAAAGGGCGACCGGAAATATTCCGCCCGCCGCCGTTGTTCAATAAATTAGATTAGTCCTCGTCTACAGCGATGACCTGTCTGCCGTTGTATTTGCCGCAGTTGGGGCAGACTCTATGGGGAGCCTTATACTCACCGCACTCAGGGCAGATAGACAGAGCAGGAGCCTGGAGCTTCCATACGTTGGATCTTCTCTTCATCTTACGAGCATGTGAATGTTTTCTTGCCGGTACAGCCATGAAAAACCCTCCTTACATAATATAGGTTTAGATCACGGAGGAATTCTCCGCGATATTATTTACTCTAATAATGCTTTTAACGCCTCAAGCCGTGGGTCGATCTCTCTCTTATCACATCCGCAGTCACCCAAGTTAAGATTATGTCCACATTTTTGACAGAGACCTTGACAGTCTCCCTTGCAAAGGAACTTGGTCGGCAGCTCTAACAGGATATCGGACGAAGCAAGCTCGTCTAAATCCAGGCTCAGGTCGGGCGCTTCGATGTAGTCGTCGTTGAAATCCTCCTCCAGATTCTCGATGATCTTGTGAGAGAAGTGATATTCCATACGGCGCTCGATCGGCACAAGGCAACGGCTGCAGGAGGTGTGGTACTCAAATACGGTACAAAGCTCCAGCGTAACCATGCCCGCCTTATTCTCAACATGTGCAGAAAGCTCGACAGGTGAAGTGAATGGATGTTCACCCGCGATCTCAACATCACTGAGTGAGAGTGTATCACTGACGTCTTTAGAGGCGCCGTCGGATACGAAAATGTCTTTCAAATCTAACAGCATAACTCCTCCGAAATCAAAACGCAGTTATCTACATTAAAACGCTATTTGATATTATAATAAAACCACCGGACTTTGTCAAGTAAAAATCTTGTAATTCGTCAGGTTTTTTCCGTATTTTGTTTGACGCTCGCCGGGATACGCGTTCCAGACCGCGATCATCGGTCGTCTGTCGCGCGATGGTGGCGTACAGGTGGAGAAGGATTGCACAAGACCACCATCAAAAAACCGCGTAACCAAGCCGTTTTTCGGCGATCAGGTGGAGTTGGTGGACTTCTTTTCACTATATCTTTATCCCTATTCATCTCCACGCGGTTATATTACTGTCACGCAATGATATACCGACTTTGAATAATGCCTGTGAATTCCAATTCACTCCACCAAGTCCACCACAGGACGCGTAACCCCGCATAAACAGTGTGTTTCCTCGTGGTGGAGACGGTCAAACGCGCTCCACCTTACTCCACCATACTCCACCAACTCCGCTGTGACCGTGCATTGGATCATAAATACGCCGAAGGTTTTGCGGAACCCCCCGAGCATCATCATCCCCACACAAAAAGCCGCCCCAAAAGGAGCGGCTATGGATCGGTGTCTTATGCTCAGATCTCTTCGCAGACAGCCTTGAGGCCTGAGGGAAGATCAGCCTCGGCAGCGGATACCAGCAGGGTGATATGCGCCTCGCTCTCCTTGGAGAGCGCGTCGAGCTTGGTGATGAATTCCTCGATACCCTCAACGCCCTGGGGAGCGATCTTGAAGGTGGAATCAACAAAGATATCGGTAACGTCATAGTTGCCCGCGCAGATACCGCTGATAAAGCCGAGAAGCATCTCATAACCCTTGACGCCGTAAACGTCGGTATCGATCAGACGAGCCTTGTGGGTCACGTCATAGGTCAGTCCCGCGCCCTTTTCGATAACGACTACGTTACCGCTGGACTTCGCGACAGCCTCGTTAGCGAGCTGGATGAGCTTTTTGGTCTTGCCGGAGCCTTTCTTACCAATAATTAATGTAACCATTTTAATCATTCCTCCTGTTTTTTATATACAGTCTGTTAGCACAGAAAAATTACTTTAATCTTGCCTCAAGAGCAGCCTTCTGATCCTCATAGCCGGGCTTGCCGAGCAGAGCGAACATGTTCTTCTTGTAGCTCTCTACGCCGGGCTGGTTGAAGGGATTCACGCCGAGGATGTAGCCGGAGATCGCGCAAGCCTTCTCGAAGAAGTAGATCAGATAACCGAGGTTGTACTCGTCCATCTTGTCGACGGTGAGTACGACATTGGGAACACCGCCGTCGTTGTGCGCCAGCACGGTACCCTCAAACGCCTTGCGGTTGACGAATTCCATCGTCTTGCCGGACAGGAAGTTCAGACCGTCCACATTCTCGGGATCGGTGCCGAGCTTGATCTCTCTCTGCACGCTGTCAAAGAGCACGACGGTCTCAAAGAGATTGCGTCTGCCGTCCTGGATGTACTGACCCATAGAGTGCAGGTCGGTGGAGAAGATAACGGACGCCGGGAAGATACCCTTCTGATCCTTACCCTCGGATTCACCGTACAGCTGCTTGAACCACTCGTTCATCAGGGTGAACGCGGGCTCGTAACTGACGAGGATCTCGGTGGTCTTACCCTTGTTATAGAGCATATTGCGGATCGCCGCGTACTTGTAGCAATCATTCTTGTCAAGATCGGGATCGGCAAACTTGTCCTGCGCGTCACGAGCGCCCTGCATCAGCGCGTCGATATCCGCGCCGGATACCGCGATCGGCAGCAGACCGACTGCGGTCAGAACGCTGTAGCGTCCGCCGACGTCATCCGGAACGACAAAGGTCTCATAGCCCTCACGGTCGGCGAGCTGCTTTAAGGTGCCGCGCGCCTTATCGGTGGTGCAGAAGATACGATCCTTCGCGCCGTCCTTGCCGTACTTCTTCTCGAGCATCTCGCGGAATACGCGGAACGCGATCGCGGGCTCGGTGGTCGTGCCGGACTTGGAAATCATGTTGATGGAAACATCCTTGCCCTCACATATCTCGAGAAGCTCAGCCAGCGCGTTGGAGCTGATGGAGTTGCCGGTATAGTAGATCTGCGGTGTATCCTTGCACAGCGCGTTGTAGTTCGGGGACTTGATGAATTCGATAGCGGCACGGGCGCCCAAATAGGATCCGCCGATACCGATGACAACGAAAATATCGGAATTTGACTTGATCTTCTCCGCGGCGACCTTGATGCGCGCGAATTCGTCCTTGTCATAGTCAGTGGGCAGGTTCAGCCAGCCGATAAAGTCGTTGCCGAGACCCTTGCCGGAATGAAGCGCTTCATGAGCGGCTTTGACGGCAGGGGCGATACCGACATATTCATCGGAACCTAAAAAGCCCTGTAAATGTTTATCACTAAGAGTTGTAGGCATAAATACCCTCCTTATAATTCCCAAGAAGAAATATAGTGTATTCATGTTTCTTTGCAGGAAATATACACACTTCTTCTTATATGATTAATTGCATTATACTATATTTCGGCGGGCATTGCAACATTTTTATCCGATAAATTGTGAATGAATTCTAAATTTAGAAGGAACGCAAACCAATGACACAAGATGTTGATGGCGCGTGCGCCTTTATTTTTGTCTATCGGAAAAGCCTTCCCTATATAAAAGCCTTCCCCTCGGGGGGAAGGTGGGCAATTTGCCATAGCAAATTGGTCGGATGAGGGGCTGAGTTAGCCGAAAGATCATCTTAACAAAGAGCGAAAGGCTCTTCCTCGATTTTCGGTAGACATACAGCCTCACCGAGTCCTACATCAATAGGAAAGGTTATCCCCTCATCCGTCACCTTTGGTGACACCTTCTCCTCGCCGGAAGCGGCTCCCCCCTTGTCCTTCGGACATTCCCCCAACGGGGGTACCCCGAGGGGAAGGCTTTTTTTGATTCGTGCTACGTTACAGTGACGTAGAAAAAGACGCGCGCGTCCCCCGAGGGGAAGGCATTTACAGCTTCACCATCGACTGAAACAGCAATTTCAATATACTGCCGAAATCCTTTTCCTCCACATCCTCATCCGCCGTGATATCGAAGGACGCGATCTCCTCGTCACCGAGGGTGAAGCGCAGACTGCCGACCACATCGCCCTTTGCGACAGGGGCGGTGATGGTCTCGGGGATCTCCAAAGTCTGCTTCAATCCCCCGCCCTCGCCCTTGGGTACGGTAAGATAAGCGGAGTCGTCGCATGAGATCGTCACGGAATTTTGCATACCGCCCTCCACGGTGATCGGAGAAAGCTCCTCCTGCAAGCGCAGCTCCCGCGTTTCGAAATTCGCGAAGCCGTAATCGAGCAATGCCGCCGCGTCCTTGAAGCGCCCCTTGCCGGAATCCGCGCCCAGCACCACCGCGATCAGGCTCAGACCGTTACGCTGCGCCGTCGCCGAGATACACGATCCCGCGTCGCCGGTCGTTCCGGTTTTCAGCCCCGTGATACCGTCATAGCTTTTTAAGAGCTTATTGGTATTGACGATCTGGGTCTCTCCCCCGCGCAGCTCGTCGATCCAGATGGAGGTATAGTCATAGATCTTCTCGTGCCTGATCAGCTCGCGCGACATCAAAGCGACGTCATACGCCGAGGTGATGTGACCCTCCTCATCCAGACCGTTGCAGTTCTTAAAGGTGGTATCGTTCATCCCGAGCGCGGCGGCTTTGTCGTTCATTGCCGCGACAAAATCCTCTTCACTGCCGCATACGAATTCCGCCAGCGCGACAGCCGCGTCATTGGCGGAGGCGACGGCGGTCGCCTTGATCATATCATCCACGCTCATCTGCTCGCCCTCTTCGAGCCAGATATCGGAGCCGCCCATCGACGCGGCGTGCGCGGACGCGGTCACCACATCGTCCAGACGGATCTTGCCGCTGTCGACCGCCTCCATCACGAGCGTCAACGTCATCACCTTGGTGATGGACGCGCAGGCGCGCTGTTCATGCGCATTTTTCTCGAAAAGAATTTTACCCGAATTCGCGTCCATCAACACCGCCGCGGGCGACGGGATATCCGCCTCGCTCAGTGCGCTGACGGAAATGTTCAAAGACATCATCATCAATACAGCCAATGTGATCGCAACAAGTCTTTTCATTTTTCTGTTGCAACCCTCCGCCCCTTTCGGGGCACCTCCCTTAGGAAAGGGAGGCTTTATGATACTATAATACCATAATCTGTTATCATATTTATCCATAAAAAGCACCTCTCTCATTATGTCTATGAGAGAGGTGTGTGAATCATGATAATATTCTATTGTTGAATGAGTTGAGATCGCCACGGAACCGTTTTAACACGGTTCCCCGCAATGACAATTATACTTCATCCAATAAGCAAACAGCTGTCGCGGATATGCCCTGCATTGAGCCGGTGAAGCCTAAGCCCTCTTCCGTGGTCGCCTTGACGCTGACGGCGCTCTTCTTCAACCCGCAGGCTACCGCGATATTGGAGCGCATCTCGTCGATATACGGCGCAAGCTTCGGCGCCTGGGCGCAAATGGTGCAGTCGATATTATGGGGCTTGAAGCCGTTTTCCTCGATCAGACCGACCACATCCCAGAGTAGCTTGGTGCTCTCGGCGTCCTTGTACTTCGGATCGGTATCGGGAAAATGCTTGCCGATATCGCCGAGTGCCGCCGCGCCCAACAGCGCGTCCATCACGGCGTGGAGCAGTACATCCGCGTCGGAATGACCGTCCAGCCCCATCTCATACGGGATCTCGACGCCGCCGAGAATCAAATCTCTGCCCTTTTTTAAACGATGCACATCATATCCGTGTCCGATTCTCATACAATGACTCCCTTTCTATGATTATTTTCTCTTTTTCAGCAACGCTTCCGCCAGCGTGATATCCACCGGTGTGGTGAGCTTGATGTTGGAGTACTCGCCGCGGATCAAACGCACCTTTTCGCCGATCGCTTCGACCATCGAGCAGTCGTCCGTGACAGCGAGCTGATTTGCTTCCGCGTGATCCATAGCGCGGCGGTAAAGCTCTTTTTCAAACACCTGAGGCGTCTGTACCGACCACATGGCGGAGCGGTCGGGCGTAGATAAGATCACGCCGTTTTCATCGATCATCTTGACGGTGTCCGTCACAGGCGTTCCGGGCGCCGCGGCGTTACATTCAAATGCCGCGTTCAGCACCTTTTCGATCTGCTCGGGCGTGATCAGTACTCTCGCGCCGTCATGGATCGCGTAATGGGTCACGCGCTTATTCGCGGCGCGGATACCGCGCTTGACGCTCAAAGTACGGGTCGCGCCGCCGGAGGTGACGGAGCTGACCTTCTTGAAGTTAAAGGCGATATGCGCGATACTGTCGATGTCTGCGGATCGCGCCACGACGATGATCTCATCGATCAGGTTGCAATCCTGAAACGCCTTCAACGTATATTCGATCGCCGCGTGACCGTTGAGGGGGATCAGCTGCTTGGACATCTTGAAGCCCATGCGGGTGCTGTCACCCGCCGCAACGATGATCGCGGAGGTAAATCTGTCCGACATATTATACCTGCTCCAACGCCTGCTTGAGATCCGCGATGATATCCTCGGGATCCTCGATACCGACGGACAAGCGCACCATGTTCGGCGCGATGCCGGCTTCGATCAGCTGTTGATCGGTGAGCTGACGATGGGTCGTGGACGCGGGATGGAGCACACAGGTACGGGCGTCGGCGACATGGATGACGATCTTCGCGAGCTTGAGCCCTTCCATAAAGCGCACAGCGCCCTCTTTGCCGCCCTTGAGGCAAACAGAGATAACGCCGCAGGAGCCGTTGGGCATATACTTCTTCGCGATGTCGTAATACTGATTGGATTTAAGCCCCGGGTAATTGACCGACTCAACCTTGTCATGGTTCTCAAGGAACTCGGCGGCGGTCTGCGCGTTGGAGCAATGGCGCGCCATTCTCAGCGCCAGTGTGTCCAGACCGAGGTTGAGCAGGAACGCGTTCTGCGGCGACTGCTGCGCGCCGAAGTCACGCATGAGGTGGGTACAGCACTTTGTGATGTACGCCGCCTTGCCGAACTGGTCGGTATAGACAACGCCGTGATAGGTCTCATCGGGCGTGGTGAGCATCGGGAAATCGCCGCTTGTCCAGTCAAAGTTGCCGGAATCGACAACAACGCCGCCCAGCGCGACAGCATGACCGTCCATGTACTTGGAGGTAGAGTGAACGACGATATCGGCGCCCCACTCAAAGGGACGGCAGTTGATCGGGGTCGCGAAGGTGTTGTCCACGATCAGCGGGACATGATGCGCGTGAGCGACCTTGGCGAACATTTCGATATCGACAACATCCAGAGAGGGATTGGTGACGGTCTCGATGAATACCGCCTTGGTGTTGGGCTTAAACATCTTGTCAAGCTCTTCGGCAGTGATCACGGGGCTGACAAAATCGAAGGCGATACCGAGATCACGCAGGGTCTTGTTGAACAGGTTGAACGTACCGCCGTAGATCGCGGCGGAAGCGATGATATGATCGCCCGCCTTCGCGATATTGGTGATGCTGATCAGGGACGCCGCCTGTCCGGAGGCAGTCAGCATCGCGCCGACGCCGCCTTCGAGCGCGGCGATCTTGTTCGCGACGGTGTTGAGTGTGGGATTCGCCAGACGGGTGTAGAAACAGCCCTCCGCTTCTAAGTCAAACAGCTTGCCCATGGTCTCGGCGCTGTCATAAACAAAAGTCGTGCTCTGAGCGATCGGGAGAACGCGGGGTTCACCGTTCTTCGGCTCATAGCCTACCTGTACGCATTTAGTATCGATTTTCATATCATTGACCTCCAAATGGAATTAAATACTGAATTCGGTTGCGAGCGGACGCGCGCGTCTTTTCTCACAACGACTCTATTTGTTGGATCAGAATAAGCTCTTGATCCAGCCTGTGATTGCGTCGACGCCAAATACCGCCAGCGCGATCAGCGCCAGAAACGCCAACGCGGAAAGCACCTTGACGGTGGTGCGCATTGCGGGGCTCATGGACTTGGCCTCTTCCCTATCCGCTTTGAGACGTTCGATCCGCGCCGTGATCTCATCCATATGCGGCTCGAGATCATGAGGCAGCGTTTCAATAGTGCCGAGAAGCTCGACCGCCTTGGGCAGCGCGGAAAACGGTACCACGATCGAGATATTAGACAGCTTGACGTCATAGCCGGTGACGATCTCATTCGCGACGCCCTGCGGATAAACAGGTTCCTCCACGTAGGGGATATTCGCGTCCTTGAGCATACCGGTCAGCATCGCGCGTTCCGTACCGCCCGCGACACACAGACGGACAGGCTCGTTGATGTCCTCGATCTCCCTGAGCTTATGCTTACAGCCGTCAAACGGCAACGCTTCACCGAAACACAGCTGTTTACAGGTTTTACAATACTTCATGGTTTTCTCCTACTTGATGATGATAATTCATAATCAGAATTATCCAAATAATTCTCTAATTTGTAATTCTACCATAAATGTTCCCGCATTTCAATAAAAAAGGGCAGAAAAGTTTCACCTTCTCTGCCCGGTATCATGATTGATTAGAGATCGCCGCGGCTCCTGCATTTATTGTCACAGACTTTGCGGCGGCAGTTATGACGCGAATATCGGCTGGAGCTGCTGTCCTTTGAGCGCTTTTGCAAGGCTCTGCGGGATCAGATCGAAGTGCGCTACCAGCGAATTCGGTTTTTTGAACGGATCGTCCTGTGAGAACGGTACAAAGTACACGTTTTTGCGGTTGAGCAATCTGCCGACGTTCTCCGCCGACGCGCCGAGAGCGTCGTTGCTCGCGACACACAGCACCACCGGAGCGCCGATCCTCAGCTGAGATTTGACCGCCATGGTGACGGGCGTGTCGGTGATGCCCAGCGCGATTTTTGACAGCGTGTTGCCGGTACACGGCGCGACCAGCAGGATATCGCACATCCCGCGCGGTCCGATCGGTTCGGCGCCGCTGACGGTATGGATCACGCTCTTTTGCGTGATATTCTCGATCCGCGTTACGATGTCATGCGCTTTTCCGAAGCGTGTAGACACCGTATAGGCGTTTTCCGACATGATCGGCAGAACGTCATACTCCTGTGATACGAGCCGCGACATTTCTTTGATGCTTTTATCCAAGGTGCAAAAGGAGCCGGTCAAAGCATAGCCCAGTTTGATCTTTTCCACCGTTTTCCTCCTTTATCCGAGAAGCTCCTCTCGTTTGAGTATATTCATAATGGTATCTTTGATGATGATTCCCGCGGTGAGAGGCGCCGTTTTGCCCGGTAACGCCAACGCGTGGATACAGGTAAGCTCCCTGTCCTTTGCCGCGCTGACATCAACGCCGCCCGGCACGGAGGCGAGGTCGATGATGAACACATCCTCCCGCATTTGAGCGACCGCGTCTCTGTCGATCACCTCGGCGGGCACGGTGTTGACGATCACCTGATAACGCCGCCAGTTGATCTCGGGATAATCCGCGGCGGTCATCCCCCTGCAAATGATCATATCACGATCGGCGGGATTACGCGCCGCGACCGTCACCTTTGCGCCCATCATCCGAAGATAACCGGACAGCACCTTGCCGATCCGACCGTAGCCCGTTACCAGAATTTCGGCGCCGTATACAGCCCCCTCATACTCGTTCAGGATCAGCCCGATCGCGCCCTCGGCGGTCAGCTCGGCATTGCGCAGGGTGAAGATCTCGTCGGCGGAATAATCATAGATCTCTCCAGCGTCATACGGCTTGAGCAAAAAAGCGCTGCCGCTGAACAGAGGCTTCTGCCCTATTCTGTCGATCGTACCCGCGATACTGATCGGATGCTTTGCAAACGGCGCGAACAGCTTGTCGTCTGTTACGGGTCGCACCGGCAGTACGGCGATATCACATTCCGTTGCCGCCTCCCGCACCGTGCAGACACGGATCCCGCACAGGCTCAAAAGAGAATCAAAGCCCGTCAACAGCACCTCATGTCCGTCATCGTAAAACGCCTTAGCCGCGAACAACATCCGTTTATCGCCGCCGAATACCGCGATCTTCATACACTCACCTCACCACAGAATACATTGTATACTATGCGAAAAGATGACAAAACGTGAAAAAGCTCCCATAACGGGAGCAAATCACTAACCACTAACCACTAATCACTGTTATGTAGTGACATTTGTCAAGAGGGAAAGCGCAATTTATTTCACAACTATTTTGTTTTTTGAGAACATCTCAAAAGAGTTTTAGAAAAACAGTCATCGGCATTGGCCACTCTGTTA
>NZ_JAEQMG010000001.1 GCF_016680995.1 Ruminococcus difficilis | reverse complement strand
AAGTGCTTTGCGCCCCTAAAGGGGAGGGGTTGCCGGAGCTGCTTCACTGCCGGCTCGTGCCTGCTGCTCTGCCAGCTCCGGAGGGGCGCTGCCCCTGCCGTCTGCGGACGGCTCCCCGACCTTCATCCCACCGATAAACTGGAATTGGTCATAAAAAAGCCGATAACACATAGGTTTTTTGACCTAATGCGTTATCGGCTCTGCGTCTATGCGTCTGGCACTTTTAATCATTTTTTTTTGAATTTATTATATGTGTTAGCTAACTGTCCACAAGCCGCGTTAATCTCTCTGCCATGAGAAACTCTCATAGTAACTTCAAGTCCTGCTTGCTCTAATTGATGTTTGAATGCAACTATTTCCCGTTTCTGTGGTGCTTTAATTCTTGAATTGCTTGTTGGGTTGTATTGTAACACGTTAATCATAACTTTTTTGCCCCGAAACCATTTTGCAAGTTGTCTTACATCTGAGGGCCGGTCATTTATACCCGGTAAAAGCAAATACGCAAAGACAATTTTGCGATTATGCCTTTCAGAATAGGATAAGGCTTGCTTAACAACATCTTCAATAGCATATATGCGCATGTGAGGAATAATACGATTTCTTGCAGATTGTGTTGCTGCGTGTAAAGATATTGTCAACTGAATTTTAAGATGTTCCTCGCGCAATTTTTTTAATTGATCGACCGGACCAACTGTTGATATGGTAATGCCGTCGGTTGGAAAGTTGAGCCCATATCTATCTCGGAGAATATGGATTGCTTTTATCAAGTTGTCATAATTGAATAAAGGCTCTCCCATACCCATAAAAACGATACGGTTTACTTTTCGACGCAACAATATAATCTGTTGTACGATTTCTGACGATGTTAGATTACGAACAAAGCCATTTCGCCCGGACTCACAAAAAATACAACCAACAGGACAACCGACTTGTGTGCTCACGCAAACAGTTCCACCATCTCGCCGCTTGATAAAAACCGTTTCAATGTATTTGTTGTCTTTCAGTTCGTAAACATACTTTTCAGTATCACTGCTTTTGCAAATATTTTTTACCAACATTGATAGATTTTTTTTGCGTGGTAATTGCTTATATAATTCTTCATATAAGGCTTTTGCTTCATTCTCGCCAATAACTTCCGACATTTCTTTGTAAGTAAATCCGTATGGATCATTCCGTACTTCCGCAGGCGTATATTTAGGTAAACGTTTCATTTTTATATCCTTTCTTCTAAATAATAAAAGTTTGTTTTTCTGTATTTTTGATTACAATCTCTAATTTTTCTACATCAATGATATGCGTCAATTTGCATTTAGGGCAGAAAAGAGGAAAATCTTTTAATACAGTATCAATTCCCGATTTGTCGTTCTGTTTAGTCCCCAAAGAACCTACTAAACCAGCTACGCTTTTGAACCGGTTCTGTCTCACGCTCCGGCTGATCGGCTCCGGACTTGCCGGAAAGAAGCTGCTGATGCATTGTCCCAGCATGGAGAGCCTGGGCCGCTGCCGCAGTCTGCTGTGCCGTCACCAACGCCGAGCTGACCTCCGCCAACCTTGCGTTCAGTTCCTCGATCTGCTTGTCCTTTACAGCAAGTTGCTCGCTTTTCCGGTCTAATTCTCCCTGCAGCATAGCGATCAAAGTGGTTTCGCAAGTTTCGCAACTTGCTTTCGCCTGTTGCGAAACTTGCTTTCGTTCAACACCTAAATAATGCTGATATATGGCGGTTTTTTGACTTTCGCTGATTGCGAAACTTCCTTTCGCATCTTTCGCAACATGGTTTCGCCTACACCATGCACGAACTGCCTGTTCCGACACGCCACATTCTATTGCAATTTCCGTTATTACACCCGCCAAATATCATCACCACTCTTTCATCCGGAGTTAATCTCAAAACAAATCGCTATGAGATCCCGTCCTTATCAATTTCAAAATCAAAGTCTGCCGAACAACTTTATAGACCAACAGCCAGTCCGGCTCGATGTGACATTCTCTCATGTCCTTATAATTTCTGGAATTAGTGAGAGCATGATCTCGATACGCCTCCGGCAACGGCTGCTCGTTACACAACAGCGTGATCACTTCCTCCAACTTCTTCGGATCGCAGCCTCTCTTGATCGCAAGCTTGTAATCTCGTTTGAACTGCCCCGAAAACTCCGGCTTAAGCATTCAGCGCCTCCATCAGATCTGCAACGCTATCAAACGGACCATACATATCCTCTCCCTTTTCTGCCGCCTCCATCGCCGCATAGGTAACAGCATTCGGCTCGTCAACCTTGACTTCAAAGGGAAGTCCATGACACCTAAGTGCCTGTCGATAAAAAATACCCGTTGCCGTACTCAAATCCATTCCGAGGGACTTAAAGAGAGCTGCCGCCTGTGCTTTCAGCTCCGGCTCCATTCTTATCGTCATATTTCCTTTAGCCATAATAGCACTCCTTTCCTC